>NZ_JARCHA010000009.1:0-335124 GCF_048957895.1 Paraburkholderia sp. A1RI_3L
GTCTGCCAGTGCTTTCATCTTATTCTTGCCCATGGCGTCGCGCGCGGCCTTTGCCATTGGTTGGGCTGGGCCCGGTCGCAGCCGACGTTCGTGACTTCGTGCGTCACGACGAGGCCATGCCTGGCGTCGATGGCGACCTGAACGTTGTAGCCGACCACCTCACGCGAAAAAAGCGGCGAACAGTTACACGGCCAGCGAGGCGCAGGAGGGGGCTAATCCGTGACAGGCGCCGTGAAGGCTACCGGCGAAGTGTGACGGTTACAAAATCGACAAAAACGTACCCGAACGAGTGTACGGCGTGGTCTTCACTTTTTCCAGCACGCAGGCGGTCGCAAAAGAGACCTATCGATGCTCGACGTACTTTAATTGCGGGAACTGTGATAAATTAGCTAGTTGTATCTGGCAAAGTACGCGAAGGACTGATCGTTGGCCAATACGACCATACAACGTCTGTTGGAAAAGGCGCCCCGTGGACAACCCTTGGACCCGATAATGTTAAGGGCACTCGGGATTGGACCATCACAAACCAGTTACCTGGTTCGTGCCGGCTGGCTGAAACGCCTCTCAAAGGGGGCCTATCTACTCGTCGGAGACGACCTATCGACGGACGGCGTCATCGCCTATATGAGCCGACGAGTGCCCGGCCTGCATGTCGGCGGCAAAACCGCACTCGATTGGCAGGGAATGAGACACAACATAGCGTTCCGCCCCAGAATCACCCTATGGGCTTCCCGGTCGTATAGGTTCCCGGACTGGGCGGGCGAACAAATGCCTTTCAGCTTTCAAACCACCCAGCTGTTTCACGACGGTTCACCGATAGCGGATTGGCTGCGACCATTGCCGAACAAGAATAAAGAAATTCTCGTTTCAATCCCGGAACTCGCGCTTCTGGAACTCGCGAGCGACATAGGTAAGGAAGGATGGAAAGGACAGACGCTGGAAGAGGCGATGCATCTCGCTGACCTGATGCGAAATCTTCGCGTTGATGTTTTAACCCAAATTCTCGAGTATTGTGTCCGGGTGAAGGTTCTCAAACTTGTGCGAGATCTGGGACAAAGTAGCGGTCATTCATGGGGCAACGATCTTCAGGCATACGTTGAGAAGCGTAGTTCTGGAAAACGATGGTCAAGAAGCGGGAAGGATGGCCGCAGGCTTACACTAAAGCCGTAGAGTCGGCGGCTCATAATCGGCCGCACCCGACCACGGAGACGTCGCACAGAACGCACCGGTCTGTCCTCCAATCGGAGTTGACCGTACATTTGGCGGCACCAGGCTAGGTGAGCTTATTCGGGAGAGATGGACCTGCTCACCGTCCTACCCCCTGGAAATCCTCACCATCCCGAATTCCTTCACCTTCGTTGATACCTACTCACAAACTTCAGTGAGATAGCGTGTGGCGAATTTATCACCTACGACGGGACACGAATTCTACTAACGCCGCTTCATCCCGCGTCGCCGCCCCCGAAAGCCCTCACCTATTGCACTTACTATCGGTTTCCTCAACGCTTCCTTGCCTCCTGGAAGTCCTCACCATCCTGGAACAGCTCACCTATCCGAAAAGGTTTCGAAACGCTGAACTATCACCAGTTCGGCTCTTCACTCGGCTTCCAAGCCGCACGAATTCGCGCCAACTGCAAGGCCTACGAATGTGCAGTTGATCTGTGCCGACAACTCATACGGCTCACCTCGGGAGCTTATACAACAAGGAAAGTCGCAACTTTAATTTCGCATAACTAATTAAATATGCCGCCGCAGAAGGAGGAATTCGCGGCGTTGGTTGCGTTCGGAATACGGACACCCGATTGCGGAGGACCGAGCCCGATAAGGCTGAGCGGCTCAATTTCCATATTGCGAGATGTGAGGTCGCAGCTTTATTGTACGATTTCAGCGATTTTCTAAAAGTCGCATCTCTTTTGTACGGCGATAGGTGGCCCTAGAACTTCACCCTCAACTGGAAGCCGAGGGTAAACGGCAGGTCGTCCGAGGGAATGGGCGGAATCACGATGACGTTGGCGCCCACACGCCGGTATTCGAACATCAGCAGCGGCGCCACCACCGGGCCGATGGTGTGGTCGCGCCCCAGCCCCCAGTTGCCGTAGTTGTAGCCGGAGATGATGCCGCCCATCACGGCGACGCGCACGAAACCCCAATGCGCGAACTCCGGCGCCCAGACAGCGCCGCCGTACCACGACGGCCGACGCAGCGAGTTGCGAAAGCCGCCTGCGGTGAGCGCCCATTGCTGCCCAGGCCAGCATTCGATGCCGAGCCCGGGGTTGAAGTCCTCGAAATGCTTGTCGGGGTTGATGTGGTAGGAGCCCACCATTGCATCTACCCAGAGGCCGTTCGCGCACCAGCTGGCAGCGCGGGCGCCGCTCGCGGCCAGCAGCAACGTAGCGGCCAGCGCGGCGGCGAGGTAGGTGGGCTTCTTGTTGTTCCGCCTCGAGAGCATGTCTTCTCCATCGCCGGTCTGGTGCCGGCGCGATTCGTTTGTTGTCCGTCAGGGTTCTGTGCCCGAAAAAGAAGGGCGCCAGCTAGCCAACCCAAGTCGCGAACTGTACCGCAACAGGCGGAAAACGCAGTGGAAGACGTGCTCGGGCAAAGCGGCACGCGCGTTGCGCGGCGGTACAGACCTGGGCGCAACCATAAGGGAAAGCGGCGTCAATTCCGTGAAAATCGCTGCGCCGCAACGTGGTGTGCTGGTGGGATGCGAGGAAAGCCGCGCGCGGATGGGGCCCGCGCGGGGGGGGGGCGGCGTTACAGCCCCAGGTCCGACAAACCGGGGTGGTCGTCGGGGCGACGGCCGAGCGGCCAGTGATAGAGCCGCTCGCTCTCGCGAATGGGCAGGTCGTTGATGCTCGCGTGGCGACGCGCCATGAGGCCGTTTTCGTCGAACTCCCAGTTCTCGTTGCCGTATGAGCGGAACCAGTGGCCGGAATCGTCGTGCCATTCGTAGGCGAAGCGCACCGCAATGCGGTTGCCGCCGAACGCCCACAGTTCCTTGATGAGCCGGTAATCCAGCTCGCGCGCCCATTTGCGGCGCAAGAGTCCCACGATCTGCTCGCGGCCCGTCACGAACTCGGCGCGGTTGCGCCAGACGCTTTGCGGCGTGTAAGCGAGCGAGACGCGCTCGGGGTCGCGCGTGTTCCACCCGTCTTCTGCGGCGCGGACTTTCTGGATGGCGGTCTCCTGCGTGAAGGGCGGAACCGGCGGGCGAGTTTCGGCGGACTGGGTCATGGCGTTTCCTTAGGGGAGGTGGAACGGGCAAGCCGCCGCGACGACGGCTTCGATGGACGTGCGGAACTCGTACTGGTGTCGAGCAGACGTTCGGCGGCGGCACGGGCATCGAGCGCCGTGTCGGCGCTGCCGCTCACGAGCGCCACGCCGATTGCGCCGTCGATCAGAATCAGCCATTGGCGCGCGAGGCGCGCCGCATGGCGACGGTCTCCTGCAATCGACGCGAAGTAATCGTCGCACTGCTCGCGCACGAAACGCAGTAAGCGCTCCTTGTGATCGCGCGCGACGACGCGGATGGGATCGTCCGGCGAGCTGATTTCTCCGGCCGCATTCAGGAAGGCGCAGCCGTGAAAGCCCGGCGAAGCAAACCATTCGCGCAGCACGTCGAACATGGCGAGCAGCCGCGTGCGGGGCGTGCGTGCGCGGCTTAGCGTGCCTTCCACGAACCAGCGCATCCAGCGCTCGTCGCGCCGCGCGAGCGCGGCGGCCACCAGCGCGTCTTTCGATTCGAAATGCGTGTAGAAGCTTTTGCGCGCCGTGCCGGACTCGCGCACGATCGCATCGACGCCCGTGGCGTGAATGCCGCCGGCGTAGATTAGCGCCTCGGCTGCATCCAGAAGGCGCTCGCGAGCGCCTGCCTGGGATGCGGATGGGTCATCGAGCGGTGCGGCTGGCATCTGTGGGTCCTTGCAAGTGTTTCGCTATCTTGATTCGCCACCTTGTTTCGCTACCTTGCATTTCAGGTGGAACGATCATTCTCCATGTGCGCAATGTAGAACGATCATTCTCCCGCGTCAAGTGCCTTGAATGCGGAAGGGGATGGGACGGGGCACTGGCCACGCGGGCGGGCGTCGAGCAGTTGCGCTATCGTGTTGCCCATCACGCCGCTCATAACCGGGATGGAGAAAGGAATGGACCGAACTGTCGCTGCCGGTGCCGCAAGACTCGTTGCGCGCGGCGCACTGGCGCTCGCGTTGACGGCGCCCGTCGTCGTGCTGGACGCCTGCACACCGCTGAGGGTGGTCACGCATAGCGTGAGCACGAAGGAAGTTAGCGTGCCTGCAGGACGCTACCAACTGGACCCGCATCACTGGAATGTGTCGTTCGATGTCGATCACTTCCATTACTCGCACTTTACGATGCGCTTCGACAAGGTGACGGCGCAGCTCGATTGGCGTCCCGATGGACTCGCCGGCAGCAGCGTGGCGGCCACAATAGACGCCGCGAGCGTGGATACGAACGTGCCGGTGCTCGACAGAATGGTGAAGGGTACGGATATGTTCGACGTGGCGCGCTATCCGCAAATCCGCTTCGTCAGCACGCGTTTCGAACGAACGGGCGGATCGGGCGAGTCGCGCGGCACGCTCACGGGCGACCTCACCATTCATGGCGTAACGCAGCCCGTGACGCTCGATGTGACGTTCAACGGCTACGCGCCGAATCCGCTCACCAAGGAAGCCACGCTAGGTTTCTCCGCACAAGGGCACTTCAGTCGCGCGAAGTTTGGCTTGTCGACGTGGTATCCCGCAGTGGGGGACGACGTGCGCGTTCGCATCGAGGCGGAGTTCGTGAAGCCGGCCGCTGCGGCCGCGGCCGGAAGCTGAATAGCGGAAGAGCGCGGGCCGCACTGGCCCGCGCAGGATCACATCGGATCACTCGGTCCAGTCGAGAATCACCTTGCCGCTTTCGCCGGAGAGCATGGCGGCAAAGCCTTTTTCGTAGTCGTCCACGGCGAAGCGGTGAGTGATGATGGGCGACAGGTCGAGGCCGCTTTGCAGCATGGCGACCATCTTGTACCAGGTCTCGAACATCTCGCGGCCATAAATGCCCTTGATTTCCAGCCCTTTAAAAATGACCTGATTCCAGTCGATGGCCGTTTGCGCGGGCGGAATGCCGAGCAGCGCCACCTTGCCGCCGTGGTTCATCGCTTCGAGCAATGCCGTGAATGCGCTCGGCACACCCGACATTTCGAGTCCCACGTCGAAGCCTTCGGTCATGTGCAGTTCGCTCATCACGTCGCGCAGCGACTCGCGCGATACGTTTACCGCGCGCGTCGCGCCCATCTTGCGAGCAAGATCGAGCCGGTAGTCGTTGATGTCCGTGATAACGACGTTGCGCGCGCCCACGTGCTTCGCGATGGCCACCGCCATGATGCCGATGGGACCCGCGCCCGTAATCAGCACGTCCTCGCCAACCAGGTTGAACGAAAGCGCGGTGTGCGTCGCGTTGCCGAACGGGTCGAAGATTGCGGCGAGATCGTCGGAAATTTCAGGCGGAATCTTGAACGCATTGAAGGCGGGAATGACGAGATACTCCGCGAACGCGCCTTCGCGATTCACGCCCACGCCCACGGTATTGCGGCACAGGTGCCGGCGCCCCGCGCGGCAATTGCGGCAGAACCCGCACGTGATGTGTCCTTCGCCGGATACGCGGTCGCCTATCGCGAAGCCGCGCACCTCCTGCCCCATCTCGACGATTTCGCCAACGTACTCGTGGCCCACGTGCATGGGCACCGGAATCGTCTTCTGGGCCCAGTCGTCCCACTTCCAGATGTGAATATCCGTGCCGCAGATCGCGGTGCGGCGAATGCGGATCATCACGTCGTTGTGGCCCACTTCAGGCTTTTTTACGCGTGTGAGCGTGAGGCCCGGTGCGCGTTCGAGTTTCGCGAGTGCTTTCATGTGCGTTCGGTCCCGTGTCAAACAATGCCCAGCGACTTGCCGACGCGCGCGAAGGCATCGACGGCACGATCGATCTGCCCCGGCGTGTGCGCCGCGCTCATTTGCGTGCGAATGCGCGCGCGGCCCTTCGGCACCACCGGGTACGAGAAGCCGATCACGTAGACGCCTTCTTTCAGCAGGGCATCCGCCATGCTCGACGCGATCTGCGCGTCGCCGAGCATCACCGGAATGATGGGATGCTCGCCGGGCACGAGCGTGAAGCCGAGTTCGGTCATGGCACGACGGAAGTGCGCACCGTTGGCCCGTACGCGCTCTCGCAGTTGCGCGCCTTCTGCGCTTTGAACCAGTTCGAGCACCTTCAGCGACGCAGCGGCAATGCTCGGCGTGAGCGTGTTGGAGAACAGATAGGGACGCGAGCGCTGGCGCAACAGTTCGACGATCTCCTTGCGCGCGGCGACGTAGCCGCCCGATGCGCCACCCAGTGCCTTGCCGAGCGTGCCGGTAATGATGTCGATGCGGCCCGCCACGCCGCAATGCTCGGGCGTGCCGCGGCCGTGCTCGCCGATGAAGCCCACTGCGTGCGAGTCGTCGACCATCACCAGCGCGCCGTATTGGTCGGCCAGATCGCAGATGCCGGCCAGGTTGGCGATGATGCCGTCCATCGAGAACACGCCGTCCGTCGCAATCAGCTTGAAGCGCGCGCCGGCGGCATCGGCTTCACGCAGCTTCGCTTCGAGGTCGGCGAGATCGTTGTTGCGATAGCGATAGCGCTTCGCCTTGCATAGCCGCACGCCGTCGATGATGCTGGCATGGTTGAGTTCGTCGCTGATCACGGCGTCGGACTCATCGAGCAGTGTCTCGAAGAGGCCGCCGTTCGCGTCGAAACAGCTGGAATACAGGATGCAATCGTCAGTCTGCAGGAATGCGGCCAGCGCGCTTTCCAGCTGCTTGTGCACTGTCTGCGTGCCGCAGATGAAGCGTACCGACGCCATGCCGAAGCCGTCGTTGTCGAGGCCTTCTTTCGCTGCTGCAATCAAACGCGGATCGTCCGCGAGGCCGAGATAGTTGTTCGCACAGAAGTTCAGCACGTCGGCACCCCCGGCAAGCCGGATGTCCGAAGACTGCGGGCTTGCGATGACGCGTTCGGTCTTGTAGAAACCGTCCGCGCGAATCTGGTCGAGCGTGGTGCGCAAATGGGCGAGGTAGGGTTCACGCATGGACGAAGCTCCTGACAGGATCGCGCCGCGCGAGGCTCGTGGCCCCGGCGGCAGTTACCGGCCGGCCGACTATCCAGCGGCGTAGCGCGCTGCTATAGTCGCCGTCAGTCTTACCGGAAATTTTCGTTTTTCCGAACTATAGTTCGGTATATCGAACAACTCTAAACGATGGGGCATTAAATGGCAAGCTCGGGCAACCGGCGCACGTCCGCGCTTTCAAAGTCATCTGCACCGGCCGCTACGGTGGCACCGGCTACGCCGGCTGTCGCTGCGCCGCCGCGTGTGGGCGAACAGATCCAGCGACTGCGCAGCGAGCGGCACATGACGCTCGACGATCTGTCGCGGGCCGCGGGCGTATCGAAGTCGATGCTATCGGAAATCGAACGCGACAAGGCGAACCCGACAATCGCTGTCGCGTGGCGGCTCACCAATGCGCTCGGCGTCAATCTCGACTCGCTCTTTGCGCAGCAAAAGGCGCCGGAGGCCATTGCCGTGGCGGGGCCGCACGACATTCCCACGCTGAACGGCCACGACGCCGGCTATCAGTTGCGCGTGTGGGGACCGATCGAACTCGCGGGCCGCTTCGAATGGTACGAACTGACTTTGCAGCCGGGCGGCGCACTCGTTTCGAGTGCGCACGAGCCCGGCACGCGCGAACATCTCACGGTTCTGCAAGGCACGATGGAAGTAGAAGCGGCTGGCACGAAGCGGCGGCTCAAGTCCTCGGAAACCGCGCGTTACGTGGCCGATCAGCCGCACGCCATTCGCAACGCCGGCAAGGCCGATGCACGGGCGCTGCTCGTGGTCATTCACGGGTGAGGGAACTGGGGGAGCGTTCCGAACGGTGCGTCGCGCAGGACAGCCGTTCGCACCTGAGCGCCGAGGTTGCGCCCAATACTGTATGTTTGTACAGTATTGGGCGATCGACCGGAGCAGAACATGAATACCCCGAACGAGCACGACCTTGCCGCGCTGCGCTTCCAGTTCGCGGCGCGCGATCTCAACAACATCGTGCGACGTATCGCGTCGCGCTATATCGTCCAGCGCGTACCGCTCACGTGGCGGCTGCTGCACGCCATCGAGGCTGAAGCGCTCGCCGACCTGGGCTTCGCCAGCCGCCATGACGAGGCGATGCTGAGCCTCTTTCAACGTCCGAATGGCCTGTCTTATCCGGAGACTGACGATGTAGTCGACTTCGGCGCATCCAACGCGTTGCCGCCAGTGTTCGCATTTGCCGTCGCGGCGTACGAGCGGGCACTTGAAAGTGTGGATCCGTCCGCTTCCACGCGGTCGTCGGCAGCCGGTTCTGCGCGGCGGTTGCGCGCATGGGGCGACTGAGTCCCGTCGATTGGCTTGCGGGGCGGCAGTTGCCGGTCTCAATAATCGAATGCAACTAATGGGAGATAGCCGATGCCTGCACCGTCCCGTTCTCCAGCTGTAACGCGCGATGTGCAACGTAGCGATCTCTTCGACCCGCACCGTGAAGACTGGCGCCGCGATCCGCACGCCGCATTCGATGCGTGGCTAGCGGGGCAAAACTTCCGCGCTTCATCCGCCGACATTTACCGCGCGCAATGGAGTCAGTTCGTCGACTGGCTCCAGTCCAGAAGCATGAATCTCCACACGGTCGACATGCAGGCCATCGCGGACTTCGTCGCGGAACGCTCCATCCGAAAGACACAAAAAGCCCGCTATTTAAGGCTCATCGAGCGCGTGCTGGATCATGTCCGCCAGATCGAACATGCATCGACAAACCCGGCGCGGTTCATTGCTCAGGATGCCGATGCAGCATGGCGAACCGCGCGCGACAACGAGCCGACCAGTTTTCTCACTGTGGCCGAGCGCGCCGCGCTGGTGGCATACCTGTTCACGCCGCTTTCCAGCGCCTCGGCGGCGCAACGCTGGCGCGAGCGCCGTGATCGCGCGCTGGTGGCGGTATTCCTGGGCGGTGGACTGAAAACGGGCGAGGCGATGGCACTTTCCATTAGTTGCGTCACGCGCGGCGCGCCATGGGTCGTGATCGAAGCGGGCAACCCGGAATTCACACGCCGTACACGGCTGTCGCCGTTCAGCGTCGCCGTGCTCGACGCGTGGCTTACTGAGCGCTCGGATGCTCGCCTGCCGGGGCATCTGGTGTTTCCGGCGTCGCCGTCCGGGCGGCCGATGCATAAGGCGACGGTGCTGCGAGCGGTCGACGCTATCGTCGAAACGGCCGGGCTCGCAAACACGCGAGAGGACCGGGCCAGTCCGCAAACGCTGCGCAATACGTTTGCCGCCGATCTGTTCGAAAGCGGCGTGAGCCCCGAACTCGTTGGACAGTGGCTCGGATTTGCGCAGGTGTTGTCGGCGAACCGGCTGCATCGAGCGTGGAAGGCCTGGGTGGATCGAATCGAAGTGGGGACAAGTCGTGCCGATGAGCCCTCGGGGAACCACCGGGGCGCGCCTGGGCGATAGGTGTGCGGAAGCACTGAAGGTCGTCAGCGGCCTATGTTGTTAAGGGGCGACGTGTGCGGAGTCCCGAAAACGCTCACCCTTTTGTTATCAGAGGCTCCCGCATCGGCTCACCAATGAGGGCTCAGCGTACGCGCGCGAAAAGCGCGTGGCCGCGCCGTTCAAGGCAGCAGTGATGTTAGATCGAAGTGGCATGCGCACCGACAGCCATGAATCGCGTGACGGCTTCCAGCCTTGACGCGCCCATGCCCGACGAGTGATCGCATTCTGGACACGACAGCTCGAACTGGTGATCGACCTCGGAAAGCTCGGGTTCACCGTCCTCGCATTTCGGGCAATGAGATGGCAGGGTGACGTGGCCATCCAGCATCGTTCCAACGTCCGCGAGTTCGTCCGTTGTCAGCCGGCCGGCGGTGGCCAGCGTACAAAGAAGCGAGGCAACGCGCGGATCCACGCCATTCTGCAAGCGCAAAGCGGTCAATTCGCGCGTAAGGGTATCGATTTCGTCCGATTGCTCGCGAAGCTGGGCGTCTAGTCTGTCGGCTCGCGCCTTGGCCGCAGAGAGTTGCTGGATGAAATCGAATTCCTTGCGGCTCGCGTCGCGCTGCGCGGTCTGCCAGGTGGCCGCCATCGATCGCAGCGAGTCGAGTTCCACCAGCATCGGCTTGACGCGCCGCTCGGCTTCGGCCACCGCGTCCTTGATCTGCTGCGCGTAGTGCTCAGTGCTTTCGCGGAGGTCGGCATGGAGGGCGTCGATCCGGTCGCGTAGGGTTGCGTTGGTCGCTTGTTCGGTATCGACGCGCTTACGCAGCGCCTCGTTTTCCGCCTCCAGGCGCCGCGTCGTGCTTTGCAGGTTTTCCTGGTGCGCCGCACCGTGCGTGGTAGAGGCCGCCAGTTGGGCCTCGAGTTCGCGCACACGTGTCCATGCGGCTTCGGCGCGTGCTTCGCTGCGATGAACGTGATCATCAGCGGCCGCACGTAGAAGGTCCGCCTCGCGAACTTTCTGCTCCGCAGCCGCAAGCACCTGTTGGATCTCGGCGCGCTCACCTTCGAGCAGCGTCTTGGCATGCGAAATCGCTTCCTCGAACAGTGAGCCGAGCAGCTCGCCTGCGCGGTCCTCAAGCGCTTTCGGAATGACACCAGAGCCCACGCGGACACGGGACGCGGTCCGGATGCGTTCCCAGAACACGTCGATGTCTTTGGGGATGTCGCTCGCACTGCCGGTCTGGGTCAGGTCGCGGACGGCGGCCATCGAGGGACGAATGCCCAGGTCGAAGAAGAGTCGTTTGCAAGCGTGTAGGGACAATTCCTGCCGGCGCGCACCGCTCGCCCGCATGGTTTCTAGCTCCTGGCGTATTGCTAAACGTTCTTTGTCTAGATTCATCCGCGTCTCTGGAAGTCAGATCGTGCAAATCATAACAAATTACGTATCGAATGGTACGGTTTTGCGACTGGGAGGGGTCTGAGGCACCTTGCAGCCGCTTTTGGATGCTGTGATCGTGCCTCAGGTCGGGGCCTGGCAGCGTTTCCGTGAAACAAAGCTAAGATTAGCGCATAACCAATTGTTTTCAAAAGAAAACTACAGAGGCTTCATTGTTTTGTCACTGTTTCACGAGACGGGCGATCGTTGGGTGTGTCTTTGACGGCGATTGTTCAGAAGGCTCACAGCTTTTAGCTTGAGAGATATAAAAGTAAACACCCTTGAACCAAGTTAAAAACGTTAACGCCACGGCAAAGGCTTATTGGACAAGGGTTTCCGGGCAATCAGGTGAGATGCTGCGGGACGCCTGGTGAGACAGTACGGGATAAGCCGGTGACGGGGTTCGGGGACGGTGGTGAGGAACTGCGGGAAACGAAGTGAGCGGGTTCGGGAAGGCATCCATTCTGGCTGTTCTGCATAGGTGAGACGTTACGGGATCACAATCCGCGGACGGCCTTTTAGCACCTGAACAGCGATCTGCGATGTGTATCGCAACGAGGTGAGCCTATTCGGGAGTACGTGCTAACAAGAAAACGGCCGTTCTCGGGACCTCCGCGGGTGGGAAGGTGAAGGATCCCGGGAAGAAACGGACGGCAGAAGTGAGATTTTTCAGGAACCACCCCAGTTTTTGCACAAATATTGGGCATTCGCAGGGTAATGGTGAGCGTTTTCGGGAGTGCTGTGCTGTGTGCGTTGCGCGCCCTCTCGGTGTTGATTTGCGGCGGGCGGCACAACGGTGAGGTCTTACGGGATGGCATGAAAGCCCTTGCGATTATCGTCGCTTCCTGGCCTGACCGGATGTTTGGTGAGCGTTTTCGGGAGTACTTCCAGTGGCAATGGCATGGTGAGGTGAGATTTTTCGGGAGAAAACTCCGCTGCGATTGCCGCAAAGGCCCGGATGGTGGGCGCTTGCGGACCTGTACTTCGTGCTATCACGCGAGCAAAAGGTGAGACAGTTCGGGGACCGCCAGTCGCCGGTTGGAACGTGGGCGGAGCAATAGGAAACTGGAAACAGGTGAGCGTTTTCGGGAGTGCGGCAGGGGCGCTGGAGTGCTCTCGACGCTGCTAAGTACCCGCCAGGATTAGGGATTTCTCCAGGAAAGCCGAGAGGTGAGCGTTTTCGGGATCGATGTCGATGGTGCTTTGCTGACGATGCAGTTCCTCCTGGCGCGGCTCCAAAGTGAGGCTTTTCGGGAGCATCGGGACAGTCTTGACGATGTGGGGCGAGCGCAGAGCGCGACTGGGCGCCGCTTCGCTGGACGCTAATGGTGAGACTTTTCGGGACGTGTTTGGAGTGCTGGTGCGCGATTCTGGTCCGCTTTGGGACTCGCCGCGCGCAGGACAGGGTTGTGAAGTAGCGCGGAGTCCGCAGAAATCTCTTTGCACATCGCAGCGAGTGTCGTGCTGCTCAACGTCCGATGAGCGGACTGGCCTGTTTTGCGTCCGCCAGGTGGTGGGTGGCGTCTGCCAGTCTTCTTCCCGGTGACGGATATATCAGCCCCTTCATGTAGGCTCATCCTCGACCGTCGGTCGGTCTTTCCGCCACGCTTCGGGGCGTCGCAGGGCGGCACGGAGCCGGTTCAGACGGAAGTATCGGCGGCGGCGCAGACGAGCGGCCGTTAAGGCGTTTATTAAGGCGTTTAGACCGCCTGGCGGCGTCGCGTCCGATGGTTGGGAGCGAAGAGGTTGTCAGAGTCCAATCCGGCCGTGGATGGTCGGACGTCGCGCCGGTATTGGATAAATACGGCCCAAGGCGCGAGCGACGCGGCGGCTCGTGCGAGGCCTTTTGCCGGCGGCATTTCTATCAGGTATCGCGTCGCGAAATTGCCACAGTCTCCAGGGTGAGCGGATACGGGAAGTGAAGGCGTCCGTTTGGCTCACCGTTTACCCGGCAGGCTTACGTCTGACCCACGAGGCTCATAGCGGCCACGAAACGATCGACTGGATTGAAGGTGAGCGTTTTCGGGACATACTCGCGGTGAGTCGCGGTTCGTAAACGCAGTTCACCGGCAATGGTGAGAGAGGCCCTATGGACGCATATCACCCGTGACGGTATGCTGTCGCGAAAATCTCTCATCGACCCGACGCATGGCCACGAAGCGCGCGAAGAAAACCGATGTGGTGAGCCCCAGCTCAGCCGAATTGCGCAAAGCCGTCGAGGCGATTGCGATCCAGCCCAAGAGCGGCAAGATTACCCTGCTCACCCGCAAGCTGTTCAACGTGTTGCTGGCTGTGGCCCAGCAGGCCGACGAGTCGGGCGACACGTACCGCGCGCTGCTGTCCGACATCGTGGCCAATTCGGCGTTCGATTCCAATGACACTGCGCTGGTGAAGGAACACCTTCGGCGGATGGTTTCCGTTCAGGTGGAGTGGAGTCAAGGCACCTCGAGCCAGAAGCCGGGCCGCAAGTGGGGCATCTCCACGCTTATCGCCGACGCGGAAATCCTGGAAGACCCGCAGACACGTCGTGTGTGGGTCGAATTTTCGTTCGCTCCGAAGATCAAGAAAAAGCTCCTCGATCCGGTCCAATACGCCCGGCTGAGCCTCCAGTTCCAGAGCCAGCTGCGTAGCAGCGCAGGGCTGGCGCTGTACGAGATCTGCGTCCGTTACCTCACCAATCCGAGTCATCTGACGATGCGCGAGCCGTGGGAATGGTGGCGTCCCATTCTCTCCGGTACGCCGGACACCGAGGCCGGCGATGAAGCCAAGCGCGAATACAAATACTTCAAGCGCGATTATTTGCGTCCGGCGATTGCCGAGGTGAACGCGGTCACCAACATCTTCGTCGAGTTGATCGAGCACCGGGAAGGCCGGCGCGTGGCGGAGATACAGTTCCGTGTCACCGAGCGCAAGCAACCCATGCTCGCGCTCGACGAGCATCCCAATGTGTTCGACAGCACGCTGGTCGATCGCATGGTGAAGCTCGGCATTCCGCTCAAGGAAGCCCAATCGCTATATGCCGATAGCGAGGAAAACCGGATTCGCGCGGCGTTGCAGATGACCGAACAGCGCATGCGGAGCACCACGTTGCCGCCGGTGCGCAGCGCGGCGGCACTCTTCAAGGACGCCCTGAAGAAGGGTTACGCGCCGCCAGTGGATGCGCTGCCGTCCGCCGGTGGCAAGTCCTCCGGTGGAGCGACGGTGCCGGCCGACGATCTGAAGGCTCGCCTGTTGAGCGAATACGCCGCATATCGACGCAAGGAGGCTCAGGCGCTCTATGAGGAGCAGGGCTCGGTCGAGCAGGGCCTCGCGCGCGAGACGTTCGAATCAGACGAATTGCCCGGTCTGGGTTCGCATCTTCGTGACGACTGGCGTCGACGCGGGCTGGAATCAAAGCTGGCTGAAACGGCGTTTTTCGATTGGCTCGCTCGCAAGACGTGGGGCGAGCCGACGGATGGCGATCTGCTTTCGTTCACCTTGAGCCAGTCGAGAGCCGCTTGATGTGGTGACGCTGGTTCTTGCGTCGATGATATTTATCGACGCTCGCGTTCATAACCACTGTTGAGCACCGACACGCAGGCGCAACGGGCGCCATGAAGGCGCCCGCAGAAGAGTTTGCTTTTACTTCTGCGCCAGGATTTGTTCGATTTGCCGCAGGATGTCGTCGCGCTTCTCTCTAGCCAGACCGCGCAGCCTCAGCTCGAGTCTGTCGTCCCCATACGATTTCAGATCGCCGACCGATACGCCATCCAGTTTCACTTCGAGGCGTTGCGCGTAGCGTTGACGCCCTGCCGGCTTTTGAGTCTCTTGCGCGCTTGCCCTACCCTTCACGATGTCGGCAACTTGGCGCGTACTGAGGTCGTCGGCGAGGATCCGGTTGATGAGGCGTAGTGTGGAGTCAGTTCCGCGTGCTGTGTGATAGCGGCCCACTTGATACGCCATGTTCGAGCCAAAGCGATCGGGTCGCGCCACCATTTCGTGCATGACCGGCTCGGGCAGTTTCGCGATGGACAGTGCGACGGCCACCGTGGACTCATCGAGTCCAAGATGTTCGGCGAGTTCTTTCTGACTCTGGAAATGCTTCTCCTCGATGAAGCGCTTCCATACGACGGCGTTGTCGAAGACGGTTTGCGAATCACGCTGTACGTTGAGGTCGTAGCCGAGCTTGTAACTCTGAATTCCGATCGGCAGATCGATGACGACTGCCTTTACCGTTTCCTTGTTCGCTTCCTTCAATGCACGCACGCGTCGCCCGCCGTCGCTGACGAAGTACGTGCCGGGATTGTCGTAATCTGGAATGACGTGAATGGGCTGTTGTTGACCTTGCTTCGCCAGATTCACGGCTAGCTCGGCGATGGACGATTTCAGATAGAAGTATCGCGGGTTGAAGGGGCTCGGCTTGATCGACTTGAGCGCAAGTTCGATGACCTGCCCGGGGCGGTATCCCTGTGCCATGCGCCACGCGCGATACTGCGTTGACTCGCTCGCAATATCCACTTGTTCCGGGTCATCGGCGACTGGCTGTAGCACTGGCTGACTTGCCCTGCCGACTGATTCGCCGGGTTTCGGTTTGTTCTGTACGAGGCCATCGATTGCATTGAGGCGATCGAGCGCAGTGCGCTTTTCGCTACTGGTCGTGTCTGGCCGCGCCTGGAAGCCTTTTGCGAACTGGGATGATTTCATTCAGGGTCCTTTATGCGCATAAAGTCAGGGAAGCATGCTGGCGATTTCGTCAGCACATGCCCGTATTTCGATGCTTGCCAGCTTTGCGCCGCGATCGTTCATTTGCAGGACGGTTTGTCCTAACGCCATCGCCTGCTTGTAGGCCTCGC
Source organism: Paraburkholderia sp. A1RI_3L (assembly GCF_048957895.1). Lineage (NCBI taxonomy): Bacteria > Pseudomonadati > Pseudomonadota > Betaproteobacteria > Burkholderiales > Burkholderiaceae > Paraburkholderia > Paraburkholderia sp. A1RI_3L. The sequence continues at coordinate 15,836 of NZ_JARCHA010000009.1, forward strand.
GCGTGGGGATTTGTGTTTTGAGTAAAGGAAAGCCAAGTTCTTCCAGCGCGCGCTTCAGCTCGCGCGTCAGCATGCGTTTCTCTTCGGTTTTATTGAGCAGGAAGACCGCCCGAAGGTCTTCGTTCATCACCTGTGCCTGCTGGATGAGCTTCACCAAACCAACACTTGACCAATAGTCAGCTGGCGACGACGAGGTGGGTATGACAGCGACGGTCGCGGCCAGGAGCACAACGCCTGAGACTTTTTCGGTGATGGAGGGCGGGCAGTCGACCACGATGATGTCGTAGTCGCCAATGAACTTCTTTATCTCACGGTGGATTTGGCCACCGGCCTCCGAGAGGTTGACCACGGGGAACGGGATGCCCGTCTCGCCTTCGGCCGACGCGCTCGCCCAGTGAACCAAGGTGTTCTGCCCGTCAGCATCGACGACCAAAACTCGCTTGCCCCTTTCATGGAACGCAGCGCCGAGATGCATGGCGATCGTGCTTTTCCCGACTCCGCCCTTTTGCTGAGTGACCGCGATAATTTCAGCCGCCAATTCTTACCTCCTTTTCGATGCCGCTGAATTTTACCTTGAAGAAGTTTATTTTCAATGACTTTGTCACGCTGAGGAGGCGGATTAGCCATTTGGACGAGGGTTTATGCGCATAAACGGTGGGGCGAGGCTGGCGCCAAAGGAGGCCCTCATGGAGCGGAGCGGCGTTTATGTCGAAAAGCCCTCCCGTGCGACGGTCGCGTATGGTGGGCGCAGTGGGGCAATCTGCAGGCTGTCCGGGCGTGAACTCGTCGTGCGGGCGCGAACTGGGCATAGCTCCGGCTGCGTTGCGCCTTCCCGCGAAGCGGCTGCCGTAATCCCGCCGCTGCCTAATACCGGTAGGGTCGTGGCTCGTGGCGGTCAACTGTGGGACGCGTCCCTGTCGCCAGCGACTGGTCGAGGCCTTGACGCGGCCTCCGAGCGCCTCGCTTTATGCGCATAAACCAAGCCATGAGGAAGAAACGATCTGCGTTTGGAATGGCGTTGGGCCGAGGACAGCCTGCGAGGCATAGACGCGCGTGACACGGCTTGCGAAGTGCGTCGAGTCTTGCGCCGCTAGAAGCATTCGGGCCAACAACCCCTTCGTTCTAACCTGATTCCTCGCTGCGGCGACCGACACCGACTTCAAGCACTGTGTTGCCCACGCGCACGAGACGAACTCACCTAGGACTCATCCAAGCTATCGCGCTAGACCGCCCCCCTCTTTCGCGCATATGCAGCGGCGTCGTACTGCCCTGCGCGGTGGAGGTTTCCGGCGCCACGTCGCGGTATTGGCGTACGCGGAACATATGGTCAGAAGTCGCTTAGCGCTGAGCATTGTCCCGCCACGCGGGCGGCCGATTCCTCGTTCAGGCGGAGTGCGAGTCTAGTCGACGCGGTAAAGCTATCGTGGTCTTACGGCATCAAATCCTGGTCATGGCGTCAGTCGCAAGACCACAGACCAATACACCCGCACTCCGATTCAGCTATCGCTGGATAGACCGTCTGAGTTCATCATCCGCGTCTCGTTGTCGGACGTACTGATGGCCCCTGGGGCCACTCATAAGAAGATACCTAAGTGCAGAAACAAACCGAATAAAAAAAGATGAAATTACAAGGCGAGATACGAAGAAACTCGTGAAGAATGTGCGCAAGACAGTGCCTCTTCGGCCAGTTGCCTTTTCCTTGCCCTCTCCGGATCAGGCGAAAGCCTCCACGCATTGACTCCAACGCGGCAAGCTAGAATTCCGGCACACGAGGCCGCGCGTTAGCACCTCTTATCCCATCGCTCACGACAATGCCGCGGAACGATCAGCGGCCCGATAGCCGTTGCCCTACCGAGGCCAATCCGATCGCCCCTCGCACGCCATCCAGACTCGTCTCAACATCAATCGACCCATGATCACCATCTACCACAACCCCCGCTGCTCGAAATCTCGCGGCGCCTGCGAACTCGTTGCCGGTCTCAGCAACGGCGCACACGAAAAAGTCGAGATCATCGAATACTTGAAACATCCGCTGTCAGTCGTTCAGTTGAAAGAACTGAACCGCTTGCTCGCCTGTCCGGTGCGCGACATGGTGCGGACTGCCGAATCCGAGTACAAGGCGCTGAGTCTTGACCGGGAAGGCGTAACCGACGACGAGCTGTATGACGCGCTCGCGAAACATCCTGTGCTGCTGCAGCGGCCCATCATCGTTCGTAATGGCCGGGCTGTGATCGGCCGTCCGCCGGAGAGCGTCAGCGCGCTTTTCGATTGAGTGGGCTTTGACTGAGCGACGACGGTACCCGACGCTCGAAGCTGGCGGAATTCGAGGCCTAAATGGCAGGGGCGCCGAAGAGGCGCTCACTAGACTTGCAGACTTACTGGCAGGGGCTGTGGAGGCGACCGGGGCAATCGGTTCGAACAAGGTCACCGCCAAAAATGCCGTGATTCTCGCGATCGATTAACGGCGGCGGCGCCTCTGACTAACGGCGCAACCGCCGGTCCCCGCGAGCACTAAAAAAGCCCGCGCCCAGTGCCCCATCTACTTGAAGAGGCGCGAATGCTCGAACTCCGACCATCCTGTGAAGCATGTGGCAAGGCGTTGCCACCCGACTCATCCGACGCGATGATTTGCAGCTTCGAGTGCACGTTTTGCGAAGCGTGTGCGACCACGACGTTACGTAATGTCTGTCCGAACTGCGGCGGCGGCTTTGAACATCGGCCCGTCCGTCCGCGGGTCATGCTCGCGAAGTATCCGGCGAGCACGGAGCGTCGCGATGCGAACGTCGACCGCGACTCTCATGCTCGTTATCTTCAGCAGTACGCAGCAAAGCCTCCGTCGCAGCGCTGATCGTCACTCTCTGCGCCCAGACGACTCATGGTCCGCCATGCCGCTCATTTCATGCGCCGCCGTACGAAGCAGCGCAATGTGCAGCCGATAGTTGCGGCATCCGCTGCACGTGGGCAGGTGCATACGGACGGCCAGCCATTCGCCTGCCGTGAGCCGCCTGTCGAGGGCGTCAGAAAGTAGTCGGGTGATGTTCTTACACTTGCCCATGCGCGTCCTCGCCTGAAAGGCCCTTTTCCGTCAGGCACGTCCGCAAGCGCAGCCGTGCGCGGTAGATGAGCACGCTGCAGTGGTTGGCGGTCAGCTCCAGTTCGGCGCAGATCTCGGCAATGTCGAGGTCGAGAAACTCTCGCATCATAAAGACGCGGCCGATGTGCTCGGGCAAATGGTCTAGGCATATCTCGAAAAGCTGCCAGAACTGCTGCTGTTGCAGCACGATCTCCGGCGTCGGCCACGGACGCGGTTTCGCATAGGCCGTCCAGTGTCCGTTGTCCTTGAACAGCTCGCGATCGAGAACGGTATCTTCGTCCAGTTCGGTTTCGAGCGAAGACACGTTCACCGTGCGCTGGCGCACGCGCAACGTATCCACCAGCTTGTGCCGCAGGATGCCGAAGACCCACGTCTTGTGCTCGGACTGCGCGGAGAAGCGGTCCGCGTGCATCCACGCTGCGGTCAGCGCTTCCTGAACGGCGTCTTCCGCAGCGGCCGCGTCTCGCAACTGCAACCGCGCGAAGCGGAGCAGGTCGCGTCGCAACTGGGCGAGGTAGACCGGATCGTCCGGCGCCGGCCGAGCGGCAACGGCGGTCATGCGACGTCCCCCACCGGGCGTATCGCGGGCGGCGCGCCTGTTGCCGTGCGGCGCAACGCGGTCCAACGGCGCGCCTGCGCGGCCGCCCCCAGGCCGCTGCCATGGGCTCCCTCGCATGGGATGGCCGGCAAGACTCGATGCATCTCGTGCTTTGTCATGTCGAGGAATGTGATTGGCGATTGTCGTCCGGGACAGCGCGCTGACGCATCGGCTGCCGGCCGCCCCATGCCGCGCGACCAGCGCCGATGAGACCCTGCTGTGTATTGCAGGGCGATCTGGCGTTATGACCCGTCGGACCCGGAGCGCATTTTCTCTCACATTCCGCACCTTATGTGATCCGCGCCCGCATGGGCGCAGTTCCTCAGGGCTATGTCGGCGCAGAAGCCTTCAAATGACAGATGCATGACGAAGTTGCGCGAGCCCTCTCGCAGCACTTACAACTGCGGAAATACATCGTTGCAAAACCTGAAACGATGGAGCCCTGCAAGCTGGTGCCGACGCTATTGGCGTGCCTCAATTTCCACGCAGCAAAGCGCGTAGACCCTTGCCCATTGGACTTATCAAGCCGGTCCGCTTCGCACGGCCAAACGGTCATTTACTCAGGAGGAAAAATCCCACCAATCCCTTCGGCGGCCACTATTGCAATTGTCGAGAAAATGTCTTTTCCACTGGCATGTTTTTAGGTGAACGCTCCGTCGCTATTCTCCAGCCACCGATCAACGTTGATCGACCTAAATCAGGAGCGACACCATGAAACGCATTCTTCTCGCAATCATTTCGTCGGCCGCATTGCTCGCGACGGCAACCGGCGCGGCTCATGCTGCTCAAGCAACGACGCAGAACAATGCGTCGACGTGCCAAGGCCCGGCTTCGTACTGCAACGTGTTTTTCGGGCAGTAACCCAGGTTTTCACCGGGCGGGGATGGCCCGTTGATGGCCACCCCAACCGGACCGGCATGGTCGGGCGTCAGGTGAGACCGCCGCCGTCTATGCCATTTCCCGTCCGCCATATCTGCTTGCCGCGCTCCGACAATTCGCCGCAGCTGTGTTCGGCGTCCGCTTCGGTGCCTTCCACAGCCATTTCCCCTCCGGCTTGCTCCTGCGATTTTTGCTTGTGATGCTTGCGGGCAGCCACCCTCTCATCCTGCGATTTGCCGGCGTAATGCCGGGGTGATCCGGAAGCCATCGTCGGTCCTCCATCGGTTAGGGTTTGCGTCTCGGCCGGTATTTCTGCCCCTTCTTCGCCACGTCAGACGAAGCGGTTGCCGAAGCACCAGCAGGACAACAGCGTCGCAAGCCGCGTTCCGAACGTTTCCCCACATCACAACGCCCGGTCAGCATCCGTTGTCGCAGCGGACTGACGCCTCGCCCAGAAGGCCGACGTAAACCCCCATAGGACAAGCCCCTAGCCAAACTTGTCCACAAAGTTATTCAGTGAATCTGTGAATATCTTTCCGTCATGGCGGGTTATCCACCGATAGCTGGCAAATCCTGCGGGGCGGCGCCTCCAGACGGCAATACGAAAAAGACGCGCTGCACCTCACCGCCTATGATTGAGAGGCATCTACGTCGCCACTTGTCCCGCTTGTCGGGACCACCCGGGAGGATCTCAACATGGCTTGTCACATTGCAGTGCTGGTCGGTAGCCTTCGTCAGGACTCGTTCAACCGCCAACTGGCACGCGCCGTCACTTCGCTTTTGCCCCAGGACTTCACGGCGGAATTCGTCGACATCGGCACGTTGCCGCTTTACAGCCAGGATTACGACGCCGACCTGCCCGAGCCCGCGCATCAATTCAAGGCGCGCATTGAAGCCGCCGACGCGCTGCTGTTCGTGACGCCCGAGTACAACCGTTCGATCCCGGGCGTACTCAAGAATGCGCTCGACTGGGGCTCGCGTCCGTGGGGCAAGAATTCGTGGGCCGGCAAGCCCGGCGCGGTGCTGGGGACGTCGCCCGGGGCGACCGGCACGGCGCTCGCGCAGCAGCATCTGCGCAACGTGCTGTCTTATCTGGACGTGGCGCTACTCGGTCAGCCGGAGATGTTCATCAAACACGACGCGAGTCGCATCGACGCCAACGGCAACATCGTCAACGAGGACACGCGCAAGTTCCTGCAGGGATTCGTCGATCGCTACGTGGACTGGACCACGCGACTGCGCCGCGGTTGAAGCCAGGGGCGTATGCGCGGCGCGCAGGCCCCTCACGTTCCCACCGTCCTGACCCGTCTGTCGCCCCCGTTACACAGCGCGATTCCCACCGGCACGCTCCCATCCGTGCCGTACCGCGCTGCGGATTTTGTCCCAGGCATCGGCCGGGAAAGTCGTTTCCCAGCCGTGCCGGGCGTCCGCTTCGATTTCGTCCCACGACCGGCCGACGTATCTCACATCCCGCGCGATCATCACGCCGTAGCGATACGCGCTCTCGTAGTCCTCGAACGGCTGGCTTTCGCGCTCCACCTGCCCGGCGTGGTGGCCGCGAAAGTCTTCCTCGTACTCGACGTACTCGTCCGGTATGGGCGGGGCCGCCTTGTCCGGCGCGGGGCGCATTCCTGGCGGCGGTGCGGCTTCGTATCCCGCCGGCGGTTCCTCTTCACGGGCTAGCTGCGTACCGCCGGGTAATTCGCTGGCGGGCGCGGCGGCCGGGGGCGCGGTCGGAAAAACGGCGCCGCACCCCGGCGCACTGGCCGACGCGATAGCGGTGGCCGCCGCGTCGTCGCTCATTCGCACGCTGCCCTCCGGCGGCACGGCAGCGGCTGCCGCTTCGGCTGGCGAACCCGCTTGAGGCTCAGGCGGCGCGGGCGACACGGCTTCACCGTGGGGCGACGTTGCGTGCACCGATTGCTGACGCGGCACCGCAACCGGCCGCAGACCCAGCTCGTCGAGCACCGAGTGCTCGCGCGCCGTGGCGGGGTCCACCGCGCGCCCCGTTCGCTCCTCCCAACCCGGCGGACGCTCCACGACTTCCAGCGCACCGAGCCCCGCCAGGGTATGGGCGGCGAGTTGCGCCTGCGCTTCGTTGTCCGCCTCCACACGAACGAGCACGGCGCCGCGCCGCAGCGCCTCGCGCACCGCTTCGGGTTGCTCGGGGCGGTCGCCGCCGTCGTAGCGTTGGGCGCCGGTGGCGAACAGGCTCGCCACGAATCGTTCGATGTTGGCGAGCAGTCCGCCTTCGCCCGCCACGCCGATGCTTTGCGTATCGGCCGCAGCCGGTCCGCGCAGGCCGATGTCCGTTGCCGCGAAGCCGGCCTGCAGCAGTGCGTTGCGCGCCGTTTCGGCTTCGCCGAAGGTCTGGAACAGACTCGTCACGGTGTGTCGCATCGTTTTCTCCTCGGCATGGCGTTATCGGCAGGCGGCACGTGGCCGTCTTGCAGCATGGACTTTCGCAGCATGAACAGAACACATCACAGAAAAAGCATAGGCAACCGATGTGCCGCGTTCCATGAATTGCGCCGCGACTGCGTCAATGCTGCGGGAACAGGAGAAAGCCGGCCGTATCGGCGGCGCGAAAAATTTCCCAGAAACGCCGCCGCTGTTGCGCATTTTTACAAGCACGGCGCGGTCGCAACGTCGCGCACCAACACCGGCCGGCATTTCAGTCCGCCGCGTGCGTATGCGACGGCAACTCGCGCTGAATTTCGCGCAGCATTTTCTCGAGCAGTGCGATGTCGAAGGGTTTCGCGAGCAGACGCGCATCTACGTGACGGGCCCGCTCCAGTTCTTCGGCGTAACCGGTCACGAGGATCACCGGCAACTTCAGCATGCGTTGCTGCACGGTTTCGGCCAGGTCGATGCCGTTCATCGTGCCCGGCATGTGGATGTCGGAAATCAACAGGTCGAAGGGCAGGTGTCCGCCCGTTCGAACCGCGTTGGCCTCGGCTTCGTTGATCAGCTTCAGCGCCTCGTCGGCCTGGCTCGCGCATTGCACGTGGTGGCCCATCATCTGCAGCAGCGCTTCGGTGCCGGCCGCCACTTCGTCGTTGTCCTCCACGAGCAGTACGCGCAGCCCGTGCGCCGCCGCAGCTTCTTCCACGCCCGGCTCGGCGGGCCGCTCGATGTGCGGCAATCCCGAGGCGCGCGGCAGGTAAAGATGCACGGACGTGCCCGCGCCGATTGCGCTGTCGATGGCCGCCAGGCCGCCCGATCGTTCGCAAAAGGCAAACACCTGCGGCAGTCCCAGCCCCGTTCCCATGCCCTTGGGTTTGGTGGTGAAGAGCGGTTCGAACGCGCGCGAGAGCACGTCCGGCGGCATGCCGACCCCCGTGTCCTCCAGCGAAAGCTGTACGAAGTCGCCTGTGAGCGGAAAGCCCTCGCCGGGCCGGAAACTGATGTTGCGTGCCCGCACGGTGAGGCGACCGCCGTTCGGCATGGCGTCGCGTGCGTTCACCGCGATGTTGATGAGCGCGAGTTCGAGTTCGGCGACGTCGACTTCCATGGGCCAGACGTGCTCGTCGATGTCCATCACGAGCGACGCCTTCGCCCCAAGCGACGCCTTCAGCAACGCCCGGCACGCCGGCAGCCAGCGCGCCACGGCAATCGTCTCGCTGTGCAACGGCTGTTTGCGCGCGACGCCCAGCAGTTGCCGCGTGAGCGACTGGCCGCTCTTCAACGCGCGCTCCATTGCCGAGAGTTCGTGTTCGATGCCCGGCACACCGCGCCGCCGTGCAATCTGCACGTTGGCCGAGATGATCATCAGCAGGTTGTTGAAGTCGTGCGCAACGCTGCCCACAAGGTTGCCGAGCGCCTCCATCTTGCGCGACTGCCGCCAGGCCGATTCGATCGAGCGGCGCATGGCCGCTTCCGCCTGCCAGCGCTCCCAGGCTTCCTCTTCCGCCGCGAGGCGTTTCAGCGAGAGCCAGATCACGCACCACAGCGCAATCGAGGGCGTGAACATCGAGAGCAGCAGCACGCTCAGGTGGCGGTACCACTGCGCCCAGATGGCCGAGGTGCGATAGCCGCACGCCACGTATACGGGATACGCGCCCACGCGCCGATAGGCGAGGATCAGGCTGTCGTGGTCCACGGGCGAGCGCATGCGCACCACGCCGGACGTGCTGCCGCGCGCCAGCGCTTCGCCGAGCGGCGATTTTGCGTCGACGGCGTCGTGCGCGTGCGTCGTAGCGGGATAACCGACGAGCGCGGCGCCATCGGAGCGCACGAGGCTCATCGTCATGGGCGATTTGCCGAGCAGTTCGCGGTAGAACGTGTCGAAGTAGGACGGCCGCATGGCGACCGAAACGATGCCGTCGAAGCCGCCCGATGCGTCCTTGCGCGCGATTCCGGTGTTGAACACCGCTTCGCCGCTCACCGCGCCCTGCATGATCTTGGAGACGTGATCGAGCACCGTGCCGTCGCGAATGCCGACGAAGTCCGGCCGGTTCGCGATGGAAACCTCGGGTGTCGGCCAGAAGGCGCTGGTGGCGAGCAGCGTGCCGTCGCCGCCGAAGATGGAGACGGCGGCCACTTGCGGGTAGCCGCCGCCAATCGATTTGAGCTTCTCGTGAATCCAGGCGCCGCGCGCACGGACGCCCGCATCGTCCAACCCTTGAACGAGGTCCACCACGCGGGCATCGAGCGTCTCGTTCATGTCGAACACCTTGATCGCGTGTTCTTCCGCGACGCGCGCAGTGCGTTCGGTGACGTCGGAGGCGTCGGCCTCGCGGCTGCGCAGGTCGTCGTAGGCCATGGTGGCTACATAGATGCAAGGCAGCACGATTGCGGCGACAAGCAGCGCGATGAGCGTGATGCGGCGCATCGCGAAGTCGTGCTCGGGAACGGCGGGGAAGAGCGGGGCGTCATCTCCTTCCGCCGTGGCGCCCGGACGACCTGCGGGCGTGACGGATGGGTCTGGGGTCATCGTGCGGCGGACCAAAATCGTACCGGAATCGGGTTGAACGTCATCATAAACGAGAAGAAGTATGTGTCTGGCATGACTGGCAAAAGCAAGGCGCGTGCACAGGCCTTGGCCGGCAGTTTTACCGCGCTTTCCCGCGAATCAGCGAAAAATCGCGAAGCGCAAACGTACACAAAAGGATAAAACTTAACCGTATGACAAAAGCGCGGCACAAATCTTTTGGAAAACAGGAAAATCGGGTTGTTTTTGTTTGTCAGATGCTTATTGGCGAGTTGCATTCTCGCCGCTTTAATTTGAAAATCGGCCCCACGATAAAAAACGAACGCGTCCACAACGTCTGGACGCAAGATGCCGCGAGGGCCAGCCCAAAACCACCCGCACCAGCACGGGAAGGCAAGGCAGACGCGGACATTCCGGCGCGGCGCCTCGTGATACGCCGCAGCCGTTCGCGTACAGGTTCCTTACGGGGTTGGCATTCGAACATGCAGGGCGTCGTCTTCCATTGCGGATTCGCAAGCTGCGAACCGTGGGCCGTGTCCCACCTGGCGTCGCGGCGTGCGTGCAGCCTGCGCGATGCGTCCGCGGGCCTTGCAGCCACCTTTCCCCAGCCGTGTACCTATGCGTGGCGACTAAAGAACGGCCGTTAGTCGCCGTTAACTCGCCCGAACTCATTCCGCATTTGCATTCAAGTCCGCCATGTCCCTCCCCATCGTGATCGCCGACGATTCGCTGCTTGCCCGCAAGGTGCTCACCAAGGCCTTGCCGGAGGACTGGGATGTGGACATCACCTATGCGTCAAATGGTCGCGAGGCGCTTGCGGCGTACCGCGCGGGCAAGGCGTCGGTGATGTTTCTGGACCTCACGATGCCGGACATGACGGGCTATCAGGTTCTGGAGGCGCTTCAGCACGAGGATCTGAATACGTTTGTGATTGTCGTGTCCGCCGACGTCCAGCCGATGGCCCAGGAGCGCGTGCGCACGCTCGGCGCGGCCGCGTTCGTTGCGAAGCCGGTCACGCCCGAAGCGCTGTTGCCGATCCTGAAGGAGTACGGGTTGTATGCCTGAGCCAGTCCTCACCGAAGACCAGCGCGACGCGCTGCAGGAGGTCGCCAATCTGGCGATGGGGCAGGCCGCGACCCGGCTCGCGGTGCTGCTCGACACGTTCATCGAGCTTTCAGTGCCGCGCGTGCGCGTGGTCGACGTGAGCGAAGCGGCCGAGGCGCTGCGCGAGATGACGGGTATAGAAGATGCGGTAACGGCGGTGCGCCAGGGCTTCCGCTCGGAGATTCGCGGCGAGGCGCTCGTGATCTGCCGCAGCGGCGAGGTGAGCGACCTGTGCTCGCTGGTTCAGGACCCGTACGCCAAGTCCGCCTACGAAGCAACGAGCGAAGAAGAACTGGTGTTCGACGTGGCCAACGTGCTGACGGGTGCGTGCGTGTCGTCGATCCTCGACCAGCTCGGGCGTCAGCCCGTGTTTTCGCCGCCTGGGCTGCTCGGCGAGGCGATCTCGCTCGAAGAAGTCTTCCAGCCGAACGTGCTGGCGTGGGAAGTGGCGCTGCTCATCGAGGTCAACTTCGCGCTCGAAGACCAGCGCTTCCGCGCGCATCTCGTCATGCTGATGGCCGAGGAATCGATTCGCCACATGAGCGAAGCGCTCGATGCCCTGCTTTCCAGCTTATGAATACGCCTGTAGTCACGCCGTCTTTGTCCGACCTCGTCGTAGAGCGGGTCGGATTCGGCATTTTCGTGCTCGACCGCGACATGAACGTGCTGATGTGGAACCGGTTCATGCAGGACCACAGCGGCCTGCGGCCCGAGCAGGTGATTGGCCGCTCGATTTTTTCGAGCTTTCCCGAACTGCCCCGCGTATGGCTTACGCGCAAGGTGGAAAGCGTCTTCCAGCTGGGCAGCTTCGCGTTCAGCTCCTGGGAGCAGCGGCCTTATCTTTTCAAGTTCGACCATGACCGGCCCATCACGGGCGGCGTGGACTACATGCAGCAGGACTGCACGTTCATGCCGCTCATGCGCGAGCGCGAGGTAGTGGCCGTTTGCGTGACCGTCTCCGACGTGACGCACGTGAGCATCGTGCAGCGCGAACGCGAGGAAGCCGTCGCCAAGCTCCAGGAATACGCGGACCGCGACGGGCTGACCGGCATTGCCAACCGGCGCTGCTTCGAAATGCGTCTGCGCGACGAGTTCTCGCGCTGGCAGCGTTACGGCGGCGACCTTTCGGTGCTGCTGTTCGATCTGGACCACTTCAAGAAGATCAACGACCAGTTCGGCCATATGGTGGGCGACACCGTGCTGCGCGTGATGGCGCAGCGCGTGGCGGGCGTCGTGCGCGTGCAGGACACGTTCGGGCGCTTTGGCGGCGAGGAATTCGCGCTGCTGCTGCCGTGCACGCCGCTGGAAGATGCCATGCGCGTGGCCGAAAAGATCCGTCAGACGATCTGCGATACGCCCGTGGACGTGCAGGGCGACCCGGTGCCCGTGACGGCGAGCGTGGGCGGCGCGGCCGCGCGCAGCGGTGTGTCGGCCTATGAGGCGCTCATCAACGAAGCGGACGCCGCGCTCTACAGCGCGAAACGGCAAGGCCGCAACCGGTCGGTCGCATTCACCTAGGCGTTGCTCGAGTGTGCCGCGAGCGCGCGGAACGACGCCGAGGCGCGATTTGGCGACCGGCTTCACGACGGCATTTCACGATCCGTCCCCGGACCCGTCCGCCCAGCGGCCCGCGATGCCCGTTAAAGGTTGTTATACTTTGGCCCGTTTCCGGCCTGGCTGCCGGTGCCTCGCGCGTGTCCGCGCGCGCGGGCGACCCGCTCCACGATCGCTGTGCTGCGGGCCCGAATTCCTGACCGCCCCTCGCGGGCGCCCCAGCGGAGATCGTCTTGGCCGTTTCCAATCTCGTCGTGGACGATACAGCAACCGATGCCGCTGCCATGTCGTCCGGCAGCTCGTTCTATCTGGCAATGCGCATCCTGCCGGCGGCACAGCGCGATGCCATGTACCAGGTCTACGCGTTCTGCCGCGCCGTTGATGACATCGCCGACAGCGAGCGCCCGCGCGCCGAACGCGCAGCCGCACTCGAAGCGTGGCGCGCCGACATCGACGCCTGCTACGCCGGCACGCCGCGCGCTTCGCTCGCCGCGCTCACGCGGCATATCCACACCTTCGGGCTCAAGCGCGAAGACTTTCACGCGATGATCGACGGCATGGCCATGGACGCCGCCGCCGACATCTGCGCTCCCGACGAAGCCACGCTCGACCTCTACTGCGATCGCGTCGCGAGCGCCGCCGGCCGCCTGTCGGTGAGGATTTTCGGGATGGAGGAAGAGCCTGGGCGGCAGCTCGCGCATCATCTTGGCCGCGCGCTGCAACTCACGAACATCCTGCGCGACATCGACGAAGATGCCGCCATTCACCGCTGCTATCTGCCGCGCGAATTGCTCGCGCGCGAAGGCATTGCGGTGAGCAGCCCGGCCGCCATCGCGGACGACCCCTCGCTGCCGCGCGTCTGCATGACGCTCGCCGAGCGCGCCAAAGAGCACTTTGCCGCCGCCGACGCGATCATGGACACCGCGCCGCGCGCCCAGGTAAAGGCGCCGCGCATCATGTCGGGCGTCTACCGTTGCCTGCTGGACCGCACGCTGGATCGCGGCTTCGACATTCCGCGCACGCGGGTCAGGAAGCCGCGCGCGCGGCTCCTGTGGATCGTGGCGCGCTACGCATTGTTCTGATGCCGAGGCTTGTCCACGTGATCGGCGCGGGCCTGGCCGGTCTGGCCGCTGCGGTCCAGTTGCAGCGGCGTGGCGCGCGGGTGGTGCTGCACGAAGCGGCGGCGCAGGCGGGCGGGCGTTGCCGCTCTTACTACGACGAAGCGCTCGGCGCCACCATCGACAACGGCAACCACATCGTGCTGTCCGGCCATCACGCCACGCTCAACTACGCGCGCGTGATCGGCTCGAGCGACGAACTGGAAGGGCCGCACCGTCCTGAATTCGCGTTCGTGGATCTTGCCGCACGCACACGCTGGACGGCGCAGTTTTCGTCGGGCTGGCTGGCGCGCTGGATCTTCAATGCCGAGGCGCGCGTGCCCGGCGCGCGCCCGCTGGATTTCGTGCGGTTCGTGCCGCTGCTGCTGGCGAAGCCGGGCCGCACGGTGGCGCAGACGCTGCGCTGCGACGGCGCCTTCTGGACGCGCCTCGTCGAGCCGCTGCTGTTCGCCATGCTCAATACCGAGCCGCGCGACGCGACCGCGCAACTCGCAGGCGCACTCGTGCGGGAAACCTTCGCGGCAGGCGGCGACGCGTGCCGGCCACTCGTGGCGCGCGACGGACTGGCGAGCGCGTTCGTCGATCCGGCGCTGCGGCTCTTGCAGCACGGCGGCGCAGTGATCCGGCTCGGCTCGCGGCTGCAGTCGATGGCATTCGACGACCGCCCGGCGACGGCAAGCGGCATGGCTGCCGCGCGCGTGAGCGCGCTGAATTTCGGCGAGGAGATCATCTCGCTCGGCGAAACGGATGCCGCCATCCTCGCCGTCTCGCCGGATGCGGCTCGCGCGCTGGTGCCCGGCATTCAGACGCCGCAGCGGTCCAGCGCCGTGGTGAGCGCGCATTTCGCGGTGGAGCCGCCGTTCGGCACGCCCGCGGCCACGAGTCTGCTGAACGGCACGGCGCAATGGATGGTGGCCTCCGACGGCCGGCTCTCCGCGACCGTCTACGCTGCGGACCGCCTGCTCGCGATGCCGCGCGAGGCGCTGGCGAGAGCAATCTGGGCCGACGTCGCGCAGGCCGCGTCGCTGCCCGTGGAGCCGATGCCAGCCTGGCAGATCGTGACGGAAGCCCGCGCCACATTTGCCGCCCGGCCGGAAGAAGAGACGCGCCGGCCCGGCACGCGCACACGCTGGAACAACCTGATGCTGGCGGGCGACTGGACGGCCACCGGTCTGCCCCCAACGATTGAAGGAGCGATCCGCTCGGGCCAGAAGGCCGCGGACCTCCTGCTTGACGTACCGATTGCACCGATGGAGCGCCGATGAACGATTTGACCCAAGCCCTGCCAATGGACGACTCCGCGGCGGATGCCGCGACCTTGCCGGCAGGTGACGCTGCAAATGAAGCAGCGAACGACGCGGTGAACGACGCCCGCGCGCTGCCGCCTGAAGCCCACGCGCCCGCGCTGGCGTCGCTCGATGCGAGCGTGGCGCGCGCCACCGACGCGATCCTTGCCGCACAGAAGCCCGACGGCCACTGGGTCTACGAACTCGAAGCCGACGCCACGATCCCCGCCGAATACGTGCTGCTCGTGCACTACCTGGGCGAGACGGCCGACGTCGAACTGGAGCGCAAGATCGGCCGCTACCTGCGCCGCATCCAGCTGGCCGATGGCGGCTGGCCGCTTTTCACCGACGGCGCGATGGACGTGAGCGCCAGCGTGAAGGCGTACTTCGCGCTGAAGATGATCGGCGACGCCGAAGACGCCGAGCACATGGTCCGCGCGCGCAACGCGATTCTGGCGGCGGGCGGCGCGGAAGCCGTGAACGTGTTCACGCGCATCCTGCTCGCGCTCTACGGCGTCATCACCTGGTACGCGGTGCCGATGATGCCGGTCGAGATCACGCTGCTGCCCAAGTGGTTTCCGTTCCATCTTTCGAAGGTGTCGTACTGGGCGCGCACGGTCATCGTGCCGCTGCTCGTGCTCAACGCGAAGCGGCCGCGCGCGCGTAATCCGCGCGGCGTGCGTATCGACGAACTGTTCCGCGGCGCGGCCGTCACCACGGGCCTGTTGCCGCGCGCGCCGCATCAGAACGAAGGCTGGTTCGCGTTCTTCCGCGCCGTGGACGGCATTCTGCGCACCGTCGATCCGCTCTTTCCGGGCTATCTGCGCCAGCGCGCCATCGACGCCGCCGTCGCCTTCGTCGACGAGCGCCTGAACGGTGAAGACGGCCTCGGCGCGATCTTCCCCGCCATGGCCAACGCCGTGATGATGTACGACGTGCTCGGCTATCCCGCGGATCATCCGAACCGCGCGATTGCCCGCCGCTCCATCGACAAGCTGCTCGTCATTCACGAGGAAGACGACGAGGCGTATTGCCAGCCGTGTCTCTCGCCGGTGTGGGACACGTCGCTCGTGGCGCACGCGCTGCTGGAGACTGGCGATGCGCAGGCCCGGCAAGCGGCATTGCGCGGTCTGGAATGGCTGCGCCCGCTGCAGGAGCTCGACCTGCGCGGCGACTGGATCTCGCGCCGTCCCGACGTGCGGCCCGGCGGCTGGGCGTTCCAGTACGCGAACGCGTATTACCCCGACGTGGACGACACCGCCGTGGTGGTGATGGCCATGCATCGCGCGGCGGGACTCACGCAGTCGGACGTCGATAGCCAAGCCATTGCGCGCGCGCGCGAATGGATTGTCGGCATGCAGAGCAGCGACGGCGGCTGGGGTGCGTTCGAGCCTGAGAACACGCAGTACTACCTCAACAACATTCCGTTCTCCGACCACGGCGCGCTGCTCGATCCGCCCACTGCGGACGTGTCCGGTCGCTGCCTTTCGATGCTCGCGCAGCTGGGCGAGATGCCGGGCACGAGCGAGCCGTCGCGTCGCGCCTACGACTATCTGCTGAAAGAGCAGGAGTCGGACGGCAGCTGGTACGGCCGCTGGGGCATGAACTACATCTACGGCACGTGGACGGCGCTGTGCGCGCTGAACGCGGCCGGCCTGTCGCACAGCGACCCGCACATGACGCGCGCCGTGCAGTGGCTTGTCTCGATCCAGAACGACGACGGCGGCTGGGGCGAGGGCGGCGAGAGCTACAAACTCGACTATCGCGGCTACGAACGCGCACCGAGCACGGCCTCGCAGACCGCCTGGGCGGTGCTGGGCCTGATGGCCGCGGGCGCGGTGGACCATCCCGCCGTTGCGCGCGGCATCGCGTACCTTCAGGCGAACCAGCAGGAACACGGGCTGTGGGACGAAACGCGTTTCACGGCGACCGGCTTCCCGCGCGTGTTCTATCTGCGCTACCACGGCTATCGGAAGTTCTTCCCGCTGTGGGCGCTTGCCCGCTATCGCAATCTCAAGCGCGACGGCGTTGCTCGCGTCGCGGTTGGAATGTGACGCCGATGCGCGCACCAACGGTTGCCGCGCCCCAAGAGTCGGCGGGTCTGCCCGTCATCGTGGTGGCCGGCATGGCGTTCGAAGCGCAGATCGCGCGGGGAGAGGGCGTGGAGGCGGTCTACGCGGCGCGCGCCGATCTGCTCGAACGCGCGCTGCGCGATGCGGTGCAGCGCGGCTGCGCAGGCATTCTGAGTTTCGGCACGGCGGGTGGGCTCGCGCCCGAACTCACGCCCGGCACGATCGTCGTGGCGGATGCCGTGGACGGCCCGCTCGGCCGCGTGATGACCGACACCGCGTGGACCCAGCGGCTCGCGGCGGCGCTGGCGGGCTCGCCGCTGGCAGCGCGCTTGCGGCGCGGCATCCAGGCGGCCGTGTCGGCGCCGCTCACGACGGCAGCGGACAAGCAGGCGCTCTACCGGTCCACGGGCGCGCTCGCGGTGGATATGGAATCGCACATCGCAGGCGCCATTGCGGCGGCGCAGGGCGTGCCGTTCGCGGTGTGCCGCGCGGTGGTGGACCCGGCGTGGCGCTCGCTGCCGCCCGCCGCCATGGCGGGGTTGCGCGACGACGGCAGCACGGCGGTGCTGCCCGTGCTGCGCGAACTGGCGCGGCGGCCGGCACAACTCGGCCCGCTTCTGCAGGTGGCCGCCGACGCCCGCGCGGCACGTGTCTCTCTCGTGCGGGCGCGGCAGGTGCTCGAACGTGCTCGGGCGCTGCGGCCGGTTTCGGTGGGTAGCGTCCGCTGACGGCACGCGGGACAGCGAATGGTGAACGCGTCTTGCCGGTCAGCTGTACCGCGCCATCGACGCAGATAGCGCGTTTGTGGCGGCCCGCGCAGGGCGGCCCGCGTAGGGCGACCCGCGGCAGGGCGACCCTTGTAAGGCGACCCACGCCAGGACGCCCCATGTGCCGCGCACGCGCCTGACCGGCCCGCTATATCATCGCTTTTCGCCGTCGCCTGGCGGCGCGGATGCCGCGGCAAGGCTTGTTTCGCAGAGGCGTGGAGCGAAGCGAAGGGGAATCGGATGAAGGCAGCAGGAGAAGGGGCCGAAATCGCAGTCGGGACCGAGGCGCGTGCCGAGCCGCGAGTGCAGCCGCAGCGGCCTCATACCGACTGGATCCACCGTGCGCACCAGGGCGACATCGAACGCATCGAAGCCTTTTTTCACGCGCACGCCTACGACATGCACCGGCACGATACCTACGCGATCGGCCGCACGCTGTCGGGCGTCCAGTCGTTCCACTATCGGCGCCATTTCGTGCACAGCCAGCCGGGCCGCACGATCGTGATTCACCCCGACGAGCCGCACGACGGCGAGGCCGGCTCCGAGCACGGCTTCCGCTATCGCATGGTCTACGTCGAGCCGGCGCTGTTTCAGCAGGCGCTAGGCGGCCGGCCCCTGCCGTTCGTGGAGGGCGGCATTTCCGACGACCCGCGTCTGTATGCAGCCACCAACGTGCTCCTGCGCGGCATGGATTACCCGCTCGATCCGCTCGAGCGCGACGACGCGATTCTCGATCTGGCACTGGCGCTCGACGCCGTTTCAGGCGCGCGCCGCCTGCGCCAGACGGCGGATTACCACGCGGCGCGGCGGGCTCGCGAATATCTGCACGATGCGCTCGACTGCGCCGTGAGTCTCGATGATCTGGCCGTCGCCACGGGCCGCGATCGCTGGAGCCTGTCGCGCGATTTCCGCGCATTCTTCGGCACAAGCCCGTACCGCTATCTGACGATGCGCCGGCTCGACCGCGTGCGGCAACTGATGCTGCTGGGCCGTCCGCTCGCCGAGGCGGCCGCCGCTGCCGGCTTCGCCGATCAGAGCCACATGACGCGCCACTTCACGAAGACGTATGGCCTGTCGCCGTCGCGCTGGCTGAAGACGCTCGCCGGCATGGGGCGCTGAGCGGGCCTGAAGCGGGCCCGATCGAGCGGATCAGGCGGCTTCGTCGGGCCTCACCGGCTCGCTTGCACAATCGTTCAAGACGCGTTGCGCTCGCACCGTCTACGCTCGTCCTTCGTCGCATCTGACGAAGGAGACGCACATGACACCCACCGAACACCACGCCCCGGGCAAGGCGGCCTACGCGCCGATCAACCTGGCGGCCAAGCTCGCGCTTATCCATGACCAGTGGCAGCAGCGCGTGGTTGCCGAAATGAACGACTACCAGTTCAAGCTGGTGAAGATTCAGGGCGATTTCCTCTGGCACGACCATCCCGATACCGACGAGACCTTCATCGTGATCGACGGCACGCTGCGCATCGATTTCCGCGACGGCAGCGTTCACATCGGCGCGGGCGAGATGTTCGTGGTGCCGAAGGGCAAGGAGCACAAGCCGTTCGCCGAGGGCGAGGTCCAGATGATGGTGATCGAGCCGCGCGGCGTGCTCAACACCGGCCGCGAAACCAACGAACGCACGGCGAGGAACGACGTATGGATCTGACGAACGAAGATACGGCTGCTAATCCGGCTTCGACTTCGACTTCGGCTTCGACTTCGACTTCGGCTTCGGCTCCGGCTCCGGCTCCGGCTCCGGCTCCGGCTTCGTCGGTTAGCCCATCGGCGGACCCGGCCGCGCCGGCGCGGGTAATTTTCGATACCAAGATTGCCGTGATTCTCCGGGACGACCTGCCGGTCTGGAAGAAGCTGAACGTCACGGCGTTCATCGTGAGCGGCATTGCGGCGACCGTTGAAGGCGTGGTGGGGCCGCGCTACGTGGACGGGTCGGGCAAGTCGTATCTGCCGATGTTCCGCCAGCCGGTGCTCGTCTACGCCGCCGGCGACGAAGAACTGCGCCGCGCGTTCAACCGGGTGTCCGAACGCGAACTCGACATGTCCATCTTCACGGAAGACCTGTTCGACACGGGCCACGACGACGACAACCGCGCCGCCGTGGCTGCGGTAGCCACGGACGAACTGCGGCTGGTCGGCATCGCCGTGCGCGGCGAGAAGGGACGCGTGGACAAGGCGCTCAAGGGTTTGCGGCTACATCGCTAGAGACGGGCGCGGCGAACCTCGCACGGCCCAACGGACGGTTCACCGCAACACGATCGGGGTGGGCTTGTATTGACTAGGGTAAACCCTTATATCTGTTATGATTTAAGCATTAACCTAGTTTGACCCCGAGCATGTGGGGCCGGACCGCTCTGATCGAGGGATGCCAGATGATGAATTTCCACACCCGCAAATGGGTCAAGCCCGAAGACCTGAATCCGAACGGCACGCTGTTCGGCGGCAGCCTGCTGCGCTGGATCGACGAAGAAGCCGCGATTTACGCGATTTGCCAGCTCGACAACCAACGCGTCGTGACGAAGTTCATGTCGGAAATCAACTTCGTCAGCTCGGCGCGCCAGGGCGACATCATCGAACTGGGCATGACGGCGACGCACTTCGGCCGCACGTCCATCACGTTGCGCTGTGAGGTGCGCAACAAGATCACGCGCAAGAGCATCTTGACCATCGAGAAGATGGTGTTCGTGAATCTCGACGAGCAGGGCAATCCGGCGCCGCACGGTCGCGATCGCATCCGCTACGCCGACGAAGCGTTTGCTCGCCAGCTTGAGCGGACGCAGGCTGCGGCTCGTGCCGTAGCGTCGGCGCCCGGCGCGCTGCTGGAAGGCGGCGAAGAGGCGGATCACGAGCACGAAGCGCAAGAGGAAGCGGCGCACTGACGGCGCGTGGCGGCGGGCAAGATGACCGGTGCTTGCGCAGGCTCTTTCCGCTGAGGTGTTCCGAGGTTTGGTGAAGGTGAAGGCGAAGACGCCTGAAGTTGCACACAAGACAAAGCCCTGCAAGACATAAAGCCTTGCAGGGCTTTTTGTTGCGTCGCGCGGCCCCGGCCGCGCGGCGAATTCGCTGACGCTAGGGCTGGAGCCGGAGCGGCTGCAGTCGGCCGCACTCCCGGCCGGGCTTCCCGCGTCGCGCTCCGTGCCTTTATTGCCCGGCCGGCGCGCTGGCGGGTGTCGCTGCGCCGTCGGAGGCCGCAGCCGGAGCCGCAGTCTCATTCGACCCGGACGCGGCCTTGGCCGGCGCCGCCGTTCCGGCCTTGCCGCTCACGCCTGCCCCGGGCGCGCCAGCGGCGCCCGCTGCCGCGGCGTTGCCTGCTGCCCCTGCTGCTGGAGCGCTTTCCGCCGCCGCGCCACTAGCCGCAGTACCGCCAGCCGCGGCACCGCTAGCAGCACTCACATCAGCCGCACCGCCAGCCGCACTCCCCGCACCAGCCGCAGCAGCACCCGTATCGCCATCATCCGAGGCGCCCGGGTCGCCGTAATCCGGCAGCGCAGGCGGCGCCGACGAGCCCTTCAGCAGCGACTTGCGCTGCTGCGTATAGGCGTCGCGCACGAACGAGTACTTGTCGAGCGCGGCCTGTTCCAGCAGGTTCGACGCGCCGAGCAGGTCGGAGCGCACGCTCACGAACTGCGCGCCATACATCGGGTTGCGTACCGCCGGCTCCATGTAGTTCATCGGATTGAAGCGCACGTCCACGGCGAGGCCCACGCTGTCGCGGAACGAGCTTGGACCGAAGATGGGAAGCACCAGGTACGGACCCGACGGAATGCCCCAGCGGCCGAGCGTCAGCCCGAAGTCCTGCTTGTGCTTTGGCAGTCCTGCCGGCGTCGCCCAGTCGAGCAGGCCGCCCAGGCCGAAGGTGGAGTTGAACGCCACGCGCATGAGGTCTTCGGTGGCGTCCGTGATCTTCAGTTGCAGCAGGTCGTTGGCGAAGTTGCTGATGTCGCCGAGGTTCGAGAAGAAGTTGCTCACCGCCGTGCGAAACGGCTGCGGCGTTACCTTCTGGTAGCCCTTCGCGATGGGCACGGCGATGGCCTGGTCCACCGTGTCGTTGAACTTGAAGATGGCGCGGTTCATCGGCTCCAGCGGATCGCCGGGTTTGCGCTCCGGGCCGGTTGCGCAGCCTGCCGTCAGGGCGGTTGCGCCTACGGCTGCAAGCACCAGTGCGGCGTTTCGCTTCTTCATTGATCGATTCCCTGGAGTTGTTTTGTTTTGCGCGCGCGCTCCACGCGAGGCCTGCCCATCAGCACCGGCTGGAACACCACGGCGCCGATCAGCGTGCAGAAGAGCGCAAGCGCGAGCAGCCGTCCCATGCTCGACGTGCCGGGGTGATGCGAAAGCCACAGGCTGCCGAACGCCGTCGCCGTGGTGGCGGCGCTGAACATCACCGCGTGCGTGAGGCTCGATTGGAGCAGCCCCGTCTGGCCGGAACGCCACGCCATCACGAAGTAGATCTTGAAGGCGACGCCCACGCCCAGCATCAGCGGAAGCGCGATGATATTCGCAAAGTTGAGAGGCATGCCGAAAACCACGCAAAGCTCGAGCGTCACCACGGCCGATACCAGCAGCGGAATCAGCGTGCGCAACACGTCGGCGAAGCGCCGCAATGCGAGCCACAGCAGGACCGTGATGGAGAGCACAGCCCACGCGGCGGCTTGCAGGAACGCCTTGATGATGGTGTTGGCCGAATGGAGGATCGAGATCGGACCGCCAATCGCGCCGGGCTCGGCGGCCTTCACGGCTTGCGCGAAGTTGCGCAGCATGACGTCGTCGTTCGGATCCACGCCGGGCGGCACTTTGGGCGCGACGTCCACGAGCGCGTGGCCGTCCGGCGCCACCCAGTCGCGCACGATGCCGGGCGGCAGCGTGGTGCGCGTGATCTCGGTGGGCTGCAGCAGGTTGGCGAGCTGGCCGAGCGCGAGCCTCAGCGGCTCGGCAATGGCCTTTTCGGCGCGGTCGCGCGTGGCGGCGTCTGCGTTGGCGAGCTTCGTCAGCGTGGCCGAGAGGTGCTTCGCTTCGGCGGCGCCCGCGCCCGGATGCTCGTCGGCGGCGAGCGACAGCTGGTTTGCCGCGCGCTTGAGCGCCGCGACGCGCACGGCGTCGGTGGCGGCCGGTGCCGGTGCTTGCGTGAGCGCGGGCAGAAGCTGCTGGGCGGCGCTCGCGACCAGCATCATCTTCTGCTGCTGGTCGCCGGGAATGAAGCTGGAGAGCGTCGTCGTGCGGCCCACCTGAGGCAGTTTCGAGAGGTGCGCCGCGATGCGGTCCGCGTCCGCGAGCGACGCGCCCAGCACGCTCACGTCGTTGACGGAGATGACCGGCGAGTTTTTCAGCGCGAGCAGCGTGGCCATCGACTCCGTATGCGGATCTTTCAGGTGCAGCGGATTGAAGTCGAACTGAAGACGCGCGAGCAGCGGCGAAGCGCCCACCACCACGACGAGCGTGCCGATCAGCACCGGCTTGCGGTGGCGGTCCAGAAACGCGTCGACGGGCGCAAGTTGCTTGAAGCCCGGCGGCGTGGCCTCGCCCGGCGGCGCGAGCATTTTGATGAGCGCCGGCAGCAGCGTCATGCTGGCGAAATAGGCGACGAACATGCCGACGCCCGCAATACGGCCCAGTTCGGATACACCACGGTAGGCCGTGGGCAGGAACGAAAAGAAGCTCTCGGCCACAGCCACGGCGGCGAGCGTGAGCGGCACGCCCACGGTGCGGCCGGTGTTGACGAGCGCGGCCTCGATGCGGTCTTCGTGATAGCGCTCCTCGCGGTACTTCACGCCGAACTGCACGCCGAAGTCCACCCCGAGCCCCACGAACAGCACCATGAACGCCACGGAGATCATGTTGAGCGCGCTCACCATCATCAGCCCGAGCGCGGCCGTCACGGTGAGGCCGATCGCGAGCGTCACGAGCACCGCGACGATCATGCGGCCCGAGCGCAGCGCGAGCCACAGAATGCCGAGCACCACGAGCAGCGTGATGGCGCCGTTCAGCGCGGCGCCGTCTTCGACGGAGGCGAATTCCTCGTCGGCGAGCGGCTGTTCGCCCGTGAGCCGCACCTTCGCGCCGTAGCGTGTGTCGAGGTGCAGCGCGGCGGCCTGGGCGCGAATGGCCGCCGAGGCGCTCGCGCCCGCGCGCAGCTTCGCGTAGTTGAGCACGGGCTGCACGGTGACGAACGCGTAAGCGGGCTTCGCGGCGGCGTCTTTATCGACGAGCCCGCGCCACGAGAACGCCGGCTGCTGGCCGGCCAGCACGCGGTCCAGCACGTCGGCGCTCTGCGCGAGCAGATGCGCCATGTTGGGCAGCTTCACCTGGCCGATCTGCAGCGGCAGCATCAGGCTCGTCGTGAGCACGCCGGCAAGGCCGGTCAGGCTCGGATCCTGCGCAAGGGCATTCACCAGCGGACGCGCCTGCACGAGCTGGCCGGTGGTGTTGAGCACGTCGTTCACCGACAGGAACAAGAGGCCGTTGTGCTGGAAAAAGGGACCGCCTGCGGGCTGCGTGACCGAGCCGAACTCGCTCGTGTCCTTCTTGAGGCTGGCCGCGAGTTCGTCGGCGGCGGTGTCGGCAAATTCGGGGGCGTCCGCTTCCACCACGACCAGCACGGTCTGGGTGCGTTGCGGGAAGGCCTGGTCAATGGCGTCGCCGAGCGCGGCCCAGTCCTTATCGTTTTCGATCAGCTGGCTGACGTCGGTGTTGATGCGGAAGTGCTGGACAACGTAGACGCTGCTCAGCACGGCGAGTAGCAGGGAGACGGCGATGACCCACGCCGGACGGCGTACGGACCAGGCGACGAGGCGGACGATAAATGGCTTCAGCATATACAGGCGGGGGCCCTGTCGATGGCGGGTTTTCTGGAAAGAGCGCACAAGTATACCGACCCTGCTCCGGCGGGCGCGGCAGCGCGGCACACCGGGCGGTTCGACCAAACTCGGTATACTGGCCCGTTGCGGGTCGCGGTCGACGCGATCCGCACCTCTTTTTAAGTCCGGAACAGCAATGAAACGTTATTTGTCAGCTTTTGTGGCAGCTTTCGTGGTCTCCACCTCGGCTTTTGCCCAGGCCACGCCGGATGCCGTGGTGAAGAACGCCGTGGAAGGCACCGTGACGGCGATGAAGGCCGACCCGCAGGCGCGCGGCGGCGACATGGGCAAGATCACGCAGGTGGTGCAGACGCACTTCGTGCCGTACACGAACTTCCAGCGCACGGCGCGCATCGCGGTCGGCAAGGCATGGGCGACCGCAACCCCTGAGCAGCAGCAACAGCTGTACCAGCAATTCCAGACGCTGCTCGTGCGCACCTACGCGGAATCGCTCTCGCAGCTGCGTAATCAGGACGTCACGTTCAAGTTCCTGCCTTCCAGCACGGCGTCGGCGTCCAAAGATACCGTCGTGCAGTCGCACGTAATCAGCAACGGCGGCGACGACGCCATCGACTACCGCCTGGAAAAAACGGCATCGGGCTGGAAGATTTACGACATCAACATGATGGGCGCGTGGCTGATCCAGGTGTATCAGACGCAGTTTGCCGATCAGATCGCCAAGGGCGGCATCGAAGGGCTCATCAAGTTCCTGGTCGAACACAACGCCCGCACGGCGGGCTGAGCCCCGGGGTCACCGCTTGCGGTCAGCCCCGCGGCGGTGCTCCACGGCGAACTTGATCAGTTCGGCCTGGCCTTCGATATCCAGCTTGCGTTTCAGGTTGAGCCGGTGCGTTTCCACCGTGCGCACCGAGAGGCCGCACTGCTGTGCGATCTGCTTGCTCGACAGCCCAAGCGCGAGCGCATCCAGAATGTCGCGCTCGCGCGGCGTGAGCCGTTCCACCGGCGTCTGCATGGCGGACGCATGAATCATCTTCTTCGCGATGCCCGCGCTGAAGAACGTCTGCCCCGCGAGCACGGCCTCGATGGCGTGCACGATCTCGGTTGCCGGCGAATCCTTCAGCACGTAGCCGCCCGCGCCCGCGCGCACCGCCTGCGTTACGTATTCGATGTTGTCGTGCATGGAAAGCATCAGCACGCGGATGCCCGGAAAGCGCTCGTGAAACAGGCTGGCCAGCGCGATGCCGTTCATGCCGTTCATCCCCACGTCCATCAGCACGAGGTCCGGTTCAATGGATCCGGCGAGCGCGAGCGCCTCGTCGGCGTTGCCGGCTTCGCCCGCCACCTGCAGGTTGGGCACGGCTTCGAGCCGCGCGCGCAGGCCGTCGCGCACGAGCGGATGATCGTCGACGAGCACGATGCGGGCGGGGGATGCGGTGTGGTTCATGTCGAAGTCCCGGTGCGGGAGGGCGGCACAGGCAGGCTCGTGGCCGGTGATGCGGCATAAGCCGTGGCGGTCGTCGCGGCGGGCTCGCTGTTGGTGTGCCGTGGCGGCTGTGATGACGCAAGAGGTCCGCTGGACCGTTGTTCAGCGGCGGCGCTCACGGGCACGCGCGCGCTGATGATCGTGTGGCCGGGCTGCGAAGCGATAGCGAGCGTGCCGCCCAGCGTTTCGAGCCGCTCGCGCATGTTGCGCAGGCCGATGCCGGCGCGCGGGTCGGCGAGCGCACGCTCCACGTCGAAGCCTCGACCGTTGTCGGCAACCGTCAGCGTGACGGCGCTCGATGCCACGTCCAGCGTCAACGCCGCGCGCTTCGCCTCGGCGTGACGCACGATGTTCGTGAGCGCCTCCTGCGCGATCCGGAAGAGCACCGTGTTCACGGCGTCGGGCAAGGCCGCCGCGTGCGTGTGCGCGATCTGCGTGAAACCGATCTCGATGCCCGTCTCTCCCCCCATCTCTCGGCTTAGCTGTTCGAGCGCGGCGGCGAGGCCCAGGTCGTCGAGCATCGCGGGGCGCAGCGCGTGCGAGATGCGGCGCACTTCGCGCAGCGTGTCGCCGAGCCGCGTGAGGCTCGTGGCCAGCGCCGTTTCGGCGGCGGGCACGCGTGTCTCGCCGCGTTCCAGCCGCGCGAGCGCCGATTCGAGCAGCAGTTTCGCCGACACCATCATCTGGCTGATGCCGTCGTGCAGCTCGCGCGAAAGACGCGCCCGCTCGTTTTCCTGCGACTCGACCACCTGCTGCGCGAGGCGCTTGAGCTTTGCGTCCGCGCTGCGGTACTCGCTCACGTTCAGCACCAGCGCGCAGATGGCGATTACGGCCACGCCCGCCAGCGCGATGCCAGCGATCCACGTCATCGTGCGTTCGATGTTGGCCGACGCGTGTTCGTCGATGCCGGCAAGCGTCGCGTTCACGTCGTCCAGATAGATGCCGGTGCCGATCATCCAGCCCCAGCGCGGCAGCGGCACGACGTAGCCCAGCTTCGGCGCGAGCTTGCCCGTGGACGGCCGGTGCCACATGTAACGTACATAGCCGCCACCGCTGGAGGCGGCCGCGATGAGCCGCTGGATGGTGAGCGTGCCCCCGGGGTCGCGCAGGTCCCAGAGGTCGTGGCCCACCAGATTGGGTTCGCGCGGATGCATGAGGGAGCGGCCATGCATGTCGTAGACGAAGAAGTAGCCGTCTTTGCCGAAGTCCATCTTTTCGAGCCGCTCCAGCGCCCGGGCGCGCTGCGTGGCGTCGTCGCGCGCGTCGTCCGTCGCGTTGTCGTAGAGCGGCGCAATAGCGCTGGTGGCCAGGTCGACGTAATGCTTGAGCTCGATTTCCTTGCTGGAGAGGTACGCCGCTTCCATGGTGGCGTGCTGCGTGCGGGCGAGCGCGGTCGCCTGCTGGCGCACGCCAATGCCGATTCCCGCAATTGCCACGAGAAACGGCACCACGGCTAGCAGGAAGATCCTCGTCTTCAGATTCATCGTAGGAAAACACGGCGGCCGCTACGGGGAATCCGGTAGCGGCCTCACGCTGTCACGCGCGTGTAGCAAGGGGAAAGCGAATACTACACCGCCGTGCGCCTACGGCTGGGCAGCAGTTTTACTAGTGAGTGGAGCCCGTCGATTCGCGCTCTTGCAGGCCATTTGCGCCGGCTAGCGAGTCCCATCGCACGACGAGCCCTTCGGCCATGACGCCGACGCGGTCGGCGAAAGCGAATGACGGCATAGGCTCGCGCGTGGCGACCAGCGCGGTCTGGCCGGTGGCTTTGAGGATGCGCCGCAAGTCTTGCGCGAAGGCCTCGCGGGCGTCGAGGTCGAGCGGCGCGAACGGTTCGTCCAGCAGCAGCAGTTCGGGTGACGGCGCCATGGCGCGCGCAAGCAGCACACGCTGCACCTGGGCCGGCGTGAGCGTCTCGGGCAGCGCTTCGGCCAGGTCCGCTATGCCCACCTGGGCCAGCACTTCCGTCGCACGCGGTCCCTGTTGGTCGCCGCCCAGCGCGCCGAGCGCGAGCGCGACGTTCCGCGCGACGCTGCGGTCCGGAAACAGGGTGTCGTCCTGAACCATCATGCCGATACGGCGCCTGTACGGCGGAAGCGCCATGCTTTTCGAAGCGACGGCGTTGCCGTTGATGGCGATAGTGCCGCCGTGGAGCGACTCGAAGCCGGCGATAGCGCGCAGCAATCTCGTCTTTGCGGCGCCGGGTGCGCCCGTGATGCAGCCAATCTCGCCGCGTGCGAGCGTGAGATTGAAGCCGTTGGCATCAGGGCGCGATTTCCTGTGCTCAGGGCAGTTGGTTCCAATGGCGAGTCTTACGGCATTCAGTTCGAGCAGCATGGTCATGACGTTCAGGGTTTCGGCGGGTAATACGCGATGCATTACCTCAAACGAGACGATTATTCCAAATCGAGAGAAAGCAAATTGTAATGCGTATGGAAAGACCGACCAACTGCTACGAGAGCGAATACTGATCCGACGCGCTGAAATAACGGTTCCGGCAGCGTGCGCTAATGCGTATGAGTTATTCACGCCGCGCCGTATAAATCCATCCGCATAAAACAGGAAGGGCGTAACGGCATGAGCCGTTACGCCCTTCAGCAGCCAATCCGGGTAGCGAAAGCGCCCGCGGGAACGCGCGCCAACGCGGTGAAGCGCGAACTCAGTGCGCAGCGACCGTCGCCGGCTTCTTCGTTTGCGCAGCGTGCTGGATTTCCTCGAGCTTGATTTCGACGTGCCGCGAGAACACGTATTCAGCGGGACGCTGGCGATCGAGCGGGATGTCGCGTGCGAACGCACCTTCCGTCTTCGGGCCCTTGAGGCTCACTTTGAGCGCCTTCAGCGGATGCGCGACGGTGTCCATCACCGCCGTTGCTTCGAAGCCGCTATGCACCATGCAGTCCGCGCACTTCTCGTAGTTGCCGGTGCCGTACTTTTCCCACTCGGTGGTTTCCATCAGCTCCTTGAACGTCTTCGCGTAGCCTTCGCCCACCAGATAGCAGGGACGCTGCCAGCCGAACACCGTGCGCGCCGGGTTGCCCCACGGCGTGCAGTGATAGGTCTGGTTGCCCGCGAGGAAATCGAGGAACAGGCTCGACTGGCTGAACGACCACTTCTTGCCGTTGTTGCCGCGCTTGAAGATCTCGCGGAACAGATGCTTGGTCTTGTCGCGGTTCAGGAAGTGCTGCTGGTCCGGCGCGCGCTCGTAGGCGTAGCCCGGCGAGACGGTGATGCCGTCCACGCCGATGGGGCCGAGCGTGTCGAAGAACTCAGCCACGCGCTCAGGAATCGCGTCGTTGAACAGCGTGCAGTTGATGTTGACGCGAAAGCCGCGGCGCTTCGCTTCGCGGATCGCGGCGACGGCCTTCTCGTACACGCCTTCCTGCGACACCGAGTGATCGTGCATGTCCTTGTCGCCGTCCAGGTGGACCGACCACACGAAATACGGGCTCGGCTGATAGTCGTCCATCTTCTTTTCCATCAGCAGCGCGTTCGTGCACAGGTACACGAACTTCTTGCGGCTGATGATGCCCTTCACGATCTGCGGCATTTCCTTGTGCAGCAGCGGTTCGCCGCCTGCAATGGACACCACCGGCGCGCCGCATTCGTCCACGGCTTGCAGACATTCCTCGAGCGAGAGGCGCTGGTTCAGGATGGGGTCCGGATAGTCGATCTTGCCGCAGCCGTTGCAGGCAAGGTTGCAGCGAAACAGCGGTTCGAGCATGAGCGCGAGCGGATAGCGCTTGTTGCCCCGGAGATGCTGGCGCGCAATGTAGGCGCCAACGCGGACTTGTTGCAGCAGCGGAATAGACAAGAGATGTCCTCCTTAAACTTCGCGCGCGGCGAGCGGTTGCAGCAGCTTCGACGGCAGCTTGAATTCGACTTTTTCTTCCTGACCCGTCATCGTCGACACCTCGACAGGCCCCAACGCGCGCAGCGCGTCGATTACGTTTTCCACCATTTCTTCCGGCGCCGATGCACCTGCCGTGATGCCCACAGCCTGCGCATTCGCAAACCATTCGGGCTGCACTTCGGAGCCATCGGCGACGAGGTAGCTCGGCACACCCGTTTCGCTGCCGATCTCGCGCAGCCGGTTCGAGTTCGAGCTGTTCGTTGCGCCCACCACGAGCAGCACGTCCACTAGCGTCGAGAGTTCGCGCACCGCGGCCTGACGGTTCTGCGTGGCATAGCAGATGTCGCGCGTGTCCGGGCCCACGATGTCGCTGAAGCGGTTGAGCAGCGCATCGATGATGCCGCGCGTGTCGTCCACCGAAAGCGTGGTCTGCGTGACGTAGGCAAGCGGTGCGTCGAGGGGCAGATCGAGCCTCGCGACGTCGGCTTCGCTCTGCACGAGCAGCACCTTGCCGGGAATCTGGCCGATCGTGCCTTCCACTTCGGGATGGCCCGCGTGACCGATCAGGATCAGCGTGCGTCCCGCTGCCACATACTGACGGCCCTGCACGTGAACCTTGGTAACGAGCGGGCAGGTGGCGTCCAGCACGTCGAGGTCGCGTTCTTGCGCGGCCACCTCGACGCTCTTTGCCACGCCGTGCGCGCTGAAAATGGCCACGGCGCCGTGCGGCACCTCATCGAGTTCCTCGACGAAACGTGCGCCCTTGTTGCGCAGATTTTCAACCACATGCCGGTTGTGGACGATTTCGTGACGCACGTAGACGGGTGCGCCATGTTTCTGCAGGGCGCGGTCGACAATTTCGATCGCGCGAACGACCCCCGCACAAAAGCCGCGGGGTTGGGCAAGGATGACTCGCATAGGGTGGCGAACTCCGACTGACGCGGGTTTCGAAGAAGCTGTTTGAGCCACGCCTGAGCCATGCTCGAACCGGGCTTAAACGGCTTTATCGCCGCGACCATCATATTAATTGGTGTTTCTGAAAACCGGCAGAACGCCGGCACACCTGGGCCAAACGCGCATTCTAACCTCATCACGCCCGCTTTGCTTCGCGCGCGACATGGCCGGAAATATGCCGCAAGACCGTCGGCGGGCGGTGCTGGCGCGGTGCAACAGGCGAGCGGAACCCTTAAACTATGCCGCCCTGTGTGCTGTCGTTCATGGGGCGAGGTATGGGCCTGCGTGGCCGTGCGCCTTACGCCCGCATTACAGGCGAAATTCGGGCGAAATTTCGCGCTCCGGGATTCGGTGTGGCGTGCGGTTCATGCCGCGCATCGGGCCCACGGACCATGCGAGCCGCGCTGGGCCACGTCAGGGCCTCCTGATCCATCATTCGAGGGCAAAGCCGGATGGCTGTTCTATTTGTGTTGTCGTGCATCTCGCTCCTGATCTGGTGCGTACTGCTCTTCGCGCGCGGCGGTTTCTGGCGCGAGCGTCCCGCCGCGCCGTTGCCCGTCGCGGAACCGGCCGGCGGCTGGCCCGCCGTGGTGGCGGTCGTGCCCGCGCGCAATGAGGCCGACGTGATTGCGAAGGCGGTCACGTCCCTGCTGACGCAGGACTACGCGGGCGCGTTTCACGTGATCGTCGTCGACGATCACAGCACCGACGGCACCGCGGACGCCGCCCGCGCCGCTGCCTTGCAGCTCCAGTGTCCGGACCGGCTCACCGTGATCGGCGCGAAGCCGCTGCCCGCGGGCTGGTCGGGCAAGGTGTGGGCGCAGTCGCAGGGCATCGAGGCAGTGCGCACGCTGGGTCTGCCTGCCGACTACCTGCTGCTCACCGACGCCGACATCGGCCATCCGCCCGAGGCACTCACGCAGCTCGTGATGCGCGCGACGGTGGAAAAGCGCGATCTCGTTTCCCTGATGGTGCGTCTGCGCTGCGACACGCTGCAGGAAAAGGCGCTGATTCCCGCGTTCGTGTTCTTCTTCGCGAAGCTCTATCCGTTCGCGTGGGTCAACAATCCGCGCAACAAGACGGCGGCGGCGGCGGGCGGCTGCATGCTGGTGCGGCGCGAGGCGCTGGAAGAAGCGGGCGGCATCGAATCGATCCGCGGCGAACTGATCGACGATTGCAGTCTTGCGGCGCGCATCAAGCATCGCGGCGAGGGGCGTCACGCGATCCGGCTCGATGTGGCGGCGCGCAGCGTATCGCTGCGTCCCTACGAAAGCTGGCGCGAGATCTGGAACATGATCGCCCGCACCGCGTTCACGCAACTGCGTTATTCGCCTTGGCTGCTGGCCGGGACGATGGCGGGCATGACCATCATCTATCTCGTGCCGCCCGTCGTGGCGCTCGCGCTGGGCGCGGCGGCGTGGCCCGCGTGGCTCGCCTGGGCCGCCATGTGCTGCGCCTATGCGCCGATGCTGCTCTATTACCGTTGCTCGATGTTGTGGGCGCCGGTGTTGCCGCTCATCGCGCTGTTCTATGTAGGCGCCACGTTCGCGTCGGCATGGCGCTACTGGCGCGGCAAGGGCGGGCAGTGGAAGGCGCGCGTGCAGGCGCCGGCCCAGGAGCGCTGAAGCGGGGCGGTGCGGGCGCGGCGACGATGACACGGCTCAAGGCCCATTGCACCGCTCGCTGCCGTTGAACGACTCGGGTTGAATGACTCGGGAAAAGAAGGGCCGGCAACATCGGCACGCGTGAACCGGCGACAAACCCGGCAACGCTGGCAATGCGCGCACCGGTCTCGCACGCATCAACGCTGCGTCAACATCATGTACATCTGGATGACCATGTCCGGCGAGAACGTGAATGGCACCCAGCCGTGGCCGGTATGGCGCATCACGAGCAGGCGGTCGCCATTCGACTGTTTCTGCACGGCCATCACGGGGTTCTTCGTCGATACGAACCGCCAGCCCGGCGGTAGACCCGCGGGTGGTTCCGGCGTCATCGAAGCGCGCGCATTCGAAAGCTCTTCTATCAGCTGACCGATCTCCTCGGGACGCAGCGTGACCGTCTGGCCCGCAATCGTCATCGTGATTTCGTTCTGGCTGGGGCGCGCAATTTCGAGCGTCGGCTTTTGCGCGGCGGGCTCGTGGGCCGTCGCCTCGGCTGCTTTGGGTTCGGCGTTCTGCTCGACCGCAGCGGCTGCAGAGGCCGAAGCGCTTGCAGCGACCGATTCGGCGGTCTGCGCGGGAGCCGTGTCGTGGTGAGTGGCGGGCGGCACGGTTGCCGCCTCGGCGGGGCGCGTGGCGCGTGCGGCCGCCACGGCTTGAATGAGCTGATCGACGCCCGTGTCGAGCGCGCCGATCTGGTCTTGAAGGTTCATGCGGAGCTTCTCAGGTAAGACCCGCGATTTTAACTGCTGCGCGCAGGCCGTGACCCGCCGCCGACCGCCCAACGTTGTAACAGAGGTTTAACAGCGCGTAGAAGCGGGCGGCCCTGCCTGCTGCTCAACGGCCTTCTACTTACCGCTCAGATACCCCGCCTCGCGGAACCAGTCGAGTGCGTCCTTCAGTCCCTCGCGATAAGGCCGCGCACGATAGCCGAGTTCGCGTTCGGCCTTCGCCGAACTGAAGTACATCTTGTTCTTCGACATCCTGAGGCCGTCCACGGTCACGAACGGCTCGCGCTTCGTGAAACGCGCCACCGCTTCCGCGCCCACGGCGAGCGGATAGAGCGGCCAGCGCGGCAGCGCCAGCGTGGGCGGCTTGCGTCCCGTGAGGCTTGCGATGTCCGCGAGCATCTGTTGCAGCGGCAGATTCTCGCCGCCCAGGATGTAGCGCTCGCCCACCTTGCCGCGTTCGAGCGCGAGGAAATGTCCTGCGGCCACGTCGTCGACGTGCACGAGGTTGAGCCCTGTATCGACGAAAGCCGGAATCTTGCCGAGCGCCGCTTCGACAATGATGCGGCCGGTAGGCGTCGGCTTCACGTCGCGCGGACCAATAGGCGTAGACGGGTTCACGATCACGGCGGGCAGCCTGTCGTTCGCGATCATGCGTTCTACCGCGCGCTCGGCAAGCACCTTGCTGCGCTTGTAGACGCCGATGGCCTGGTCTGCCGTGAGCGGCGAGGTTTCGTCGGCGGATTGGCCTGAACTCGTGACCTTCAGCGTGGCGACGCTGCTCGTGTAGACGATGCGCTCCACGCCTTCGTGCAGCGCCGCGCGCATGGTGGCTTCGGCGCCTTCCAGATTCGCGCGTTCGATTTCGGCCGGGTCCGGTGCCCAGAGCCGATAGTCGGCGGCAACGTGGAACAGGTAGCGCACGCCGCGCAGCGCGGCACGCATCGAAGCGACGTCGCGCATGTCGCCCACGACGATGTCGGCGTCGAGCGCTTCGAGGTTCTTGCGCGGGCTCGACGCGCGCACGAGCACGCGTACCGCGAAGCCTTTTTGTTGCGCGATGCGCGCGACAGCCGAGCCGACGAAGCCCGATGCGCCGGTCACCAGCACGAGGTCGCGATGTTGATCGCTCATTCGGTAGTCGATTCCTGATGGGTAAAGAGAAGGCGGCAGCACCGCCGGGTCATGCACGAGCGCAGAAGCGCCGATGCCGTGCGACCGCGAGTGCCCGCGAGTGCCCGCGAGTGCCCGCGAGTGCCCGCGATTGTACGGCCTTGCGGGCGCGCGACTACAATGCCGGCGTGAAAGGATACAGGAGGCGATGCGATGACCAGTACGGACCTGGATTCGCGAATCGAAACGTACTACGTGCGGGTGCGCGGCGTCGTGCAGGGCGTCGGCTTTCGGCATGCCACGGTGCGTCAGGCGCACGCGCTCGGCATCCGCGGTTATGTGGCCAATCTCGATGACGGGTCGGTGGAGGCGGTCGTGCAGGGGTCGGCGAATCAGGTGGACAGGATGCTCTCGTGGCTGCGTCGCGGACCGCCGTCGGCGCGCGTGACGGAAGTGGCAAGCGAAGAGCGTTACACCGAAAAGCGCTACGAGCGCTTCGAGCAGCACTGAACCCGAAGGTCACGCGCGCAACCGCGCAGAAGCGCAAGCAGCGGCAGAAGCGCGTGCACGCCGCGCCCCCGCCCGCATTGCTCTTCTTCTTCTCGTCGGGTTACGACACCACGAGCAGGCTCTCTGCGAATCCCCAGTCGCGCTCTATCCACTGACGCCGGCACGTAAAGCCCGCATCGCCCGCAATGGCCGGTACTTCGTCGGCCAGGTACTTGTGGCTGCTCTCCGTCCAGATCGTTTCGCCGGGAGCCATCGTCACGGCAAGGTCCGCCGCGCGCACGTGAGCCGTAACGGGGCGTGTGGCGCGCAGATGCATCTCCACGCTGCGCGCGTCGGCATTGAAACGCGCGACGTGCTCGAACGCGTCGAGCGGAAAGTCGCCGCCCAGTTCACGATTGATCCGCGCAAGCAGATTCAGGTCGAACGCCGCGGTTACGCCGATGGGGTCGTCATACGCGGCGAGCAACGTATCCACGGGCTTCACGAGGTCGGTCCCGAGCAGCAGTGCGTCGCCGGGTTTCAGCATGGCGCGGATGTCGCGCAGAAAGCGCGTGGCGGCGAGCCGCGCGAAATTGCCGATCGTGCTGCCCAGAAACAGCACCAGCAACTGCTCGTTTTCGGCACGGCGCTTGCTCACTTCGGCGAGCCCTGCGAGGTAATCGCGCTCGTAACCCACAATCGAAATGCGCTCGATGTCGCCCAGTTCGCGGCGACATAATTGCAACGCGGTGCGCGAAATTTCAATCGGACAGTACGCGGTAGGGCGCTTGCGGCACAGCGCTTCCAGAATGCGGCGCGTCTTGCGGCCGCTGCCGCTTCCCAGTTCCGCGACCGTCACGCCCGCGGGCAGTTGCGCCACGATGTCGGTGGCGTGCTGCGTGAGCAGGCGTTCTTCGGCGCGCGTCACGCCGTACTCGGGCAGCGTCGTAATGGCTTCGAACAGCGATGAACCCACTTCGTCATACAGATACTTCGACGGCAATTCCTTTTGCGGGCGGCGCGTGAGTCCGGCGCGAACGTCGGCGGCGAAGGCAGCGGAGAAATCTTGCGATAGCGCGGGCAGAGTCATGAGGGCTCCAGTCGGGCGGTGTGCAATGGGTGGCGAAGTTCGTGCGGCTGCGCGTTGCGTGTCGCGCGATGTGCGCGGCAACGGCAGCAGAGTGAGCAGGTGAAGCAAAGCAGGTGAAGCAAGATTCGCGCTTGGGGTCTCCGCCATGCAACGCACGCAGCGGATCAGCGAAAACCAGGCGAACCCCGGGCAGACGTTCTGACGCGGGATGAGAGTGGCAGGACTTACGTTCTAGTGCATGACGCTTGCGAAGTCCATGCAACGTGCACGAAGCCCTACGTTTCGTGGGGGATTGATGTTGCGCGGGCGCTGCGCAAAGCGGCGGCGCTAATCGACTCGCGCGACGGACGCCGCCGCCGTCAGCTCCACGATGTCCGACGTGATCTCGTCTTGCCGCACGAGCCGGTAGCGCTGCGTGAGCGCGTCGAGGCGGTCTTTCAGGTTCGCGTGCGCGGACATCATGGCCCGCACGCGCGCTTCGTTCTCTGCCGCCAGCGAGAGCGCAGCGGCCTCGCACAGTTCCGTGTAGACGTAGGCTTCGGCAAGACCTGTCAGCAGCTTGTCGGCAGGAAGTGTCAGCAGCGGAGGCTGCTTGCGCGAGGTCACATGAAAGCGCGCGAAGTCGAACGGGATCAACTGGTGCTGCACGACTTCCGTCTGCGTGGCGAGCGCCGGCCGCGCGTGAATGATCGACACGCGCGTAATGAGCGATTCTTCGAGGCGACGGTAAAGCTCGTCGGTCACGTTGCCAGCAAAGCCGGGCACGTCGTCGGCATGCGTGACCATCGGCGTGGACCACGCGACGGACAAGCCGCGTTCCTCGGCGGTCGTTGCGCCGCGCGTGCCTGTCACGATCAATTCACACGGACCGGACTGAAGCACGCGTGTGGCCGCATCGAGTATCGGTTCGTTGAACATGCCGACGAAGCCCTGTTCGGAGCCCATCACGATCACGAGGTGCCGCGCGTGCGATCGTGTTTTGCCGCCTGCTTCGTCGGGTGCTGCAGCGGCATGCCTGTCCGGCTCCACGCGCAGCACTTCGCCGATGGCCGCCGCCACCGTCGCCGCCGTGGACCGTATGCCCGCCAGGCGGCCCTCCGCCTCGCGAGCGCGTGCCGCTGCGATACCGCGCATGGCCGACACCACCGCCTGCAATTGCTGCGCCGTGCCGATCTGCGCTTCGAGCGCGCCGAGCTTGCCGCTCATGCCGCCGCTCCCACCGCTTGCGGCGCAGCGTGTTCGCTCACGAGCGCACGCACCGCTTCGACGAGCCGCTCGCGCGTGGCGGCATCCAGCGCCGCTGAAGCCACGTTCGCCCCTTCTGCATCGATACGGCCGTTGCCCGATGCCGCGAGCGTCTGCCGTACGCGCGCGGCCACTTCGGCCGGTACGTCGTCGAATACGCCGTCGGCGAGCGCGGCGAGAAGCGCTACTTCGTCCACCGTGCGCAGCGGGCTGAAGCGCGGTTGCGCAATGAGCGCGCGAATGCGTTTGCCGCGTTCGATCTGCGCCTTCACGCGCGCGTCCGTAAGGCCGCCGAAGCGCGTGAACATTTCGAGTTCGAGGAACTGCGCGTACTCCAGCCGCAACCGTCCCGACACGTCCCGCAATGCCGCGGACTGCGCTTTGCCGCCCACGCGGCTCACGCTCAGGCCCACGTCGACGGCGGGCCGCTGGTTCGCGGCGAAGAGCGACGAGTCGAGCACGAGCTGACCGTCGGTGATCGAAATCAGATTGGTGGGAATGTAAGCGGCCAGATTGCCCGCATCCGTTTCGGCGATAGGCAAGGCCGTGAGCGAGCCGCCGCCGTGCGCGGCCGAAAGCTTCGCGGCGCGTTCCAGCATGCGTGCATGCACGTAGAAGATGTCGCCGGGATACGCCTCGCGCCCCGGCGGTTCGCGCGTGAGCAACGCGAGTTCGCGGTGCGTGGCGGCGTGCTTCGTGAGGTCGTCGATGACGATGAGCGCGTGCTGGCCGCGGTCGCGAAAGTATTCGGCAATCGAAAAGCCCGCGAACGGTGCGATCCATTGCAACCCCGGCGCCGACGCCGCGGATGCCACCACGAACACGCAACGTTCGGGCGCGCCATGCTCGCGCACGGCTTCGATCACGCGTTGCACGGCGGCGGCGCGCTGTCCCACTGCCACGTACACGCAGATCATGTCCGTGTGCTTCTGGTTGACGATGGTGTCCACCGCGAGCGACGTCTTGCCCGTTGCCCGGTCGCCGATGATGAGTTCGCGCTGGCCGCGCCCCACGGCGAAGAGCGCATCCACGAGCAGCACGCCGGTCTCCACGGGCTCGCTCACGAGATCGCGGTCCGTAATGGAAGGTGCGTTGCGTTCAATCGGATAACGCGTTGCCGCAACAACGGGCTCGTCGCGATCCAGCGGCACGCCAAGCGGATCGACCACGCGCCCCAGCAAGCCTTCGCCTACGGGCACGTCGAGCACGGAGCCGGTGCGCGCCACCCATGTGCCCGCATGCACGCTCTCGATGTTTTCGAGCAGCACCACGCTGATCGTGTCTTCATCCAGCGTATGCGCGAAGCCCTTGGCGCCGCCGTCGAAGTCGAGCAATTCGTAGAGCGCGGCATCCGGCAGGCCGGAGACGAACGCGATGCCGTCCGCGATGCGCTCTACGCGCCCCAGCGCCTGCGCGTGCGGGCCCAGGCGTGCAGCCGAAAGGGCCTCGCGCTGTTGATCGAGCCACGCGCTGTCGGCGGCGCCGGGCATGTCGTCAGGAAGCGTTTTCATCGTGAACGGACCGTAGGGTGGTCATGATCGAAGCGAGGTCGTGGCGAAAACTGTTGCGCACCGTGGCATGCGGCGCCGTGAGTTCCAGCCCCGCGATGAGCGCCGGGTCTTCACGCACAGCAATAACGACGGGGCGACCCAGCGCCACAGAAAGCGCGGCTTCACACGCGTGCTGCTCATCGGCGGACAGTGCGCGCGGCGCGGCGATATCGAGCGGCGCGCCATGTGCGCCCAGTTCCGCGCGAATGGGCTCGGGCAGCGCTTTCACGCCATCCACGATGCCGCCAATGAAGCCTTCGATGCGCGCGCCGGTCGGCAAGCGGTCGAGCAGACGGCTCGCGATATCCACCGCCAGTTCCGCCGCCCGGCCCGCAGCCGCGCTTTCCTGCACGACGCGCGCGCGTGCCATGTCGGCTTGCGCGTCGGCGCGCAGGCGATCGGCATCCGCATGGGCCGCGGCGAGCAGCGCGGTTTTCTGCGCGGCCACTTCGGTATCGATGGCATGCAACGCCTCTGCGCGTGTTTGCGCGAGCTGCGTGGCGGCTTCGCGTGCGGCGTCGCGCTCGGCTTCGGCGTCGTGCTTTGCCGCGTTGGCGTCGTCCATCAGCGCCTGCGCTGCTTTCTGCCGCTGCGCGATGATGTCGGCCACCGGGCGAAACAGAAAACGCGCGAGCAACCACACCAGAATGACCGCGTTGACGGTCTGCAGCGCGAGCGTCGTCCAGTCTATCCGCATGACGTGCTGTCTCCGGAGCGGTTCGCCGTCACTTCACGAACGGGTTGGCGAACAGCAGAAGCAGCGCGATGACGAGGCAGTAAATGGCCATCGTCTCGATCATCGCGAGCCCGACGAACAGCGTGCGCGACACGGTGCCGGCGGAGTCGGGCTGACGCGCGATGGCGTCCATGGCGGCGGCCACCGCGCGCCCTTCCGCAAGCGCGGGGCCAATGGCGCCGAACGAAACGGCGAGCGCAGCCGCTGCAATGCTGACGATTTCGATGAGATTCATGCGTTTCCTTCCTTGTCGTGATTGCCGTGATTGTCGTGACGAACCGTGGAATGGGGTGGCCCAGAGGGCTTGTGAGTGGATTCGCTGACTGCCGCGCCGATGAACACCGTCGCGAGCACCGCGAAGATGTACGCCTGCACGGCGCCCGTGAGAAGGTCGAGCGCCATGAGCGGAATCGGCACGATGAGCCCCGCGAGCGAGAGCACGATGCCGATCACGAACACGCCGCTCATCACGTTGCCGAACAAACGCACCACGAGCGAAAACGTGCGCGTGATCTGCTCGACCACGTTGAGCGGAATCATCACCCACGTGGGCTCCGCAAACGTGGCCATGTAGCCGCGCAGGCCGCGCGTGCGAACGCCGTAGTAGAGCGTGGCGAGCAGCACGAGCAACGCGAGTGCGGCGTCCGTTTCGAGGCGCGCCGTGGGTGGCTCGACGCCGGGCACGAGCGACGACCAGTTGGCCACCAGCACGAAGATGAACAACGTGCCGATGAGCGGACGATAAGGCGCCGGGTCCACCTGCATGGTGTCGCGAATCTGCCCATCGAGCGTGCTGACGACGAGTTCCACGCACGTCTGCCATTTCGATGGCACAAGCGAAAGGCGCCGCGTCACGAGCAGCGAGAGCACGACGAGCAACGCCATGATGGCCCACGTCACGAGCACGGCAGACGTGATCGGCACCGGTCCGATATGCAGCACCGGCACGGATTCGAGCGGCGAGCGCATGCTCATGTCACGCTCCGCGCCGGTAGAGCGGCCACATCATGGCCTGGCGCGCCAGCAGGAACGCCGCCGCGCCCGAGAGAAACGCCGCGGCGCCGGCGCGAGCGAGCACGAACAGAATCGCGCACGCCAGCGCGATGCGCGCCACCTGCACGCTGAACGCCGCCGCCATCCTGCCCGCGGCGAAGAGCCGCCCGTTCCAGTGCAGCGACGCGAAGTGCAGCACGCCCGCGCCAAACCCCACAGCGGCGCCCGCGATCAGCCAGAAAACGAAGCTAGTCATGATGGTTTCCCTGTTGCCGATGCATCCACTTCCACGCGGACCACAAGCCCGCCGCCGCGCCGATCATCAGCAGCGGCGCGGAGAAGAACACGCGCGTGGCGAAGAAGCGATCGAGCCAGCGTCCGATGAGCAAGCCGAGCAATGTGGGCACGACGATGGTCCAGCCCAGAATGCCGATCTGGCCGAGACGGCTTGCCAGCGATGGCTCCGGTTCCGCCCGCCCGCGTGCTTCGCGGTTTGCCGCGGTTTTTGCGGCGCGCGCCACGCGGTCTTCGGCGTCGTCTTTGTTGGCGGGCGGCGTGTCGTGAGCGTCGCGAGGGTCGCGAGGATCGTGAGCATCGGGGGCGGTCATTCAGAGGTCTCCTCGCGAACGGGAATGCCGCCTTCCCCCGACGCACCCGGCCGCAGGAAGCGCACCATCTGGCGCACGGCGCGCGCATGCAGTCGCAGTTCATCGACGCGCGCACGGCGGCGCGCTTCGAGCTGCGCCGCGCGCGTGGCTTGCACGTCCGCTTCCAGACGTTCGAGCGACTCGCCGGGAATGGCCTCGCGGCAAGCGATCTGGATGCGGCTGCCGTTGTCGGAGACGATCAGCACGCCGCCGTCCACGGCGCAGAAGTGCTGGACGTCGTCGGCGGTGCGCCAGCGCACGACGGACGCGCGCAGCAGCGTGACGAAGTCCGCGTGGCCCACACGAATGCCGAAGCTGCCGCTGCCGTCTTCGGCGCGCAGCGAGACGATGCCGAGACGATCCACGAGCACGCCCGCGGGCGTGGCGATGGTGAGCGCCAGGGCCGGTGTATCGGTGTTCATGGCGGTGTTCATGCCGGTGCTCATGACGGTGCTCACGACGCGGCCTGTCGAGTCTGTGGAGACGGTGTGCTTGCGGCGGCGCGTGCTTCCTTTTCACGCGCTTCTTCGAGCGTGCCCACCATGTAGAACGAGCTTTCCTGCCACGTGTCGCAGTCGCCCGCGAGAATCGCCTTGCAGCCGGCGATCGTGTCCGCGATCGGCACGGAGCGGCCGGGCTGGCCCGTGAAGGCCTCGGTCACGGCGAAAGGCTGGGTGAGAAAGCGTTGCAGGCGGCGCGCGCGCTGCACGCGTACGCGGTCTTCCGCGCCCAGTTCTTCAATGCCGAGCAGCGCGATCACGTCCTGCAATTCACGATGATGTTCGATGATCCGCCGCACTTCCGTCGCCACCGCGGCGTGCTCCTCGCCCACCACGAGCGGATCGAGCAGGA
Source organism: Paraburkholderia sp. A1RI_3L (assembly GCF_048957895.1). Taxonomy (NCBI): domain Bacteria; kingdom Pseudomonadati; phylum Pseudomonadota; class Betaproteobacteria; order Burkholderiales; family Burkholderiaceae; genus Paraburkholderia; species Paraburkholderia sp. A1RI_3L. Next base: position 57,453 of record NZ_JARCHA010000009.1, read on the forward strand.
TGGACGACGACGCGATGGGATCGATGGCGGGGTACATGCCCTCGGCGGCCATGGCGCGCGAGAGCACGACCATGCTGTCCACGTGGGCTGCGATGGTGGTAACGGCGGGGTCGGTGAAGTCGTCGGCGGGCACGTAGACGGCTTCGATCGCAGTGACGGACACATTGCCCACGGAGACGATGCGCTCCTGCAACGCGGCCACTTCACTTGCAAGCGTGGGCTGATAGCCCACGCGCGACGGCATGCGCCCGAGCAGGCCCGACACCTCGGCGCCGGCCTGCACGAAGCGAAACACGTTGTCCATCAGCAGCAGGACGTTCTGGTGATGCTCGTCGCGAAAGTATTCCGCGATGGTGAGCGCCGTGAGCGGCACGCGCCAGCGCGCGCCGGGCGGCTCGTTCATCTGGCCGTAGACCAGCACGGTGCGCGGCAACACGCCGGAGGTGCGCATGTCGAGCAGCATCTCGTGCCCTTCGCGCGAACGCTCGCCCACGCCCGCGAACACGGAGATGCCCTGGTACTGCTCGACCATCGCGTGAATCAGCTCCATCACGAGCACGGTCTTGCCCACGCCCGCGCCGCCGAACATCGCGGCCTTGCCGCCTTGCGCGAGCGGCGCGAGCAGATCGATGACCTTGATGCCGGTGGTGAAGAGGCGCGGCGCGCCGGATTGCGCAGCCAGCGGCGGCGCGTTGCGATGAATGGGACGGCGTGGCGTGTCGGCACCGGGGCGCTCGCCGCCGTCGCGCGTTTCGCCGAGCACGTCGACAAGACGGCCCAGCACGGCATCGCCCACGGGCACTTCGATGGGGCCGCCTTGCGTTCGAACTTCGGCACCGCGCTTCAGGCCCGAGGTGGATTGCAGCGCGAGCGCCCGAACCGCACTGCCGTTCAAATGCGCCTGGACTTCCGCAATGACGGGCTCGGCGCCGTCTGTGTCGATGGAAAGCGCGGAGTCGATGGGCGGCAGCGCTTCAGCGGGGAACGCGACGTCGATCACCGCGCCGCGCACGGCCAGTACATGGCCTGTGGCGGCGGCTGCGTTGACGGTGGGTTCGTCGGACTGCGCTGCGACTGTATTGGATTCGACCGGCACGAAGCTGCCTCGCGAAGACGTCAGGGAATGCTCTGACGATAGCCGCGGTGCCGCCTGGCCGGCTGATCTTCATCAAAGATTGCAGGGGCGCTGCCGGCTGAACCGCCTGGCGCCGCTTTCAGTTGCCTTGCCGCGTTGGGCTTCAGCGCTGCCCGTTCAGTGCCCGTGGCGAGCGGCCTGCCCGCGCGGCGGGTTGATGCGCGTGGGGCCGACCTGGGCTTCGATGTCGGCTTGCAGCGAAGGGCGCCATCCGAAGCCGAACAGCGCTTCGGCCAGCACGAACAGGGGACCGATCAAGAGTCCGATCACATCGTCGGCGAAGGCCGGCTTGCGATGTTCGTAAGCAACGTGGCCGACGAACTGGAAGATCCAGCCCACCACGAAGAGACCGGCACCGACCGCGAGCCACACAAGCATGGTCTGCTGGGCGACCCACTGCCCGAGGGCGACGCATACAACAGAGAACACGGCCATCATCACGCCGAGCGGCACGTCGAGCACGAGGTAATAGAGCGTGGCCGCCCCGAACAGGGCCCATGCGGGGGACACGGCTATCGGCAGCACGCCGAGGTTCGACGCGGGCCGCGCGAGCAGAACGGCGAGCGCGACCACGATCATGGGAATGCCCACGAAGTGGGTCGCAATATTGCGGCGGTCGCGATGGTAGGCGGCGTATTGGGCGAGTTGCGGGGCGAGTTGCTGGGTCAGCGTCTTCACGGGTGTCTCCCTTATGTGCAAGTTCGCTATGATCCCGGGCAGTCATGCAACAGACCTTCGGGTAGCCGACATTTCAGCGCATCTGCCATGAACTTGCCTACCGATTCGAATGATCCCTCGAATGCGTCCACGCCGAACCAGGCGCTTGCTACGGCGCTCGGGCGCAGCCTGTGGTTCCGCTCGGCGCCACAGGCGTTGCAGTCGGCGCTGCTCGCCGCGGGGCGCGAGGTGCGTTTGCTCGCGGGCGAGCGGCTTTTCATGCGCGGCGACGCGGACAGTGGTCTGTATTGCGTGATCGATGGGCTCGTGAGGATCGGCGCGGCCAGCTTCGCGGGGAAAGAAGCGTTGCTTGCCGTGATCGAGCCCGTGAACTGGTTCGGCGAGATCGCGCTGTTCGACGACCGTGCCCGCACGCACGATGCCTACGCCGAGCGCGATTCGACGCTCTTTCATGTGCCTCGCACCGCGTTGCTTGCGCTGCTCGAGGCCACGCCTGCGTGGTGGCATACGTTCGGTTTGCTGCTCACGCAGAAACTGCGCCTCGCCTTTGAAGCCATAGAAGAAGCGGCGCTGTTGCCCGCGGCCCAGCGCGTAGCGCGGCGGTTGATGCTGATGGCAGGCGGCTTCGACAACACACAGGCCGAGACTGCGCGGCCTACGCGCGTCGTCAAGGTACCGCAGGAAGACTTGGCCATGATGCTCGCGCTCTCGCGGCAGACCATCAACCAGATTCTTCGTCAGTTCGAGATGCAGGGTGCGTTGAAGCTGCGCTACGCAGAGATTGAAATCGTGGACGCGAAAAAGCTTGCGGCCCTTGCCGACGTGACCGAATCAGACGGGACCGAATCGAAAAAAGGGCGAGCCTGAGCTCGCCCTTCCAACGCTGCAATGGTCTCGTGCTTCAACCGTGCGGCGCATGCTACATACAACTGTCGTTGTTATTCCGTAGCGTTGGTCTTCGTATCGCCACCGGCCTTGGCCGTTGCGCCGGCCTGCACGTTGGCCGATGTACCTTCCGCGGCCGGCGCGGTGGTCTTGCTGGTCTTCTCTTCGACCTTCGCCTTGGTCGCGTGAACCTTCTTCGCTGCGACCTTCTTCACTGCGTGAGCCTTCTTCGTGACGTTCTTGCCTGCTTCGCTGGTCTTTTCTTCGACCTTGGCGGCACCGTCTTGCGCCGTGGTCTTCACGTCGGATGCCGCTTGCGAGAGGGACGGCGTGGCCTTCAGGTTCGCCTGGGCGCCCGCCGATACGGGCGCGGAGGCTTGTGCGAAAGCGGTCGAAACGAGCAGGGCGGATGCGAGCGCAGCGAAAATCGTCTTCATACTTGACTCCTTTTGTTGGCAGCTGAAAAAGGTCAGCGCTGCCCATTCAACGCAAGCGTGGACACGCGAGTTGACCCTCATGCAGTGACAAAACGTAAGCGAGGCAAGCATTCGTTTCGTAGCGAAAGCGCACGGCTCCAGCAATAAACAGGGATCCTGCCTATTTGAACGGGTTGTTGACCACGCCCGGTTTCGCATCGGGCTCGTCGCCGATCTTCTCCGGCAAGTCCGATTGCGCCTGCAGCGTCTCCACCACGCTATCGAGCGCCTGTTTCAATGCGAGCGCTGCTTTGAGGCCGCGCTTGTCACGCGTAATTTCCAGCGTGCCCGACACCACGACGCGCGTCGTGCCGTTCGCTACCGTGAGTGCGTCGCCTTGAACGTTGAGCACGTCGTCGTCGTTTGCGTATGCCTTAAACACCTTTGAGTCCTCCCGGACGTTGGTCCTTCAGATTCTCCGGAATGCCAGGAAACCGGATACCGCTCGCCGCTTCAATGTCATGCACGGAGCGAATCTCGTAGCGGTTCGTTGCCACGTTCTGCGTCACGATGGCGAAGGCCATGTCTCGCGACGGCAGGTACACCACCTTGAACAACTCGGTGGGCACAAAGACGCGCGACGGGCCAATGGTCTGCAACTGCGCGCCTGTGAAGAGCGGACCTGTGACGACGTACGCTTCGCCATAGCGGCTCGCGAGCTTGCGCACCGTCGATTCGATGCGCGCCCACAGCCGTTCGTTGTTCTGCCGGTTCTGCGGTACGACGTTGGCGAGCGAAAACGATTCTGCCATTGCCTGCGGATTCCAGCGGTTGCCTGCGGGGCTCATGTGACCGCGGTCGAAGCCGCTGCGCTTATAGTCGGCAAGCGTGGCGCCTTCGCCGGCAGGCAGGCGGTCGTCTTCGAAGAAGCGGTTGGTGCGCGTCATGTCCTGCGCGTCGGCAATGTGCTCGCGCGTGAGATGTTCTGCGGACCAGAGCGGCCCGTGCGTGATACCGGAGTGCAGCACGACGAAATCCGAGTAGCACAAGAGCCGTGCTCTGGGCTCCATCTTCGGATTGGTGAGCCGCGGGAACTGACCTTCGGGAACGAACTGCGTGCAGGGTGAGGACGAAGCGGAGGGCGAGGCAGCGGCGTGAGCCGCAATGGAGAGCAGCAGGCAGGCGAGCAGCTTCTTCATGAGTGGCAGTATCGATGAACGGGGCCGCAAGTATAACGGCGATCATCGGCGGCGCAGCGCGCTGAAACGGTCTGTTTCGTTTGCATGCGGCGAGGCGCTGGAACGGCTCTTCGACATGCCCGCGCATCGCTGTTCAGGCGCGCTTCGTCGCACCTGGTCGCGACTTGCGCCGTTGCAACGACGGCGAGCGTTCGGTGAGATCGACTGTCGCTGCAGACGTTGTTTTGCCGCTCGCAAATTGACTTCGCCACGAGGCGGGCGTGGTGCCCTTCATCGATTTGAACTGGCGGTTGAAGTGAGAGACGTTGGGAAAGCCTGAGCGCAACGCGATGACCGAAACGGGCAGCGACGTGTCGGCGAGCATGCGGGCCGCGTGTCCGATTCGCACGCGCGTGACGTAGCGGCCCACGCTCTCGCCCAGGTGCTGCACGAACCAGCGGTTAAGCGACCGCTCCGAGAGGCTGGCCGCCGCGCTCAATTCGCCGAGCCGCAACGGCTCGGCGAATCTTGCGTCGATCAATGCGAGCACACGATTAATGCGTTCGGGCTCGTGGCCGCTTGGTGTGCCTGCCCGACCGGAGGTTTGCGACGACGCAAACGCATGCGGTGACGCGAGCGGCTCGCCCTCGGCGTCCGCAAGCAGACAGAGCACGTCGAGCGTAGCGGCGAGGCGTGTGCGCGCATCAGTCGAAAGCAACGCATCGAGGCGTTCACGCATGGCGGCGGCAGCGTTGTTCGCGAAGGCGAGGCCGCTTGCCGAGCGACGCAGCAGGCGACGCAGCGGCTCGTATTCGCGGCAGCAGTCGGCCATGCGCCGCGCCCAGTCGCCGTCGAACCAGATCACGATGGCGACCTGCGGCAGCGAGGCATTGATGGACCGATTCGACGCCCACGTATGCGGCAGATCCGGCGGCACGAGCACGAGGTCGTCCGCGCCGTATTCGCTCACGCTGTCGCCGATGTAGCGCTTGCCGCTGCTGTTCATCGTGAGCGTCAGCTCGTACTCGGGATGGTGGTGCCATTCGAAGGGAATCTTCGGCAGGCGCCGGTGATAGACCCGAATCGAACAATGCTCGCCGAAATCCACGTGTTCGTAGGCCGGTTTCATGTCTGAATCCGCAAAGTCATTGGCCGGATCGTATCACCGCCCGCGCCGTGCGGCGCCTATGCTCGTCGCACACATCCCAACGAGATTCATGAAGGAGACAACCATGACGCCTCTGACGACGCCCCTGAGCATCGACGACCTGCCGGCCGCCATTCGCGAAGCCAAACGCGAATTGAAGGCGGCCCTGCCGAACTACCGCGAGGTGTTCGCCGAGGTGGAGGCGGAAATGATCCGCGAGGCAAACGCAATCGAGGTCCAACGTGCGGCCGGCCAGACCGTGATTCCCGAGATCGATTTCGCGGACATTGCCGCAGGCCGCGTGCGCGACGAGCAGACTGCGCGCGTGAAGTCGCGCGGCGCGTGCGTGATTCGAGGCGTGTTCGACGCCAGGCTCGTCGAGCAGTGGGACGACGAGATCGCGCGGTACGTGGAGCGCAACCGTCTGGACGAGCGCCTGCAGCATCGAGCCGAAGACCGCTATTTCGGCAACCTCGCGTCGAGCAAGCCGCAGATTTACGGCGTCTATTGGTCGAAGCCGCAGGTCATGGCGCGGCAGTCGCCGGCGCTCACCACGGCGCGCGTGTTCCTGAACCGGCTATGGCGCGCGCAAAGCGAAGGGCGCGTGCATTTCGATCCCGAACGCGTTCCCGTTTATGCCGACCGCCTGCGGCGCCGGCCGCCGGGCTCGGAATCGCTGGGGCTTTCGGCGCATTGCGATGGCGGGTCTGTCGAGCGCTGGATCGAGAGTAATTTCCGCAAGGTCTATCGGCACGTGTTCGATGGAAACTGGCGCCGTTACGACCCCTTCGATGGCGCGTATCGCACGGAGGTACGCGAAGTGCCGTCGCCTGCAGTGTGCTCGATGTTCCGCACCTTTCAGGGCTGGACCGCGCTCACGCCGCAGGGTCCCGGCGACGGTACGCTGCAACTGGTGCCTATCGCAAACGCGATGGTCTACATCTTGTTGCGCGCACTTCAGGACGACGTAGCCGACGACGATTTGTGCGGTGCAATGCCGGGCCGCGCGCTCTCGATCAAGCCCGAATGGCACGCACCGCTGTTCCGGGCGCTGTCGTCCATCCCGCTCATGCAACCGGGCGATACGGTGTTCTGGCACAGCGACGTGGTGCATGCCGTGGAAGACGCGCATCGCGGCAAGGGCTACAGCAATGTCATGTACATTGCGTCCGCGCCGGCCTGCGCGAAGAACGACGCGTACCTGAAGCGCCAGTTGCCGGCGTTCATGACGGGCGAGAGCCCGCCCGACTTTCCGGCCGACCATTTCGAAACCGACTTCGTGGGACGCGCGACGCTGGACGACCTCTCGACGCTGGGCAAGGCGCAAATGGGCGTGGCGTAGCAGCAAAAAAAAGGGCCGCCTTGCGGCGGCCTGAATGCGTGGACTACGGCGCCACTCTAAGCGGCCAGACTTAAGAAGCGCTTAAGGTACGCGTTTTCCCCGACGCGCAGGCGTCGCAAAAAACGGAAGGGCAACCGCAAGAGGAAAACTAATCGCCAAAGATGCGGTGTTCGGCCAGCACGTGCTGCCGGTCTACCGCTTGCAGCCGCCAGTAGCCTGTCATCTGCGCACGCTCGCTGGCCGACGACCACGCGGCGTCGCCCTGTGTGGCGCTGATGCGTTGCTTGCGGTCCACGTGCAGCCCGCGCAGCGTGCACAGCGGTTCTGCAACGCTCGGGGCGCACAGCGCAGTGACGTCGCCGGCGTCACGCAACTCGCCCCATTCGGGAAGATCGATCCCTTGATGTGATTCGCGCGACCACCGGTGCTCGTCGGTGTCGAGCCATAGCACAGCGTAGTCGTGATTAACGGTCGGATCGGAACCGTTGATCAGAATGGTCAGGCGCATGGCAGTTCCGTGCGAGGGAGGAAAGGCAGTGAGACTTACCAGTCTATGACAGCGAAAGCGTTATTCAAGGCTGCCGCGACGGCGCTTGTTGCTGCGCTACAGCACACACGACTGAGCGACGTGAGCGTGCAAATGGTGTTCCAGCTATCGGCGGGATTGAAAAACACAATTGGGAACGCGAGGCGCAACTTCTAGATTAAAAGGCACGGTGCGCAAAAGCGCCTGTTCGTGGCGAGCCGCGCGCCGTCCCCCAATACAGACTGGAAGGAGGCACAGATGGCACAGCTCAAGGGCTCGAAGACGGAGGACAACCTGAAGCAGGCGTTTGCCGGGGAATCGCAGGCGAACCGCCGCTACCTGTATTTCGCAGCGAAGGCCGACGTTGAAGGCCAGAACGACGTGGCCGCCTTGTTCCGGTCCACGGCGGAGGGCGAAACCGGCCACGCGCACGGCCATCTCGAATATCTGGAAGCGGTGGGCGACCCGGCGACGGGGCTGCCCTTCGGCTCGTCGCGGCTGAACCTGCAGTCCGCCATTGCGGGCGAAACGCACGAATACACCGACATGTATCCCGGCATGGCGAAGACCGCGCGCGAAGAAGGCTTCGACGAAATCGCGAACTGGTTCGAAACGCTCGCGAAGGCCGAACGCAGTCACGCCAACCGCTACACGAAGGCGCTCGAAGCGCTCGCGGACTGAGACCGCAAGGCGCCGCGCATATTGCATGGCAGAACGACTGCGGCCACGCCTCGTCCGTGCTCTTTGCGAGCGGACGAGGCGCCGTTGCGCGCGCTGAATGCACGCGTGGCGGCGCACGAAAACACGAGCATCCATAACTAGAACAGGAGACGTCATGCCCCACAAGGAAGGCAGCCTTGAAGCGCCGACGCGTCATCCGCTCGACTGGCGAAACGAGGCGTTCTACGACGAGGCGCTGCTCGATAAGGAACTGGCGCGCGTATTCGACATATGCGCCGGGTGCCGCCGCTGCGTATCGCTGTGCGGCGCCTTTCCGACGCTGTTCGATCTGGTGGACGCCACAGACGCAGGCGAGGCACACGATGTCGATCCGAAATCGTTCGGCAGCGTGGTCGACCAGTGCTACCTGTGCGACCTCTGCTACATGACGAAGTGCCCCTACGTGCCGCCGCATCAATGGAACGTGGATTTTCCGCACCTGATGCTGCGCGCCAAGGCGATTGCGTACCGGCGCGGCGAAGTGAAGCTGCGCGACAAGGTGCTCTCCAACACCGACGCACTCGGACACTTCGCCGGCATTCCCATCGTGACGCAAGCCGTGAACGCGGTGAACCACACGCCGGCCGCGCGCGGTGTCATGGAAGAGGCGCTGGGCGTGGATCGCAAAGCCTGGCTGCCCGACTTCGCGCCGCGCAAGTTCCGCAGCGCCGCGCGCCCCGCCACGGCGACGCGCGTGCAGGACGGCGAACGCACGCCGGGCAAGGTGGCCATCTACGCGACCTGCTACATCAATTTCAACGAGCCGGGCATTGGCCACGATCTGCTCGCCGTGCTCGATCACAACGAGATTCCGTACGTGCTGGTATCCAGCGAAGCATGCTGCGGCATGCCGTTGCTCGAACAGGGCAACCTGGAAGGCGTGGCCGCGAAGAAGGACAAGAACATGCCGGTGCTCGCGAAATACGCGCGCGAAGGCTATGCGCTGATGGGCGCCATTCCGAGCTGCGTGCTCATGTACAAGCACGAGTTGCCGCTGATGTTCCCCGGCGAAGAAGACGTGCTCGCTGTAAGCGAAGCGTTCTGGGACCCGTTCGAGTACTTCGTCTCACGCCATCGCGACGGGCTGCTCAAGACCGACTTCAAGACGCCGCTCGGCAAGGTCTCGTATCACGTGCCTTGCCATGGCCGCGTGCAGAACATCGGCCGCAAGACCTTCGACATGCTCGCGCTCGTGCCCGATACGAAGGTAGACGTCGTGGAGCGCTGCTCGGGGCATGCGGGCACGTTCGGCGTGAAGAAGGAGTTTCACGCGATGTCCATGAAGATCGGCACGCCCGTCTTCAAAGCGATGGCGCAGCCCGAGACCGACTACATCGCGTCCGACTGCGCGCTCGCCGGACATCACATCGCGCAGGGTATCGAGGAAAACAGCCTGCCGGACAAGGCGCAGCTTGCGCATCCGCTCACGCTGCTGCGTCGGGCGTACGGAATCTGAGCGCGCTCACCATTCACGTTCGACACAGAGGGCATTCGATGACCATTGCAAGAGAGTCGCTCCTGACGCTGGAGGCCTACGCCAAGGTGCGCCACGCCATGCGCGGCGATGTGATCGAGCACAAGAAGCGCCGCACCGTCACGCTCGGCAACCACCTCACGTTCCTGTTCGAAGACGAGTTCACCATTCGCTACCAGATTCAGGAAATGCTGCACATCGAGAAGATTTTCGATGAGGACGGCATTCAAGGCGAACTCGATGCCTACGTTCCCCTCGTGCCGAACGGCAGCAATCTCAAGGCGACCTTGCAGATCGAGTACGAGAACGAGATTGAACGCCGCGCTGCGTTGGCGCGGCTGATCGGCGTGGAAGACCACGTGTTTCTTCAGGTGGGCGACGAGCCGCCCGTCTACGCGATCGCAGACGAAGACCTGGAACGCGAGAACGCCGAGAAAACGTCGGCGGTGCATTTCGTGCGCTTCGAATTGAACGAGGCGTTGAAGACGCTTCTCAAGGCCGGCGCGCCGCTCAAGATCGGCTGCGATCATTCGAACTACCGCGTGCCCACGCAGACCATCGGGCCTCCGGTGCGCGACTCGCTTCTGGCCGACCTTTCCTGAGCGCTCGCGTTAGAGGTCTTTGCGGTACATCACGAAGCCGGGCTTCTCGGCGACGCTGTCGTAGAGGCGCATGGCCGTGTGGTTCGTTTCGTGCGTGTGCCAGTACACGCGTGCTGAGCCGCCTGCTTTCGCGGCGTCGTACACCGCGAGAATCAGCGCGCGGCCTACGCCCTTGCCGCGCTCGCTTTCCAGCGTGAACAGATCCTGCAAGTAACAGACCGGACCCAGCATCGTCGTGCTGCGGTGGAAGAGGTAATGGACGAGGCCGAGCAGGCGGCCGTCGCGCTCCGCCACGAATGCATGCATGGGCTCGTAGCCATCGAAGAAGCGCAGCCACGTTGCGCGCGTAATTTCGCTGGAAAGCGCGGTCTTGCCGTGGCGTCCGTAAAAGCGGTTGTAGCCGTCCCAGAGCGGCAACCACGCTTCGAAGTCTTGCGGGACGACGGGGCGGACGGTGAGGGCTTCAGTCAAGATCATCTCTCCTGGAAGGGTTCGTTGTGTGTGGGTCGGGTGTCACTGCGCGGCCGTGCATTGCGCGAGGGCGGCGAGTCTTTGTTCGCTGCTCGCGTTGTCTGTCGTCCTTTCTTTCTCTCGAACGGTTGTGTCAGCCTGCTGTTGCTCGTGTTCGACGGCGCTCACGCAGGCCGCGAAGTTCACTTGCGCCGTTTCGACAGGCTTCACAGCGTAGTAGCCCGTCGCTGCTGTCGCGGCGATAGCGGCGCTCACCGTGAGCAACGCGAGGCCACGCGGGCGCGTCTGCCGCTCGCCGCGCCGCAAAGGGGTGGGCTTCCGTGTGCGCCCAGCGCTCTGGGCGTATGTCTCGCGATGAGTTGCCATGCACTGTGCCTCGCCGGGTTGAACGCGTCGCAGCGAAAAAAGAAGAAGCGCCATCGACCTGACTCAGCTTAAGAAAATCGTGGCACCATTGTTAGTCCCACATGGACGGAAAAATCTGGAGCCACAGGCGTGGACTACGCTTTGTTGATGTCGAACTTCGCGCGGCAGGCGGGCCGCAAGCTCACGCAGCAAGACCTGCTGTATGAAAGCCTGCGCAAGGCGATTCTGGACGGCGACATCGGGCGCGGCACGCAGCTCGTGTCCACGCGCGCACTCGCGGAGCAGCTCGGCATTGCGCGCAACTCGGTGCTGTACGCCTACGAGCGGCTCAACGAAGAGGGTTTCATTACGGCGAGTCGTCATGGCTCGTGGGTGAATCGCGTGGGCGCAGCCAACCCTGTGCTGCCGGCCGACCGTAACGACGCAAAGGGCGCGGGGCTATCGCGACGCGTGCTGGCCTTGCCGCCAAGACGTAGCGCCCGTGGGGCGAGCAGCGGCTTTCGGCTCGGCGTACCGGCGCTCGACGAATTTCCGCTCGCGCAATGGCGCGTCGCGCTGGAGCGCGCGTGGCGCTACACCGACGCACGCGATCTGGGCTACGGCGATAGCGCCGGCCACCCGGCGCTGCGCCGTGCCATTGCGCAGTACGTGCGCGTTTCGCGGGGCGTGCGCTGCACGGCCGAACAGGTGTTCGTGACAGACGGCACGCAGACCAGTCTCGATCTCTGTGCCCGCATGCTGGCCGATGTGGGCGACAGCGTATGGATCGAGAACCCCGGCTACAACGGCGCGCGCGTCGCGTTTCTCTCGGCTGGGCTCGAACTCGTGCCCATACCCGTGGACGCAGCCGGCATGGCCAGCACGCCCGACGACTGGCAGCGCACGCCGCCGCGTCTCGTCTATTTGACGCCGTCGCATCAATATCCGCTGGGTAGCGTGTTGAGCCTTGAACGGCGCAGCGCGCTCATCGAGCAAGCGCGTGCAAACAGCGCCTGGATCATCGAGGACGACTACGACAGCGAATTACGCCACAGCGGTCCGCCGTTGCCGTCTATTCAAGGCCTGGTGGCCGACGCGCCCGTGGTCTATCTGGGCACGTTCAGCAAGACCATGTTTCCCGCGCTGCGCATCGCCTTCATGGTGGTGCCGCCATGGCTTGCCGTGGACACGGCCGTGGCCCTTGGCTCGCTCGCGCGCCAAGGGCGCGTGGCGGATCAGCTCGCGCTGGCGGATTTCATCGAAAGCGGCCGGTATGCGCGGCATTTGCGGCGCATGCGGCGCGTCTATCAGCAACGGCGCGCGGCGCTGGTCGAGGCGATGGGCCGGCATATGGCCGGGCTCGTGACGGTGTCCGCGGATGCGGGCGGCATGCATCTGAGCGTGCGACTGGATGCGCCCGTGAACGACGTTGCCGTGAGCGACGCCGCACGCGAGCAGGGGCTGCTTGTTTCGCCGCTCAGCATCTTTTGCCTTCGCGCGGAGGATGCCGCCCGCTACAACGGCTTTTTGCTCGGCTACGCGGAGATCGCGCCGCAGCGCGCGGATGCGCTCGTTGCCCGACTCGCCGACATCATTCGCCGTTTGATGTGAGCTCGAGGCGCGACGCCGCGCCCCGTCTGCGAGACGCGCTATTCGGCGCGTAGCCAGCGCAGCAGCGAAGCGGTGTCGCCGCTGCCTACTGCACGGGCCACGCGCTTTCCAATGGCCGCGCCGAATTTGTACGCGTGGCCCGAGCACGCGGATACCACGAGCGCGCGGCCAATCTGCTCCGCGAAGAAGCGCGTGTCCGCGGTGAACGTGTAGACGCAGGTGCGCACGTTCGTGATCGCGTATTCGTCGATGCGCGCAAGCGGCGGTGAAAAAAGGCTGCGCACCGCCTGGCCTTCGTCAGGCAACGGCTCGCGGTTCGTGTCCGCATCGGGATTCACGGTCTTGTGCGAACTCGCGCCGAATTTGAGTCCCAGCGTGCCCACCGGCGGCAGCACGTAGCCGCTCGAGGCGCCGCCAATGTCCACAATGGCCGGCGCCTCGCGCCATGCGGGCTCCAGGTCGGCGGGCGGCTGCACGTAGACCACGACGTTGCGCCACGTCGTCAACGTGCGGACAAGCGAGGGGAAGAGCCGCGTGACCCATCCGCCAGCGGCCACGACGAGGCGGTCTGCCTTGAGCGTGCTGCCGTCGTCGAGCTGGACGGAAGCACTGGCCGGATCGACGGAAAGCGCACGCGTCTGCGTGCGAATTTCCACACCGCGCTTCGTAAGCCACGCAGAGAGATCGCGCGCGATGCCTTCGCACAGCAGCGCGCCGCCTTCGCGGTCGAGCCATGCGTGACGAAACGTGGAGGCATCGAGAAACGGATAAAGACTCGCGGCCTCGTGTGCGCTCAACGCTTCATAGCGAAAGCCGACGCGGTCGAGTCCTGCGCGGAACAACTCGGCGTCGTCGCCCACGTGCTGCGAAATGCCCAGCACGCCGCGCCTGGCATAGTGCGAGACACCCAGGTCGTTCCAGAGCGCATCCCACGCTTCGAATGCTTCGTTGATGTTGCGCGCGTAGCCGTCGGCGCTGCCGTACGCGCGACGGATCATGCGGTGCTGATCGCCGGATGCGCCAAGCTTGTTCGGAATCGATCCCTGCTCGACGAGCGTGACGCTGTGGCCGGCTTTCGAGAGTGCCCAGGCGCTGGTGAGGCCGGTAATGCCTGCCCCGAGAACGGTGACTTGCATGGCTGCTCCTTGCTGAAGGCCCGTGCAAGTCTAGCAGTGCAGGTTGAAACGTGGCGGGAACGAGATACTGAGTGCGCTAAGCGCGCCGCGCAAAAAGCACGAAGGGCGGAGAGTCCGCCCTTCGTGTGTCGTGACAGGCCGCTTTGCGACCTGCTTTCAAAGCGGCTTACATCGCAGCCTTGAAGATGCCCACGATATCTTCGTGGCTTGCCTTCAAGGGATTCGTGAGCCCGCACGCGTCTTTCAATGCATTGGTGGCGAGCGTATCGAAGTCTTCTTCCTTCACCTTGAGGTCGCGCAGTCCAGCCGGAATGCCGACGTCGCGGGCCAGCTTGCTGATGGCCTGAATGCAGGCCTGCGAGCCTTCGTAATTCGAGAGGCCCACCACGTTGACGCCCATTGCCGCGGCCACGTCACGCAGTCGCTCTGCCGCCACACGCGCGTTGAACGCCTGCACGTGCGGCAGCAGCACTGCGTTGCAGACGCCGTGCGGCAAATCGTAGAAGCCACCCAACTGGTGAGCCATGGCATGCACGTAACCCAGCGACGCATTGTTGAACGCCATGCCCGCAAGGAACTGCGCGTAAGCCATGTTTTCGCGCACGGCCAGGTTGTTGCCGTCCGCCACGGCCGCGCGCAGCGACCCGGAAATCATCGTGATGGCCTTCAGTGCGCAGGCATCCGTGATCGGATTCGCTGCCGTGGAAACGTAGGCCTCCACGGCATGCGTGAGTGCGTCCATGCCGGTGGCTGCGGTCAGGCTCTTCGGCATGCCCGTCATCAACTGAGGATCGTTGACCGAGAGCACCGGCGTGACGTGCTTGTCGACGATCGCCATTTTGATGTGGCGCACTTCGTCGGTAATGATGCAAAAGCGCGTCATTTCCGAAGCCGTGCCGGCTGTGGTGTTGATCGCGACCATGGGCAATTGCGGACGCGCGGAGCGGTCTACGCCTTCGTAGTCCTTGATCTCGCCGCCGTTGGCCGCCACGAGCGCAATGCCTTTGGCGCAGTCGTGCGGCGAGCCGCCGCCCAGCGAGATCACGCAGTCGCAACCGTGTTCGCGCAAGAGCGCGAGGCCGTCGGCCACGTTGCGTGTGTTCGGGTTCGGACGCGTGCCGTCGTAGACGCAGCTCTGAATCTGCTGCGCTTCGAGCAGCTTCTGCACGCCGGCGACCACGCCGATTTCGTTGAGCACCTTGTCGGTGACGATCAGGGCCTTGTGCAGGCCGTACTCTTTCATCGACTTCGCGGCGTCTTCCAGACAGCCGGCGCCGATCATGTTGACGGACGGAATGAAGAATGTGGAGGCAGGCATCGGTTCGCTCCCTGGCGATAAAGGTGACCTGCCTCGACGTTACGCCGCTCGCCGCGGCGATTTCTGATCCATCGCAAACGACAGACGATTTGACGCAGGGGTTATGCCGCTCGAATACCGCTGCGTCCCGCGTGTTTAAACGTACCCCGCCACGTGATGCGGCACATAAGGCGCTTCGAGCTTCGCGATTTCGTCCTCAGTGAGCGCGAGCGAGAGCGCCGCAATGGCGTCGGTCAAATGGTGCGGCTTCGATACGCCCACAATCGGCGCGGTCACAGGATGCTTCTGCGCGACCCACGCGAGCGCTACCTGCGCACGCGACACGCCGTGCGCATTTGCAATCTGCGCCACGGCTTCCACGACTGCACGGTCCGCGTTGGCGGTGGCGTCGTAGAGTTTGTGCCCTACGGCGTCGGATTCCTGGCGCTCCGTGGTCTCGTTCCAGTCACGCGTGAGGCGGCCGCGCGCAAGCGGGCTCCAGGGCAGCACGGCGATCTTCTGGTCCGCGCACAGCGGCAGCATCTCGCGCTCTTCTTCGCGATACAGCAGGTTGAGGTGGTCCTGCATGCTCACGAACGACGTCCATCCGTTGAGCCGCGATGTGTAGAGCGCCTTGCTGAACTGCCACGCATGCATGGACGACGCGCCGATATACCGCGCCTTGCCCGCCTTCACCACGTCGTGCAGCGCTTCGAGCGTCTCTTCGATAGGCGTGTGATAGTCCCAGCGGTGGATCTGATAGAGATCGACGTAGTCGGTGCCGAGGCGGCGCAGGCTGTTGTCGATCTCGTTGAAGATCGCTTTGCGCGAGAGCCCCGCGCCGTTAGGCCCCGGACGCATGCGGTTATAGACCTTGGTCGCGATCACGATGTCGTCGCGCTTCGTGAAGTCGCGCAGCGCGCGGCCTACGATCTCTTCGGAGGTGCCGTCCGAATACGTGTTGGCCGTGTCGAAAAAATTGATGCCGGCTTCGATGGCCTCGCGGATGAGCGGACGGCTGCGATCTTCATCGAGCGTCCAGCTGTGATTGCCGCGTTCGGACACACCGTACGTCATGCAGCCAAGACACAGGCGTGACACTTCGAGTCCGGTGGAACCGAGCCTGACATAGTCCATTGCTGTTTCTCCTTGATGAAAGCAGAGGGCAGGGGCAAACGGCGCGGCGAGCGCGATCGTGCCGCGATAAAGCGCCGTAAAGGGTTCAAGCCTATAACAGCCGGCTCAGCGCTGCAGGCTGTCGGGCGGGCGGTTATTGGCCTGGGTGACGCATCGCGCGGCGGCGAGTTGCGGTATGCTCAGCACGCATCGTTCTGTTGCGTCCATTCGTTGTCCATCGAAGTTCTCTGCTGTTTCCGTTGACCCGTTTGTGTTGTTCCACTGGAGCTTTCATGGCGTCCTACATGCTACTCATCGCCGAACCGCGCGGGCAGCGCGAAGACCGCACGATGCCCGAGGGCGAAGCGCTCTATCAGCGCATGCTCGACTTCGCCGCGGACCTGAAAGAGCGCGGTCAGCTCGTCATGACGCAATCGCTGCGCTCGGACCGCGACGCCGTGCGTGTGCAGGTGCGCGAGGGTCGTCCGCGTCTCGTGGATGGTCCGTTTGCCGAAGCGAAGGAAATGATCGGCGGCTTCTTTCTCATTGAATGCGCGAGCCGCGACGAAGCAGTTGCCATCGCACAGCAGTGTCCCGCCGCGCAATGGGCCACGGTGGAAGTGCGCGAACTTGGTCCCTGCTTTACCTGACCAGGTATTTACCCTGGTGACCCGCTTCGTCACCGTCTTTCGTGTCGATTCGCCTGCGCGTCGTGCGTCGTGTGAATGAAAACGTACCGGCAAGCGCCGGCCATTCATTCAATCGACGAGTCCAAAAGGAGAACGCGATGCGATTCATGATCATGGTGAAAGCGACGGCACAGAGCGAGGCGGGCATCATGCCCGCCGACGACACCGTGTTCGCCGCAATGGCGACTTATCACGAGGAACTGGCGAAGGCGGGCGTGCTGCTTGATGCGTCCGGCCTGCAGCCCACGTCGAAGGGCTGGCGCATCCGCTATTCGGCGGGCAAGCGCAGCGTGATCGACGGCCCGTTCGTGGAGACGAAGGAGCTGATTGCCGGCTACACGCTGATCCAGGTGCGTTCGCGCGAGGAAGCGATGGAATGGGCGCGGCGCTTCCCGGCGCCGTTCGGCGAAGACGCGGATGGCGAGATCGAAGTGCGCCAGCTTTACGAGTTGGAAGACTTCGAACAGAGCGAGGCGATCCAGCGTTTTCGCGAACTCGAAACCACCAGGACCACGACGCGCTGAACAAGGAGCGAACCATGCACAAGCAAATCTTCGTCAACCTCGGCGTTCGCGACCTCAAGCGCGCGATGGACTTCTTCAGTCACCTCGGCTTCACGTTCGATCCGAAATTCACGAACGACCAGGCGGCCAGCATGATCGTCGGCGAGAACATCTTCGTGATGCTGCTGCAGACCGATTTCATGGCGACGTTCACGAGCCGGCCCTTGGCCGATCCGCGAGCGAGCACCGAAGTGCTCGTCTGTCTGTCGTGCGAGAGCCGTGCCGAAGTGGATTCGCTGGTGGAGAAGGCGCTTGCCGCAGGCGGGCGATCGGACCGTGCGCCGCAAGACTACGGCTTCATGTACGGGCGCAGCTTCGAGGATGTGGACGGGCACATCTGGGAACTCGTGCACATGATGGGCGATCCGCCGGCTGCTGCTGACGCAGACAAGAGCAGCGCAGAGAGCCGTGCAGAGAACAGCGCAACCGGGCAATCGCACGAGCAGGCCCACGCGGGCACAGGTGCATCGTGACGGGTGCGGCGACCAGCGCGACGCATCAGGCGATTGAAGCGGTATGGCGCATCGAGTCCGCGAAGGTGATTGCCCACGTGGCGCGTGTGGTGCGCGACGTGGGACTCGCGGAAGAGATCGCGCAGGACGCGCTCGTCGCCGCGCTGGAGCGCTGGCCCGAAACCGGTGTGCCGGACAACCCGGGAGCGTGGCTCATGACCACCGCGAAGAACCGCGCGCTCGACCGGCTGCGGCTTGCCGCGCTGCACGCGCGCAAGCATGAGGAGTTGGGCGCGGACCTCGATGCGCTCGAAGCGCACGTCGTGCCGGATTTCGTCGATGCGCTCGATGCCGCGCGCGAAGACGACATCGGCGACGATCTGCTGCGGCTCGTGTTCACGGCGTGTCATCCGGTGCTCTCTACGGATGCACGCGTCGCGCTTACGTTGCGGCTGCTGGGCGGGCTTACCACCGACGAGATTGCCCGCGGGTTTCTCGTGGCCGAGCCCACCATCGCGCAGCGCATCGTGCGGGCGAAGCGCACGCTCTCTGCCGCGAAAGTGCCGTTCGAAGTGCCGCACGCAGAGGCGCGAGCGCTGCGTCTGGAGTCGGTGCTCGAAGTGATCTACCTCGTTTTCAACGAGGGCTACTCGGCCACAGCCGGCGACGACTGGATGCGGCCCGCGTTGTGCGAAGAGGCGCTGCGGCTCGGGCGCATCCTCGCGCAACTCATGCCTGAGACGAGCGAAGTGCATGGCCTCGTCGCGCTGATGGAGATTCAGGCGTCACGCCTTCACGCGCGCGTCGATGCGCAAGGCCGGCCCGTGTTGCTCGCCGATCAGGACCGTAGCCGCTGGGACGCGCTCCTGATCCGCCGCGGGCTTGCCGCGCTCGAACGCGCCGAGGCGTTGGGCGGCGCGCTCGGACCCTACGCGCTGCAGGCCGCGCTCGCGGCCTGCCATGTACGCGCTCGCACGGTGGAGGAAACCGACTGGCCGCAGATCGTCGCCCTCTACGACGCGCTCGCGCAGGTCGCGCCGTCGCCGGTGGTCGAACTCAATCGCGCGGTGGCCGTGAGCATGGCATTCGGTCCTGCAGCGGGGCTCGAAATTGTCGAACAGCTTGCCGACGATCCCGCGCTTGCGAGCTACCCGTGGCTGCCTGGCGTGCAAGGCGACCTGCTCGCAAGACTTGGACGACGCGACGAAGCGCGCGCGGCCTTCGAGCGCGCCGCAGCGATGACGCGAAACCGGCGCGATCAGGAGGTGCTGCTGGCGCGCGCGGCCGGGATGGGAAAAGAGGCGCCGGAGGTCGACCCGGGGGCGCCCTCGGAAGCGAAGAAGCCGCGTTGAATCAGGGCTCGCACGAAAGCGTGCCGAGGCGGCCCTCGATGCCGAGATGCTCTTTCAACGCGTCCCAGCCCGACGGCGTGATTTGCACCGCGCGCGACGACTTCTCGCGCCGCAGCCAGCCATGACCGCACATCACTGCCATGAACTGCACGCCGAGCGGCCCGGCGAGGTGATGCTGCCGCTCGGTCCAGTCGAGGCACTGGCGCGCAAGACCGCGCCGCGTCGGCCTCACGGCGCTAACGTCGAGCCCGATACCCGCGAACCACTGGTGCCCGTGCGGCGTCACGTCGAACTGCTTGTCTTCGGTTTCGACCAGCGCGCCGCGGCTCACGAGCGCTTGCGTTACCGCCACGCCCACTTGCCCCGCGAGGTGGTCGTAGCAGCAGCGTGCAAAACGTAGCCGCTGCGCTTGCGGGCTGAGCGGCTTGTGCCGGATGTCGCCCGACGGCGGCACGATGGACGCGAGATTCTCCAGCACGAGCGCCACGTGCGGCCCGCTGAGCCGGTAATACCGATGCCGCCCCTCCGTTTCCACCGCGACCATCCCACCATCGAGCAACCGCGCCAGGTGCGTGCTGGCCGTCTGCGCCGTGACGCCCGCGGCGTAGGCAAGCTCGCCGGCGGGCAACGCGCGACCATCGACGAGTGCGAGCAGCATCTTCGAGCGCGCGGGATCGGCGATCAGGAACGCGGTTGACGCGATGTTCGGTTGCACTTCCATGTCTGTCTCCGTTGCTGTCCCTTGCTGTCTCTTGTTGTCCCGGTCAACTGCGAGGTCATGATAGGCCGCCAGCGTGCGTGCATGCTTCGATGCGCATCGAAGCGTTGAAGGCCCGGCCGACACCACACTGGACGCATGTTCCTGTTCGGACCGTTCGCACGATGGAAAGCCTCCTGACCACCCAGGGCCGCCGCGCCTCGCCGCGCCGCGTGCTCGCAGCGACGAGCATCAGCTATGTCGTCGTGATTCTCGATACGTCGATCGTCAATGTGGCGCTTCAATCGATCGGCACCACGTTCGGTGGCGGCATGGCGGCGCTGCAATGGATAGTGAACGCTTACACGCTCGCGTTCGCGAGCTTGCTGCTGACGGGCGGCATGCTGGGCGACCGCTGGGGCGCGCGCAACAGCTACCTCGGCGGACTCGCCGTATTCACCGTGGCGTCCGCGTTCTGCGGCTTCGCCCCCGACATGACGGTTCTGATTGCGGCGCGCATGCTTCAAGGCGTGGGCGCCGCTTTGCTCGTGCCGTGCTCGCTCACCCTGCTCAACCGCGCGTATCCCGATGCCGGCGAGCGCGCGCGTGCCATCGGCGTGTGGGCCGGCTGCGGCGGCGCGGCGCTGGCGGCGGGCCCGTTCGCGGGCGGCGTGCTCATCGACGTGTGGGGCTGGCGCGGCATCTTCGCCGTGAATGTGCCAATCGGCCTGCTTGGCATCTGGCTCACGCTGCGCGTGGCTCGCGACGAACGACGCGAGACCGCTCGCCATTTCGATGTCGCAGGCCAGATTGCGGCGATCGTCGCGCTAGGTGCGTCGATTGCCGTGCTGATCGAAGGCGGGGCGCTGGGGTGGGGCTCGCCGGCTGTGGTGGCCGGCATTGGCGCGAGTGTTGTGGCGTGGGCCGGTTTCATGGCCATCGAAGTGCGGCGCGCGCAGCCGATGCTGCCGCTCGCGTTTTTCCGCCACGGCGTGTTCACAGGCGCCGCCTTCGCCGCAATGACGACGGCGCTCACCTCGTTCGGGCTCGTCTTCGTGCTGGCCCTGTACTTCCAGCGTGCGCGAGGCTACTCACCGCTGTGGACCGGGCTCGCGTTCCTGCCGCTCACGGTGGTGGTGACGGGCGGCAACGTCGCGGTGGGGCGACTCGTCAAAGCCTACGGTGCGCGCTGGCCGTTGACCGCGGGGCTGGCGCTGCAGGCCGCGGGATTCGCCGCACTGGCGCTGCCCGACACCACTGCGCCTTACTGGCTCGTCGCGTTGCCGCTGCCGCTGGTCGGCCTGGGCGGCGGCTTCGTGACGCCCGCTGCCACTGCGGCGCTGATCGACACCGTCGATGCGCGCCGCGCGGGCATTGCCGCCGGCGTGCTGAACTCGGCGCGACAGGCCGGCGCCGCACTGGGCGTCGCGGTGTTCGGGACGCTGTTGGCTGTTGAACCGCGTTTCATCGACGGGATGCGGGAATCGCTGTGGGTTTCTTGCGCGCTTTCGGTGGTGGCGATTGCCGTGTGGTGGGGCGGGTGCCAGGCGGCGCAGGCGGCGAGCGGGGCGGTGGGTCGAGGTGAACTGACCTCGAATGTCAAAAGTTGATGCGCATAAACTTTTCGCGGGCGCGGGCGCGGGCGCGGGCGCGGGCGCGGGCGAGGGCGTAGCCGAGCCGGGAAAGCTGTCTCATTGACCGAAGCCGACGCTTGAACGGCGTATAGATTCGCTCGGTTTACCATTTGCCGTGGCACTGATCCGCGCCTGGCAACACGTCTCCGTTTGCCCGCTTCATCCACCTTCGGGAAGTGCGTTTGCTACGCTTCAACGATCCAGGCGACGGCCGTCGCCTGTCTTTCCGGAGGCTTTCATGTTGCGAGCGCTCGTCCGTTGCAGTCTGCTTTCCACGCTGTCCGCCGCGTTGACGGCACCCATGCTGGTTGTGCCGTCCGCGGCGTGGAGCGCCGATTCGGCCTCGACGGCGCCCACGCCATCAACGGCGGCAAATGCTGGTTCCGCTTCCACCGCGCAGCCCGCCAGCGACACCTTCCTGCTCACCATCTTCCTGCGCCACGACGAGTCGAAGCCACTCCCCAAGATCAACGAACAACTGCGCGAGCAGGGGTTCTACAAGACGTTTCCGCCGCCCGGCATCGAGGTGGTGTCGTGGTACGTGATGATGGGCGTGGGCCAGGTCGTCACGCTGCGTGTGCCCGCCAGCCGCTTGCGCGAGGTGAATCGCGCCATCGAAAACACGGCGTGGGGCGGCTATCGCACCGAGTTCTATCCCACTTACGACTACAAGGCGGTTGCCGAGCACATGCGTGCAACTAACGGTCATTGAGGGGTCGAGCGGACGCGTTGGCGGCTATCGGGCGACGGGTCGAGCACCATCCGCTTGCCAGACGAACGGCGCCCCGGTGAGCGCTCACTTACGCCGTGCCTCAAGCGACGCGGGATGAGCAGTCTTCTCGTCGCCCGAAAGCGGAGGCTGCGATCGGTACCGCTGCGCGAAGGGGCCGGCTACGCATCGGGCGCCGCTTCTTCCGCGGCGAGTGCGGCCTTGACCGTTTCTCGCGCGCCGACGCGTTCCATGAAGCGCGCGAGCGCCGGCCAGCTATCGATATCGATCGAGAATCTCGGCAGCCACGACAGCACCGTGTACAGATAAGCGTCCGCCACACCAAAGTTGCCCAGCAGATAGTCTTGCCGCGAGAGCGTGGCGCTGACCGTATCCAGGCGTTTGCATAGCTTCTGCTTGAAAAGCCCTTTCACCGCGTCCGGAATTTCGGCATTGAACAGCGGACTGCAGCCGGCATGAATTTCCGAGGTGATGAAGTTGAGCGTCTCGTGAAGCCGCACGCGCTCCCAGCTTCCGTTCGGCGGCACGAGTCCCAATTGAGGTTTCAGGTCGGCCAGATACTGGAGTATCGCGGGACCTTCGGTGAGCACGGCCCCGTTGTCGAGCAAGAGCGCAGCAACGTAGCCGTTCGGGTTCACCGCGAGGAAGTCCCCGCCTTCGGATGTGCGCTTCGTTTTGTTGTTGACTCGAACGAGATCGAACGGCAGACCGAGTTCGCGAAGGACGATATGCGGCGAAAGCGAACACGCGTTGGGAGCGAAATAGAGTTTCATGGCAATGGATCGTTGGTCGTGTCGAGACGGTGCAGGGCGCGATGGTCGGCGCGGCTTGCGTCGCCGCGTGGCGAACTGTCCCTGCAGGCGATCCTATGGCCTTGTCCTGTGCTCCACAAAATTAGAATTCGAGCGAGCCGGAATCAGCTCGCCTTATGACATCGTCGAGATGGCGCGCCTGGGCCGGCGGGCCGCCACGGCGGTTCGTTGCAACTGGTCGAACAGCGCCTGGATCGCGGGTGCGTTGCGGGCGGCTTCGGAACACGCAAGGCCGAACTCGCGGTACATCGGCGTACGCAGATTCAGCACACGCAACCCCTCCCGCTTATCCGGCAACGTCGACTCGGGAACGAGCGACACCCCCACGCCTTCGCGAATCAGCTTGAAAGCCGTCGACCAGTCGCGCACGCAGATGCGAACATCGGACAACGCGAATCCCGCACTTTCCAGCAGCCATTTGCTGTTTCGGCGACACCCGCCTGTGGCGAGCACGTACGGTTGATCTACGAGTTCTTCGAGCGACACCGCGATGCTGCTCGACCGGCGCCCCAGCGGATGGCCGGTCGGTGCCGCCACGACCCATGCATCGCGCCCAAGCACCAGCGCATCACGTTCGGGACCGGCATCCAGAACGACGCCGACATCAATGGCCCCCTCTGCAAGCCATGTTTCGATTTCCTCGTCGGTGCCCTCGAGCGAAATGACCTCAATGCCCGGATACAGCTGCCCAAACGATTGCAGAAAGCTTGGCAACAGGCTCGCAAAGATCGAAGGAAAAGTGGCGAGTCTGATTCGCCCGCCATGCAGCCCGCGTGACGCATCGACGAGCGACTTGATGGACTCCCATTCGGCGACCATGCGTCGCGCCCGCTCGGTCACCTGCTCGCCGATCGCCGTCACGGTGGTGCTGCGCCGGTCTCGCTGAAGCACCTTCACGCCCAGCATGTCTTCCAGTTGACTGATGGCCTGGCTCGCGCCGGATTGCGTCATGCCGACCTGTGCAGCGGCCTTCGAGATTGAGCGGGCGTCAGCCACGGCCAACAGCAGCCGCCAATGCATCAGGTTCATCATGATCGGTCATCCGGCTTATCGTTGAAGACGCGCTGCGGGAATGACCGTGCGAGTGCATTTTTTCAGGCACTTCGGTTGTCGAGCAAAACTCGTCGGGCCCCCTCACGCAGCGGGGCTCATTTTCGCATGGCAGCTTTTTTCCGGGATTACACGGCATACGAGTGCGTACCGCGATGCTCGATCATGAACACGCGGCCTGATCGAAATCGAAAGAAGACCTTGAATACAAGGAAACGAGATTGCGTGAGTCGTCACTGAAGGCCGACAGCCGCGTCCACGCCTGCCCGCTTTCCCCCACCCAGATAAGCATCCCGAAGCACGTCCGAGCTTGCAAGCTGCGCCGCCGGTCCTTGCGCCACAACTCGCCCACTTTCCAGCACGTACCCGTACTGTGCGTGCCGTAGCGCGACCGCCGCGTTCTGTTCGGCGAGCAGAACGCTCACGCCTTCGTCCCGATTCAGTGCCGCCACCACTTCGAAAATCTCTTCCACGACGTGGGGTGCAAGGCCCATCGATGGTTCGTCCAGCAAGATCAGCGAGGGCCGCGCAACCAATGCGCGGCCTAATGCCACCATCTGCTGTTCGCCGCCCGAGGTGTGGCCGGCCAACGCATGGCGCCGTTCCTTCAGTCGGGGAAAAATCGCATACACGCGGTCCACTTCGGTGCTGAGCGCGCGGCGCGTCGGCCTGTGCACGAACGCGCCGATGCGCAGGTTTTCTTCCACTGTGAGATGCGCGAAGCAGCGCCGTCCCTCCAGCACCTGGACGAGTCCACGCTTAGCGAGTGACCACGGGTCGATGTTCGCAACAGGTTCGCCGCGGTAGATGATGCGGCCCGCTTCCAGTGCGCCGCGTTCCGCGCGAACGAGGTTCGAGACGGCCTTCAGCGTCGTGGTTTTGCCCGCACCGTTGCCGCCCAGCAGGGCAACGAAACCCCCTTTCGGAACGGTCAGCGATACGTCGCTTACAGCGGGCGCGAGCCCGCCGTACGCCACGCGAATTGCGTCGACCTGGAGGATGGGTGCGTTGCTCATGCGCCTACGTCCTTGCTGCAATCGCGTGGCGTGATGCCCTTCTCTTTCGCGTACGCGTTCGCCGATTTTTCGATGATGGGTCGCAGCAACGCGCGGTCCGCTTGCACCCAGCCGCTCACCACGTTCCACTTCGTGCCGTCCCATTGCTGAAAGCGCACCGCACCGCCGCCTTCGTGGTCCGCGCACGAAAGCTTGAGCGGCTGCACGAGACCGTATGCGCCGAGCTGCTTGAGCCGCGCGTCATCGAGTTTCAGATGCTCGAAGCCCCAGCGCACCTGTTCGCCTGTCAGCGGTTTATTGCCGAAGCGAGCCTGCGCTACGCGCAATGCCTCGACGTTCAGGATGCCGTTGACCACGCCCAGGTTGTAGTACACGGTGCCGAATCGCGCAGGGTCTTTGAGGTTGCCGTTGCCGGGCTTAATGACGTACTGGTTGATGGCCTGAACCACGGGGTAGTCGGTGCCTGATGGATGCGTGGTGATGGAAAGAAAGCCTTTTGCCGCATCGCCCGCGGGCCGCACGTCTTCTTCGGAATTGCTCCAGATGTTGCCGATGATGTGGTTGGCCGGGTACCCCACCTTCTGAGCGGACTTCAGCGCAACCGGATTCATCACGCCCCAGCCGCGCAGAATTACCCAATCGGGATTGATGCGGTGAATCGTGAGCCATTGCGAGCCCTGTTCGTTGCCCGGATGCGGCACCTCGATCTGCGTCAGCGAAAAACCGTACTTCTTCGCAAGAATGTCGAGCACCGGAATCGTCTCGCGGCCATAGGGCGAGCCGTGATAGAGCACGACGATCTTCTTGCCCTGCAACGCGGCCAGTCCACCCGACTGCTGTCCGATGTAATTGATGATCGCCGATACCTCGCTATACGGGTTCAACTGAAGCGGAAAGACGTACGGAAACACGGCGCCGTCGGTCGAATCCGTACGACCGTGGTTGATCGTGATGAGCGGCAGACGATCCGCCGTAGAGCGGTCCAGCGTGGCGTAGGCGATGCCGACTGAAAGCGGATTGGTGGCCGCAGCCGGCGCGCCGTTCAGGCCGTGCTTCAGACGCTCATAGCATTCCACGCCCTTTTCGACCACATATTCGGTCTCGCACTCGCTCCATGTCAGCTTGACGCCGTTCACGCCGCCGTCGCGCGCGTTGATGAGTTGCAGGTAATCGATGAAGCCGCCGAAGAAGCCGCTGCCGCCGGCCGCATACGGTCCTACGCGATAGCTTTGCAGCGGGAAGTATTGTTCGCCGGCGGCTTGCGCATTCGGAGCGTTGCTCAAGGCAAGCGCAATGCCCAGTGCGGCAGTGGCGAGTACGCTCGTCAATTGCGCACGAGTGAAGCGCCGCTGTTTGCTTTTTCCGTTCATTGATGTGGGATCCTTATCGAGTTTGAGATGTGCGAAGTGCGTAGGTAAGAGAGGCTGTTCGATTCGGTCAGGCGACGCGACGCGCCCGTAACCGTTGCAAGGTGGTTTGGAGCAGACGCGCGAGCCCTTCGGGCTCTCGCACGAGGAAGACGATGATCAACGTGCCGAGCACGATTTTCTGCAGGTTTTGCAGCTGACCCGCTTCGATTCCAACGTGCGACAGCGCGCTCGCCGCATTGGAGAGCAGGATGGGCAGCAACACGATGAAGGCCGCGCCGAGCAGATTGCCGCCCACGCTGCCCATGCCGCCGATAATCACGATGAACAGCACCTGGAACGACAGGTTCAGATCGAAGCCGTGCGGTTCCACGGTGCCGAGGTAGACGAACGCCCACAGCGCACCGGCAATGCCGATCACGAACGAACTGAGCGCGAATGCATAAAGGCGCGATGCCGCAACCGGAATGCCGATCACGCTTGCGGCGGTGTCCATGTCGCGCACGGCCATCCAGCGCCTACCCAATTCGCTGCGCACGAGACGCGCGCCAAACGCGAACAGCAGCAACACCGTGCCCAACACGAAGAGGTAGCGGGACACGGGCGTATCGATCTGCCAGTTGCCGATGGCAAGTCTTGGCGCCGAGAGCACGCCCGACGTATCGTCGTTCGAAAACCAGCTGACTTTCGTGAACAGCCATTCCACGAAAAACTGCGCTGCGAGTGTCGAGACGATCAGATAGAAGCCCTTGATGCGCAATGCGGGCAGGCCGAACAACGCGCCAACGGCGGCGGTGACGAGCCCGCCGCCAAGGAGCGCCGCCGGCAAGGGTAGCCCTGGCACGCGCACGATCAGGTTGTAGGTGGCGTAGGCACCCACGGCCATGAACGCGGCCGAGCCGAGCGAGAGTTGCCCGGCGTAGCCTGTGACGAGATTGAGGCCGAGCGCCGCGGCTGAGAGCACGAGGAATGGCGTGAGCACGGCGGTCAACCAGTACTCGCTCGCAAACGCGGGCACCGCGCCAAATAGAACGGCCGCGACCGCGACGCCAGCAAGAAGCGTCCATACGCGCTGGCCGCGCAATTCGGAGATGGAGGAGGGAGCAGGAGCAAGGCGAGTGGACATGGCGGGCCTCACACGCGTTCGACGGCGGGCTCGCCAAAGAGCCCCACAGGCCGCACCAGGAGGCACAGCATCGCGAGAACGTAGGGGAACCAGTTCTCGATGCCGCCGCCTACCCATGCGCCGACGTACACCTCGGCGAGTTTTTCGGTACCGCCTACGATGAGGCCGCCCACAATCGCTCCCACGATCGACGAAAAGCCGCCAATGATCAGCACCGGAAGCGCCTTGAGCACGACGAGCGACAGCGAGAACTGCACGCCGAGCCGCGCGCCCCACAATAGCCCGGCCACGAGGCTCGCGAAGCCGGCCAGTGCCCAGACGACAGCCCACACGCGCGGCAACCGTATGCCGACGGCGAGCGCGGCAAGCGGGTCGTCGGCCACGGCGCGCAGCGAAAGGCCGAAGCGCGTATATCGCGCGAGCAGCGCGAGCACGGTGACGAGCACGCCGGCCGTTGCGGCGGCGAAGAGATCGAGCTGGCTGACCATCACGCCCGCGAGTGCGAGCGGTTTGTCGTCGATTCCGATGTCGAGACCGTGTACCTGTGCGCCCCACACGAGTTGCGCCGCGCCTTCGAGAATGAAGCTCAAGCCGAGCGTCGCCATGAAGAGCACGATGGGCGCACGGTTCACGAGCGGCCGCAACACGAACCGCCCTACCGCGAGTGCGATGGCGACAAGCGCCGCAAGCGTGATGGCGAATGCGAGCCACGGCGCAATGTGCCGCTCGACGAGACTCACGAACGTGAGTGCGCCGAACAGTACCAGCGCACCCTGCGCATAGTTGAAGACGCCCGAAGCCTTGTAGATCAGTACGAAACCGATCGCAACGAGCGAATACATGACGCCGGCAAGCAGGCCGCCGGCCAGCACTTCGAAAAAGAAATCCATCGGTTCAATCCATGGGTCAGTGGCGCGTGCCGAGATAGGCGGTGAGCACAGCCGGGTTCGCACGCACCTCGGCGGGCGTGCCGTCGGCGATCTTCTTGCCGTAATCGAGCACTACGACGTGGCTGGAAATGTCCATCACCAGGCCGATGTCGTGCTCGATCAGCACGACTGTCACGCCGAGCCGCGCGTTTGCATCGGCGATGAAACGTGCCATCTCGGCTTTTTCGGCGGCATTCATGCCGGCCATCGGTTCGTCGAGCAGCAAGAGCCGAGGCTCGGCGGCGAGTGCCCGTGCCAGTTCCACGCGTTTCTGCAAGCCATACGACAGCGTGCCGACCGGCGTGCTGCGATAACGGGTGAGATCGAGTGCGTCGATCACGTTATCCGCGTGCTCGCGTTGCTGCACTTCATCGCGCCGCGCGCGGCCCACGCCGAAGGTCTGCTCGATCCACGTGCTGTGCCGGTGCAAGCTGCGCCCCGTCAGTACGTTGTCGAGTACGCTCATCCGCCGAAAGAGCGCGATGTTCTGGAACGTTCGCGCGATGCCGGTGTGTGCCGCGTGGTAGGCGTTCATCCGCGTATACGCGTGGCCCGCGAAGCGGATCGTGCCGCGCTGCGGTGCGTACACGCCATTGATGACGTTCAGCAGCGAACTCTTGCCCGCACCGTTCGGGCCGATCAGCGAGCAGATGGCGCCGGCCTCCACGTCGAAACTCAAGTCGGCAATGGCCTGCACGCCATCGAACGACAGCGAAATGTTCTCGAGCGAAAGCAGCGGGACGTCCGCAGCATGTGTCGCAGCCACGCTTCCCGCAGCGGATGAGCGCACCACGTTCATGCGGCCTTCGCCTCGCGTGCCGCTTCAAGCTCGCGCACGAGCGGCAAGACCTTCTTCCCGAAATACTCCACTTCCTCGATGAAGTGCAGGAAACCGGCAAGCACGAGATCGACGCCCACGGACTTCAGCTCGACGATGCGTTCGGCAATCTGCTGCGGCGTGCCGATCAGATTCGTGCGGAAGCCGTCGTTGTACTGCACGAGGTCTTCGAAGGTGGACTTCGCCCAGTTGCCTTCGCCCTCGGGCGACGCCTTGCCTGCCTCCTTCACCGCATCGCCGAATGCATGCACGGCTTCCACGTGCGCATGCCGGATGATGTCGTCGAGCACGGCTCTCGCTTCTTCTTCCGTATCGCGCGCGATGACGAAAGCATTCACGCCAATGCGCACCGTGTGTCCGTTCTTTGCGGCCTTGCTTTGAATGTCGTCGATCTGGGCCTTCAGGTTTTCCACCGTATTGCCGTTGGTGAAATACCAATCCGAAACGCTTGCTGCGTTGTCGCGAGCGGCACGCGAGCTGCCGCCCTGGAAGATTTCGGGATGCGGCTTCTGAACAGGCTTGGGGCTCAACGTGTATTCGTTGAAGCGATAGAAATCGCCTTTGAACGTGAAGCGGTCTTGCGTCCAGATGCCCTTCAAGGCACGAATGAATTCATTCGACCGTCGATACCGTTCGTCGTGTTCAAGCCACGGTTCGCCGATCGCCGTGAACTCGCCCTTGAACCAGCCGCTCACCACGTTGATCGCAATGCGGCCGTTCGAGATGTGGTCGATGGTGGCAATCTGCTTTGCGACCACGGCCGGATGCCACGGCCCAGGCAGGATGGCGGCAAGCACCTTGAGCTTCGTCGTGGCGTGCAGCAGCGCCTGGCTGAACGACACGGATTCGTGCTGGTATTCGGCGCCGTAGCCCGCCGTGAAGCGGATCTGGCTCAGTGCGTATTCGAAGCCGGCATCTTCGGCCACGCGTGCGAGCTTCTGGTTGTATTCGAGGCTCCAGTCGGTGCGTTGCGGGATCGTGCTCACAACCAGGCCGCCGCTCACGTTGGGCACCCAGTAGGCGAATTTCACGGCGTCGTCGCGGGAAACGGTATCGGTCATCGGAAAATCCTCGTGAAGGCAAATGGATCGAAATTCACGCAGCGGCCGTAACAGCGTGCGCAGGTGAGGGCGTAGAGAAGGAATCTGCACTGGATGGCGAAGACCGCTGCTGTACGAACGGCAACGCTCGCGAAACAGCTAGTGCGAGGCGGTCGCGCAGTGAGTCGCTGGCAATGGCGTAGTGATCGAAATCGTGCTCGGACGCATAGACGCCAATGGGCAATGTGTGCGCCTGAAAGAAGCTGAGGAGCGGGCGCAATTGATGGTCGATCACGAGCGCGTGCCGCTCGCTGCCGCCGGTTGCGGCGAGCAGCACGGGTACATCGAACAACGCTTCGTGATGCACGAGGTCGAACAGGTGCTTGAAGAGCCCTGTAAACGAGGCGCGATACACGGGACTGCCCACAACGAGCAGATCGGCGGATTCGATGGCGTCGATATGGGAGCGCACGTCCGGCGTCAGTCGGTCGCGATCCAATGAGGCGGCAAGCTGGGGCGCAATCTCGCCAAGCTCCACGAGATGAGTGTCCGCAGCAAGGCTCGCCGCAAGCGTCGTCACCAGATGCTCCACGAGCACATGGGTGCGCGACGGCCGGCGCACGCTGCCCGATACCCCGACGATTTTCAGTTTTCTGCTCATACGGCTGCGTCCTTGTCGCAAGACAGTGATGGTTCGTCAGGATCACTATGCGAGGAGCATGCCAACGTGAAAGCGACGGACGGGCCGCGTTCGCATGGGGGTTGCCGAGCCGCTGGACAAGGCGTGCAAGCCGAAACGCCGTCTATATCGCGCACTGCGGATTCGTTATGCGGCTGCGTGATGAACGCAGGCGAGCAGCGCCGCTGCATGGCTGCTGCGCCAGGAGCAGCGCTGCTGCTACGCCGTTAAGTGGTGTTTACCGCAGCGAGATGCGCCGTGTAACAACCTCGTGCCGCGTTCGAAGCGTCGGCCGGTGCTGCCATAGCAGCAATCCGACTTTGGTTATGGAAACAAAATCGCTTGCCGACGCCGCGATTTGTTCAGAATGACCTGCCCGACATGCACGCGTGCGATGAAAGCAACGCAGCGGCCCATGCACCTTCGATAGACGACAGACCCAGGCCATGAATCCGTCCGTCCACTACCTTGCACATCGCCGGCACGAAGCTGCGCCTCATACCTCACCTTCAGTCATTGCGATGCCCGACAGGCGCTCCACATATGCGAGCCCTGCCGCCGCGTCGCCGCGTGCTACTGCACAGGTGTTTGCCGACCCGCGCTCGCTTGCGTTGCTGGAGCGCATCCAGCTCGTTGCGCCGAGTGACGCGAATGTGCTGATCGTGGGCGAGACAGGTACGGGCAAGGAACTCGTTGCACGTCACGTGCATCATCTGAGCCATCGGCGCGATGCGCCGTTTATTGCCGTGAATTGCGGGGCGCTCTCCGAATCGCTCGTGGAAAGCGAGTTGTTCGGTCATGAGAAGGGCGCATTCACCGGCGCACTTTCTGCGAAGCCCGGGTGGTTCGAAGCGGCACAGGGTGGCACGCTGTTTCTTGACGAGATTGGGGACTTGCCGCTGCCCATGCAGGTGAAATTGCTGCGCGTGCTGCAGGAACGCGAGGTCGTGCGGCTGGGTGCGCGCGGGAGCACTCCCGTCGACGTGCGGGTGGTGGCGGCCACCAACGTACATCTTCGCGACGCGGTGGTGGCGGGTCGCTTTCGCGAGGACCTCTACTATCGCCTCAACGTCGTTCAGCTTGCGGTGCCTGCGTTGCGCGAGCGGCCCGGCGACATTCTTCCGCTCGCCCATCATTTCATGCGGACCTATCGCGAGCGGATCGGGCACGGCGCGCGCGACCTGGACGAAGCGGCGCAACGCAAGCTCAGTGCGTACAGTTGGCCCGGCAATATTCGCGAACTCGAAAACGTGGTCCATCATGCGCTGCTGGTTTGCCCACGCGACAGGCTGGGCGAAGCGGATTTGCCGCTGTCCTCGCTCGACGTGCATCGCGTGCGTTGCATTGCGCCGGAACGCGAACCTGAGCGGGCGGCGAACACCGAACGTGTGTTGGAGGCCGCGTTACGCGTGCTTCTCGAAGAAGGCCATGACGGGCTGTTTGAACGGATCGAGAACATGGTGATGCGCGTGGCGTTCGATTACTGCCATCGGAATCAGGTGCAGGCGGCGCGACTGCTCGGCATCAGCCGCAACGTGCTGCGCGCGCGGCTCATTCGCGCGCGAGAGATCGATGCGTTGAAGTAGCACGCGGCAACATGCGCCGCGTGCACGTTGGGCTTAATCGGCAGCGTTGGCAGCGCGCTCGCTTTGCGCGTTCTTGCCTGCGCCGATCTGCCAGACGTAGGGCGGCTCTGTGCCATTGATCTCCCAGTCGCCTACGATCCGCTCCTTATAGATGAGCGGATTGTGCGACGCCGCCGTTCGCGCGTTGCGCCAGTGGCGATCCAGCAGCTTCTGCTCGCTCGTGCCCGACGCACCGAGCGCGTTGAATAGATCCGTCGCTGCGGGCAACACCAGTTGCGCCACTGCGATCTGCGCTTTCGCCGTCTCCAGTTCTGCGTGGACGTTGGCGTCGTGCTCGGCCTTGCGGTCTTCGCCGAAGTGCGTATCGTAGGCGCGCTGCACCGCTTCCGCCGCGCGCCATGCGGTGGCTTCGGCCGCGTAGACGCGCGCGGCGATCTCGCCCACCACCTGTTGCACCTGGGCGTCATCGCGCACGGCGAGCGCATTGCCGTGGCTATAGACGCGTTTGCGGTTGCGAACCTCCTCGGCCACGTCGCGTACGATGGCGCGCCCCGTGCCGGCGACCACCGCAATCAACACGAGTTGATAGAACGCCGTCTGATATTTGAAGCGTGTGGAAAAGTCGATGATGTTCGCCTCTTCCACCATGGCGTTTTCGAAGGTCGACGTGCCGCTGCCCGTGGTGCGCTGGCCGAAGCCGTCCCAGTCGTCGCGGTGTCCCACGCCGGGCTGATGTGTGCTCACGGCCGCGATCACGTCGAGGCCGTCTTCGCGGCGCGCATAGACGTCGATCCAGTCCGCGAAGATGCTGCCTGTGCTGTAGTACTTGCGACCGTTGACTACCCAGCGGTCCCCGTCACGCGACACACGTGTGATGACGTCGCCAATCTTCACGTCGCCCACTTCGGTCCACGCGTTGCCGACGAGGTCGCCCGCCACGAAGCGTTCGAGCCATGCGTCGCGGCTCGCGCCAGGCGCTGCATTCAAGCGGTCTTCGACGAACGCGAAATGGCCGCGTAGCGCCTGCGGCAGCGCGGAATCCGCTTCGGCCAGTTCGATCAGCAAGCGAGTGAGTTGCGGCAGCGAAGCACCGCCACCGCCGTATTCGAGCGGCACGCGCACGGCGCCGAAACCGGCAGCCTTCAGCCAGCCGATTTGCTCGTACGGCAGCGCGCGTGTGCGTTCGCGCTGAAGGGCGCCTTCGGCGATTCGCTTGAAGATGGGGCGAAAACGGACGGCGAGCTGTTCGTAGTCGACGGCGGACGTGGCGGGAAAAGGCGCAGGTTGAGTGAGCTGGTTCATAGGCGAGCCGGTCAGGTGAAGAGGTGAGGCAGGCGATGTACCTGCGGGTCCGCTCTTCTAGCACTGGCTATGCCATGCCGCGCGTTTTGCGCCTTCGCGCGAGGCGTGGCGCGCGACAGGCCGCTTGATCCGGCCGCCGACTCGCGCCTAAACGGCTGCGGCGCTGCTGCACGCTGTGCAGTTGTGTTGCGGTGCTGCTGCGTGAGGAGCAACAGCACGGCTGCTGCCGAAGCAGCCGCTTCACCGCTCTACAACCATTCCCTCACCCGGTAATACAACATGCCGAGTTCGAGCGCCGGCTGTCGCCATGCTGGCCCGCCTGGAAAGCGCGCGTGTTTGATCTGCGCGAACAGATCGAACGCGGCGCGCTGCCCCACGATGGCTTGCGTGACGACACGCCCCGCAATACCCGTGAGCGCCACGCCGTGCCCTGAAAAGCCCTGCACGTAGAAGTAATTTGGATCGATGGCGCCGAAGTCCGGCGCACGGTTGCGCGTGACGTCGACGAAACCGCCCCACGTGTGCTGCACCTTCGTGTCGTCGAGCGACGGGAACACGCCCACCATGCGTTTGCGAATGGCCTCGGCCAGTTGCGCGGGCGACGCGGCAGCGGAACTCGCACGGCCGCCGAACAGCAGGCGGTGATCTGCCGAGAGCCTGAAGTAATCGAGAAAGAAGTTGTTGTCGCAAATGGCCGCGCGGCTGGGGATCAAGGCATCGGCGCGGGCTTTGCCGAGCGGTTCCGTGGCGACGATGTACGACGCGACCGGCGCAATGCGTGCCGCGATGGGCGCCGGCAGCACACCGCCAGGTGCCGCGTTGCAGCACGCCACCACGAAGCGGCAGCGCACTTCGCCCGTTGCGGTGCGCACCACAGGCTTCGCGCCGCGCACCACGTCGAGCACGGGCGATTGAGCGAACAGCATCGCGCCTTCGCGTCTCGCTGCGGCAGCGAGGCCCAGGCAATACTTGAGCGGATGCAGATGCCCGGAGAAGGAGTCGTAGACGCCTGCAAGGTAGCGCGGCGACGAAACGTACCTCTGCACCTGGTTGCTGTCGAGCCACTGTAGCCCGCTGTAGCCCCAGCGCGTGGTGGCCGCATCCATCCAGTGGCGCAGATCCGGCACGCGTTTGGATTTCGTCGCAACGGTCACGTAGCCCGGCGTGAACTCGCATTCGATGCCGTAGCGTTCAATGCGCTCGCGCACCAGCGCCACGCCTTCCACCGACATCGCCCACGCCGCGCGCATGCCGTCGGCGCCCAACTGCTGTTCCATCACTTCGTCTTTCGCGAAGCCGGTCAGCATCTGTCCGCCGTTGCGGCCCGATGCGCCCCAACCCGCGCGATGCGCGTCAACCACGGCCACCGTGAGGCCGCGCTCGCGACATTCGAGTGCAACGGAAAGCCCCGCATAGCCCGCGCCTATCACGCACACGTCGGCATCTACGGTGCCTTCGAGCATGGGGTCGTCGGCGCCGCGCGGCACGCTGGCTTCATACCAGGAGTTTCGCGCGAGCGCGTCGGCGCGCGAGTCGAGGCTTGAGGTCATCCGAGCAAATCCTTCATTCGATACCAGGCCATCGCGAGTACGAGGGCCGGCGTGCGCAGCGCGCTGCCGCCCGGAAAGTCGCGGTGGCGAATCTTGCCGAACAGATCGAAACGGCTTGCCTGTCCGTCGATAGCTTCCGCAATCAGCTTGCCGGCAAGCCCCGTCGTGTTGACGCCGTGCCCCGAAAAGCCTTGCGCGAAATAGACCGTGGGCGCAATGCGCCCGAAGTGCGGCGCGCGATTCATCGTGATGTCGACGAAGCCGCCCCACGCGTAATCGATCTTCACGTCGGCCAGTTGCGGAAAGGTCTTGAGCATATCGCGGCGCATCGCTTCGCCCAGGTTCCGCGGTGCGAGCGTGGAATAGCTCACCTTGCCGCCCCACAACAGCCGCATATCCGGCGCGAGGCGGAAGTAGTCGAGCACGAAGCGGCTGTCGCACACGGCGGCCTGCGCGGGCATCAGCGCCTGGGCGCGGGCCTCGCCGAGCGGTTCCGTTGCGATCACGTACGTGCCTACGGGCATGATCTTGCGTGCCACGTCGGGCGCAAGCGCACCGAGGTAGGTGTTGCATGCGAGCACGACAAATTTCGCGCGAACCGAGCCCCGTGCGGTTTCCACCACATGCCCGCCGTTCGCGCTGACAAGTCGCGTGACGCAGCTGTCTTCGTAAATGCGCGCACCGTTCTGCGCAGCCGCGCGTGCAAGGCCCAACGTGTAATTGAGCGGATGCAGGTGGCCGCTGTCGGGATCGAACAGGCCGCCCAGGTAGCGCGAGGACTGCACATACGTGCCCATCTCGCTGCCTTCCACGTAACGAAAACCCTCATAGCCGAAGCGCCGGGCCGCTTCGTCGCGCCAGTGCTGCAAAGCGAGCACATCGCGCGGCTTGTTGGCGGCGGTGAGGTAGCCCGGCGTCAGTGCGCAATCTATGTTGTGCTTCGCGACGCGCTCTTTCACGATGGCGAGCGTTTCGAGCCCCATGTCCCAGATCTGCCGCACTTCGCCTTCGTTCATGTATTGCGCGAACGTGTCGATATCGCAGGCAAAGCCGCCAATCATTTGCCCGCCGTTGCGCCCGCTCGCGGCCCATCCGACTTTCGACGCTTCCAGCACGGCCACGGAATAGCCGCGTTCGGCAAGATTGAGCGCAGCGGACACGCCCGTGAGGCCGGCGCCGATCACGCAAACGTCGGCGTCGATGAACCCTTCGAGCGAGGGATAGCGTGTGGTGTCGTTGACGGTGGCCGCGTAATACGACGCGACGTGAGGCTGATTGCAGAATTTGAGCATAGGGGATACAAAAAGCGGGCGGCGGCATGCGCGCCGCCGCCCGCTGCGCACTCGTTAGAACGAGTAGATGAACTGCGTGGCGATCAGGTCGTTGCTCTTCGTGTACGAACCGTCGTTGCGCAGGAACACGTTCTTGTTGGCCCAGTCGTGGCGATATTCGACCTTCACCGTGATTTGCTGGGTCGGGTAGAACAGCAGGTCCAGCGCTACGTCCTGACGGTTCGCGCCCTTGCACTCGAAGCCGAGCCCGCCGTTGGCCTGCGACGCCGCCAGACAGTCTGCGCCGATGCCGAAGCCGTTGGCGCTGTCCATGCCGTTGCCGCCCAGCACGATGCCGCCGCCGCCGCCGCCGTTCTTGCTATCCACGAGCAGGTCGTAACGCGCCGTGGCACCCATGCGTCCCAGGCCCGGCACGTTGAACTTGCGGTGCGCGAGGAGCGACAGGCCATACCACTGCGCGTTGCCGCCGTTGAACGCGGCGCGTTGCTGCTGACCGTAGTCGACTTCGGCGTTGTACTGAACGTCTGCGAGCGTGTAGGTTGCGTCGAGTTCGCCGAAGACGTAGTAGCCGGCTGAGTTCGTTGCCTGGCCGCCTGGGCCGAACACCACCTGACCCGCCGCATTCGTCGCGCTCGAAAGCGTCTGCCGCCCGATATTGAACGACCCGCCGATATCCAGCGCGCTCGACCACGTGTAATCCGCACGCGCCGTGAAGGTCGGAATCTTGTTGCTGGTGGTGATCGGATCGCCGAACGCATTCGTGCCCGTCTGCGTGACCGAGCCATACGTGCGGTACTGCTCGTTGCCGAGGAAGAACTTCCACGCCCAGTTGCCCGACGTGTAGTTCGCACCGATACCGATATAGCTGCCCGGATCCGAGAAGTCATACAGCAGGTTGTGCGTGAGCGTGAGCATCTGGTTCGACTGCTGCACTTCGTAGCCGCCAAAGCTCGGAATCAAGCCCGCCACGAGCGTCGTGGTCGCTGTGAGCGGCACGTTCACCACCGCGGTGTTCAGGATGTTGTTGCCGATGTTGCCGTGCTCGTTGGTGAGCAGCGTGATGCCGTTGCCGCGGTTCGGCATCAAGGTGATTTCGGCGGACGGCGCCATCGGGCCTACGCCAAAGGTCTTCTTGATGTCGAGATAGAGGTCGCCGAACGTGCTGTTGAAGTAGTTGTAGGCGCTCTCGTGATTCGCGAACAGGAACGAGGACGTGCCCGGCGCGCGGTTATACACGTAAGTCGGATCGATGTAGCCCGTAACGGAAAGACCCGCGATCGGCCCCGTATTTGCAGCGTCGGTGAGCGAATCCACCTTGAGCTGCTGGTTCGCGATCTGCTGCTTCATCTCCGTCACTTCGTCGTTCGTCAGCGTGGCGCGAGCCTTGCCGTAGTCTGGCGACGAGATATCGACCGGCGCGGGCGCAGTTGCCGCGCTAGCCGTCGGCTTCGTGGCCAGTTGCGACTTCAGGTCCTTTACTTCCTTTTGCAGCGCGTTCAACTGCGCCTGCAGGGCCTTGATCTGTGCGCTTGTGGAGTCTGCGAGCGCAATACCGGGCAACGCCCCGGCCACGAGCAGACAGATTAGCTTCTTTCTCATCTAGATTCTCCTTATCGTCGGTCGTATCGCGGATAACTTCGGCTTCAATGCGTGCGGCGTCTGCTTCAGGCCGTGCCGAGCGTTTTGCGCGCGGCGGCGGTTCGGGGTTGCGGCGAATCGGTGTCGGACGTGTCCGCGTGCGAGGGCTGTGAAAAGGCCATCTGCATGTCGCGCAGGCGTCGTCGGTCACGTGCCACCATGAACTGGTTCACGACGATGACGCCGATCGTCACGGCCGTGATGAAGAGCGTGGCGAGCGCGTTCATTTCGGGGTTCAAACCAAGACGCACGCGCGAGAACACCACGAGCGGCAGCGTGGTGGAGCCGGGCCCGGAGAGGAACGCGGAGAGCACGAGGTCGTCGATAGAAAGCGTGAACGAAAGCAGCCAGCCCGAGATCAATGCCTGCGAGATCAGCGGCAAGGTGATCACGAAGAACACCTTGAGCGGCGTGGCGCCCAGATCGAGCGCGGCTTCTTCCAGCGACTTGTTGAGCTCCTTCACGCGCGACTGCACGATGATGGCGACATACGAAACGCACAGCATGACGTGACCAATCCACATCGTGAAGACGCCGCGTCCCTTGGGCCAGCCCAAGATTTGCTCCATCGCCACGAAGAGCAGCAGCAGCGAGATGCCCTGAATCACTTCGGGAATCACGAGCGGAGCGTTGATCATCGCGGTGTACAGCGTGAAGCCGCGAAAGCGCCCGAAGCGCGCCAGCACGAACCCGGCCCACGTGCCGATCACCACCGATGCGAAGGCCGTCATCAGACCGATCTTCAGCGAGAGCCACGCGGCGGAAAGTAGTTCGTCATCCTGAAGCAGCGCCGCGTACCATTTGAACGAGAAACCGGACCACACCGTTACGAGCTTCGATTCGTTGAACGAGTAGACAACGAGGCTGATGATCGGGATGTACAGAAACAGAAAACCGAGCGCGAGCACGCTCACGGAAAGCGGCTTGTTGGGCTTGATCATTTCGCGTCCCCCAGTTCTTTGACCTGGTAATACTGAAAGACGGCCATCGGCACGAGCAGCAGCATGACCATTGCGACCGTTACCGCGGAAGCCATGGGCCAGTCCATGTTGTTGAAGAACTCGTCCCACATCACGCGGCCCAGCATCAACGTGTCGGCGCCGCCCAGCAGTTCGGGAATCACGTACTCGCCCACGGCGGGAATGAACACGAGCAGGCTGCCCGCGATGATGCCGTTCTTCGAAAGCGGCAACGTGATGCGCGTGAACGCGACCCACGGCTTCGCGCCCAGATCGTAGGCCGCTTCCAGCAGCGTGAGGTCCATCTTCACGAGGTGCGCGTAAAGCGGCATCACCATGAACGGCAGATACGAATACACCATGCCGATATAGACACCCGCGTCGCTGTGATAGAGCCGCAGCGGGTTGTGGATGAGGCCGATGGCCATGAGCGCGTGGTTGAGCAGCCCGTCGTCTTTCAGGATGCCGATCCAGGCGTAGACGCGAATCAGGAACGACGTCCAGAACGGCAGCATCACGCCCATCATCAGAATGTTGCGCGTGCCAGGGGCCGAGCGCGCGATGTAGTACGAAATGGGGTAGCCGATGAGAAGGCACAGCAGCGTGGATACCGCCGCCATCTTCAGCGAGCTGATGTAGGTGGCGATATAGAGACTGTCCTGCAACAGGAACGCGTAGTGCCCGAGCTGCAGTGCGAAGTGCACCATGCCGTCCTTCACGCTCATCAAGGCCGTGTAGGGCGGAATGCTCATCATCTGGTCGGCGAAGCTGATTTTCAGCACCAGCACGAACGGCAGCGCGAAGAACACCGCGAGCCATACGAACGGCACACCGATTACGGTGGAGCGCCCGGAGGGAACGAAACGCGAAAGCGTGCGCGCAAGCGTAGCGCGTACCGACGCGGTGCTGCCGTTGACCACCGGCAAGGAAGGGGAGGCAGGGTTTCTCATTGCGTCAGCACCACGCCGCTAGCCGGCGACCAGGAGACGAACACGTCGTCGTTGTAGTCGGGCGCACCGTCTTGCATGAGGTGCGAGCTGGAGAGATTGGAGACCACGACTTTGCCGCTTGGCAGGCGCACGTGATACAGCGAATAGCTGCCCATGTACGCAACATCCGTCACCACGCCGCGCGCCCAGTTGTGCGGTGCCGAGGGACGCTCGCGCGTCACGCGTACACGTTCGGGACGCACCGAAATGCCCACCGGCATGCCGAGCGGCCCGGTCACACCGTGGCTCACATACATGCGCGCTTCGAGGTCTTCGCTTTCCACGAAGATGTGGTCGGGCTCGTCTTCCACCACCACACCTTCGAAGAGATTGGTTGAGCCGATGAACTCCGCGGAGAAGCGGCTGTTCGGAAACTCGTACACCTGGTTAGGCGTACCAATCTGCACGATGCGGCCTTCGCTCATCACGGCGAGGCGGCTCGCCATCGTCATGGCTTCTTCCTGGTCGTGCGTGACCATCACGCAGGTCACGTCTACCTTCTCGATGATGTTCACGAGTTCCAGCTGCGTCTTCTGGCGAATCTTCTTGTCGAGCGCGGACATCGGTTCGTCGAGCAGGAGCAGCTTGGGGCGCTTCACGAGCGAGCGCGCCAGCGCCACACGTTGCTGCTGACCGCCGGAAAGCTGGTGCGGCTTGCGCTGCGCGTAGCGGCTCATCTGCACGAGGTTGAGCACGTCGGCCACGCGGTCGCGAATCTCGTTCTTCGGCGCGCCTTCCTGCTTGAGGCCGAATGCGACGTTCGCTTCCACCGTCATGTGCGGAAAGAGCGCGTACGACTGGAACATCATGTTGACGGGCCTGCGGTACGGCGGAAGCGTGGCGAGGTCTTCGCCGTCCACGAAGATGCGCCCGGAGGTGGCCGTCTCCAGTCCCGCGAGCATGCGCAGCAGCGTGGACTTGCCGCAGCCGGAGCTGCCAAGCAGTGCAAACAGCTCGTTTTTCGCGATGCTGAGGCTCACGTTGTCCACGGCGGTGCTGTCGCCGAATTTCTTGACGACGTTTTCGATGCGGACGAACTCGTCGGTTTTCGCTTGCCCGGCCGCGGGCGGGCGCGCCATCTGTGCGGCATTGACTGAAGGCGTCGATTTCATGATGTAACCATTCCTTCCTTGCTGAACCTGCGCAATTGCAGGCGCGAGTGCTCCCACACGAGGCGCGCAAGGCGATTCGCAGGGGGGACTGCTGCGGTAATCGGGGAGACCGCGCGCGTTCGCACGCGCGCTGCCGAACTGCCGGATTGCTGACTTCGCGCGGAAGAGGTGTCGAGCGACGCCTTTTCCGCAAACGTGGATGGTGGTGCGCGTCGGGTTAGTGACCGGTCTTCAGCTGAGCCCAGAGACGGTTTTCAAGACGCAGAATGTCTGCCGGCATCGGCCGCATCAGCGTCATCTTCTTCAGCACGTCTTCGGGCGGGTAAACCGTGGTGTCCTGTGCAACGGCGGGCACGACGAACTGGCGAGCCGCGTGATTCGCGGTGGGGTAGAACACCTCGTTCGTGATCGCGGCGTTGACCTTCGGGTCTTCGATGTAGTTGATCCACTTCATGGCCGCTTCGGGATGCGGCGCGTCTTTCGGAATCACCATCACGTCGAACCACAGCAGACCGCCTTCCTTCGGGTTCGAGAACTTGACCTCGTACGAACGCTTGGCTTCCTGAGCGCGGCGGCGTGCGATGCCGACGTCGCCCGACCAGCCCAGCGCCACGCAAACGTCGTTGTTCACGAGGTCGTTGATGTAGCCCGACGAGTTGAACTGCGTGATGTACGGACGAACCTGCTTGAGCACCTGGAACGCTGCCTGGTAGTCCGCAGGGTTCGTGCTGTTTGGATCTTTGTGCATGTATTGCAGCGTGGCGGCGAACACGTCTACAGCCTGATCGAGGAACGACACGCCGCAGCCCTTCAGCTTGGAGAGGTACTGCGGATCGAGCACGAGGGACCAGCTATCCACGGGTGCGTTGTCGCCCAGCGCCTTCTTGACGGCCTGCACGTTGTAGCCCACGCCGTCGGTGCCGTACGCCCAAGGCACGCCGTACTGGTTGCCCGGGTCGGCGTCGGCGATCATCTTCATCAGCACGGGATCGAGGTTCGCCAGATTCGGAATCTTCGACTTGTCGAGCTTCTGGTAGACGCCCGCCTGAATCTGCTTGGCCATGTAGTTCGACGTGGGCACCACGATGTCGTAGCCCGAGCTGCCTGCAAGCAGCTTGGCTTGCAGCGTGTCGTCGCTGTCGTAGTTGTCGTACTTGACCTTGACGCCGCTTTGCTTCTCGAAGTTCGGAATCGTGTCCTTCGCGATGTAGTCGGACCAGTTATAGACGTTCAACTCGGTGTCGGCCGCCTGCACCGCCGGACTCGAAAACGCCGCGAGACCGCCGACCACGAGAACCGCCGCACTTGCGACTGCATGACGAAGATGACAAACACGCATGGTTATTCCCCTGAAGGTGAGAGCCGGACGGCGGCTCGCCCCGGTACACCCCCGCGGTGCACCCCATAGGCCGCCGTCCGAAGGTGTGGCAGTTACGAAAGACCCAGTTGTTGCGCCGTTGCGTCGACGGCTTTTTTCGCCTTCGACACGAGTTCGTCGATTTCCTGCCTCGTGATGACGAGCGGCGGCGAAAGCAGCATCCGGTCGCCGGTGGCCCGCATGATGAGGTTGCCGTTGAAGCAGAAGTCGCGGCAAATCGTGCCTACGTCGCCGCCGTTTTCGAAGCGCTTGCGCGTTTTCGGGTCTTGCGCGAGCTGCAGCCCCGCAACGAGGCCCGCACCCGCAATCTCGCCGATCAACGGATGACCCGCGAATGTCTCGCGCAGCAGTTGCTGGAAGTACGGACCGGTGTCGTTCTTCACGCGCTCCACGATCTTGCCGTCGCGCAGCAGTTTCAGATTCGCGAGCGCCACGGCAGCGGCAACCGGATGGCCCGAATACGTGAGGCCGTGGTTGAACTCGCCGTGCTCGATGATCGCCTTCGCAATGCGCTCGTGCAGACCCACCGCGCCCATCGGAATGTAGCCGCTCGTGAGGCCCTTGGCCATGGTGATGAGGTCCGGCTCGAAACCGAAATGCTGGTGTGCGAACCATTCGCCGGTGCGCCCGAACCCGCCGATCACTTCGTCCGCCGCGAGCAGGATGTCGTACTTGCGGCAGATACGCTGGATCTCCGGCCAATACGTGGAGGGCGGGAAGATCACGCCGCCCGCCCCCTGGAAAGGCTCACCGATGAACGCGGCTACGTTTTCCGCACCCAGTTCGAGAATCTTCGCTTCGAGCTGCTGCGCGCGTGCAAGGCCGAACGCCTCGGGCGTCATGCCGGCCTCGGCTTCGCCGAAGTAGTAGGGCTGGTCGATATGAACGATGTGCTCGACTTTCGAAGGCATCTGTTCGTGCATGTAGCCCATGCCGCCCAGCGTGGCGCCCGCAATGGTCGAACCGTGATAGGCGTTCTTGCGCGAGATGACGTACTTCTTCGACGGCTTGCCCTGCGTGATCCAGTACTGATGC
Organism: Paraburkholderia sp. A1RI_3L; assembly: GCF_048957895.1. Taxonomy (NCBI): domain Bacteria; kingdom Pseudomonadati; phylum Pseudomonadota; class Betaproteobacteria; order Burkholderiales; family Burkholderiaceae; genus Paraburkholderia; species Paraburkholderia sp. A1RI_3L. The sequence goes on from NZ_JARCHA010000009.1 coordinate 101,347, forward strand.
ACCGTGCGCAGCACCGTGTCGTTGCCTTCCGATCCGCTGTTGCAATAGAAGAAGTGCGTGAACGGTGCGGGCGTGATTTCGGCCAGCAGCGCGGAAAGTTCGATGACGGGCGGGTGCGTGGTCTTGAAGAACGTGTTGTAGTAGGGCAGCTCCTGCATCTGCCGGTAGGCCGCTTCCGCCAGTTCTTTGCGACCGTACCCGACGTTCACGCACCACAACCCCGCCATGCCGTCGATGATCTTGTTGCCTTCGGAGTCCCACAGATAGACGCCCTGCGCCTTCACGATCACGCGGCTACCCGCGCGATTGAGCGAACCCATGTCCGAAAACGGATGGATGTGGTGCGCCGCGTCGAGCGCACGGTATTCCGCGGTGGTGCGTTGCTGCGCGACCTGCGCGCCCGCCACGGGCGCGGCCGGTGCCACTTGTACCCATGCTGCTTCTTCTGTCCGGTAACTCATGTTGCCTCCAATGTGTCTGCGCGTTGTTTTAAACGTGCAGCAGCAGATGTTTGCGTTCCCACGAACTGATCACGCGGAAGAACGCTTCGTATTCGGTTTCCTTCAGCGCCAGATAGGCCTTGACGAACTTCTCGCCCAGCATCGAGTTGAGCGGCTCGCACGCGGCCATCAGCGTGAGACCTTCTTCCAGGTTGCGCGGCAACTGGTACGGCAGCTCGTAGCCGTCGCTCGTGAGCGGGTCGGTGGGCTTGAGGTGCTGCGTCATGCCGAGGTAGCCCGCCGCGAGCGTGGCCGCGATGGCGAGATACGGATTGCAGTCCACGCCCGGGATACGGTTCTCGATACGCCGTGCAGCGGGCGACGAGTACGGAATGCGGAAACCCACCGTGCGGTTGTCGAAGCCCCATTGCACGTTGATGGGGGCCGCCATGAAACGCGAGAGCCGGCGATACGAATTGATGTACGGCGCAAAGATGGGCATGAGCGCCGGCGTGTACTTCTGCAGGCCGGCGATGTAGCCGTAGAACATGTCGGTGGCCTTGCCGTCGCTGCCCGTGAAGAGGTTCTGGCCCGTCTCTTCGCTCACGAGGCTTTGATGCACGTGCATGGCGGAACCGGGCTCGTTCTCCATGGGCTTCGACATGAAGGTGGCATACATGTGATGGCGCAGCGCGGCTTCACGCACCGTGCGCTTGAAGAGGAACACGCGGTCGGCCAGGTTGAGCGGGTCGCCGTGCAGGAAGTTGATTTCCATTTGCGCGGCGCCCACTTCGTGGATGAGCGTGTCCACCTCCAGGTCCTGCACGTCGCAGTACTCGTAGATGTCCTCAAAAAGCGGATCGAACTCGTTGACCGCTTCGATCGAATACGCCTGGCGGCCCGTTTCGGGACGCCCCGTGCGACCGATAGGCGGCGCGAGCGGCATGTCCGGGTCCTTGTTCATTTCCACCAGATAGAACTCGAGTTCCGGTGCAATGACAGGCTTCCAGCCCTTCGCCTTGTAGAGGTCGAGCACGCGGCGCAGTACGCGGCGCGGTGAGATTTCCACGGGTGTGCCGTCGAAATGGACGCAGTCGTGAATGACCTGTGCGGTGGGGTCGACGGCCCAGGGAATGATGCGGATGGTGGACGGGTCGGGCACGCAGACCATATCGGGGTCCGTCACGCCAGTGAGGGTGCCGTCTTCCGGATACTCGCCGGTGACGGTCTGAATCATCACGGCCTGGGGCAAACGCATCGACTCGCCTGATTCGAACTTGCTGCGCGGAATGATCTTGCCGCGCGCAATCCCGGCCATGTCGGGAATGATTGCTTCGATTTCGGTGATGTGATGCTTTTTCAGAAATTCGTCTATTTCATGCATGATTGTTCTCTCAGTCTTTGTGAGGGCCGGCTCAGACTTTCACGGCGATGGGCGCGTGAAGGTCGGCCCCGATCTGTATTCGGGCAAGCATCCGTTCGCGGCATGCGGCGCCGAACGCACGGAAGATCGCGGTGGAAAGCGCGTCTTCGGCGTGCTTCCATTCGGGATGCCATTGCACGCCGAGCGCAAAGGCACGTGCGCCTTCTACGCTCACCGCTTCGATCAGGCCGTCCGGCGCGACCGCTTCCACCGTGAGGCCTGTGCCCAGCTTCTCGATGCCTTGCCCGTGCAGCGAATTCACACGAGCTTCGCTGACGCCTGAAGCGAGGCGCTGCAACACGCCGCCTGCCGTGAGGCGAATGGCGTGCGCGGGTCCGTACTGCACGTGGAGTTCCTCGTTTTTGTCCTCGCGGTGATCGTCGAGGCCATCCACGGCATGGACTTCCTGATGCAGCGTGCCGCCGAACACGACATTCATTTCCTGGAAGCCGCGGCAGATAGCGAGCACCGGCACGCCCGCTTCGATGGCCGCACGCATGAGCGGCAGCGTGGTGGCGTCGCGCGCCGGGTCGTGCAGCGTGCCCGGCGCGCTGGGGGGGCCGCCGTAACGGTGCGGCTCGACATTTGAATAGCTGCCCGTGAACAGCAGGCCGTCCACCGTATCCAGAATGTCTGCCGCTCTCTGCCGCACACCGAGCGCGGGCAACAGCATGGCGAGCGCGCCGGCGCCGTCCACCACCGCTGCGATGTATTTCTCGCCGGTGACGTGCGACGGGTGCGAACCCATCATGGTTCTATCGGCTGTTACGCCGACCAATGGCTTTTTTTGCATGACTTCACGTTGCCTTTTTATTGCCTTTTTTGTTTCGCCAATAGCGATTAACAAAATAAAGGCACGACATGACCCCTCGGCTACGCAAATTGCGTAAGCCGCTTCTTGAAGGGCACTACAGGCGGTTCGACGCTAGCGAACCGCGCTGCGCGTTTCGATCATGTAGGCTGTCCGCTTCGGTCCAATGTGCGGCGCAATGCAGTTAAAGCGCGCGCGCAACGGACGACCGCATACCGTGGCGTGGACCATCGCACGAGCGAGGCGCCGCAATAGACGGGTGAAGCGAACCGCGAAAGGAGGAGAGGCGCTACGGCAGCAGCGAAGCGACTTCGTCGGTGCGCACGGCGATGAACGCGCGCGCAGACGTAGCGTTGTGACGCCGCACCGAACGACGGGACAGGATGGTGAAGACGGACAGGAACAGGCGAGAGGCAAGCCTGCCGCTACTGCCGTCGGAGATGGACGAGTCACTGCGAAGACACCTCGCATGACTTCGATCCCACCTTACCAGAGGGCCACGGACTCTCACGATTACACTCGACTGACGACGTTGAAAGTATTGAACGCCCCGATCAATGAAACGCACGTAGCGTTTAAGGAATCGGGACATTGGCCGGCTGCCGGGAGCCGTCGCAGATGCAGCATATTGATTGAACCGCGCATTGTGACGACACCGTGATGCCGACCTTGTAGATCAGCATATACGAGCCAAAAACGCCGTCAAATCTTTTTTTCGAAAACCCGACTCAGGGGTTTCCCCGAGGTCGGAATAAATCATTCGCAAAAGGAATGGCGCTCGAGGTGTCCATTATTTCGAACACCTTGCAGGGTTTTCCCAGGCGGAAAACGGGGGAAAGTGATTAGAATATTCAACACTTTTCCAATCCACCCGTCGTGTTCCGACGCTCTCTCATCGTGTCCGAAGCCGCATCCACGTCCACTGAAGTTGCTACCCGTTTGCGTTACGTGCGCAAGAAACATGGGCTTTCGCAGCGCGAACTGGCAAAGCGCGCGGGCGTGACGAACGGCACCATCTCGCTCATCGAACAGAGTCGCGTGAGTCCTTCCGTAGGTTCGCTCAAGAAGCTGCTCGAATGCATTCCGATGAGCCTCGCCGAGTTCTTCACGTTCGAAGTGGTGGAAGACCGCACGGTGGTGTCGCGTCGCGGCGAGATGCCCAATCTTGGCAGCGCTTCCATCGAGTTCTATCTTGCGGGCGCCAGCGTGAAAGACCGCAACATGGGCATCTTGCGCGAGGTCTATCAGCCGCTTTCGGATACGGGCCCCGAGATGCTCACGCATGCGGGCCACGAAGGCGGCGTCGTCGTGGCGGGACAACTCGAACTGACGGTGGACGGCTCCACGTGGCTGCTCGACCCCGGCGACAGCTACTACTTCGAAAGCCGCTTGCCGCACCGTTTTCGCAATCCCAGCGCGGAACACGTCTGCGAGGTGGTGTCGGCGAATTCGCCGCCAACCTTCTGACGTTGCGCCAACGCGGTTCGTACTCGCACGTAGCGTCGTGCTGCGTGCGCTGACGCGAGCCGCCCAACATTGAGGCATCCTGATGGACAAGACGACTCTGGCTTACTGGCAGGACAAGGCCGCGACGCTCGCAATCGAAGGGCGCGCATTCATCGACGGCGAATACCGCCACGCGCAGTCGGGCAAGACGTTCGATTGCGTGAGCCCCATCGACGCGCGCGTGCTCGCGAAGGTTGCCGATTGCGGCGCGGCCGATGTCGATGCCGCAGTGGCCGCAGCGCGCCGTGCGTTCGACGCACAGGTGTGGGCCGGGCTGAACCCGCGCAAGCGCAAGGCCATTCTGCTGCGCTGGGCCGCGTTGATGCGCGAGCACCTCGACGAACTCGCGCTGCTCGAAACGCTGGACGCGGGCAAGCCGATTGGCGACACGACGACTGTCGATGTACCGGGCGCAGCGTATTGCGTCGAATGGTTCGCGGAAGCCATCGACAAAGTAGGCGGCGAGGTCGCGCCCGCGGACCATCATCTCGTGGGGCTCGTGACGCGTGAGCCGCTTGGTGTGGTGGCCGCCGTGGTGCCGTGGAATTTCCCTATTCTGATGGCCGCATGGAAGTTCGGGCCTGCACTTGCAGCGGGCAATAGCGTCGTGCTGAAGCCTTCGGAAAAGTCGCCGCTCACGGCGATCAAGGTCGCGCAACTCGCGAAAGAAGCGGGTTTTCCGGCGGGCGTCTTCAACGTGGTGCCGGGCGGCGGCGAACCGGGCAAGCTGCTCGCGCTTCACAACGACGTGGATTGCCTTGCGTTCACTGGCTCCACGAACGTGGGCAAGCTCATCATGCAGTACGCGGGGCAATCGAACCTCAAGCGCGTGTGGCTGGAGCTGGGCGGCAAGTCGCCGAACATCGTGCTGCCCGATTGCCCGGACATGGACCGTGCCGCCAACGCTGCGGCCGGCGCGATCTTCTACAACATGGGCGAGATGTGTACGGCCGGTTCGCGGCTGCTCGTGCATCGTGACATCAAAGAGGTGTTCATCGAGAAGTTGATCGCCGCGGCGCGCAGCTATGTGCCTGGCAATCCTCTTGATCCGAAGGTCTCGATGGGGGCTATCGTGGACCAGGTGCAGCTTGATCGCGTACTGGGCTATATCGAGGCAGGTCGCAAGGAGGCGAAGCTGTTGACGGGTGGCGCTCGCGTGAACGAGTCGTCGGGTGGCTTCTATGTGGAGCCGACCGTGTTCGACACGACGCCCAACGCGAAGATCGCGCGTGAAGAGATCTTCGGGCCGGTGCTCTCGGTCATCACGTTCGATTCCATCGACGAAGCGGTCGGCATTGCCAACGACAGCGACTATGGCCTTGCTGCCGCGGTGTGGACCGGCAATCTCACCACGGCGCACGAAGTGGCCCGCCGTCTGCGCGCGGGCACCGTGTGGGTCAACTGCTACGACGAAGGCGGCGACATGAACTTCCCCTTCGGCGGCTACAAGCAATCGGGCAACGGCCGCGACAAGTCGTTGCACGCACTGGAGAAGTACACCGAGCTGAAGTCCACGCTCGTGCGGCTGCGCTAAAGGATTCGCAAGCCAGCGCGGCGGCGCGTACGCAACGCACCGCCGCGTTCCCAATGAATCCGGCTGCCGGCACGTTGCCCGTGAGGCGGGCACGCGTCGGTCCTCCAATCAGGTCATTCCATGACTGAAATCCTCTATGGCGACGGTGCGATCCGCCGCCCCTCTCTCTACGGTTCTTCTATCGAAAACACTTACGCGGGCGTGCTCTCGTTCATGCGACGCACGTATACGCGAACGCTCGACGGTGCAGATGTCGTCGTCTCCGGCATACCGCTCGATCTTGCCACGACGTTTCGCTCCGGCGCGCGCCTCGGGCCTGCGGCGGTGCGCGCGGCGAGCGTGCAACTCGCGGAACTGCACCCATACCCGTGGGGCTTCAATCCGTTCGACGAACTCGCCGTGATCGACTACGGCGACTGCTGGTTCGATGCGCACAATCCGCTTTCGATCAAGCCGGCCATCGTCGAGCATGCGCGCACCATCCTGAAGTCGGGCGCGAAGATGCTCACGTTCGGCGGCGATCACTACGTGACGTACCCGCTGCTCGTCGCGCATGCGCAGAAGTACGGCCGGCCGCTTTCGCTCATTCACTTCGATGCGCATTGCGATACCTGGGCCGACGACAGCCCCGACAGCCTCAACCACGGCACGATGTTCTACAAGGCCGTGAAGGAAGGGCTGATCGATCCGCAGACGTCGGTGCAGGTCGGCATTCGAACGTGGAACGACGACTTCCTCGGCATCAACTTGCTCGACGCCGCGTGGGTGCATGAGCACGGGCCGCGCGCTGCGATCGAGCGCATTGCTTCGATCGTGGGCGACCGCCCTGCCTATCTGACCTTCGATATCGACTGCCTCGACCCCGCGTTCGCGCCGGGTACGGGCACGCCGGTGGCAGGCGGACTCTCGTCTGCACAGGCGCTCGCCATCGTGCGGGGACTCGGCAACGTGAACCTGGTGGGCGCGGACGTAGTGGAAGTGGCGCCGGCCTACGATCAGAGTGAGATCACGGCGCTTGCCGCCGCGCACATTGCGTGCGATCTGCTTTGCTTGTGGCGGCAGCGCAAGGTGGCTGCACGCTGATGTGATGACGTGGCGCGGCGGCGTTAACTGTTGGGCACGCCGCCGTGCTTTACTCCACCGGCTCGGCGTCGTCCGAGGCCGGCATGGGCGCCGTGTCGTTCCGTTGCGCCGGCTTCTCCCCGGCCACCTTCAGGCGTTGCACTTCCGGCAGCTGGCAATAACGCAGCGAGAAACTGCGTCCCTCGGACTTCGCCGCATACATCGCCGCGTCCGCGTTGAGCAGCAGTTCGCGGGCGGACGAACCATCCTGCGGATACTCCGCAATGCCGATGCTCGCGCCTACGGTCATGCGTTTGCCGTCCACGGGCAGGTCGTCGTCGAGCGCGCGAACGATGCAGTCAGCCAGTTCGGATGCCTGATCAGTTGCCTGCGCGCCTTCCACAAGTACGATGAACTCGTCGCCGCCCAGACGCGCTACTGTGTGCTCGCCTGACAGTACTTGCTGCAGCCTGCGCGCAACGGCCGTGAGTACGCTGTCGCCCACGGAATGTCCGAACTGGTCGTTGATCTGCTTGAAGCGGTCCAGGTCCACGAACAGCACCGCGAGCCGGTCGTGATGCGTGGCGGCGTGGCGTATTGCCGTTTCAAGCCTGTGCATGAACAGCATGCGGTTTGGCAAACCCGTGAGCATGTCGTGATTGGCAAGATGCACGAGTTCGTGCTGCTTGTCGTGCAGCGCGTTCACCTGTGAGCGGATCTCCCGCCGCATGCGGTCGAAGCAGCGCGCGAGCACGCCGATTTCGTCCGTGCGCCTGAGCGGCAGCGGGTCCATGGTGTGCTCGGAAAGGAAGTGCGTGGCAGCGTGGGTCAGTATCTGCAGCGGTTTCGTGAGCGCGCGGGCGAACAGGATGGCAAGCAACAGGGCGACCGCGCTCGAAAACAGCACCATGCGCACGATCTGGTCGCCCAGCAGATTGGCCCCCGTCAGTACACCCGCGAGCGGCTTGCCAAGACCGAGCACGATGAAGCGATTGCCGGCGGTTTGCCCGAAGGGCCGCCGCACGAAGGCGAGCACTTCGCCCGGCGCCTGCTTGGGATGAGCGAGACCGTTGAGAAGCAACGTGTCTGTCGTTCGTTCGAAGAGTGGCAGCGTGGCCGGGAAGCTGTCCTGCATGAGGACGCGGCGGCCTTTGTCGAAGCCGAACGTCTTCGATGCATCGGGATGCACGAGGAAGTCGCCCCACTCGTTGGCGAGATACACGTCGTAAGCCGTAGGCAGGTCGGCGCGCAACCGCTCGAACATGGCAGCGAGGTCCACGTCCACTACCACGACGCCCACTACACGCCCGTTCGGCGTCGTGACGGGCGTAGCCAGACGAAGCGTGGGGCGGCCTTCGGCATAGTGTGCGCCGCGTTCATGGTTGATGGTGATGGGCCCCACGTACACGCGGCCCGGCGGCAGCGCCAACGTGTCGAACACATAGGCGAACTGTCCTTTCTCCTGAAGGTTCTCGTCCTTGACCTGGGTGGCGCCCCCGCCTTCACGGTCGAAGCGGATGCGTTCCAGGCCATAACGGTCGCGTGAAATGAGCCGCGCCTGCAGGTACTCGGGATGGTGCTTCATGAAGCTCGCGAACACTTGCGAGAGCCGCGTGCGGTCTGGCCCGATGGCGTTGTCGTCTGTCGCGCCCGCAACGAGCGAGGACGACGGCATGGCGGCGAGCACGAGCGTGTCGGCGGCCATGTCGTCGATGGTCTGCGAGAAGCGCTGGCCGAGCAGCTCTGTCGAGGTGAGCAGATTGCGGCTCGCTTCGCCGACCAGCATGGTGCGATTGGCGCGGTACGCGTAATAGCCGGTCGATCCGGAGGCGAGCACACCGATCAGCGCGAGCAGAATCGAGAGCTTGAAGGTCAGGCCCGAACGGATCATTGGAAGCGCTCCGGACGGTCGCCCGATACGACGCGGTTCCACAGCGACTCGCGCTCTTCGGTGTTTTCCACCGGCTGAATCCAGACGAGATGCGCGTGTTCGCTCGTGTAGCCCGATGGTTCGGTCAACGTATTGGCAAGCCCCTGACGTTGAGGCAGCAGCACGCTCACGTCCGGTTCGAGCATGTAGTTGATCCATTCGAGCGCAAGCGTGCGGTTCTTCGCTGCGGCCGTCATCGCCCAGCAATCGAGCCACGCGAGCGCGCCTTCGTCGGGAATCACGTAACCGACATCGGCACCGGCTTTGCGCAACTGCTCGAGTTGTTGCGTGCCGTAATTGCCGAACATGAGCGCGACCTTGTGCTGCATGAAGAACGCCGTAGCTTCCTCAGGCAGCGTGTAGTAGGTCAGCAGATTGCGGCGCAGCGCCACGAGCTTCAGCGCAATGGTGTGCATCTGCTCGGGGCTTAGCTGGAACGGTTGGGTGTAGCCGAGCGCGAGCGCAGTGAACGAGAAGTTGTGCTGAGCGCTATTGAAGTCGAGCACCTTGCCGCGGTAGCGCGGATTCCACAGCTCGTTCATCGAGCGCGGGGCTACCGGCACCTGCTTGCGATCGTAGATGAGTCCCATCGACGAATAGGTGAACGGAATACCGTACGCCTTGCCGTTCTGCGTGAGCCCATTGATGGACGAGAGCGCGCGAAAACGCGGCAATTGACGCTGCGTATTCGGCAGACTCGCGAGATCGAGTGGCGCGAGCAGGTTCTCCTGCGTGTAGCGATGAATCTCGGCTGTGTTCGCCGCAAGCACGTCGAACTGCGGAGCCGCGCCCGTATGCAGCTTGCTCCACAATGCTTCGTCCGAGTCGACGAACGTCACTTCAACGTGCGCGTTGTAGCGCGACTCAAAGGTTTTCACCACGTCGCTGTCGGCGTAGCCCGGCCATGCGAGCACACGCAACACGTTGTCGTAGGCGAGCGCGGGCAGGGTCGCGAGCAGGCAACCGGCAAACGCAACCGCAAGCAACAGCGCACGAAGCGCCGAAGTGCCGCGCACCAGGGAATGAAGCAGGGCCGCGCAGAACGCGAAGAAGAACGGAGCGGCGAAGGCGTTCGACACAAAACGCGCACGGTTGCCAGAGAGACTCCCGCCTGCGCGCGCCACCTTGAGCGAAGTGCTGCACCGGCGGATGTGGCTCGGGCGGCTTCGCGGGCGGGGCAATGGGGAAGGGCCGAGGCCGAGGCGCATTTGTCCGTCCTTTGCAATCACATGCACAAACTCAAAACTGCCTCCCGGGGTATGCCCAGGGGCGTGCTCAATGGCCAAAGCAGACGAAGCCGTATGGGCTGCGGCATAGCGTTTGAAGGTGTAGCAGTGGTGCTGGGCGGCAATCTTCAGATAAAGCTTTTCGCCCGAGAGAGGTTGCCGCGTTGCGGCGCCGTCCCGCGTTTATAGCATCAAATCCGTCTTTTTTGGACGGGTAACAATGTAGCGGGCGCTGAGCGATATCCGAGGTGCTGCCCCTCTTTTAACGGCTTAGCCCGCGCAATCTTTAGATGCCGCAAGGACTCGGCGAAAACCGCGGCGGCCGCTCTAGTGGTGCCGGCCAATTTGTCGAATGAGGTGGCAGATTGCGCCTGTCGCGCTATTTCGTATTTTCGTATGATTGTTAACTTCGCGATGACTAACGTGTTTAAAACGCGCGTTGCACGTTCCGAAATGGCGAGCGCGCAGTCACGACGCGAGAGGCGAAACTGGAAGGGCGAAAGCAACATCGACGAGGAGTCCCACATGGAACGACCTGACTTCATCCGGCATTGGACGGAACTGGAAGGCGAAGATAACCAGCACTACGCCGGCGATACCGAACGCATGGCAATCAACGCGCCGCTTGCCCGCAAATTGGGGCTGACGCGCATCGGCATTCATCACAACCGCTTGTTGCCCGGACGGCGCACGTCGTATCCGCACGCCGAAAGCGCCGAAGAAGAGTTTGTGTTCGTGCTGGAAGGCACGCCGGACGTGTGGATAGACGGCCACTTGCATCGCCTCGAGCCGGGCGATTCCGTGGCGTTTCCCGCGGGTACGGGCATTTGCCACACGTTCATCAACAACACAGACACCGAAGTGCGCCTGATGGTGATTGGCGAGCCGCCGAAGGACGAGAACCGCATTCGCTACCCGATGAACGAGGCGCACGAGGCGACGCGCGCGGACCGATGGACCGACTGGCCCGCCCGCGAGATGGGCCCGCACGATGGCAAGCCGGATCGGGGACGGTCTTAGGCGGGTTTGAGCCGGCTTGGGCGGGCCGTCGGCGCGAAGACACGCTTCGCGGCCGGCGCGCCGCCCAATTAATGCACCTCGGGGTGCACCGCTGCCACCACCTCGCCCGTTTCGAGCAGCGACTTGAGGTTCGACAGAATGCGCGGCCAGCCGCCCGACACGGCCTTGATGAAGCCGGAATCCGGCAGGTCGCGTTCCATCCCATGCGTGACCGTGAGCCTGGCCGCGTTGGGCTGAGGCTCGATCTCCATCACGCAGACCGAATACCCTTCCTCTTTCAGCTCCGGCCTGAATTCGTTACGCCAGCGCAGGGCGAGCCGCTTCGGCGGGTCGAACGCGACGATCTCGCCGGTGTCGGCTACGCGCCCATCCGGGAACAGCATCTTCCATGAAGCACCGGCTTTCCACTCGGCCTCGATATGCATGCCGAACCAGTACTGCTTCATGAACGCGGGGCTCGTGAGCGCTTCCCAAAGCGCTTCGGGCGAGGTGCGAATGTAGGTGACGTAGACGAAGGTGCTGCCGGCCATGATCGGGCTCCTTTGTGCAGGGAATGAGGTGCGCGCGCGGCACCGTGAGACGTCGGGCGCCATGCCGACGCAGCCGCTGCCGTCGATGGGGATAATATGCAACCATAAGGTTGCATGTCAAGGCACAGGCTCACGAGGTAAGCACAACGCCCCAGCCCGATTCATACAAACGTTTGATCTAGCCTCTCATTTGCACAGCAGAAGCAGACGTTCCTGATTCGTGCAGTTCGTTCTGGGCGGCGCTTTGCGCGTGGCCGCTTGTTGCGGCGCTCCGCTGCCGCCTTCCGCACGTCGGGCGATGCACGCGCGCAGGTGCCTTTCTACGGGCGGATAGTATTGCCAGCCCTTGCCCAGATTCGGCAACTCCAGCTTGACCTGCTTCCATTTCGGATGCCCGTGCTCCTGAAGATTGTCGAAGTTCTCGCAAAGCGAATCGGCGAAGCGGTCGAGATGGAAGACGGTGTCGCGCAGGCCGTAGTCATAAGTCACGAGAAACGCTTTCACGGTGAACGTGGGCACGTCTTCCTTGAGCCAGTTCGGGTAGCTCGACGTGCGGATCGTCGCGGGGAAATAGGCCTGCTGTGCCCGTGCCGTTTCGGGCGCGGAAGGGTCCACGCGCAGAATGCGCAACTGCTGCAGCAAATCGGGGTTCATGTCGGTGAAGAGCTTGGCGGGTTGCCCGGCCACCACCACGGCCACGTCGATCTTCTTCACGATCAGCGCGGCGAGCGCGTCTTCGTTGCTGAAGTGCTGCACGTTCTGTTCGGGAATGGGTTGCCCGAACATCAGCCGGTACAACGTCGTGGCCGACTGCGCCGTGCCGCTGCCTATCAGTCCCACGCTGATGGTCTTGTCCTTGATCTCGTTGATGGTTCGCAATGGCGAGTCCGCGCGCACGAGGAAATGAATCTCCTCGTCGTAGAGCGGCATGATGAGCCGCAGCGGACGAATCGCGCTGCCCGCATCCGCGTTGCCCGCGTTCGCCATGTCGAGATACGCCTGATAGACGTCCGACTGCACGAGCGCGAGCTTCACGCCGGGCTCGTAGCGCATGCGCTGCACGTTTTCCGCCGACCCCTTCGAGGGCATCACCTCCAGATCGATGCCCGCGGGTTGCGCCACCCATTTCGACAGATCCTGACCGATCTGGATGTATGTGCCGCGCTCAGGGCCGGTCACGATCTTGTAGCGCGCCGGCGGCGTTGCGGCCAAAGAAGAAGCCGCGAACAAAGCCGCAAGCGTCAGTGCGAGCCATCGCCCGAGAAGTATCTTCAGCATGGTTGTCCCCTCATCGTTCAGCGTGGAGCACGCGCGCGCCAAAGCGTGGAAGCGCGGAGCGCGAAGCGTGTTGAAACGGTCGTCGTTTCTTGCGGGGTGCGAGGTGCTGGTGGTGCGAATCGTCGCGGGGCGGCGCGTGCGATTACTGCGCAGGCGCGGTGCTGCCGGGCGGATTCGTCGCGTTGTTCGGCGGATGCTTCCAGCCCGATTCCACGATGGCGCGTTGCTGGGCGTCTATGTCGGCGGTGTCGGGCGGGCTGGCCGTGTTTGTTGTCGTGTCGGTCGTCGCTGTTCCCTTGGGTTCTGCACGTGCTGCATGCGCCGCCAGTGCCGGTGCGCTGGCTCCTGCGGCAGCGTGCGACGCCTGCTGTTGCGCAAGCGCTGGCCACGCCGACGCGACAATCGTGCGTTGCAACAGCGCCTTGGCGTCGTTGCTGCCGGAGTCGATGCTGAGCGCGGTGTTCGCGTATTCGCGCACGCAGGGCCACATACGTTTCTGCTCGCACTGGCGTGCGCTGCGCAGCGCCGCGTCGCGACGCACTTCGATCGTGGCGAGGTCACGCTGGAATTGCCGCACGTCTTCGCGTTTCGGTTCCATCGCGGCGGCAGCGTCGAGCGCAATGCGCGCATCGGTGAGATTGTTCGCGGCGAGGCTCGCACGCGCCGCGCGCAGACTCTCGACGAGATTTGCAAAACGCGGAGCCTGCCTGGCTGAGTCCGCAGTGGCTGTTGGCGCGTTCGCGGTGTTCGTCGCCGGGGCACCGGACGGCGCGCTCTGCGTGGACGGCGTGATGGAGCCCGTTGCAGTACGTGCGACATCGGCCGTATCCGACGGTCTGTCTGGATGATTGCCGCTGAGCAGCAGCACGCTCACGTAGACGAGCGTCAGCGCGGTGACGATCATCGCAGCGCGCATGAAGCCCCAACGCGATTTGCCGCGGGGCGTGGCGCCCGGGCTCTCTGGCGAGGCGAGGGCGTCGGCGTAGGGCGTGGTCGCCGGTGCGGCGGGGGCGAACGCTGCGTGTTGCGCCGGTTGCATCGCGGCGGCCGCAACGCTTGCCTGGGCGGCGGGTGTTGTTTCGCTTGGCCCGGCAAGCGGGTGATCGACGCCGCAATACGGGCAGAACGCGACGTGCTCGCGGAGCGCCGTGCCGCAGCGCCTGCATGATGGTGTGGGGGAACGCTGATGTCGGGCTGTCTGAGTGAACATGCGGTGGTCCTGACGGCGTTGGAGAACGACGTGAGGCATGCTCTGCATCGCGGCAGACGCGTGCGGTAACGCCTGCCGCTAAATCGCCTGCTGGCATCGCCATTGGCATCGCGATTGGCACCGCGATTGGCATCGGCACCCACGGTGCCGACGGGGATGGCCGCTCGAACAATATGTGAGGTTTATCGCAGAAGGTCAATCGCCGTTCTCACCTACAGTGTGGGCTTGACCGCTATTCCGGACGACGAAATGTGCCTTCTGCATAGCGCGTTTCGCAGCGAGCCATGTCTAATACGAACACGAACGGCTTCGATGAATGACGCACAATGGTCCGACGAAACCGCGCTTGTGCGCCACTCATTCATCGTGCCGGGCATGACGAACGACGAGTTCGGCGAAGCCCGTGCGCGGATCGATTTCGCGCGAAAAATAATGCTCGGGCAGCAGTGCGACCAGTATCTCTGCGGTGGTGCGAACGATGCAGCCAGGCGCCACGTGTCCACCGAAGACTTCGCCGCGAGCGTTCGCAACGGATATATGCAGATGCGGGCCATCTGGCGACAGCGAGCCCGCGAGCGTGAGAATTTCGAGATCGCCATGCAGTGCCGTGGCGTCTTGCGCGCCCGCGTATCGCAACTGCGCCACGCTGAGACTGCCCATGCCCTGAACGACGAACGCGGCCTGGAGACCGGCGTCGCGCAATGCGTGCTGAAGCGCGACACGAACATCGTCGCCGGGTACGAGGCGTAACGGAGTAAAAGCAGAACTAAGAGGAAGGGCTTGCATCGTTTGGGTCCAGGTTGAAGGCGTGCCAATCGGGACGGAACAAACGCCGCTCCTCGCGGCGAATTTCGTCGGATATTTGAACATGTCACCACGCCACGAGCGACCGTCGCGCAGGCAAATGGCTTTCCTGTGACAAAACCGCGAAGCAGATAGAATTCGGCGGGCATCGATTGCATTCGTCATCGCTCGAGGCCGGTCTTGCTCACGGCTTCCTGTTTCCTCCATTCACCATGAAGGACCTTCGCATGAACGAACTGTCCGCGTTTCCCATTACGGCCAGGTGGCCCGCACAACACCCCGATCGCATTCAGCTGTATTCGCTGCCCACGCCGAACGGCGTCAAGGTGTCGGTGATGCTCGAAGAAACCGGCTTGCCATACGAGCCGCAACTCGTGAGCTTCGAGAACAACGACCAGATGTCGCCGGAATTCCTCTCGCTCAATCCCAACAACAAGATTCCCGCCATCGTCGATCCCAATGGACCGGCGGGCCGCCCGTTCGGTCTCTTCGAGTCGGGCGCAATCCTCATCTATCTCGCCGACAAGACGGGCCAGTTCATTCCGCAGGACGCTGAAGGCCGCTACGAGACCATTCAGTGGGTGATGTTCCAGATGGGCGGCATCGGCCCGATGTTCGGGCAGGTGGGCTTCTTCCACAAATTCGCGGGCAAGGCGTACGAGGACAAGCGTCCGCGCGAGCGCTACGTCGCCGAATCGCGCCGGCTGCTCGGCGTGCTCGAGCAACGCCTTGCGGGACGCGAGTGGATCATGGGCGACGCCTACACGATTGCCGACATGGCAACGTTCCCCTGGGTGCGTAACCTTGTGGGTTTCTACGAGGCAGGCGACCTTGTTGGTTTTCAGGACTTCCCGAACGTGCGACGCGTGCTGGATGTATTCGTCGCGCGGCCTGCGGTGCAGCGGGCGCTGGACATTCCGAAGCGCAGTTGAAGCGCAGGTGGCGGCAGCGAAGCGTGCTGCCAACGTGCCGCTAAAACAGAAGGCCGGGCATCTGCCCGGCCTTCTGTTGTTTTGCCGCCCGGTGCTTGCCGCTTGCAGCGGAGAAGCAGCGGGAGATCAGCTGAACAGCTTCATTGCCTGTAAGAGCGTGTTCACGACGCCCCACGCCAGCGGAATCAGCACATAGGCCCAGAAAAGCGCCATCAGGGCCTTGTTGGTGGGATGCGGCGCGGCCGTATTGCTCATGAAAGTCTCCTTGTTTGCGGTCTGTGCCGCGTGTGTCTGTGCGGCGTGCATGTCTGCGTTTGTGCGTTCGCGTCGATCGATTAACGGTCCGCGGCGAGTTGCGCGTCGGTCATGTGATGCCGATCGTCCACACGCTTGACCAGCAGGTTGCAGATGAAGCCCACCACGAGCAGCACGGCCATGATGTGAACCGTCATCGTGTAGGCGTCGGCCTTCGCAACACCGTGCGCCACTTCATAGGCGCGGATGTAGTTGACGAGCACGGGGCCGGCCACACCCGCGGCCGCCCACGCCGTCAGCAGCCGGCCGTGAATACCGCCCACGAACGCGGTGCCGAACATGTCGGCGAGGTACGCGGGAACCGTGGAGAAGCCGCCGCCGTACATCGAGAGAATCACGCAGTAGGCCAGTACGAAGAGCGCGATGTTGCCGGAAGCCGCGAAGCCGGGCACGAAGTAGTAGAGCACCGCGCCCAGTACGAAGAAGATGAAATAGGTGTTCTTGCGGCCCACCCAGTCGGAGGCCGAGGCCCACACGAAACGTCCGCCCATGTTGAAGAGCGACAGCAGACCCACGAAGCCCGCAGCGGCCGCAGCGGAGACCGTGTTCTTGAAGCTCTCCTGAATCATGACGGAAGCCTGGCCCAGAATGCCGATGCCCGCCGTCACGTTGAGGAACAGCACGAGCCAGATCAAATAGAACTGCGGCGTCTTCAGCGCCTGATCGATGTGCACGTGGTTGCGCGTGATCATGCGGTGCGAGGTGTCCGGCGGCGTCCAGCCTTCGGGCTTCCAGCCGGTGGGCGGCACGCGGATGGCCAGCGCGCCGATCGACATCGAAATGAAATACGCGATGCCGAGCACGATGAACGTTTCAGCCACACCCACGCTCGTGTCGCTCTTGAAGTGGTTCATCAGCGCGACGGAGAGCGGTGCAGCGATCATCGCGCCGCCGCCGAAGCCCATGATCGCCATGCCGGTGGCCATGCCGCGGCGGTCCGGGAACCAGCGGATCAGCGTCGAAACCGGCGACACGTAACCGAGCCCGAGGCCGATGCCGCCAATCACGCCATAGCCGAGGTAGAGCAGCACGATCTGATGCAGCCACACACCGATAGCCGAGACGATGAAGCCGCCGCCGAAGCAGCATGCTGCGGTGAACATGGTGCGGCGCGGGCCCACGTGTTCGAGCCACTTGCCGGCGAAGGCAGCGGAAAGGCCCAGAAACACGATGGCGAGCGAGAAGATCCAGCCGAGTGTGGTCAGCGACCAGTCACCCGGCGCCGATTGCGTAATGCCGATCACCTTCGTGAGCGGTGCGTTGAACACTGAAAAAGCGTAGGCCTGGCCGATGCACAGGTGCACGGCAAGCGCGGCGGGGGGCACCATCCAGCGTGAAAAGCCGGGGCGCGCAACAGTGGCTTCTTTCGAAAAAAACGCGGGCGAGCCGGCCCGGCCTTCCGGCTCAGAGATGCTGCTCATGGGTGTCTCCTGTAGGTGTGTTCGTCTGGTTATCGGCTCTGTCGCGTTTTTTTGTAGGATTTAAGCGAGGCCGTAATGATGCGCCGACAACGATAGGACCCGGGCAGAGACTTGGCAATATGATACGAAAATGCATAAAAGCGACGGCAATTTGCCGTCTGGCGCCAGCTTGAGGTCGGGTTCGGGGTTCCCCTTATAGGGCCGCGCCATGCCGCACTGCAACGGTACGTATTGAGAAGCGCGCCCGGCGGGATAGGGGAAAGCCCGCTAAAAAGGGCGCGCGCCCAGATACTGAACAGATTAAGCGCTGGTCGAAAGCACCGTTCCGATGGCCCGCGCAACGTATTCGACGTTGCTTGCGTTCAGGCCGGCCACGCACATGCGGCCGGAGCGCAGCACATAAACGCCGTGTTCTTCGCGCAGGCGCAGCACCTGGGGTTCAGTGAGTCCCGTGTAGGTGAACATGCCGCGCTGCGCGAGGTAGCGTTGCCGCATGCGGTCGTCGGCGTGACCCTTCAGGCCTTCGTGAATGGCGTGACGCATGGCGATGATGCGCTCGCGCATGGACGCCAGTTCGCGTTCCCACGACTCGCGCCATTCGGGCGTACCCAGCACGGCGGCCACGATGCGCGCGCCATGCGTGGGCGGATTGCTGTAATTCGCTCGCACGGTGGCCGTGAGCTGACCTTGAACGTTGCGCGCGATATCCGCGGATTCGCAAACCACGCTCAAGCCGCCGCAACGCTCGCCGTAGAGCGAGAAATTCTTCGAAAACGAATTGGCGACCACGAGCGGCAAGCCCGCCGACGCCAGCATGCGGATGCACGCGGCGTCTTCGTCCAGACCCGCGCCGAAGCCTTGATACGCCATGTCGACGAACGGGATCAGCTTGCGCTCGCGCAGCACGGGCACGAGTTCGGCCCATTGATCGTCGGTTAGATCCACGCCTGTCGGGTTATGGCAGCACGCGTGGAGCAGCACGATGCTCTGCGCGGGCAGTGTCTTCACAGCTTCCAGCATGTCGCGAAAGCGCAGGCCGCCCGTGTAGTCGTCGTAGTAGGGATAGGTGTTGACGGTGAAGCCCGCGCCCTCGAATACGGCGCGATGGTTCTCCCAACTCGGGTCGCTGATCCACACCTGCGCGCCGGGGAAATAGCGCTTCAGAAAGTCCGCGCCGATTTTCAGGGCGCCGGAGCCGCCCAGCGTTTGAAGCGTCGCGATACGACCGCTCTTGCGTGCCTCGTGCTCTGCACCGAAGACAAGCGCCTGGGCGAGGTCGCGATATTGGACGTGGCCCGCCATCGGCAGATACGGGCGCGGCGTGATGTTGCCGAGCAGCGCGGCTTCGGCCTTGCCGGTGGCCGCCATGACGGGCAGCTTGCCCGCATCGTCGAAATAGATGCCGATGCTCAGATTGACCTTGTTCTGCCGCGGGTCGTGCTGAAAATCTTCGTTCAGGCTCAGGATCGGATCGCCGGGATAGGCGGGAATGTGTTCGAACATGACGTCTCCTCGATACGAAACAGTGCGGGCCGATGGGGCGGCGTTGCTGCGCCGCATCGGCTTCATTCAATTGGGACGGTGCGCTGCAACCTGATCGAAGGCGCGCTCATTTAGGCGGCAGCGACCGCACGAATTCGAGCGCCCCGTCGATCAGTTTGCGGCGCAACGCGTCTTTGCCATAGGCCTCCGGCGCGGCCCAGACCCAGCCCGGCATGACGCGGCCTTGCGAGATCATGGGCGCAATGCCCGGCGTTTTCAGCGCCCAGACCTCGTTGCCTTTGCCGAGGCGTACCAGCATGCCGTCCAGTCGAGCCCCGCACAGCAGGTTGCCGTACAGCATCCACACCCAGCCGCCGAACATGGCCTTTTCAGTGAGCCCGGGCAGCGTGCCCAGTTCTTCGCTCAAGAGTGTCTCGAGACCTCGGTCGCGCGCCATGACGTCTGCCTGACAGGGAAGGGTGGTGGAATGGGGGCAACGTGATGATATCGCGCGGCCCGTTCAGCCTGCAGCCAGCCACTCGCTCACGGTCTGGTTGAACGCTTGCGCGTTGTCCACCATGACCCAGTGCCCCGCGCGAATCGCGCACACCTTGCTGCCGGGCTGTGCAGTCAGCGCCTCGGCCCATTGCGGCGAGTGAAACATGAACGGTTTGCGCGTGCCGTAAACGAACAGCATGGGGCACGCGGGCGCGAGCTTCATCATGTTGCGAAACGAGCCGTGGGCGCCGGTCCACTGGATGAAGTACGGGTAGTCCATGTGCGAGCCGATGAAGTTCGCGTCGGATGGCACGCGCAGCAGCCGCGCCATGTACTTCGTCATGCCATCGCCGATTCCGCCACCGACTCGCCACGCAATTGCAAGCCACACCTGGTAGCCCACGATCATGGCCTTGCTCTTCACCGTGAGCGAGTTCAGATACTGCCGCGAGGCCGCGTCGCCCACATCGATGCCGATGATCTTTGCCACGCGCTCGGGGTGGCGCATACAGAACTGATAGCCGAACACGCAGCCCCAGTCGTGCAGCATCATGATGGCCTTGCCATCGCCACAGGTGCGCTCCACGATGTGGCGGATGGTCTCGACGATTTCATCGAGCGAGAACGCCCTGCGCGGTTTCGCGATATCGAAGCCCGGCAGCGTGAAGCGCACGCAGCGGTAGCGTGTCTTGAAGTGCTCGACCTGACGGTCCCACAGGCGATACGTGTCCGGCCAGCCGTGAATCATCACGATGGTCTCGCGGCTCGACGCTTCCGCGCTTTCCCCGTTCCCTTCGCTTTCGACGATCACATCGATGCCGTCTATGGCAAGCGTTTCCTTCACGGCGTGTGCTCCCTGATGTTGTTGGTTGTTATGCGGTCCGCTTCGCGCGGCACCGTTGTTTTTAGCTGCCTTTGTTCTTGTGGCCGGCCATGCTCGCGCCGCGTTCCTCCAGCATCGCGCGCAGCACGGAGCGGTGACAGCGCGATTCGTCTTCGCAATAGCAGCCAAGCGAGAAGTTGGTTTGATGCGAGAGCGCTGCGAGCATGTCGAGCAGCCGCGACGAGTCGCCCTTGTTCATTTCGGCGCGAAAGTGCTTCACGAAGGCGGCCCACGTCTTCGCGTCGCCATTGGCCTGGGCCGCCTGGGCCTGCTTCACGAGGTCGGGTTCGGGCGAAAGCTGCGGCAACCACACGTCGTAGTAGTCGCGGCTCGCAAACTCCTCCTTCGGCACGCCGCGCGGTGGCCGGCGCACGGTGCCAAGACGCAGACCTTCATCGGCCTCGCGTGGCTCGCCGAGTCTTACGATGCGTATTGCCATCGGGAATCCTCCTTTCGTTTCTATAGCCAGAGTAGCCGCAGGTCGTCCGCCGTGCCGCGGCTCTCGAAAACGGGCGTTACGAATGTCGATAGATTCGCTATCGACCTCAATCGGGAAATGCCCTATTCGTGCCATATTGTGCGACCGTCGGCAAAGGGCGTGATGATTTGAGGCGTTGCTGCCGGCTCAGAGGCGCACCTCGGCACGGCGAATCAAACGCGGATACCACGGATCGGAGAGGTCCATCTGTTGCCACGCTATACGATACGGCCGCGGGCTGCGCTTGGGACGCAGCGCCGCTGGCAGCAGCGCTGCAATCACGGAAAGCGAGAGGCGTTCGATCAGCGCATGAGGCCCAACGTGGAATTCGTCGACCACCCAGGCATCGCCATTGTTTTCCCGGTGCGCGCAGATGGCTTCGATCCGGCCCACACGCTTGCCCTCCTGCGTACGAACCGTGCGTCCCACCATGAGTTCGATGTTCACGAGCGTCATTCGCCTTTCCCCGGCAAACGCACGAGACGCCGGGCAACCCAGCGCTGCCATGCGAGCAGTGGCGTCTCGTTCACGTCGATGTCGATCGCGACGTCAAGGTCTACCGACGTGATCTGCGACCACGGAATGCGACAACGGCCTGCCTCGCGAGCGCGGCTGAACCGGTTCACGAGCCACGTCACCCAGCGCCCCATGCGCGGACCCACGCGATACGCGAGCACGGCCGGACCCGCTTCGAGTGCAACGAGCCGCGGCGGCCCGTCTTCGCGCAGTTCCACGACGATGCCGTCCACGCGGCCCGTGTTAACGCCGTTGCGATCGATCAGTTGCTTGTCGAGCAGATCGCGCACCAGTTCCATCACGACCCTCCGAGAATTTCGAGCGGCAGTGTCACCACGGCCAGCACGAACGAAAGCGAAACGATCAGGATGACGGAAAGATTCGCGACGATACCGTTGGCGTGCTTACCCACATAGCTTGTATCGTTCATCAGCACCAGAAACGGAAACACGCTGAACGGCAGGCTTACGGCGGTGAGCGCCATCGAGACGATGGTGACCTTCAGCGGATCGGCACCGCACACAATGGGCAGCGCAGCGAGCAGAAGCGACACCGTATAGGTCAGGCTGAATCCAGCGTTGTCGCGCGGCTTAGCATCTTCGCTCCATCGCCAGCCGAACGCTTGCGCGAGCATGTAGGCCTGCTGCAACGCGATCTCGAGCGTCGCGCCGAACGACGCGATGGCAAGCGACAGCACCAGCAGCACGAAGCCGGCTGTGCCTAGCGTGGGCACCAGCAGAAGCGGCAACTGGTTGTAGTCCTCCACTTGCTGCACGCCTTGAGGCATCAGCACGGCGCCTGCCACGATCAGTACCGCAAGCGCGATCGTGCCGCCAAAGCCCATGCCGAGCGCCGAGATGGCGCGGTTGGCACCGAGCATACGGCGGTCCCATTTGTCCTCGATTGCGCCCGACGAGTAGAACAGGAACAGCGAGGGCGTGATGGAAGCGCCCAGCATGCTGACGGCGATGAACCAGTAATTGGCTGGATCGTGTGGTGGTTGGCGGGGCACTAAACCCGCGGCGACGGCGTGCCAGTCGGGTCGCGCAAACAACGCCGCGACAATGAAACAGCACGTCACGAGTCCGAGCAGCGAGACCCCTTTCTCGATCAGGCCGAATGTGCCTTTCCACAACAGCAGCCAGGCGAGCGCGGCGACCGGCAGCGCCCACCATCGGTAACCGATGGACGTGGCGAGTTCCAGCGCGATGCAGACGCCCCCGATCTCGGCCACCAGCACCAGCAGATTGACGAGCAGCGTTGCCGTGAGCGGCCACAAGAACAGCTTGAAGCCAAAACGGTCGCGCATGCCGTCGGCGATCGTATGACCGCTGACCGCGGCGAAGCGGCCCGCCATTTCGGCGAGAAACGCGATGCAGAGCGTGCCCAGCACGAGCGCCCAACCCAGCCGATACCCGAAGCCTGCGCCAGCTTGTGCCGACGTGGACATGGATCCCATCTCGAGGAATCCGCCCACACTCGTCACCACGCCGAGCGATATCTGGAGCAATTTCTTCATCGCTGTACCGGAAGGTCGAGAGACCGGCTAGAGGCCGCGTGCCGCGGCGGGCCGCGCGCTGGCGTCGTCGAGCATCGCTTTTGCACGCGCGATGCCGCTACGGTTGTGTGCTGTGACGGCGGCATCGGCCTCGGCCAGCGAGCGGATGATTTGCGTGGCCCGCGCGCTCACTCGGACCGCTTGCGGATCACCTTGATGAAACGACGTCTGGATGTCGTCGGCCGTTGTGGTGATGTTGCGTGACAGCGTGCGCAATGCGTTGTGCACGTAGAAGTCAGGTACGTCGCCGTGCAGCGACGCACCGAGCACGAGCGACGCCGAGCGTGCGAACGAAAGTACTGTGCGCAGCCGCCACGACTGCTGCTGCCGCTGTTGTGGCAGTTCGCCGCTGCGGGCGCCGCTCACGAGCGCGATGCATGTCATCAGCAGGCAGACCCGGCAAAGACGATCAGATGGCGGCATGGTGGGCAGAGCGATATGACGTTGCGTCGCATGGGCGCGAGCATCCTGTGTGCCTGCCTTATCTGGTGGTGGGTATGTGTGTTGTGGCGCTCCCTCATCTATCTCCAGATCGCGGCAGCACGATTTCGCCTTCGTTGGGGGGGATGCCTTGAGACAGGCGGCATGAACTGCCGCCACCCCCACGCCTCAAACCACCCCCGGCACCAGCGCCTTCACCCGCCGCGCGTACTCGTCATACGCGGCGCCGAACTGCTCGCGCATGAAGCGCTCTTCCACGATGATGCGATGCACGATCGCGATCAGGACCAGGGCGAAGGCCAGCACCGCGCGCCATTGGCCGATGGCGAGTCCGGTGCCGGCGAATGCCAGCGCGAGGCCGGTATAGATGGGATGGCGAACCAGCCGGTACGGGCCGCCCGTGATGAGTTCGTGATCGGCCTTGACGGTGACCACGCCGCTCCAGTTGCGTCCCAGGTAGACCCGCGCCCACACGGTGAACAGCAACCCGGCCACGGTCAGCACCGCACCCACTATCCACCACGCCTGCCACTGCGACGCCGGCAGGAAGCGCGCCATGAGCGCCGGCACCCCCACGTGCCGTGCGGTCAACAGTGCGGCCGCGATGAACAGCAGCGCCACGTTCGCCAAACGCGGCAGCGCGGACTGGCGTCGGACGTTCGCCTTGACGTTGCGCGCCAGCGCGAACCAGGTCGCGAGCCAGGCGGCCCAGAGGGTGGGAAAGAAGGCTGAATAGAATGCGCTCAAGTTCAATTTCGGCTCCCGGCCGGACAAGCGCAGTCGTTGCCCGGCATGCAGTGACATGACTCGAAGATGCAACTCTGGAGAGGCCCGGCGCCGATCGGCAGGGCGCGCCCGGGTTCTACGCTGGCGTTGACGAACGACGAGGAGGCCCGACGCGAGCGCGTCCGATGATATCGCAGCGCAGTGAGAACGGGACGAGCGAGGTTTCGTCCCGGGCAGAAGCTTGATGGTCCTAATGCAAATGCCGCAGCTTGTCCGGATTGCGCACCACGTAAATGGCCACCACCTTGCCGTCTTCGATTTCGAGTGCCGTGGTCTGCAATTCGCCGTCGGCTTCCAGCGTGACGAAACCGGGCAGCCCGTTGATGAAGCCCGTGCGCACGAGCGTCGAGCCATGCTTTCGGAACAGGTCGGCCAGATGCATGTGCACCTTCATCACCTTGTCGAAGCCGAGCACGGGTTTGCCCGCCGCGGGCCGCTTGCCGCCGCCGTCCGCGTGGATGCTCACGTCCGCGGCGAGCATGGCGCCCAGGGCGCTCATATCGCCGCTGCGCGATGCGGCGAAAAAAGCTTCGGCAATTTCGAGCCCACGCGCTTTTTCCACGCGAAAGCGCGGCCGCGCTTCGCGCACGTGCGCGCGAGCCCGGGCCGCGAGCTGGCGGCACGCGGCGGGCTCGCGCTGAATCGTGCCCGCCACCTCGTCGAAATCGAGACCGAATACATCGTGCAGCAGGAACGCCGCGCGTTCGAGCGGCGAGAGGCGCTCCAGCGCGAGCATCAGCGGCAACGTGACGTCCTCCTGCTCGTCGTCTTCCACAACGGGCTCGGGCAGCCACGGGCCGATGTACGTTTCGCGCTGGTGCCGCGCAGACTTCAACTGATCGAGGCACATGCGCGTCACCATGCGGCGCAGGAATGCTTCGGGCACGCGTACCTCGCTGCGGTCCACGTGCATCCAGCGGATGAACGCGTCCTGCACGATGTCCTCGGCGTCCGCGACCGAACCCAGCATGCGGTACGCCACGCGGATCAGCGTGTGCCGCAACGGGTCGAAGTCTGCTGCGGCGTCGGTCGCGTCGTGGCCTGTCATCCCGCCACCGCTCGCGCACGGGCCTTCGCCGCCGCCGGATCGACCCACAGGCCGAAGCCGACTGCGAGGCGGTTCCAGCCGTTGATCACGTTGATCATGATCGTGAGCTTCACCTGTTCCTCCTCGCTGAAGTGTTCGTTGAGCGCCGCGCGCGCGTGTTCGAGCGCTGGACCTTCGGAGAGCCGCGTGAGCGCCTCGGTCCAGCCGAGCGCCGCGCGTTCGCGGTCGTCGTAGCAGGGCGCCTCGCGCCAGGCCGACAGCAGGTAGAGGCGTTGTTCGGTCTCGCCTCGCTCGCGGGCATCGGCCGTGTGCATGTTAAGGCAGTTCGCGCAGCCGTTGATCTGCGAGGCGCGCACCTCGACAAGTGCGACGAGGCCGGGCTCAAGGCTGCCGGCTGCGGCGAGCGAGGTGCTCATCCAGGACTTCATCAGCGCGGGGGCGGCGGCGAACGGGTCGAGTCTGGCAGTCATGGTTCCATCTCCTTTCGTGGGGGTTCCCTGACATGACGAGATGGACAACGGCCCGTGTGACATCGGGCCAAAAAATTTTTGGGGGACGGCCTCAGGCCCGCTCGGGCAACGCTGGCTGGGCCAGTCTAAGCGCCCGGTGTTTCGCGGGCACGCGTCAAGAACGCGTTCCACGCCGCGAGGGAGTCCATGTAATCGCGCCAGTGCGCGATCTTGCGGTTTTCGATCGTAGCGATCGAGCAGAACCGGTTGTCGTATGTGACGCCGGTCGCGAGAATCGTGCCGTGCACTTCGTATTCGAGCACGACCACGCGGTTGTCATGGGTCTTGTGTACGACGAGTTTGTCGGCGCAATGAAGCGCGACGTTGTCGCTGTAGGCCCTGAACCGCGTCATCAAATCGGCGCGTCCTTCAATGATGCGAGGCCAGCCGGGAAAGTCGTAAAGCACCTCATAGACGATGTCGTGCGCGACGATGTCGAAGAAATGCTGGCCGTCGACCAGGTCGCCAAGCGCGCGTCGAACCAGATCGAAGTAGGGTTGGGCGGCGGCGTAGACGGCGTATTCGGAAGCGGACATGAGGGGCTCCTGGCTCCTGGCACCTGATAGCTGGCAACGTAGCTCGCGCACTATACCTTGCAGAGCGCGCGGCGCGTGTGACGCCAGTAACGCGAGCGCGGGCCATGCATCGGCGCGCAGTTTTCGATCATGGCGAGCGCCCCGCCGCGATTCGATTACCTGCTTCGATCACCTGCTTCGATTACCTGGCAGGCAATGACCGCGCCTCGATGCGGCGGATGAGCCGGCCCGTCCACGTGCGCAGCATCGTGTTCGAGGGCGCCACGAGCGTGGAGCGTGTCACGATGCCATACACCTGGCTGCGCGGAATTTTCGAGACCTTCGCCGGATCGAGCCACGCGTCGTTGCTCACGAGCAGCAGCAGCGTTTCGAGACCGATGAGAATGGGCCACAGGCAGGCAAGGCGCAGCCGCAGCTGAAACGCGGGAATGGCGAGTGTGTATTCGACGGCGTCGCGGTACAGGTCTAGCGTTGCGCGGACCAGTTCGAGCATGAGCGGCCGCGCGCGCCGCGAGGCATCGGGCAGCAACAGGTCGTGCGGCGTCAGGCCATGGCGCGCCAGCATCGACGCCGGCAGATAACAGCGGCCGATGCGCAGGTCTTTGCCGCAATCGCGCAGCACGTTGGTCATCTGCAGGGCCTTGCCGAAGCGCACGCCGCGTTGCAGCGTGGCCGTGCGCTCGCCCTTGAGCACGCCGGGCAGATGCGCGTACGTCATGCGCGTCCAGAACTCGCCCACGCAACCGGCGACGAGGTAGGTGTAGTGGTCCAGTGCGTCCGGCTCGCCGAGCGCGGCGATCTGCCCGGAGCGTTCGTCTGGGAACGTGCGCAGATCGAATTCCATGCCTTGCGTGAGCGTCGTGACGATGTCGCGCACGGCGGTGCGGTCCGTTTCGTCCAGTTGCCTGAGCACGGCAAGCGCGGGGCTCACGGATTCGAGCAGCGTCTTTTCGTCGGACTGGGTTTGCTGCGCGCCCACTTCAGTGGCGAGTCGTTGCGTGAACGCGGCTTCGCTCTCCTGCGCACCGTCGCTCGTGCCGTTCACGTGGGCGCGCAGCGCGAGCAGCAGCGCAAGCCGTTGCTCGGGTGGAATCAGCGAGGTGTCGGCAATCGTGTCGGCGGCTCGCGCCAGCAGATACGCGAGTCCGACGGGATCGCGCATGCCTGCCGGCAACACGCGCAGCGTGAGGTAGAAGGAACGCGAGACACCTTTGAGCAGCGGGCCGAGCAGAAACTCCCGGGAAGCAGGACGCATGGATGGGTTCGAATGGTGATGGAAGGGACAGCCGGCAAACCAAGCCGGAATTGTATCCGCGCGCGAGGGTTTCTATCGGTGTGGCTGGTTGGGTGGCGTAATGGAGCTCGCCTCGTGGTGGATGACCAGGCGCAAGACGCAGACACAAGACGTAGACGCAAGACGCGACGAGACGAGACGCGTTTCGCTACGGCCCGCCCACCGAGCCGTTCGTACATACCACTGAGGGATCCGCCCACGCCGCCCGATCGCCGGCCTGTCCGCCCGAGCGCGACGTGACCACGAGCCGCAACGTATCGCGCCCGGAGATGTCGAGGCGCACCGTCTTCGCCGGCGTGGCAGCGGCAAGCGGACCGCTGTCGTAGAGCAGCACGTTGTCGGCCCAGACCTGGAACGTTGCGCGGCTCGTGGCGGGGGCATGGCTGTCGAGTCCGATATCGCTCTGAAACGAGCGGCACTGCCGGCCGAGCCGGTAGACGATCTGGGCGGGGACGCTGACGGCGATGCCGTCGCGATACGCCACGCCGCCCGCCTCAATCGCAGCGGTGGGCCGCGCGCCTGCGGGAAGATCGCGCCGCGCCGTGGCAGGCGGCCATACCTTCACGCCAACCTCGCTATCGGGCGCATTCGCCGCCGCGCCTGCGCGCGTGGCCATCCAGATCCACGGCTGCGCGGCGAGCGGCCCCGTCACGGCAACGGGATCGCGTCCATCGAGCCGGATGAGTCGCGCGCCCGTGGCCGGCACCGTGACGCTTACGCCGCCGTTTGTGATCGTCAGCGGCGTGCCTGTCAGCAGATCCCACGCCTTTTGCGGCTCATTCAGACCGATACCCGCGAATCGCACGGCCGCCTGTACGGGCGACGCGCCGCGGTTGAAGAGCGCCACCGCGCGCGTGCCGCTTTGCACGAGCGGTTTCGTCCAGACCTGCACGGCGCCGGTGCTGTCGGTCTGATCAAGCACAGCAGGCAGCGCGAGCGCGTCCTGATTCACGGCGATGACACCGGGGTTCGTGAGCAACGCGCGCGTGGCGTCGCTTTGCGTGCGTACGTCGTTGCCCGCGTTCAGCGGGCTCGACATGATGGCCCACATGATGAAGTGCGCCGCGTCCTGATCGGCGCTCAGCGTGTGGCCCACTTCGAGCATGTCGAGATCGTTGAAATAGCCTGGCACGGCCCACGCCACGTCGGCAGCGGCGATATCGACAATCGACTCCACCGACGCAAACCGTTCCGTGATGTCCTGCGAAATGCGCGACGTGTCCGCGTAGGCGGGCGCGTAGAACGCGCCGTCGTCGGCGAACCGCGTGCGCAGCGTGCGGTTGTAGCTGTAGGGATTGATGCTCAGATACATGGGCCGCCCCGTTGCGGCGATGCCCGCGCGCATGGCCGCGAACGTGCTGAGCTGGCCGCCGCAGAGGTCGAGCTTGATGTAGTCCACACCCCAATCCGCGAAGGTCTGGGCGTCGACGCGTTCGTGCCCGAGGCTTCCCGCCTTCGCGCCTTGCGGCCAGCCTGGGGGATGCCGGTCGGTGGTCATGCCCGCGCACGTGCTCACGTTGCCAGACGTGTACAGCCCGAATTTCAGGCCCTTGCTATGGACGTAGCGCGCGAGGGCGGCAATGCCGCCTGGGAACGCGTGCGCATCCGCATAGAGCTTGCCGGTCTTCGGATCGCGGCCGCCTACCCAGCAGTCGTCCACGGTGACGTAGCGGTACCCCGCCGCGGCCATGCCGTTGGACGCCATCGCGTCGGCCACCGCGCGGATCGTCTTTTCGTCGACGCGGCACGAGAACGCGTTCCACGAGTTCGAGCCCATTGGCGGCAACGCATAGCGCACGGGCGCCGTGGCTACGCCTCGATCGGGCGTGCCTGCGGAGACAGCGCCACCGTCATAGCCCAACGTGCTGCATGCAGCGAGCAGCGCGGCCAGCACCACGCCGAACGCACGCATGACGACGTGCATTGCGAGCGTCGAATCACCATGAACCGATGTGAAACGTTTGCGCATACGTTGTTCTCCTTGGCTTCATGGCGTGAACGCAATGGGCGCCACCCCGTGAGCAAGCTTCACGCCCATGTCGCGAACCATCAAAGACGACAGAACGGCACGTCGTTTGCTGAATAAGAGACATCCGTTTCAATTCAGGGACAAGACCATGAAACGACTTCTTTTCGTCAGCGTCTGGGCCGCGGCGTTGCTGGCTGCGCCGCTTTCGGGATGCACGCTGGGCGGCGCGGCCGCCGGCGGCTACGTGGGCCACGAGGCGACGCACGGCAGCACCGTAGGTACGGTAGGCGGCGCGGTGGCGGGCGGCATCATCGGACACGAACTCGGCAAGTAGCCTGCGCTGTCTGCCTGCAGTGCACAACGCATGGAGGCGGCCCAAAAAGGGCCGCATTTCATTTCGATCTACTCATCGCGCTCCCCTCCACCATCGCATCACAGGGATTCCCCGCATTCTGTATACGGAACGGCGGCCGTTAACGCAGATGTCGATCACGTTATCGTGCGTGCGCAGGTTCCGCCTCAGCCTTCCGTTAGAGCAGGCAGCCTGTTTGCCAACGCGCTGTTCTCGCCATGCCGGACGTCACCAGAACGCAGTTGTCGGAAGCCATTGTCGAACTCGTCAACTGCGGCGTGTTCTCCGTGGATCACGACATGCGCGTGCTTTCGTGGAACCGCTTCATGGAGTACCACAGCGGACGGCTTTGCGACGACGTGCTGGGGCAAGACCTCTTTGCGCTATTCCCCGACCTGCCGCGCCGCTGGCTCACGAAGAAAGTGGAAAGCGTGTTCGCGCTGGGCGTGTCGATGTTTTCGTCGTGGGAGCACCGGCCGTATCTGTTTCGCTTCGAGCATTCGCGTCCCATTACGGGAACGATCGACGCCATGCGCCAGAACTGCAGCTTCGTTCCCATCGACGACGGAAGCGGAGCCGTGATCGCCGTGGGCGTGACCATCGTGGATGCAACGGACATCTGCATGGCGTATGGCGAGTTGCAGGAGCGCGAAAAGATGGCGACGAACATGCTCGCGGAACTGACGCAACGCAACGCGCAGCTTTCGGCGCTGAACGACGAACTGGCGCAGGCGCATCAGCAGTTGCTGCAGTCCGAGAAGCTCGCGGCCATCGGTCAGCTTGCCGCAGGCATCGCGCACGAGATCAACAACCCCGTGGGGTTCGTGCTCTCGAACCTGAACACGCTCTCGGGCTACCTCGCCACGTTGACGCATTACGTGGAAGACGTGGGCGCGGCGGTAGCGCGCAGCGGCGACGCCGGTTTGAAGTCCGCCGTGGCTGCGCTCGAAAAGCAGGCGGACCTGGGCTACGTGCGCGACGACGCGCCGGCGCTGGTGGCGGAATCGAAGGACGGGCTCGCGCGCGTGCGCGACATCGTGGTGGATTTGCGCGATTTCTCGCGCGTGGACAGTGCGCATCAGTGGGAATGGGTGGACATTCACCGCTGCATCGAATCCACGCTGAACATCGTGCACAACGAGGTCAAGTATCTGGCCGAGCTCGTGCGCGAGTACGGCGAGCTGCCGCAGGTGCATTGCATTCCGTCGCAGATCAATCAGGTGGTGCTGAATCTGGTGGTGAACGCTGCGCAATCGTACGCGGGGCTGCATGGCGATGGCGCACACCGCGAAGGCCGGCGCGGCACGATCACCATTCGCACCGGCTACGAAGCGAACGAAGGCCGCGGCGTGCCTTTCGTGTGGTTCGAAATTGAGGACGCCGGCTGCGGAATCGCACCGGAGAACCTGAAGCGCATTTTCGATCCGTTCTTCACGACCAAGCCCGTTGGCACGGGCACGGGGCTCGGGCTCTCGGTGAGCTACGGCATCGTGAACGCGCATCACGGACGGGTCACGGTAACAAGCGAACGCGGCGTGGGCACCACGTTTCGCGTTGCGCTGCCGGTGGACGGCGCGGCGGACGCCGCGTTGCCGGCAACAGGCTGATGAGGAGGTGGTATGGCTTTACCCGTAATTGTTGCGGACGATTCGATGCTCGCTCGCAAGTTGTTGATCAAGTCCTTGCCCGACGACTGGGACGTGGAAATCGCGCAGGCGTCCAACGGCGCCGAAGCGCTGGACCTGTACCGCGCCGGCAAGGGCGCCGTGATTTTTCTGGACTTGACCATGCCCGTCATGGATGGCTTCACGGTGCTCGAAAGCATTCGCCACGAAGGCATGGACACGTTCGTCATCGTGGTATCCGCCGACATTCAGTCCGGCGCGGTGGAGCGCGTGAAGGCGCTGGGTGCGATCGGTTTCGTGCCGAAGCCGGTTTCGACCGATCGCATCGTGCCGATTTTGAGGGGGTACGGGCTCTATGAATGAACTGTTTCTCAACGAAGAGCACCGCGACGCGCTCCAGGAAATTTCCAACATCGGCATGGGCAAGGCCGGTGCCGCGCTCGCGGAGCTGCTGGGGGCGTTCGTCACGCTGTCGGTCCCCGACATCAAGCTGGTGAGCGCAGACCAGTTGCGCAACGAACTGATTGCCGCGGAACAGGCGAAAGACGTGCCGCCGCCCGTGCGTCAGTCGTTTCAGTCCGACATTTCGGGCGAGGCCATCGTGCTGTTCGGGCGCGACGGCCGCCGCGAACTCAAGGAGCTGATGGGCTACGAGGACGTGTCGAGCGATATAGAAAGCGAAGTGCTGGCCGACATTGCGAGCCTGCTGGTGGGCGCGTGCGTGTGCAGCGTGTTCGAGCAACTGGGCCGGAGGCTGTCGTTTTCGCGGCCCACGTTTGTGCTGCCCGATGGACTCGTGCGCGCGCTCGGCGAACAGCACCTGGGCCGCTGGGACGTGGCGCTCCTGCTCGAAGTGCATTTCACGCTGGAACGCGGCGGCTTTGTGGCGAAGCTCGTGATGCTGTTGCCCGATGCGGCCATCCAGAAGATGAAGTCCGCGCTCGAACAGTTTCTTGCAGCGCTGTGAAGAGAACCGGAGAACAAGACCACGATGGGGGCGCTCATGACGGCGTATGAAGACAACGTGCACGACGTTTCGGCATCTTCCCTGGCGGGGCCTTTGGTGGCCGCGCAGCCTGCAGCCACTGAAGAAGCGGGCGCAGGCACGGATGCCGCCCGCGTAGAGGCGGTTCTCGTCGACGACAACACGCCTTGCGTGCTGCTCGTGGACGACGAACCCGGCGTGCTCTCCGCGCTGCGCCGGCTGTTGCGGCCCACGGGCTACCGCGTGTTCACCGCCGAGAGCGCCGCCGCGGCGCTGGAACTGCTTGCGTCCGTGGAAGTGGACGTCGTGGTATCCGACATGCGCATGCCCAACATGAACGGCGCCGAGTTTCTCGCTGCCGTGAAGGCGCTGTATCCCGACACTGTGCGCATCCTGCTCACGGGATATTCCGAACTGGACTCCGCGGTGCATGCCATCAACGAAGGCGGCGTATATCACTATCTCAACAAGCCTTGGGACGACCAGGAACTGCTGCTGACGCTGCGTAACGCCGTCGAGCAGCGCGCGTTGCAGCGCGAGGCCGCACGGCTCACGGAACTCACGCGGCAGCAGAACGAGGCGCTGCGCGAATTCAATACGGAACTGGAAGTACAGGTTCACGCGCGCACCGAGGAAATTCGGCAGACGGTGCTGTTTCTCGAAGACGCGCAGCACGACCTGAAGAACAACTTCGCGACCATGGTGCAGGTGTGCGCGAACATGATCGAGCTGCGCTGCGGCGCCGTGGCGGGACAGTCCACGCGCGTGGCCGATCTCGCGAAGCAGATCGCGCTTGCGCTGGGCATGAGCGGCTTGCAGGCACAGGACGTGTTCTACGCCGGCCTGCTGCACGGCATCGGCAAACTCGCGCTGCCCGACGAACTGCTGCGCAAGTCGCTGGACCGCCTTTCGCCGGAAGAACTGCAACTCTTCTATCAGCACCCGCTGCGGGCGCAGATGGTGCTCACGCCCGTGACGCAGCTCGCTCACGTCGCGCAGATCATCCGGCAGCAGTACGAGCGGTACAACGGTCGCGGCGTGCCGGATGGCCTGATTGGCGAAGACATCGTGACGGGTGCGCGCATTCTGGCGTTGGCGCGCGACTTCGAGGGCCTGTGCAGCGGCGGCCTCGTGAAAGACCACGTCACGCCGCAAAAGGCCGCGGCGATGATCCGCTCACAGTCGGGGCTGCGTTACGACCCGCTCGTGGTGGAGCGTTTCTTCTCGGTGCTGGAGGAACGGGCGAAGCAGGCGGGCGGCGACCCGCTGGAGCAGATTCAGAGCGGACAGTTACGCGAGGGCATGCGGCTTGCCGACGACCTGCGCACCGGCCGCGGCGTACTGCTGATGACGAGGGGGAGCGTGGTGAACGCGCATCAGATCGAACAGATCAGGCGATTCGAAGCGCAGGAAGACAAGCCTTTCACGATCGTGGTTTATCGGCCCGCGTGAAAGTCGAAGGACCGACGGGCCGTGCGTGACTGCGCGGCCCTTGTGCGATTCGGTGCAATTCAGCGCATTGGGTGCGGCGGCGCGGCGTCCGTGCTGTCCGTTGTTGCAGCAGAGGACAGGGACGTCGCAACGGCGCCGTTGTTCTGCACCGTCGCCTGTTCCGCCGCCTGGTTCGTCTTCGCTGCGCACACCGCATCGGCGAAACGCTGCAGCGCCGTGAGCGAGCCACACACGCTGTGGTAGCTCTGTTGTCCGATCTGCGCATCGAGCAGCACTTGCATGCCGGCTTTTCGTGCGAGTTCGAGAATGTCCATGAACCGGCTCCCTTGGGCGTCTACGTGTCGTGCACACGCCTGTAATTGGCTTATAGGGTCTGCTCAGTTTGCCTTGCGTGGCTGACGTGGCCGCGCGACAAGGTTGCTTGCGCGTTTGCCATGCCTCGTTAACACCTGGCGCTGCGCCGGTATTCCAGCAGACTGCATGAATCAAGCATAGAGCCGCATACCGCGTGCCGATCCAGTGAACAATGGGCAATAGACAACCTATTTCAGGCCCTGGATGGGGAACGCCGTGGTGGAAAGAATTTCCTTCAACACCATGAACGTGCGTATCTGGCGCACGCCGGGCAGGTAAAGCAGCTGTTCGGCGTGGAGGCGGTTGAAGCTGTCGCTGTCTTTCGTGCGCACCAGCATGAAATAGTCGAATTCGCCGGTGACCACGTGGCACTCCATGCAGCCGGCCACTTTTTGGGCGGCCTTCTCGAAGTCCGCGAACGACTCGGGCGTGGAACGGTCCAGCACCACGCCGATCACCACCAGCATGCCCGCGCCCAGCGCTTTCGGGTCCAGCAGCGCCACGACGCCGCGAATGAGCCCCGCCGCCTTGAGCCGCTCCACGCGGCGCAGACAGGCCGGCGCGCTAAGGTTCACGGTGGCCGCGAGGCTCACGTTGGAGACGGACGCATCGCGCTGCAACACGCGCAGGATGGCGCGGTCGATGCGATCGAGTTCGACCGCGGGCGCCGCGGTGTCTGCGCCGCGTGGCACGGCAGCGGCGGCGGCGGTGCGGCGGCGCGTGGTGGTTGCGCGACGCGACGAAGAAGCGCGCAATTTCGTTGTCGTCATAAAGACTCCCGTGCAATTTCGTTAAGCAAAGTTGCCTACTACGCTGCGCAAAGTAGGGCAACGTTATTTTTTTCGCAAGCTCATTTCCGCGCGGCTTTTCTAAGATGAACGCTCTGTGCCGGCGTTGGCGCAACCGCCTCTGCGTCACACGCATCCCTTTCCTCACTCGTCATCACTCGCTTACGCATTGGAGCCTCGCGATGAACCTCATGCGCTTCCCCCGCTATCCGCTCACGTTCGGCCCCACGCCGATCCAGCCGCTCAAGCGGCTATCCGACCATCTGGGCGGCAAGGTCGAGCTGTACGCCAAGCGCGAAGACTGCAACAGCGGCCTTGCGTTCGGGGGCAACAAGACCCGCAAGCTCGAATATCTGATTCCCGAAGCGCTGGCGCAGGGCTGCGACACGCTCGTTTCTATCGGCGGCATCCAGTCGAACCAGACGCGCCAGGTGGCGGCGGTCGCCGCGCATCTGGGCATGAAGTGCGTGCTTGTGCAGGAAAACTGGGTGAACTACTACGACGCCGTGTATGACCGCGTCGGCAACATCCAGATGTCGCGCATCATGGGCGCCGACGTGCGGCTCGTGCCGGACGGCTTCGACATCGGCTTTCGGCGCAGCTGGGAAGACGCGCTGGAGAGCGTGCGCGCCGCGGGCGGGAAGCCTTACGCGATTCCGGCGGGCTGCTCGGACCATCCGCTAGGCGGGCTCGGTTTCGTGGGCTTTGCCGAGGAAGTACGTCAGCAGGAAGCCGAACTGGGCTTCAAGTTCGACTACGTGGTGGTATGTTCGGTAACGGGCAGCACGCAGGCGGGCATGGTGGTGGGCTTCGCAGCGGACGGCCGCGCGGACCGCGTGATCGGCATCGACGCTTCGGCGAAACCGGAGAAAACGCGCGAACAGATCACGCGTATCGCGAAGCAAACGGCTGAAGCCGTGGACCTGGGCCGCGATATCACCGAACGCGACGTGGTGCTCGACGAGCGCTTCGGCGGTCCTGAATACGGGCTGCCGAACGAAGGCACGCTGGAGGCGATCCGGCTGTGCGCGCGCATGGAAGGCATGCTGACCGACCCTGTCTACGAGGGCAAATCGATGCACGGCATGATCGAGCGCGTGCGAAACGGTGAATTCCCGGCAGGGTCGAAGGTGCTTTACGCGCACCTGGGCGGCGTGCCGGCGCTCAATGCCTACAGCTTCCTGTTCCGCGAGGGTTGAGCGGCGGCATCGCGCAAGACATGGGCGATGTCGCGAGTTATTCGGTCGCCCACGTCGCCAGCGTTTCTATCGTGTTCATGTTGCGCGCCGTTCCTGCGCTCGCAGCCGGAATTTTCAGCTTCGAGCGCGCCATGCCGCTGCCGTAGTGCACGAAGATCTCGCGCGTGCCGAGCGCGATCTCTTCGTCCTGCTGGCCGGTTACCCGTGACAGCGCGTCCGCGGCCGGCGGAGCATCGAGGAAGATGGCCACGGTCCGGTTCGGGGCAGCCGCTTTGAACGGGTTCCCGGCCAGCACGGCCATCAGTTCCGGGCCGGTGCGGATCAGCACACCCACCGGCTTGCCGGCATAAGCTTGCAGCCCGCTTTCTATCCGCGCCTTCACCGCCGCTTCCGCAAGCCGGCTTTCGAACACCACGTTGCCGCTCGCAATGTAGGTGCGCACGTTGGTCAAGCCAACAGACTCGCAAATCGCCCGCAAGTCGGACATCGGCAGCTTTCCGGTACCGCCGACATTCACAGCGCGCAGAAGCGCCACGTATCGCGTCGTCATCGTCCACCTCGGTTTGTCGGTTTTTGCCCACACGTTGGTTCGGACCGGCTGGCCCATCCATCGGACCACCCATCGGCCCGCGTACCGACCGGAGCGGCCCGTGCGGCATCGTGACGCGATTCTCGCCGATTCTGCAAAGGTCCCATCCAGATCCAGCAATATGACCGGTCGAATTGGCCGACTATGCTCGCGGCCGTGGTATCAGTCGGCAAATGTACAAGCTGTTGAGCCGCGAAGAAAATCAGTTGCTTAGGGGATCAAACTTATGAAGAAAATCGCTATTTCAGCGGGTGTCGGTACGCTGTTCACGGTGGCCGCGTCGTCGGCGTTTGCACAAAGTTCTGTCACGTTGTACGGCCTCGTCGATACGGCCATTCGCTATCAGACCAATGCCGGTCCCGATGGCAAAGATCTGATCGGCATGACGGTTGGCCCCGAAACTCACAGCCGTTGGGGACTGCGCGGCACCGAAGACCTGGGCGGCGGCCTGTCGGCCATCTTCCGTCTCGAGAACGGCTTCGAACTGGGCGACGGAAGGCTGCACGTGGCGAACACGCTGTTCAG
The DNA here is from genome assembly GCF_048957895.1 of Paraburkholderia sp. A1RI_3L. NCBI lineage: Bacteria > Pseudomonadati > Pseudomonadota > Betaproteobacteria > Burkholderiales > Burkholderiaceae > Paraburkholderia > Paraburkholderia sp. A1RI_3L. The sequence continues at coordinate 138,656 of NZ_JARCHA010000009.1, forward strand.
CCGGCAAGCCTACGTGGGTCTGTCGAGCAAGCGTTACGGCGCGCTCACGTTCGGTAACCAGTACGCGCCGCTCTACGACACCATGGGCGACATCTTCGACCCGATGACGGTGGGCGACTACTGGCAAGACAGCTGGGCGTACAACGGCATCGGCAACTACCTGACCGTGCCGAACTCGGTGAAGTACGCGGCCTCGTACAACGGCCTCTCCGTCGACGCTATCTATGGCTTCGGCAATCACGCCGGCGCGATGGGCCTCGACAGCACGTATGGCGTCGAATTGACGTATGCGCACGGCCCCGCGTCGCTCAACGCAGGCTTCCAGCAGTCTTCCGTATCGTCGGCGAACGGCAGCGCGATCAATGGCGCGAAGGTCAACTTCCTGCACGTGAGCAGCGCGTATCAGATCACCTCCACGGTGCGGCTCCTCGCCGGCTGGCTGCACGGTCAGGACAAGACCGGCACGACGGACGGCAACATGCAGCAAGCCGGCGCGCCCACGCTGAACGGCCACAGCCCGAACCGCATCGACGACACGTTTTACGTTGGCGCCAACTGGCGCGCCACGCCGCCGCTGCTGATCACCGTGGCCGGCTATTACGGTCACGCGCGCAATGCCGAACGCCTGGACGGCACGCTGGGCTCGGGCGTCAACTACTCGGCCACGATGCTGGCCGAATACTCGCTCTCGAAGCGCACCGAAGTGTATGGCACGGTGGACTTCGCACGGGGCACGGGCGCCTTCGCCGCCGACTACCCGGGCGTGACCAATCCGGCCACCGGCAATGTGGATCGCATCGGCCGCACCAACAACGTCGGCGCGGCGGTGGGTCTGCGGCAGATGTTCTGATGAGCGAGCGCGGGCCAGATTCCCTGCCAGCTTCGCGTGACGCGACGCAAGTTCCGGCCCCGCAATAGTTTGTCTTTTCCGTTGCGCTGTACTGCAAGGTCAGGCGCCGTTTCGGGCGCCCGCTGGTCCGGCCCGCGCCGGACCTCGCCTTGCAGGAGAGCGAGCAATGTCGACGCCCATCACCGGTTCCACGGGTCCTCACAACCCGACTGTCACCGATGACGCAAACGCTGGCCACACGACGGGCAACGCGCCCGTGAATGGCCGGAACGCGAACGCCCAACCCACTCCCCAACCCACGCCGGCCACGCAGCCCACCACGGCGGCCAATCACTCGACGCTCGGCGCGCTGGCAAACGGCGCAAAGCGAGTGGGCGGCAAAGCGGTGGATGCCACGCGCAATGGCCTTGCCAAGACCGACCCCGTGCTCGCGCCCACGGCCGCCGCCGGCTACGAGCTATGGGCGGCGAGCAACGCGATCGGCGCGGGCTCGGGGCTTGCCAGCACGTTCAGCGGCGCGAATCACGCCACCTCGGCGGCATCCGCGGCGGCGAACGGTATCGGCATGCTGCCTTCGGCGCTCGACGTCGCGGCCACCGCGGTGGGCTTCGGCAACAAGGCGTTCAAGCTCGCAGACGCCAGCAAGAAGGCGAAGTCCGAAACGCCCGGCAGCGTGGAGGGACGCGACGCGTCCACGGCGCTCAACCAGGCGCGCGGCAATCTGGCGCGCGCCACGCCCGGCGCGATTCGCGACGTCGGCTTGGGGTCCGCGGGGCTGGCGGGGCGCATCTATACGGCGGCGCACCCGGGCCACTCGATGTACGGCGACAAGGCGGCCTCCGTAACGGCGGACGGCGCGCTCGCCATTCCGTCGGGCGCCATGTATCTCGCAACGGGCGCGCTGCAAAGCGCGAAGGTGGACCGCGGCGTGGACCGCACGCAGGCACTGCGCTCGTCGGTGCTCAATCCGCCCAGTGCGCGCACGGACTCGCAAAGCGAAGCCATGCGCGGGCTGGACGACGCCTTTGCGTCAGGGCATCTCAGTCCCAACGTCTATTCGATTCTGCGCACGCGCAGCGATGCCGAGGTGCAACGCTTCGTCGATAACTTCGCGGCGCTGGGCGCGATCGGCCAGCAGCGCCTCGCGAAAGTGCTGCACTTTCCCGGCGAGCAGATCGCGATGAAAGTGCTCAACATGGGGCGCACCACGAACCTGAACACGGCCAGCATGCGCCGCGCCGCGCGCGAAGAAGTGATCGACGCGTTCATCTCAAAAGAAGTGCGGCCGGGCCGCACGGCCGCGCTTTTCGATGAACTCAAGACCGTGCGCAACGAGGCGTTGGGCGCGAAGACATCGCCCGACGTGGCCGCGCTTCAGCGAACCATGCAAGACGCCGGCATCGATGCGAGCCAGTTCAGCCCGAATACGCTGAAGGCGATCGCGGCATCGGGGCAGCAGGCCGCGTTCGTTGCGCGCTATAAGGCGCTGTCGCCAGAGGAGAAAACGCGCCTGCAATCCACGCTGCATTTCGGCTCGTGGCGCTTCTGGAAGAGCGACGCCACGCTGCCCACCACGAAGCATCAGCGCTCCGACATTCGCGCCGCGCTCATCAAGCAGTTCGCGGGTGGCGCGAGTCTGGACCGCCTGGATGCGATGAAGGTGCGCTACAACCAGAAGGTGCTGCCGTTGCAGACAGGCCGCACGCACCTTCAACCGGCGCCCGTCGATACGATGCGTGCGCACATTCTTGCGCATCAGGACAACACGCTCAGCACGCTCAAGGAAGAAAAGCGCCACGCGAAGATTCAGGTGGGCTACGGCGTGGTCAATGCGGCTGCGGGCGTGGCCGAACTCGTGAACCCTGGCGCTGCCGCGGGCATCAGCGCGACGCGCGCGGTGCTGAGCCCGTTCTATCTCGCCTATGCGGGGCGACGTGGCGTGGTGGGCGAAATCAACTCGCAGAACGCGAAACCCGTGAACGCCGCGATGCGCGAAGAGGCTTTGCTGCGCGCGTTGCCGCAGGTGCATGAACGCATCGTGGCGGGCGGGGCGCAGACGAGCCGCTTGCGTCATCCGCAGCAGTTCCTGCGCGACGAACTCAAGCTCAGCGACGGCGATATCCGCAAAGTGCAGACGCTGGAGCGCGACGGCAAGGGCACCGAGGCGCGCGCGTTTCTCGCGGAAAAGAACCCGGAGGCAAACGTGCTGATCGCGCTGCGCGTGCTGTCCGAAGAAAGCGCGGGGCTGGGTACGGATGGGCACCAGCAGAACGCGCTGCACTTCATTGCCAACGAAGCTGCGGCGAGCGGCAACGGTACGCTTGCCGCAATCAATCACATGTCCGAGCCGGACGCCACATTCGAGGCGCTGAAGAAGCACCTTGTCGACGACGTTTCGTACAACCCGGCTGCGGGCATCGATACGCTCGCGCACCAGCTTTCGTCAGGCACCGCGATGGTGGACGTGGGTCTCGAGAACAAGGCACGCTACGAAGGCCAGCCTGCGCAAGACATCGCGCGCGATCTGCAACAGCGTTTCGCACGCGACAATCCGTCGTTTGCCACGCGGCTTTTCACTGCCGACCTGTTCGGCGGCGGCGACCGTGCCATCGCCGCGCGCAACATGCTGCGCGATTTTCGCTTCAGCGAAACGGAAATCTCGCAACTGCAAGGCATGGGCAAGAAAGATGCGGCGACGTGGCTGGAGGGTCACCTCTTCGGCGAGAACCTGCGGCGCCGCTTTTCCACACAGATGCTCGACCAGGGCGGGCGCGACGCGGCATCGCAGGCGGTGGACCACATGCCGCAACACGAAGCCGACGCGCGCGAGCCGCTCACGTGGCGGCACAACCTGGAGGGCGCGGGCATCAACGTGATCGACAACGCCGGCACGCCGGGTCTCGATTCCATGCTGCACGCGCTGTATCAGCACATGTCGGGCAAGACCGATTCGTCGTCCAGCGCGATGCAGCGCAAGGTGATGGACGCACGGCGCCGCGTGATCGCGGAGGTCACGCAGGCGCAGCCGGGCGCGCACGTGGACGTGACGCAGCATCGCGACGCGATTGTGCGCATTGCGGGGCAGGTGTTCGGCAAGCCGGGCGCGACGGTGAAGATCGTGAATGCGTCGGGACAGGGGCAGGCCGAACGCGTGGGCGCGGGCCGCGACAATCCTCGCGCGCCGGTGGCGGCCGTGCTCTGCTACGACGGGCAAACGGGCCGCACGTTCGCGCTGCACGGCGGCGACGCGGAGCGGCTCAGAACCCGCGTATCGCCGAAGGCGCCTGAGGTGCCGATGCCCGCGCTGGAGGAAGAGGGCGCTTTCACGCGGAGTGTTTTCGCGGACCTGGGTATGTCGCCGGCGGCGAGTACCGCCCGCAGTTCCATGTTGAGCCGCTCGACTTCCGCTTCGTCGTCGTCCTCATCCTCGTCCTCGTCCTCTTCGGCGAGCACCGTATCGAGCACCCGGACGCAGCCGCCTGCCGACACCACGATCCACACGCGCGACGACCTGCATCGGTTCGTCACAGGCGGCCGGCCAGTGGGGACGGTTGTGGAGACCGGCCACTCCGATCTGCTCGCCGATCAGAACCGGCTCTTCGAGTTTCAAGGCCTGGTTTTCCGCGGCGATTCGCGCACGCCGCAGCAGATCAGAACCGACGGCGGGTTTCGCAGCCGCAACGACCTGAACGTGCCCGCCAATCGCCTCGAAGCGCAGGGTCTTGCTGCGGGCAAGGGCGCTACGGGGCAGTCGGGCGTGTCCACTGCGAAGCAGATCGAACATGCGCTGCCCTACTGCAACAGCGGCCAGCGCGACGGGTACGTCTATATCGTCGACACGCGCCGGCTTCCGTCCACCGAACATGCCTACGACATGGCCGGCATCACCATGGAAAACGGCTACAAGAACACCGACGAAACGGGCGGCGAGGTCAACGTGACCCACATTCCGAATTCGGCAATCGTGGGCTGGGTCTCGGTGGAAGACGCCGACGATGTGATCGATCACCCGCAGGGGATCGGCTCCATCGCGAACATCCGCGACAGGATTCATCTGAATCCGGACTACACGAACGCGCAGCCTTGAGGCAGGACGGCAAGCGCAAGCGACGACGCAGTTGAGGCCGGCGCTTGCGCGTTGATGTGACAGGTTGCGGGTTCTACGCGAGCCTCACCGATGCAGCCCGTCACGCGTTCGGTGCTTCACTTCCCGCTTCGGAATGCTGATGCGACGCTTGCGCGTCGTCGTGCGCGGGCGGCTGCATGGTGCGCTTGAGCAGCGTGGCGCCGATCAGCGCTGCTGCCGCGGCCAGCACGCCGCCGAACATGAACGCAATGTGATAGCCGCCGTTCAGCGCTGTCGTAGTGTCGGCGCCCGCTTGCGCAAGCGACGACGTGCGCGCGGCCGCCAGGCTCGCGAGTATCGCGAGTCCCAATGCGCCGCCCATCATGAACGCGGTATTCACCATGCCGGACGCAAGGCCCGATTCGGTGGGCTTCACTTCGCTCATCGCGGCGAGCAGCACGGGGTTGAACGCGATGCCCGCGCCGAAGCCGAGCAGCATCATGCCGGGCAGCACGTCCATGACGAAGTGGCCGTCTGCAGGCGCGCGGGCGAACAGCAGCAAACCCGCGGCGGCCAGTAGCAACCCTGCCGCGAGCGGGGCGCGAATGCCGAAGCGCATCACGATGCGCGCGGAAAGTCCCAGCGAAAAGCCGCCCATGATGAGATTGGCCGGCAGGAACGCAAGGCCCACGCCGAGCGGGCGGTAGTTGAGCACGCGTTGCAGATACAGCGCCGAAATGAAGAACCACGCGAACATGGCCGCGGCCCACATCACGCCCACCACATTGGCCACCGCGATGCTGCGCAGCCGGAACAGGCCGAGCGGCATGAGCGGATGCTGCACGCGCGACTCGATGACGAGAAACGCCGCAAGCAGCACCACGGCGGCGCCGAGCAGGCCGAGCGTCTGCGTCGAAGTCCAGCCCGCTTCGTTGCCGTTGACGATGGCGTAGACGGCAAGCATCAACGCAGCCGTCACCGTCACCGCGCCACTCACGTCCAGGCGCTCGCCATGCGCGTGCCCGCGACCTGCGGGAATCAACGTGAGACACAGCGCATAGACGGCGATACCGATGGGCAGATTCACGAGAAAGATCCAGTGCCAACTGAGTACGTTCGTGAGCAGACCACCGAGCAGCACACCGATGCTGCCGCCGCCCGCGCACACGAAGCCATACACGCCCATCGCTTTCGCGCGCTCGCCTGGTTCGGTGAAGAGATTCATGATGAGCGAGAGCGACACGGCGGAGACCACGGCGCCGCCCAGCCCCTGCACGGCGCGCGCGCAGACGAGCATCGTTTGAGAGTTGGCAATGCCGCACGCGAGCGACGCGAGCGTGAACAACGTGATACCGCCGAGAAAGAGCCGGCGGTGTCCGTAGAGGTCGCCCAGCCTGCCGCCTAGCAGCAGGAACCCGCCGAACGTGAGCATGTAGGCGTTCACCACCCACACGAGCGAGGTCTCGGTGAAGCCCAGGTCCGCAGCGATGGAAGGCAGCGCCACGTTCACGATGGTGCTGTCCAGCACGATCATCAGCACGCCGAGGCAGAGTACGAGCAGTGCGAGCCACCGCTTGCGGTCTTCGATGTTATGCGTCATTCGTTGCGCTCCTGGCTAGCCTTGTACGACGTCGCCCGCGATCATCCACGGCGCGCCGAATCGATCCACCACCATGCCGAACACTTCGGCCCAGAACGTCTTTTGCAGCGGCATGATCACGTTGCCGTTTTCGGCGAGCGCCGCGAACACGTGCTGGGCTTGCGCGACGGTGGCGTACGTGAGCGAGAGATGAAAACCCTTCATGCCGTCGTAGGGATAACCGACAGGGCAGTCCGACGCCATGAGAACGGCGCCGCCGTGCAGCACGAGGCGTGCATGCATGATGCGCTCGCTCGTGCCGGGTGCGAAGTTCTCGCAGTCGGCGGTATCGGGCGCGTCGGCGTAGGTCATCATCGCCTCGAGTTCGCCGCCCAGCGTGTGCTGGTAGAAGCGCAGCGCCTGCGCACAGTTGCCGTCGAACAGCAAATAGGGATTGAGCGCTTGCATGAGGTCTCCTCCGTGGCTCCATGGCTTCGGCCGGTGGGACGTCGAGTCTAGCATTGCACGTCTTGACCGCCGTGTTGCCGCTTCGCGCCGCGGGGCGCGCAATCGCGCGACGTGAAGAGCCGCCCTTCGCGCGACAAGTCGACGCACCGACGAACGCACAAATCAGCCACGAAGGCGCACGCAATTGACTGCACGGTCCGTGCCGTCCATCATGACCGCACACTTCCACCACACGCTTGCGCAACACCGCGAGCGCCGGGCGTACAAGAGGGACACATCATGGCCGAAATCCTGCTCAGTAACGTCGAAGACAGCGTGCCGGACGAGGAAATCTCCGAATTCCTGCAACGCTACGGCTTTCCCCCTTTCACTGCGATAGAACGTCTCAGCGGCTCGGGCAACATGCCGTCTGCGCTCATCACGTTCGGCGATCTGTCGCACGAGGCGCTGCGCCTGCTCCAGGAACGCGTCCAGAACATCTACTGGAAGAACCACACCATTAACGTGCAGATTCTGACTGACAGGCCGGACTAAGCCTTCGCACGTTTTCACGACTCGCGCCCACCCGTGGCAAGACCCATGCATGTAACAGGGTTTTGCATACGGGTCTAGAATGAATTCCCTTGTCGCGGCGCATGTCGCTATGCGCCCGCACGCATCAATTCCACCATGACGTAGGGGCTATTCCGCTTTACCGCGCGGATCAATAACCCTTTAAACAGGACTGGTTTAGTCCGAATTCTTACGTGTTTGTGCACGTGTTTGCGGAGGCATTTCAATGCTGCGAATGAGCAAGCTGGCGGACTACGCCACCGTCATGATGACCGTGATGGCACGCGACCCGGACACGATACAGAGCGCCGCCAGTCTCGCTGCCGCGAGCGGCATTCCGGCGCCCACCGTATCGAAGGTCATGAAGATTCTGGCGCGCGGTGGCATGGCGGTTTCGCTGCGCGGCGTGAGCGGTGGCTATTTGCTGCCGCACGCGGCACAGCGCATCACGCTTGCGGACATCATCACTGCCGTGGATGGCCCGTTCGGCATGACGGAATGCAGCGCCATGCCGGGGCAGTGCGAGCAGGAGGCCATGTGCGGGGCGCGTGCGAACTGGCAACGCATCAATCGCGTGATATTCGAGGCGCTGCGGCAGGTGTCGCTTGCCGATATGGCCGGCCCCGCGTTGCGTGCCGTGGATATCAGCGCGATTCGCGCGCGCAGCGTGCCGAAGTCGCCGTCCGTCGCGCCAGTCGCGCCAGTCGTGACTTCGCGCACGGCCCGTATCGCGGCAGGAGCGCCGCGCAAGGCAGCGGCCCGGACACAGCAGAAATAGCGCAGCAAGAACCGAGCGGAGAACAGGCATGAGTACTGTCACCACCAGAATCGACGATCTGATCCGGCGCGAATACGAGCACGGCTTCGTCACCGACGTGCAGTCCGACACGCTGCCGCGCGGTCTTTCCGAAGACGTAATTCGCCTGATTTCGGCCCGCAAGAACGAGCCCGCGTTCATGCTCGAATGGCGCCTTGCGGCCTATCGGCACTGGCTCACCATGACCGAGCCGCACTGGGCGACGGTGCAGCACGCACCCATCGACTATCAGGACATCGCGTATTACTCGGCGCCTGTGGGCGGAGCGGCATCGAAAGACCGGCCCAGGAGCCTCGACGAGGTGGACCCGGAATTGCTGCGCACGTACGAGAAGCTGGGCGTGCCGCTCGCAGAGCGCGAAATTCTCGCGGGCGTGGCCGTGGATGCCGTGTTCGACAGCGTTTCCGTTGCCACCACGTTTCGCAAGAAGCTCGGTGAACTGGGCATCGTGTTCTGTTCGTTTTCAGAGGCCGTGCAGGAACATCCGGATCTGGTGCGCAAGTACCTGGGAACCGTGGTGCCGCACACGGACAACTTCTTCGCCGCCTTGAATTCGGCGGTGTTCAGCGACGGCTCGTTCTGCTACATCCCGCCCGGCGTGCGTTGCCCGATGGAGCTCTCCACGTACTTCCGCATCAACGCGCGCAATACGGGGCAATTCGAGCGCACGCTGATCATTGCGGACAAGGGTTCGTATGTGAGCTACCTGGAAGGCTGCACGGCGCCCATGCGCGACGAGAACCAGCTGCATGCCGCGGTGGTGGAACTGGTGGCGCTGGAAGGCGCGCAGATTCGCTATTCGACGGTGCAGAACTGGTACCCGGGCGACGAGAACGGACGCGGCGGCATCTACAACTTCGTGACGAAGCGCGGCGACTGTCGCGAGGCCAACGCGAAGATTTCATGGACACAGGTGGAAACGGGTTCGGCCATTACGTGGAAGTACCCGAGCGTGATCCTGCGTGGGGACAACTCGGTGGGCGAGTTCTATTCAGTGGCGCTGACCAACCATTATCAGCAGGCCGACACGGGCACGAAGATGATTCACCTGGGCCGCAACACGCGCAGCACGATCGTCTCGAAAGGCATCTCGGCGGGGCGCGGCAAGAACGCGTATCGCGGGCTTGTGAAGGTGGGCCGTGCGGCGGAGAACGCGCGCAACTACACGCAGTGCGACTCGCTGCTGCTGGGCGATCGCTGTGCCGCGCACACGTTTCCCTACATCGAGGTGAAGAACCCCACGGCGAAGGTGGAGCACGAGGCATCGACGTCGCGCATCGGCGAAGACCAGCTCTTCTACTGCCGGCAGCGGGGTTTGTCGGCTGAAGACGCCGTGTCGATGATCGTCAACGGCTTTTGCAAGGAAGTGTTCAAGGAACTACCGATGGAATTCGCCGTGGAAGCGCAGAAGCTGCTCGGCGTGAGCCTGGAAGGCAGCGTCGGTTAAATGGGATGGAAGACATCATGCTCGACATCAGCAATCTCAGCGTTGAAGTGGAAGGCAAGCCGATTCTGCGTGGTCTCGATCTGCAGGTGAAGGCAGGCGAAGTGCACGCCATCATGGGCCCGAACGGTTCGGGCAAGAGCACGCTTGCTCATGTGCTGGCGGGGCGGGAGCAGTACGTGGTGACGGGCGGCGAGGTGCAATACGCCGGCCACGATCTGCTTGCGCTTGCGCCCGAAGAGCGCGCACGCGAAGGGCTCTTTCTCGCGTTTCAGTATCCCGTGGAAATTCCGGGTGTGAGCAACGTGTATCTGCTCAAGGCCGCGTTGAACGCGCAGCGCCGGCATCGCGGCGAGCCCGAACTCGACGCGATGGAATTCCTTCAGATCGTCAAGGCGAAGATGGCACTGATGCAGATGGACGAAAGCCTGCTGTATCGCGCCGTCAACGAGGGTTTTTCGGGCGGCGAGAAGAAGCGCAACGAAATGCTCCAGATGGCGGTGCTGGAGCCCAGGCTCGCGATTCTGGACGAGACCGATTCGGGCCTCGACATCGACGCGCTCCAGCTCGTGGCACGCGGCGTCAACGCGCTGCGTAGTCCGGATCGTGCCATGGTGCTCGTGACGCACTATCAGCGGCTGCTCGACTACGTCGTGCCCGACTACGTGCATGTGCTTTCTCGCGGCCGCATCGTGAAGTCGGGCACGCGCGAGCTTGCACTGGAACTGGAGCGCAAGGGCTATGGCTGGCTCGCGGACGAAGCGGACCAACCCGACCAACCCGACCAACCCGACCAGCCCGACCAGCAGCCGCAACCGGCGCTGGAGCAACGCGCTACACGCTGAGCACGGTAAAGATATCGAAACAGGAGTCACAGTCATGAGCGCATCCACGCTCGACCCTTTCCACGCCGCGTTCAAGACGCTGGCGCGCACGCTGCCTGGCGCGGAACTCGGCTGGCTGCGCAGTGCGCGGCGCCATGCGTTGGACCAGTTCGAGGCGCTAGGCTTTCCCACTACGCAACTCGAAGACTGGAAGTACACGAACGTCGCCACTGTCGCGCAGCGGCCGTGGCACTTCACGTCGCCGCGTGGAGACGACGTGGACGTGGCGAGCATCGTGAATGACCTCGTGCTCGACCAAGCCGCAGGACGACTCGTGTTCGTGAACGGACGGCACATTCCCCGCTATTCGCGTCTACCCGATCTGCCCGAGGGAACGTTCGTCGGCAGCCTCACGCGCGCGATGCGCGAGATTCCTCAGCGGCTTGAAGCGGTCATTGCGCAGCACGCGCCGCATGACGCATTCGCGGCGCTCAACACAGCGTTCATGAGCGACGGTTATGTGGTCGTGCTACCGCGCGGAGCGCATATCGAAGCGCCGCTGCAGATGCTGTTCATCACCGACGAAGCCGGGCTTGCCATGCATGCGTTCAATGCCGTGCTCGCCGATGCCGGCGCGCGCTGCTCGATTGTCGAACAGTTCGTCGGCGTGGCGGATGACGCCTATCTCGCCAACATCGTGACGAAGATCGTCGCGGCGGCCGAGGCGGACATTCAACATTGCCGGCTGCAGCAGGAGGCACGCACCGCGTTTCACTTCTCACGCGTCGACGTGGCGCAGCAGCAGGCGAGCCGCTTTACGTCGCACTCGTTTGCGTTTGGCGGCGCGCTTTCGCGCACGCAGATCGACACGCGCCTTTCGGCCGTGGACGCGCATGCGGAATTGAATGGGCTCTACTTCGTGGGCGCGCGGCAGCATGTGGATCATCACACGCGTATCGATCACGAGAAGCCGCACGGCACGAGTCGCGAGTACTACCGCGGCGTGCTGGATGGCGCCTCGCACGGCGTGTTCAACGGACGCGTGATCGTACATCCCGACGCGCAGCAGACAGACACGCATCAGGCGAATCACAATCTGCTGCTCTCACGCGATGCGCAGATCGACACCAAGCCGCAACTGGAAATTCACGCCGATGACGTGAAGTGCACGCACGGTGCGACCGTGGGTCAACTCGACGAGAACCCGCTCTTCTATCTGCGTGCACGCGGCATCGACGAACGTATGGCGCGCGCATTGCTGATCTGGGCCTTTGCGCGCGACAGCGTAGACCGCGTCGGCATGGAGAGCGTGCGGGCCAGGCTCACGCGGCTGCTGCTCGCGCGCATGCCGGAAGGTGAGCGTATTCGGGAGATGGTATGAAGCCGATGGAACGCATGCAGGGTGTGGATGAAGAGACCGTGGCGCAGTGGCGGCGCGACTTTCCGATTCTGGACGAACGCGTGTACGACACGCCGCTCGTGTACCTCGACAACGGCGCGACAACGCAGAAGCCGCGCACGGTGATCGAAGCCGAGCGCGCCTACTACGAGCACGACAACGCGAACGTGCATCGTGGCGTGCATCTTCTATCGCAGCGCGCGACAGATGCCTACGAGGGCGCGCGTGCACGCATCGCGCGCTTCCTCAACGCCGCGCGCAAGGAGGAAGTCGTCTACGTGCGCGGCACGACGGAGGCGATCAATCTCGTCGCGCAGAGCTTCGTGCGTCCGCTCGCGAAGCCAGGCGACGAAATTCTCATCACCGCCATGGAGCATCACTCGAACATCGTGCCCTGGCAGATGGTCTGCGAGCAGACGGGCGCGGTCTTGAAGGTGGTGCCGATCGACGAAAGCGGCACGCTCGACGTAGACGCATTCGAAAGCATGCTGGGCGAGCACACGCGCATGGCTGCTGTTACGCACGTGTCCAACGCGCTTGGCACCATCAACCCGATACGGCGGCTCGTGGCCGCGGCGCATGCGCGCGGCGTGCCGGTGCTCGTTGACGGCGCGCAGGCCATTGCACATGTGCCGGTGGACGTGCAGGCGATCGGCTGCGATTTCTACGCGTTCTCCGGCCACAAGATCTACGGGCCGACCGGCATCGGCGTGCTCTACGCGAAGGCGGAACGGCTGGAGGCGATGCCGCCGTGGCAGGGCGGCGGCGACATGATTCGCAGCGTGACCTTCGAGAAGACGCAGTACAACGCCATTCCGTGGAAGTTCGAAGCGGGCACGCCCAACATTGCGGGCGCGGTCGGACTTGCGGCGGCACTCGATTACGTGAGCCGTATCGGCATCGAAGCGATCGGCGCACACGAAGCCGATTTGCTCGATTACGCGACCGGGGCCATACAGGGCATTCCACAGGTCAGGCTGATCGGTACGGCGCCCGACAAAGCCGGCATTCTCTCGTTCGTGTTTGGAGATGTGCATGCGCACGACGTCGGCACTATCGTGGATCGCCGCGGCGTAGCTGTGCGCGCGGGGCACCACTGCGCGATGCCCGTGATGCAGCGCTACGGCGTGCCGGCCACCGTGCGGGCGTCGTTCGCGCTCTACAACTCGCGGGCCGACGTGGATGCGCTCGTGCGGGCACTGACCCATGTGAGGGAGGTATTCGGAGCATGAGCGATTTGCGCGACCTCTATCAGGAAGTGATCTTCGACCACTATCGGCACCCGCGTAACTGCCATCCGTTGCCGGATGCAACGCATAAGGCCGAGGGCTACAACCCGCTCTGCGGCGACCGCATCACGCTGTACCTGAAGGTGGAAGACGGTGTGGTCAAAGAGGCCGCCTTCGACGGCGCGGGCTGCGCGATTTCCACGGCGTCGGCCTCGATGATGACGGAGGCCCTCAAGGGCCGCCCGCAGACCGAAGTCGAGACGCTGTTTGGCCGCTTTCACGAGATGGTCACGGCGCCCCCAGGCGAGCCGGTGCACGACGAGGCTGCGCTAGGCAAGCTGGCGGCGTTGGGTGGCGTGCGCGAGTTTCCCGCACGCGTGAAGTGCGCGACGCTCGCCTGGCATACGTTGCACGCGGCACTGCATGGCGAGCGCGACGCCGTCTCTACCGAATAAGACGAGGAATGAAGCGAGGAAAGCACTATGAATGCATTCGACGAAACGCGGCAAGAGGAGCTGCCGCAGGCCGGCAATAGCGAACTGCGCAGCCGTGTGATCGAAGCCTTGCGCGGCGTGTTCGACCCCGAGATACCGGTCAACATCTACGATCTTGGGCTCGTGTACGGCCTCGAGGTAGACGACACCGCAGGCAGGGTCGCGATCGATATGACGCTGACGGCGCCGGGCTGCCCCGTTGCGCAGACGTTTCCCGCCACCGTTGAAGACGCCGTGTTTTCCGTGGCTGGCGTGAACGACGTTCACGTCGAACTGGTGTGGGAACCGCCGTGGTCGCTCGAACGCATGTCCGAAGCGGCGCGCCTTCAGTTAGGGATGCTTTGAGATGTCACGCTGGGTTGAGGTGGTCGCAATAGACGACTTTCCGCCGGGCGCCGTGCGCAGCGTCGACGTGGACGGTGTTCAGGTGGCAGTGTTCAATCTGGACGGCACCTGCTATGCGATCGAAGACATCTGCCCGCACGACGGCGGCGTGTTGACAGGCGGCGCAGTGGAAGGCGACGAGGTGATCTGCCCGCGACACGGCGCGCGCTTTTGCATCAGAACCGGCAAGGTGCTGGCGCCGCCTGCTTATGAAGATGTGGCCGTGTTTCCGGTGCAGATCGAAGCGGGCATCGTCCAGGTACGCGATGCGCGGTGGGACGAATCGGGCTTCTGAATTCTCGGCCCGTCATTCGCGCGCTTATTTCACCGCGCCCAGCGCCAGCCCCTTCACCAGATACCGCTGCAACCACGCGAACACCACGGAGACCGGCAACGTGGCACACAGCGTAGCGGCCATCACCAGATGCCACTCTACGGTGTATTTGCCGGCCACCATGTCCGTGACCTGCACCGTGAGCGTTTTGTTTTCGGGCGAGCGGATCAACGTGTAGACCACGGCGAACTCGTTCCACGCATTGATGAACGTGAAGATCGCCGTCACCACGACAGCCGGCACCGCAAGCGGCAGAAACACGCGCAACACGGCCTGCGTGCGGCTGCATCCTTCCAGCCAGGCCGATTCCTCCAGATCGCGCGGCACCGTCTGAAAATACGACGAGAGCATCCACACCGCGAACGCGATGTTGAACGCCGCGTAAGAAACGATCACGCCGATCTTCGAATCCACGAGGTTGCCGTCGCCATACGGAATCATCGCGGCAAGACGGAACAGGCCCACCACGAGCAGGATGGGCGAGAGCATTTGCGTAACCAGCAGGAACTGGCGATACGCGCCGCGTCCGCGAAACGGGAAGCGCGCCATTGCGTAGGCAGCCGGCAGACTCACGGCGAGCGCGAGCAGCGTGGAAAGCGAACTGATAATGAGGCTGTTGCGCAGCGCTACGCCGAAGTTCGCGGCGTCCCACATATCCACGAAGTTTTGCCAGTGCCAATGCACAGGTAGCCAGCGCGCCGGGTAGACGAACACTTCGGAGGCGGGCTTGAGTGCGGTGAAGAACATCACGGCGAACGGAAACAGCACGATCGCGATGAGCGGCGCAAGCGCGAGCCAGCACCAGAGCGTGCGTCTGGCCTTGGCGCTCATGCCAGTTCTCCCTGTGCGTTACCGCCTTTCGCCTGGAGCCGCAGGTAGGCCATCGAAAAGACGAACAGCATGGCCAGCATGATGAGCGACACCGCTGCCGCTTCGCCCGGCCGCCCAAGGCGAAAGCCCAGTTCGTACAGATACGTCACGAGAATGTGCGTGCCATTGTCGGGGCCGCCTTGCGTCATCACCCAGATGATCGGAAACGAATTGAACACGTAGATCACGTTGAGCAGGATCGCCATGTTGATGAACGGCTTGAGCAGCGGCAGCGTGAGCTTGCGGAACTGCTGCCATGCGTTCGCTCCATCGATGCGGGCGGCTTCGTAGATATCGGCGGGCACGGAAGACAGGCCGCCCAGCAGGATCGTGACCGTGAACGGAATGGAGACCAGAATGCCCACCGCGATTTCCACTGCAAACGCGAGTTCCGGCGTAGCGAGCCAATGAATGGGGCCGGCGATCAGCCCCAGTCGTTGCAGCGTGACGTTGACCATGCCGTAGTCGTCGTTGAACGACCAGCGCCACACTACGGCGGTCATGGTGAGCGAAACGGACCACGGCAGCATGATGATGGTGCGTGCCACGCCGCGCCCATAGAAGTCCTGATTCAGAATCAGCGCGACAGGTACCGAGATCAGCACCGTGCCGCCCACCACGCAGCCCGTCCATATCAGCGTTCGGCGCAGCGAATCGGTGAACACGGGGTCGGCGAATACGTTGTAGAAGTTCTGCAAGCCGCTGAAGCCGCGAATCGCCCCGAAACGCGAGACTTCATGCAGCGACTGGAACACGATGTTGTAGATCGGATAACTGATGATGAAGAGCACGAGCAGCAGACTCGGCACGATCAGCAGCCACGGCGCGGGTGGCTGCGTGGAAGCGGAACGGCGCAGGCGTGTGCGGCCGGACTGCGACGCGCCAGGTGCGGTGTCCGGGGTTCGGCCGGAAGTCGTGTTGAAGGTCACGTTGCGGTCCTGCGGGTTCCTGCTGACGTTCGGGGTGCGTCGTGCGTTGCGTCGGTCTTCGGGCGGTTGACCGCGATGAGTTCGTAGACTCGTCGTGGCAAACCGCCCGGCATTTGCGGCCCGTGCTGCTAGTGCCGCTGGTGCCCTTAGTGCTGTTAATGCCCCAGCGCCTTGTTGGCGTCGGCCGCAGCGGCATTGAGCGCATCGGCGGGCTTCGCCTTGCCCAGATAGATGGCCTGCATCGCGTTGGTGACCGCCTTGGCCGTATCTTCCCAGCCCGTTACCGTGGGCGCGAAGCGTGCGTTCGGCAGCAGCGCGATGAACGCCTTCGTGTCCGGATCGTTGAAGGCCGGGTCGGTTGCTTCAGCCTTTGTGGTGGGCAGGAAGCCTTCGGTGCTCGTGAACTCGACGCGCGGTTCCTTCGTGAACAGATAGTCGAGGAACTTCCACGCGGTCTTCTTCGCCTTCGAGTTCTTGAACATCACGATCGAATCCGTCACCGCATACGTGGCGCTGTTGGTGCCCACCGGTACCGGCGCAATGCCGTACTTGATGTTCGGCGCTTCCTTCTTCAACTGCTTCGCGAGGAACGGCGCGGAGATCACCATCGCCACGCGGCCCTGCTTGAAGAGGTTCTGCACGTCTTCGCGGCTGTAGCCCGTCACGCCCGGTTCGGTGAGGCCGTCGTCGATCATCGACTTGTAGAGCGTGGCCGCCTTCACACCGGCAGGCGAAGCGAACGCGGCCTTGCCGTCTTTGCCGATCACGTCGCCGCCGTTGGTCCACAGCGCGTAGTACCAGTACACGTCCGTTTCGATTTCCTTGCCTTGCAGGCCGAAGCCGGCCACGCCCATCGCCTTCAGCTTCTTCGACGCGGCGATCACGTCGTTCCACGTCTTCGGTCCGTTCGGGTAGCCCACCTTCGCGAGCAGGTCCTTGTTGTAGTAGAGCCCGCGCGCCGAGGCCGCGATGGGCAGGCCATAGGTCTTGCCGTTGATGACGCCGGGCGCGAGGAACGGGCCGATGAAGCGCGACTTGAAGTTCGCGTCCATGTAGCCGTCCAGCGGTTCGGCCACGTCGTCTTTCACGAAGTCGAGCAGCCAGCGCGTGCCGACGATGGCGAGGTCCGCGTTGGCGCCGCCCGAAATGTCGGTCTGCAGCTTCTGTTGCAGCGTGTCCCAGTTCACGTCTTCAATCTTGATGGTGGTGCCCGGGTTCGCCTTCTCGAACTGGCGGGCCATCTTCTCGAAGTACGGTGCCGTGGCGTCGCTGTAGTGCGCGACGGTGACGCGAACCGTATCGGCCTGCGCCGCATGGGCGATACCTGCGAACGCGAGCGCCACGGCGAGCCTGCCGAGCGCGGTGGATACACGTGCCTGTAACGACATTTCTCTCTCTCCTGGGTGGGTCCGCTGCCGTAGCGCCGGCGGCTTGGGCTGAATTGTTTGAAAAAATCCTACATGACGAAAAAAAGCTTGTCACGTAGGATTGTCGATATTCGTGGTGGGCAAATTTTGTGACTAACATACTGTAAAAAAGGGGTTTTTGTGCGATGCGGCGCCTGTGGGCAAGTCGCCTGCGAGTGGTCGGTATCCGGCTCGATGCGCACTATGTAGGAAATTTACACAAGGATCAGCGATGAATCGCGTGGTGCTGGTGACGGGAGCATGCGGCGGAATCGGCAGCGTGCTCACACGGCGTTTTGTGGAAGCGGGCGATACCGTGCTCGCGCTCGATATGAACGAGACGGCGCTCGCGGCCCTCGCGGACACGCTCGATGCGACGCAGGTCACGCCCGTGGTCGCGGACCTGGCCGACGCCACCGCCGTGCGCGAAGCCGTGGCGCAGGCGGTTGCGCAGCGCGGTCCAGTGGATGTGGTCGTGGCGAACGCGGGCGCGGCACTGGCCGGCACGCTTGCCCAGACCGATGCCGCGAGCTGGCAGCACGACGTGCATCTGAACCTGAACGGCACGTATCACACGGTCGAAGCGGTACGCGAATCGATGATCGAGCGTAAAAGCGGCGTGCTCGTGCTGATCGGCTCGGTCAACGGGATGACGGCGCTGGGGCACCCCGCGTATAGCGCAGCGAAGGCGGGGCTCATCAGCTACACGAAGGCGCTGGCTATCGAGCTGGGGCGGTATGGCATTCGCGCCAACATCGTTTGCCCGGGCACCGTGAAGACGCAAGCGTGGCAGGCGCGGGTAGATAAGGACCCCAAGGTATTCGAGACACTGAAGAAGTGGTACCCGCTCGGCGACTTCGCGACGCCCGACGATATCGCGGACGCCGTGCTGTTTCTCGCTTCGCCCATGGCGCGCGTGATTACGGGTGTGGCGCTGCCCGTGGACGGCGGCCTGATGGCGGGCAACCGGCTGATGGCCGCGGAATTGACGCTGGAATCGCTGTAATTCATCGCAGCAAAGCGTTGTGGTAACGCAGTGCGCGCTCGAGAAGTCCCCGCGCATCGCAGCATCGAATGCATCGAATGCAACGCATCACTCGAGAGGTCCTGGAATGGCAGCAGTGCAATTGAGCGGCATCTACAAGCGGTATGGCGAGACGCAAGTGGTGCACGGCGTCGATCTCGACATCGACGACGGCGAGTTCGTCGTGCTGGTTGGCCCGTCGGGCTGCGGCAAGAGCACGTTGATGCGCATGATTGCGGGGCTCGAAGAAATCACGGGCGGCGAACTCACGATTGGCGGGTCGCGCGCCAATACGCTCGCGCCGCAGCAGCGCAACGTGTCGATGGTGTTCCAGAGCTACGCGCTCTATCCGCATCTTTCGGTGTACGACAACATCGCGTTCGGTCCGCGCATTCGCAAAGAGCCCACGGAGCGCTTCAAGCCGCGCATCGAAGCCGCCGCGAAGATGCTGAACCTCACGGGCTATCTGGACCGCCTGCCGCGTGCGCTTTCCGGCGGCCAGCGTCAGCGTGTGGCGATGGGCCGCGCCGTGGTGCGTGAGCCGGCGCTGTTCCTGTTCGACGAACCGCTCTCGAATCTGGACGCGAAGCTGCGCGTGCAGATGCGAACCGAAATCAAGGCGCTGCACCAGCGGCTCAAGAACACCGTGATCTACGTGACGCACGACCAGATCGAGGCCATGACCATGGCCGACCGCATCGTCGTGATGAACGCGGGCCGCATCGAGCAGATCGGCCGGCCGCTGGAGTTGTACGACCGTCCCGCGAATCTCTTCGTGGCGAGCTTTCTCGGTTCGCCGGCCATGAACTTCGCAACAGGGGAAGTGGTGGCGGGCGACGCAGGCCTCGCGCTGCTGGTCGAAGACGGGCGCCGCATTGCGCTGCCGGCAGGGGCGGCCGTGGCAACCCCCGCGGGCGCGCGCGTCACGCTCGGCATTCGTCCCGAGCACATCGAACTCGCCGGTGAAGACGCAAACCGTGCCGGCGACGTGGCGATGGAGATCGAAGTGATCGAGCCTACCGGTGCCGAAACGCATCTGTACGGGAAAATAGGGGGGAGCACGTGGTGCGTCACCACGCGCCAGCGGCCCACGATAGGCCCCGGCGCGCGCGTGACGTTGAGATTGCCCGCGGCGCATCTGCATCTGTTCGATACGCAGAGCGGTACGCGTTGCACGTAAACGAGAGGAAGCGCAAGAGCTTGGCTGCACCGAACCTGATTCCCCATATCCGCAACGCCCTGACCGGTTTGCGGCCCGCCGAGCGCAAGGTTGCCGAGATGGTGCTCGGCGACGTCGATTTCGCCATGCGCGCGAGCATTACCGAACTCGCGCAACGCGCCGAGGTGTCGGAGCCTTCCGTGACGCGCTTTTGCCGCGCCGTGGGCGCGCATGGACTGCGCGACTTCAAGATGCAACTGGCGCAAAGCGTGGCAGGCGGTTTGCCCTATGCCTCCACAGCGGTGGCGCATGGCGACGACGTGCGCACGCTGCTCGACAAAGTGGGCGAGGCCGCCGTGCAGGGCATCACGCATGCCCGTGACGCGCTGGACCCGGCCGCCTTCGAGGCCGCCATTTCCGCGCTCGCGCAGGCGCGGCGCGTCTACGTTTTCGGCGTAGGCTCGGGTTCGGGCCTCGTCGCGCAGGACGCGGCATTGCGTTTGCTGCGCCTCGATATTGCGGCCACGGCGTTTACGGACGGCCATTTGCAGCGCCTTTACGCCGGCCTGATGGAACCCGGCGACGTCGCGTTCGCCATCTCGCATTCGGGGCGCAGCGTGGAAGTGAACGAGAGCATCCAGATCGCGAAGGAGCGTGGCGCGACCACGGTGGGGCTGACGAACGTGGGCTCGCGGCTGGCGTGGCTCGTCGATATTCCGTTGCTGCTGCGCATACCGGCGCCCATCGATCCGAATACGCCCGGCGTGTCGCGGCTCGTGCATCTTTCCATCGTGGATGCGCTTTCGATCGGCGTGGCCTTGCAACTGGGCCCGAAGACGCTCGAGAAGATGCGCCACGCGAAAGCGCGTCTAACGCACGATGCCGAACCGGTGGCCGGCAGCGCAGACGAAATGCAGTGAGTTTGCGCCTGCGCGTAAAACAGCACGCCGCGGCTTGCGTCGCGCGCGGCGCGCGGTTAGCGTGACGGCGCTTTCAGCGCTGGACGAACGCTGCACGCGTCTGCGTTCACGAACCAGGCCAGCGCGCTCTCTCATATGCATCATTCGGGATGCCAACGACCATGACAAACACATCCGTTCAAGAATTGCCCGACGACATCGCGGCCACCACGTTCGCCGAATTTCGCCGGGCGAAGCCGCTCGTACATTGCCTCACGAACGAGGTGGTGCAGACCTTCACGGCGAACGTGTTGCTCGCATTGGGCGCGTCCCCCGCGATGGTGGTGGACGAAAGCGAGGCCACGCAGTTCGCGGCGATAGCGGGCGCGGTGCTCATCAATATCGGCACGCTGTATCCCGCACGCGGCGAAGCCATGCTGGCAGCCATCACGTCGGCCACGCGTGCCGGCAAGCCCTGGGTGCTCGACCCCGTTGCGGTAGGCGCGCTCGACTATCGCACCGCCTTCGCGCGCGGCCTGCTTTCGTTGAAGCCCGCGGCCATTCGCGGCAACGCGTCGGAGATCATGGCGCTTGCCGGCCGCGATGCACGCGGGCGCGGTGTGGACAGCGCCGACGAATCGCTGGCCGCGTTGCCTGCCGCGCGCGACCTCGCGCGACAAACGGGCGCCGTGGTCGCAGTGACAGGCGCGGTGGACTACGTGACAGACGGCACGCGCGACTACGCCGTAAGCGGAGGCGACCCGCTGATGACGCGCGTGGTGGGCACAGGCTGCGCGCTATCGGCCGTGGTGGCGGCGTTCTGCGCGTCGAATCGTGACGCGAATGGCGACCGGCTCGCCGCCGTAGCCACGGCACGCCGAACCATGTCGCGCGCGGGCGAGCAGGCGGTGGCGGCAAGCGAGGGGCCGGGCAGCTTCGTCCCGGCGTTCCTCGACGCGCTTTATCGAATGTCGGCCACGGACGGGGCCGACGAAAGTTGAAGCATCAGGAGGCAGGCGCCCCTAATCCACCACCTTTTTGGCGATAACCAACCCCAGCACGAGAAAGACGATACACAGCACGACAAAGATGCCAAACAGCAATTTGGCGATTGCCGCGGCCCCGGCGGCTATGCCTGTGAACCCCAACAGGCCGGCAATGACTGCAATGATTGCGAATACCAATGCCCATTTCAGCACGATGATTTCTCCTGGAAAGGTGCAGACAAGGTGCAGACATCTGACGCCGGGGAGCCAGCAATCCCTGTTCCCGAGAAAAGGTTTCGCTGCGAAGACGTCGCAACTATCGCAACGTGAGTTTCACCGGCATCGTGCTGGGCACCATCGTGAAGGCCTGCACTTCGTGAATATTCGCCGGGTCGGTGGCCAGTTCCATTGAGAAGTTCGCCATCAGCATGGAAAGCACGAGGCGCATTTCAACACTCGCGAGGTGCCGGCCCGGGCACACGCGCGGCCCGGCGCCGAACTGCAGATAGGCGCGTACGTCGTGGGCGCCGTGCTCGCCTTTGCGGATCCAACGGTACGGGTCGTAGCGCTGCGGGTCCACGAAATTTTTCGCGTCGAGCATGGCGGGCCGCGCGAGGAAGAACATGCGCGTGCCCGCAGGCAATTCGACGTCGCCCACGCGTACGTCTTCCAGCGGTTCGAACGAATGCACGGAGGCCACGGGCCGCAGCCGCGTGGCTTCCGTCGCGATGGCTTCGAACAGGTCCAGTTCCTTGAGCGTGGCGTAGTCCGGGCACACCCCGCGTTCGTTGTCTTTACCGTCCGAGTCGAAGATGCGACGCGCGTCCTTGTGCAACTGCATCTGCAACGCCGGGTCTTCGGCGAGGTATGGCAGCGTCCACGCGATGGAATCCGCCGTGGTGTCTTCGCCCGCCAGCAGCAGCGTGAGTACGTTGGCGGCGATCTGGTCGTCGGTGAGTATGGAGCCCGGTTCGTCGCGCATGGCGAGCATCGCTTCGAGCAGATTGCGGGGCGTCTCCGAGGGTTCGTCGCGCATGCGGTCGCGGGCGCGCTGCATCATCTCGCGCACATAGCGGTGCACTTCGGCGAGCGCGTGGTCCACCTTGCGGTCGCGCGGCAGCTTCACGTAGCGCCAGTACGGAAAGAGCGCGTTGATGCGCGCCATCACCGTGGGCAGGATCAGTTCGAGATGCTCCTGAATCACGCCGTGCTCTTTTTCCAGCGTGCGCGGGTCTTCGCCGAAGGCGAGTGCGCTCGTGACGTCCACGGTGAAGCGCTTCAGGTCTTCGGTCATCTCCACCGTTTCGCCGCGTTGCGCGGCGCGTAGCCAGCGCTGGCGCAGGCGCTCGGTGATCTCCGCGAGCGTCGGGTAGAACGCGCGGACGTTCGGAATTGAGAGCGCCTGCATGACCAGCCTGCGCTGCGGCTCCCACGCGGCGCCTTCCGCGGAAAAGAGGCCGTTGCAGCCCATTTCCTCGAGCACGGCTTCAATGGGCTGATAGCGGCGGTAGCGATGCGGCCGCTCGCGCATGATGGACTGGATCAGTTCGGTATCGGTCCACACCGTGATGGGGATGTTGCCCACCTGAAAGCGGAACGGCGCGCCCAGTTCTTCGGCCCAGCGTTCGAGAATCAGATGCAGCCGCGCGGGCGAAAGCTGGAGCAGATTGCCGACGAGCGGCAGACCCTTCGGGCAGGGCAGGTCGGCGACCTGGCGCCACGACGTGCGAGGTTCGGCTGCGGCGTTCATCATCACTCTCCTGGTTGTTCGCGAACGGAGGCTTCGCGTGCGGCTTGCATGTCGATGTAGCCGAAGCGCCGCGAGAGCCGCTGCGTGGCGGCGCAGAGCGTATGCGCCGGGTTGCCAGTGAGCGCGGCATCGAAGGCGCCCGATGGACCCATGAGCGCGACCACGAGGCACACGCTGCCGGTGTGGTCGAAGACGGGCGCGGCCACCGTGCTGATGCCGGGAATGGGCTTGTCGATGGCGGTATCCGCGCCGTCCGTGCGGATTTGCGCGAGGACTTCCGTGTAGTGCGGCGTGGTTTGCAGCGCAGCCGTGGTTGTGGCCGTGTCTGTGGCCGCATTGGTGACCACCTCGCCCGCGAGCCGCAGATCGTCTTGCGGCAGAAGCTGGGCCAGCACGTCGTCGTCGAGATAGGCCGCGAACACGCGGCCAATGGCCGTGTTCACGAGCGACATCACCGTGCCTGGGCGCAGGCTCACGTGCAATGGCCGCGGCGATTCTTCGAGCCGCACGACCGTGGGCCCGAGCGGCCCGAGCACGGCCATCGCGACGCTCATGCCGGTGGATGCGGCAAGCGCCACGATCTCCGCTTCGGCCTCGCGCGGCGGCGAAAGCCTCGCCAGCGCGATCAACCCCAGTTCCAGGCCCAGTGGTCCCGCCTCGAAGCGCCCGGCGCTGTCGCGGCTCAGCAGGCCGATCTTCTGCAGGCTCACCAGATGCGGAAACGCCTTCGCGGGCGGCATGCCGGCCGCGGCCGCGAGGTCGCGCAGCGTGAGCGGCGCGTTGGCCGCGACGAGTGCCGCGAGCAACTCGCCGGTGTTGTCGAGCGATTGAATGCCGCGTTGCTGTCTGGTTTCCACGGTTTCAGCAGTGGCCACGGCTTGCGCCGTTTCGTTGATGCCGGCGCGCGGCTTCTTGCGGACGGTGGTCGCTGCGCCACCGCGTGTGGCGTCGCCATGGGCGGCGTTGGGCGGCATTACGCGACGCATGATGTGTCGACGGACGAAGATTGAAGCACGGCGCCAATTTCCAGCGCGGCGGCCCGCATGGCGCGCGCGACGGGGCCGTTCCATTTGACGTCGATAGCGCCGGTTGCGCCGATGGCGGTGAGCGCGAGGCAAAGCTGGTTGTGCGCATCGAACACGGGCACGCAGAGGCTGCTCACGCCAGGCGTGGGCGCATTGACGCCGCGCTCCATGCCGCGTGCGCGAATGCCTTCCAGCAGGGCTTCGAATGCGGTCTGCACGTCTTGTCCGGCGTTGTCGCTGCGCTGTGCTGCACTCGAACCTTCGGCGGATGCGGACTGGCTCGCCCACATCGGTTGCAGGCGTTCGGGCGGCAGGAAGGCGCAGAAGACGCGGCCCGTCGACGTACCCGGCAGCGACATTACCGTGCCCACATGCAGGTTCACATGCAGCGGCAAACCGCCATGCTCGTAGCGCACGATGGTGGGCCCCTGCGGACCCGCGATGCAGATTGCCACGCTGAAGCCCGTTTCCTGCGCGAGCGCGGCGGCATGCGGCACGGCGGCGCGAAACGCGGGCTGATGTTCGAGATGCAGCAGCCCTAGTCGCAACGCGAGCGGCCCCGGCTCGTAGCGGCCCGACAACTCGTCGCGCTTGATGAGCCCGAGACGCGTGAGGCTCACCAGATACGCGTGCGCCTGGCCCGGCGGCAGGTCGCCGCTTGCCGCGAGGTCCGAGAGCGCAAGCGGGCCGCGCGCGTCCGCGAGCGCGCGCAGCAGCCGGCCGCCTACCTCGACGCTCTGAATGCCGCGTTGCGTGCGGCCCGCCGATGCCGATGCCGATGCGGGGGCAGACGCGGCGTTATCCGCAAGGCGTTCGTGTCCCGCATCGTCGCGCACCTTGCGTCGTGCCTGCGCCGTCGCGTTCCTGGCTGGTCTCGTCACGCCGTTTCCGTCCGCTGGAAGAAAAGGTCTCATGTTAACCGAAGGTTTCGGGGTTTCCCGCATGCCGGCGGGCGCTGTAGGGCTGCCGTAGTGCGGTCCGCGGCACCGCGTCTGGAGATTAGCGTATAGCAACAACATTCGTTATTGACAAATAACAAGGCGACGTCCTATGATGGATTCACCCCGACACAACAGCCACTCAACCAGTCCAACCGGGGCGAGACATTCCCGCCATGCCGGCGCGGCGCTGCCCGCGCGCGCTCATCGGTGTGCTGCGTTGCGGCACGGCCTCTCGCCTCGTTCACGACTTTCACGGAGACAGACGATGGCAAAGGCATTCGCTTCGCAGGCCGACCTGGAGCACAAGCAGATCACCTTCACGCAGCTTTCTGAAAACGCCTGGGCCTACACGGCCGAAGGCGACCCGAACTCGGGCGTGATCGTCGGCGACGACGGCGTGCTGATCGTGGACACCACGGCCACGCCCGCGATGGCGCAAGACCTCATCGCGAAGATCCGCACCATCACCGACAAGCCCATCAAATACGTCGTGCTCTCGCACTATCACGCGGTGCGCGTGCTGGGTGCTTCGGCGTATTTCGCCGAGGGCGCGCAGCAGATCATCGCAAGCCGCGGCACCTACGAAATGATCGTGGAGCGCGGCGAGGCGGACATGAAGTCGGAGATCGAGCGCTTTCCGCGTCTCTTTGCCGGTGTCGAAACGGTGCCGGGCCTCACGTGGCCCACGCTCGTGTTCGAGCGCGAAATCACGCTGTTTCTCGGCAAGCTCGAAGTGCGCATCGCGCACCTGGGCGCGGGTCACACGAAGGGCGATACGGTGGTGTGGCTGCCCTCGCAGAAGGTGCTGTTCTCGGGCGACCTCGTGGAATACGACGCGGCCTGCTACTGCGGCGACGCGCAACTCGCGCAGTGGCCCGCCACGCTCGAAGCACTGCGTGCGCTCGGCGCGGAAAAGCTCGTGCCGGGCCGTGGGCCCGCGCTCACCACGCCCGAAGACGTGAACAAGGGGCTCGACTACACGAAGGACTTCGTGACCACGCTGCTCGCGCAAGGCCGCGCGGCAGTGGCGAAGCAGATGGACCTCAAGGGCGCGATGGCGCTCACGCGTGAAGCGATGGACCCGAAGTTCGGCAACGTCTTCATCTACGAGCACTGCCTGCCTTTCGACGTGACGCGCGCCTACGACGAGGCGAGCGGCATCGAGCATCCGCGCATCTGGACCGCCGAGCGCGATAAGGAAATGTGGAAGGCATTGCAGGGCTAAGACCGGCGCGCGAACAACGGCCTCGCGCGCGGCTGGCCCGCGCCAGAAGACATCGCACCGCAACGCGAGGCAGAGCGAAAAAAGCGCGAGGAAGAGAAGGGTGGAGACGAAACATGATCAACTATCAGACGCTGTCGTTCGAGTACAAGCCATGTGCCGAACTACAGCCAGGCAGTGAAGCGAACGTGCATCCGGTGGTGGTCGTGGGTGCGGGGCCCATCGGGCTTGCCACGGCCATCGACCTCGCGCAGCGCGGCGTGCCGGTCGTCGTGCTGGACGACGACTGCACGCTCTCCACGGGCTCGCGCGCCATCTGCTTTTCCAAGCGCACGCTCGACATCTTCGACCGTCTGGGCTGCGCCGAGCGCATGGTCGAAAAGGGCGTGAGCTGGAACGTGGGCAAGGTCTTTCTCAAAGACGAACTGGTCTACACGTTCAATCTGCTGCCCGAAAGCGGCCACCATCGGCCGGCGTTCATCAACTTGCAGCAGTACTACCTGGAAGGCTTTCTCGTGGAACGCGCGCAGGCGTTCGAGCAAATCGATCTGCGCTGGAAGAGCCGCGTGACGGGCATCGAACAACACGGCACGCCGGGCTCGCCGGATGCCGGCGCGACGCTCACCGTGGAAACGCCCGACGGCGCCTACACGCTGCGTGCGCGCTACGTCGTGGCGGCCGATGGCTCGCGCAGCCCGGTGCGCAAGCTCATGGGTCTGGACAGCCACGGCCGCACGTTCAAGGACCGCTTCCTGATTGCCGACGTGAAGATGGAAGCCGACTTCCCCACGGAACGCTGGTTCTGGTTCGATCCGCCGTTTCATCCGAACCAGTCGGTGCTGCTGCATCGGCAGCCCGACAACGTCTGGCGCATCGACTTCCAGCTTGGCTGGGACGCGGACCCGGTGCTCGAAAAAACGCCGGAGCGCGTGATTCCGCGCGTGCGCGCACTGCTCGGTCCCGATGCGAAGTTCGAACTGGAATGGGTGAGCGTCTACACGTTTTCGTGCCTGCGCATGGACAGCTTCCGTCACGGCCAGGTGCTGTTCGCGGGCGATTCGGCGCACGGCGTGTCGCCGTTCGGCGCGCGCGGCGCGAACAGCGGCGTGCAGGACGCGGAAAACCTCGCATGGAAGCTCGCGATGGTGCTGGAAGGGCGCGCCACGGACGCGCTGCTCGACACCTACGCCCGCGAACGCGAATACGCGGCGGACGAGAACATCCGCAACTCGACGCGCTCCACCGACTTCATCACGCCGAAGAGCGCCGTGAGCCGCGTGTTCCGCGACGCCGTGCTCACGCTGGCGCGCGACCACGCGTTTGCGCGCCAACTCGTGAACAGCGGACGGCTCTCGGTGCCCGCGGTGCTGCACGAGTCGGTGCTCAATACGCCGGATGCGGAGCACTTCGCTGGCCAGATGATGCCGGGCGCTGCGTGCTGTGACGCGCCGGTGCAGGTGTGCGGCGAATCTTCCCCGGCGGCAGAGGTAAAGGGCGCGTCTGCATGGTTGCTGCACTGGCTTGGAGAGTCGTTCACGGGGCTGTTGTTTTGCGGTGACGACGACCGGCTCGACGCGCAGACGCAGGCAGCGCTGCAACGCATCGAACAAGGCGCAGTGCCGACGAAGATCGTCGCTGTGGTGAGCGATGGCGCGAACGTGCCCGAAGGCTTGCCGTCATCGGCCATAGTTTTGCGCGACGTGGAAGGCCTTGCGGCTGCACGTTACGACGCGACACCCGGCACGTTCTATCTGATTCGCCCTGACCAGCACGTCTGCGCACGCTGGCGGCACACGGATGCGGACCGCGTGGAAAGCGCCCTGAAACGCGCACTGTGCGTGGCCGGCACGGCATAAGGAGGAGACAGATGACACTCAACACTCAACCGAACCTCGCGCGCCCCGACGATTTCTACGAGGCGCTGATCGAGATGCATCGCGATCTGGACGACGCGCAGAGCCAGTCCGCCAACGCGCAATTGATCCTGCTGCTCGCCAATCACATCGGCGATTACGAGACGTTGACCGAAGCCATGCGTATCGCGCGCGAAGGTGCGCTGGCGCAGCAGCGCCCCGGTTGCGAGCCGCCGCAGGCGCCCTCTGTGCCGCATCCCATGGCGGCCTGACCCCAGACACAACCGCATTGCCCACGACCAGCGGCGCAGGAGACGCCGCATCGAGACAAACCCGGCTCCGGGTTCATCCCTGTTTGGAGAGAGACACATGCCTCAATCGATTGCATCGGACCTCGGGTCCGAGGGAAGCGCATCGCCCGGCGTCGCGCAGCCCGTCGCTCATGCCCACGACGATGCGCTGTACAGGAAGGTCTCGTGGCACATCGTGCCGTTCCTGTTCGTCTGCTATGTCGTGTCGTTTCTGGACCGCATCAACATCGGCTTCGCGCAGTTGCAGATGAAGCACGACCTGGGCTTCAGCGACGCCATGTATGGCCTGGGCGCAGCGGTCTTCTACGTGGGCTACGTGCTGTGCGAGGTGCCCGGCAACATGCTGCTCGCGCGCTTCGGCGCACGGCGCACGTTCACGCGGATCATGCTGCTGTGGGGTCTCGCCTCCACGGCCATGATGTTCGTTTCCACGCCCACGCATTTCTACGTGCTGCGCTTCGCGCTGGGTGTCTTCGAGGCAGGCTTCTTTCCTGGCATCGTGCTGTATCTCACCTACTGGTATCCCGCGCGTCGGCGGGCAGCCGTGCTCTCCGTGTTCTTTGCGGGCGTGGCCGTGGCGGGCGTGCTGGGCGGGCTCTTCTCCGGCTGGATCATGCGCGACATGAGCGGCACGCTGGGCCTTGAAGGCTGGCGATGGATGTTCGCCATCGAAGGCGTGCCCGCCGTATTGCTGGGCTTGATGGCGGCTTGGTGGCTCGTCGACGGACCGCAGGCCGCGCGTTGGCTCACCGCGAGCGAGAAGGCTTATCTCATCGCACAGCGCGATGCGGACCATCGCGCGGCAGGCCACGCGCATTCGTCGCGCTCGTTCGCCGATGCCCTGCGCAACCCGCGCGTGTACCTCTTCGCGTTCATCTACTTTTCGCTGACGTGCGCATCGCTCACGCTCAATTTCTGGATGCCGCTGATGATCCGCGACTTCGGCGTGCACGACGTGCTGTGGATCAGCCTCTACACCGTGATTCCGAACGCTGTCGGCGCAGTGGGGCTCATGCTCATCGCGCGTCGTTCCGACCGTCGCGGCGAACGACGTTGGCACTTTGCGACGTGCACCGTGGGCGGCGGCATCGCGCTGGCGCTGCTCACGCTGCATCTGTCGAGCCTCGCTGCGATGCTCGCGATTCTTTCTGTCGCGGCCGTGCTGATCTTCGCGGCGCTGCCTATCTTCTGGACCGTGCCGCCCACGTGGCTCTCGGGCAATGCTGCGGCCTCCGGCATTGCGATGATCAGCAGCATCGGCATTACGAGCGGCATTGTGAGCCCGTGGGCCATCGGGCTCATCAAGACGCACACGGGCAGCATGGACAACGCGTTGTATCTGCTGGCGCTGTTGCTGTTTGCGAGCGGGGTGGCATTGCTCATGGGCGTGCGGGCGGAGGATTGAATCGCGGTGCGCGTTTGGCACGGCGCGATTGATCTGCACAACACGCTGCATCAGGAAAAAGGGCGAGGTCCGGTTATCCGGACTTCGCCCTTCCTGCTTGCTACGGCTTCTCGCGTCCGATGAGCCGGGATTCAAAGCCTCAATACTTCAAAGCTCCAGCGCCTCGACCCTCAAACGCATAACGCTCAGAACCGGTGACGCAGCCCCACCGTCACGGCGACTTGCTGGTTCGTGTCCGACGTCGAGAGGCCGTTGATCACCGCGTGGATGCTGCTGTTACCCGTGTCGCTCACGTGCTGGTACACGCCTTCCAGGTACACGTCCGTGCGCTTCGAGAGCGCATAGTCGGTCTGCAGCGTGAACTGGTTCCACTTCGGGCTCACGCCTGCGATGCGGCTGTCCGTGTACGTGTACGCGCCCGACACCGACAGGGCCGGCGTGAGCTGATAGCGGCCGTTCAGTTCGTAGTTGTTGAAGCGTGCGCTGCCGCTTGCGAGTGTGAGACCGCTCGACGTGCCCGATGCCGACGAGCCGATGCCCGTCAGGCTGCTCAGGTGCGTCTGTGTGACGAGCAGACCGACGGTTGCGCCGCCGAAGCCGTAGTTCGCGCCCACGCCCCAAGTGCGTTGCGTTTTCGCGGTGAAGGTGGCGTCGTCGCTGACGGCGCCGCTCGAGTTGAGCGAGGTGCCGCTGTTGTTCAGTTGCAGGTAGCCGGCCGCAACGTTGAGCGAGTTCCAGTTGTACGAGACACCGAGGCTATACGCGCGGTTGGTGGCGAACCCGCCCGCATCGTTCGAGAAGCCGTACAGACCGCCGAACTTCAGGCCGCCGTAGTTCACGCTCTGGTACTTCACCGAGTTGCTGACGCGGAACGAGTTGTCGAGGTTGTCGTTATCGAACGGGTGCGCAGCCTGGGTGCCGCCGTAGCCCGTGCCGGTGAGGGCGAGCGGGCCGAGGTAGTCGACCACGGAATCGTACTGGCGGCCCAGCGTGAGCGCGCCGTATTGCGAGCTGGCGAGACCCACGAATGCCTGGCGGCCGAATTCGCGACTGCCTTGACCGAGTTTGCCGTTGGCGATGCTGAAGCCGTTTTCGAGGGTGAACACGGCCTTGAGGCCGCCGCCCAGGTCTTCGGCGCCGCGCAGACCCCAGCGGCTGCCGTTCACCGCGCCGCTCGTTTCCTGAACGTTGCTGTGGCCACCCTGGTTGTTCGTGTACGTGATGCCCGCATCGATCAGGCCGTACAACGTCACGCTGCTTTGTGCGTGGGCCGTTCCCGCGAGCGCGAGCGTCGCGGTTGCGCTGAGCGAGATGAGTGTCTTTTTCATCGAAACTTCTCCGAAGATCGTTTGCTTGAGTGCTGAATGAGAGGCGACGAGAGCGGGTCCGCGCTGCAGACCGGCCATGCGTTGCGTATCCGGCGACCGTCTTCTGCAGACCGCCAGGCCGCGATTAAAGCGCATTGGCTGCGCGGCGCTGTCGGTTTTCGACAACGCGGGCAATTACGGCGCGTTTCGCGGCGCGGGGCGTGTAATGAGGCGCGGCGGCGGGATGTAATCGATGAGGAGAGGGGATTGCCGAACTGGCGTGGTGTGCGTTTCGCCCCTTGCTGCAGGGGCTAAACGCGCGTGCGCCGAAGTGTGTGTGAAAGTGCTGGCGCGGTGAGGGGCACGTGCGGCGCGCACGACTTGCGTCGTGCTTGTGCATGACTTCCGTTACTGGCCGTCGTGCGAGGAAAGATTTGTGAAGAGTGTGAGCGGGATGGTCAGGCGCGTGGCGCTACCCATCCTCTCGCGCGGCTCACTGATTGGCCGCTGGCGCGGCCGGTGCAAGGGGGACGACGGCGGGTGTAGCGGTGGCGGCGGCCGTGGAATTCGTTGTGGCGGATACGCCCATGAGTGCCGCCGCGGTCGCGATGGAACTCGTGGTGGCGGTGTTGCCGCTGTTGGCAACGTGGGTCGCTACGTCGTTTGCCGCGTGCGTGTTGCTCGTCACGACCGAGGTCGAACCGGGCACCGTCACGTTCGCCGGCGCGCTACCGCTTGCCGCTGCCTGCGTTGCGGAGACGCTGCCGGGCGCGGTCGTCTCGACACTCGCTGCTGCGGGCTTCGCTGCGCTTGCCGCGACGGGAGCGGCGACAGCGGCGACGGGGACCGCAGCAGGCGCCGTCACATGCTGCACGAGGGGCGGCGGCAGTGGCGTGACGTCGATTGCGCCGCCCGGCACCGGCGTGGACTGCGCCTCGCTGTGCAGATAGCGGCTCACGAGGTCGAAGAAGCGGTCGTAGAACGTGCCTGACTGAATCGTTTCGCTCGACACCTTCACCATGGCGTCGTTGTTCGAGCGGATAGGCAGCGAGAGCGAACCCAGAATGGAAAGCCCGACGCTTGCCGACGTATCGCTCTTCTTCATTTCGTAGCCGTTCTGCACCGCGTTCGCGTAGACCACGCTCGTATTGGCCGCGTCGCCTTGCGTGCAGACCACGTGGAATTCGATGACCACGTGCGAATCGCTCGCGGGCTGGAAGTTCTTCGTCGCGTCCACGGTGTCCGGGCGCGTCATGGTGGTCATGTAGCCCTGGCTCAGCAGCGCGCGGCGCGCGGCTTCGCAGGTGCGCGCGTTGTCGTTGTCGAAGTTGTGCAGATACGGGCTCGTGCCCGAGTTGAACAGCTCTTCGTCCTGGAACTTCTTCTGTGGCGTGGACGAGCACGCGGCCAGCACGGCCAGAAGCGGCAGGAGAAGGAAGGAAGACGCTCGGAAAAACGGGGACATGGTGTGGGAGACCTGCAAGACACATCAGACGGCATGCATTGTAGTGCAGGTGCAGCAAACGCGACGGCAAAGGCCTGGCGGCGCGAATCGCGCGGACCCGCGCGCTAGAACAACGCGCCTTGCTGCTCCGGCACCATCGGCGTGACGTTCAGTTCATCCAGCCGCAGCCGGGCCCGCGCAAGATCGTGAAGCAACTGCCGTTGCAGCCACGTTTCGGCGCCGCCGCCGAACGCCTTGTCGAGCCGCAGCGCCATTTCGGGGGAGATGCCGGCTTTGCCGCTCAGCAGATTGGTGAGCGCCTGGCGGCTCACGCCCAGCACCTCGGCGCAGCGCGTCACGCTCAGATTGAAGCGTTCGAGGCAGTTCTGACGGACGAGGACGCCGGGGTGGATGAATTCGCGATCGGACATGGTCGGCAACGATATCGGCGAAAAGGACGATCGTCAACCGACAAGCGCCGCTTGTCGTATGGCCGCCACGCCTTGCGGGGCGTGAGTCCTGGCGAGGGGCTGCGTGCTTATTGAAACGCTCGATCGGATCAGCCAAGGCCCAGGCGCACGGGCTCGAATCCTTTGCGGTAACGGCGGGCGAGGTCCGCGGCGGTGTCGCGCAGCAGGCTGGCGGGTGCGGTCAGCGCGTGGCCGATGCCGTCGGCCATTTCATCGATGCCCACTGCGGCCGGCGCAATCTCTTCGGGCTCCCACGTCGTTGCGAAAGCCGTCTGCTTCGTTATGGCTTCCCTGGCCGAAGCGCGTTGCAGATTGACGCGGGGAAGCGCGAACGCCATGGCCACGATCCTGCCGTGCAGGCTGCTGCCGCAATACACGCGGCTCTTCGCAATCAGCGCGCAGATGTCCCACACGTTCAACGACGCAAAGACGCTGACCGACGTCGCCGCGCTCAGTCGCGAGGCCAGCCGTTCGTAGCAGGCGGCGTCGTCGTGCCACGGCGCGGCGCCCGCGCGAAACAGCACCACGCCAAGGCCCGTACGGCGCGCCATGCAGTCGATTTCGCGGGCGAGGGTATCGAGCGTCGCGTCGTCGCCGAAGTCGGCACTGAACTGCACGGCGGCGTAGCCGTGCGGGAAAGCGGCGTGAAGCGCCTTCAGCATGCTGCCGGCAGCGCGGCGGCGAATCGTTTTGCCGAACAGCTCGGCCACCATCACGGCCGGGTCGGGCACGAGCCGTGCCTTGATGCCGTGGGCCTGCAAGACGGCGTGCGTCTCGCGGTCGCGCACGCTCACGTCGTTTGCGTCTTGAAGACTGGCGAGCACTTCGGCGCGCAATGCCGGATCGCGCGACGCCAGATCGGCGCCGCCCACGGCATTGAAGATCACGCGATTCAGGTCGCGCTCGCCAGGGCCGCCCAGCGATGCCCGCGAGAGCACATAAGGTGCGAGCGCAGCGACGCCGAACCGGCGTTGCGCCCATTCGCGTCCGTCTTGCTTCCAGGCGTCTTCGCTCGCGAGGGTGGCTTGCAGGTCGTGCGGCGGCGCGAGCATGACGGCCGCCTCCCATGCATTGCACGCGAGCAACTCACCGCCCGCGTGAATCACATCCGGCGCGCGTCCCTTCAACGTGGCGAGCAGCGGACCAATCGCGTGGACGCGATGACCACCGTACTCACGCAAATCGCGGTCGGCGAGACCCGCGAAGTGCACGTCGCGACCCGGCAGCATGCGTTGGGCGACATGCGCAAACAGCAGGTCGCCGAAGTTGTGTCGATCGAAGGCGCCGAACACGATGGTCGGCGCGGGCTGCCGGTTTGCGCTGCGCGACATGCGGGAAGTGGCGACGGCGCGCGGGCAGGCCGCGCGCCGCATGAGTGGCGTGGAAGGCCATGCTACCCGATGAGTGCGCCCTCCACGGTGCGCAGCGCCTCGGTCACGAGACGCTGTTGCTCCTCGCGGTGCGGCCGCATCGACGAATGCGCGCCTGCCGCCGTCGCCGTGCGGCACACGTCGCGCAAACGGCAGCCTGCGGGCAATTCGCGCAATACGTGCAATACGCGCTCCAGGTCCTCGCGCACGGAACGCCACGCGCCCTGGTTGCGGTCCTCTTCCTGCGCCCACACAACTTCCGTGAGGTTGGCGAACTTCGCCAGTTCGCTCGCGAGTTCAGCGTGCGGAAACGGATACAGCTGTTCGACGCGAATCAGCGCGACTGTGGCATCGTGCGCCTCGTTGCGCGCGCGTTGCAGTTCGTAGAACAGCTTGCCGCTGCACAGCACGGCGCGCGTCACGGCGTGGGCATCCGTAATCTCCGTATCGGCTATCACCGGCTGGAACGCGCCGTCCACGAACTGTTCGAGCCGCGCATGCGAGGCCGGATTGCCATAGAGCTGTCCCTTCGGCGACATCACGATAAGCGGCACGGGCCGCTGCGCCATGGCCTGCTCGCGCAGCAGATGGAACCATTGCGCCGACGTTGACGGCACCGCCACGCGCAGATTGCCGCCCGCGCACAGTTGCAGGAAACGCCCCAGATAGCCGTTCGAATGCTCCGGTCCCACGCCTTCGTGGCCGTGCGGCAGCAGCACCGCGAGCGCGGACTGGTAGCCCCATTTGTACTCGCCGGCCGCAATGTACTGATCGATGAAGACCTGCGCGCCGTTCGCGAAGTCGCCGAACTGCGCTTCCCAGATCGTGAGCCGGCGCTTCGCCTGCACGCTGTAGCCGTACTCGAAACCGAGCACGGCTTCTTCGGTGAGCGGCGAGTTCACGATATCGAACGCGCCTTGCTGCTCGCCGATGTGCTGGAGCGGCACATGCACGCCGCCCATGCCCGGCAGCGCGGCCTGGGCGTGCCACACGGCATGCCGATGCATGAAGGTGCCGCGGCCCACGTCCATGCCTGAAAGGCGAATGCCGTGGCCGTCTTCGAGCAGCGTGGCGTAGGCGAGGTTTTCGGCGAAGGTCCAGTCTGCGGCATTGCTTTCGCTTGCGACCGTGGCTTGCCAGCGCGCCGCGATATTGCGCACGAATTCGTGCAGCCGGAAGCCGGCGGGGGCGCGCGTGAGCGTCTTCGTCAACGACTGAAGGCGCGCGAGCGAGACGGGTTGGAACGACGTACCCGGCGCGCGGTGTGCCATAGCGTCAGCCGCAGCCGCACGATCGCTTTCCGGCTGCTGCGCCTCCAGCTTTCGCAGCGCTTCGTCGCGCAGCGCGTCGAGCGGCGTGGCGAGCGCGAGCGCGTCGTGATACAGCTCTGTCACCGTGGGATGCACGCCCACCGCGGCCTGCGTGAGCGGCTGCGTGATGGCGGGAATGTCGTGCTCGGAGTGACCGAGGCGCCGGTAGCCGATCAGGTCGACGACGATGTCCGCGCCGTGCTTCATGCGGTAGTCGAACGCGATACGCGCGGCACGCAGCACGTCTTCGGGATGGTCGGCGTTCACGTGGATCACGGGCGCGTCGATCATGCGCGCGATGTCTGTGCACCAGGTCTGCTCGCAGACGTCCATGAGGTTCGGCGTGGTGAAACCGATCTGGTTGTTCACGATGACGTGAATGGTGCCGCCCAGCGCGTAGCCGCTCTTGCGCGTGAGGTTCAGCGTTTCCATCACGATGCCCTGGCCCGCGAACGCGGCGTCGCCATGCACGACCACAGGCACGCAGCCCGCACCCTGATGCTCGTCCTGCCACGCGCGCGCCATGCCGCTCACCACCGGATACACGCTTTGCAGATGCGACGGGTTGTGCGCGAGGAACACGTCCACGTTGCCGTGGCGCGTTGCTTTGCGCGCCGTGCTGCCCAGGTGGTAGGCGAGATCGGTCAGCGTGGCCGCGACGTCGGACTCGGGGTCGAGGCACGCCAGCATCTTCTTCGCCGGAAAACCCAGCACGTTGACGAGCGTATTCAGGCGCCCGCGATGCGGCATGCCGAGGAACATCTGTTGCACGCCGTGGCTAGCGGCGTGCTCGATCAGCGCGTCGACGAGCGGAATGAGGCTCTCGCAGCCTTCCAGCGAAAAGCGCTTTGCGTGTTCGTTGCGCGCGGCGACGAGGCGCTCCCACATCTCCGCTTCCACGAGGCGGCGCAGCAGCGCTTTGCCCGCTTCGCTCTGCTCCGGCGCGGCGCGCGGATACAGCAGCTCCGCCTCCATGCGCGAGAAGAGCCAGCGGCGGCGCGCTTCGCTGCGCACGCCGCTCGTGTCCAGCCCGAGCGCGCCGCAGTAGACGCGCTTGAGTTGCCGCTCGAGTTCTTCGACGGTGACGGCGGCCGGAAAACCGTCCTTATCCGAAGGCCGGATCTGGTCGGGGTCGAGCCCATGAAAGGCGGGCGTGAGTTCAGGCACGTCCGCGCGAGGAGCGAGGTCGAGCGGATCGAGGTTGGCGATGCGGTAGCCCTCGTGGCGGTGCGCCTCGATGAACCGCGCAATCTGCAATGCGGGAACGGCCGCAGCGGCCGCGGCATGCTGGGCCGACGAGCCGAAAGAAAACCGCGGAACGGCAACGTGATCGGAATAGTCGTTGGACATGTCTGGTAGGCACTCGAGAGAAACCGTTGATCGGATCTCGTCGTCTGCACCAGAGTCACACGTCCGGTCCGTACGGCGCGCGCGGCGCCGACGCGATACGTCAGCAGGACGGGTGCCCTCGTGCGGGCGGCGAGACAGCCGGAGCGCGCACGCGCGCCCCTTTGCTTCATCTGCGGACCGGCCTCGCGGCCGGCCCGTGTCTCCGTCCTCTTTGTGTATCTGTCGGGTTTGAAACGTTTGCGTCAGCTGCCGAGCAGCAGCGGCCGCGGCGTCACGTCCAGTGCGCCGGCCGTGCTCGCGCCGCGCGTGGTGCGAGCGGTTTGCCAGCGGTCTGACGAAGACGTGTCGTCGAGCTTGAACGCGGCCACCATGTCGGTGAGTTGCGCGGCCTGGTCGCGCAAAGCCTGCGCGGCGGCGGCGCTTTCTTCCACCAGCGCGGCGTTTTCCTGCGTGACCTGGTCCATCTGCGTGACGGCGTGGTTGATCTGCTCGATGCCGTCGCTCTGCTCCTGGCTCGACGAACTCATCTCGCTCACGATGGCCGTGACGTGCGTGATGCTTGTCACCACTTCGCGAATGGTCGCGCCCGCTTCCTCGACGATCTTGCTGCCGTTGTCCACGTGGCTCACGGAGTCTTGAATGAGCGTCTTGATTTCTTTCGCGGCCACCGCGCTGCGCTGCGCGAGGCTGCGCACTTCGCCCGCCACCACCGCGAAGCCGCGGCCGTTTTCGCCGGCACGCGCCGCTTCCACGGCAGCGTTGAGCGCGAGGATGTTGGTCTGGAACGCGATGCCTTCAATCACGCTGATGATGTCGACGATCTTGCGCGACGACTCGTTGATGGCGCTCATCGTGTCCACCACGCGGTTCACGGCTTCGCCGCCGCGCGACGCGATCACGGAAGCGTTCGACGCCACCTGGTTCGCTTCGCGCGCGTTGTCCGCGTTCTGCTTCACCGTGGACGTGAGCTCTTCCATCGCCGCCGCCGTTTGTTCCAGTGCGCTCGCCTGCTGCTCCGTGCGGCTCGACAGGTCCATGTTGCCGCTCGCCACTTCGCGCGAAGCCATCGTGATGGTCTCGGTGCCCTTGCGCACCTTCGCCACGATGCCGTGCAGGTTTTCGGTCATGCGCTTGAGCGCGCCGAGCAGGCGACCGATCTCGTCGTCGGAGTCGCCCTCCAGCCGGTGCGTGAGGTCGCCCTGCGCGACGGCTTCGGCAAGGCTCAAGGCGCGGTTGACGGGCCGCGTGATGCTGGCTGTGATGACGTAGCCCGTGGCCACTGCAACGAAGAGCGCGGTGAGCGAGAGCAGCACCATCTGGATCTTGGCGTTGTGGCCTTCTTCACGCGCGCGGTCCGAGTCCCTCTGCATCTGGGCCGCCTGGTAGTCCACCATCTTGTCGACGAGTACGTAGTACTGGTCCTGGCGCTGCGCGAGTTCGCCCTGGTAGAGTTCGCGCGCGTCTTGCTGGCGGTTCTGGGCCACGAGTTCGAAGAACTTGCGCACGTCCACGCCGTAGGCGCTGCGCGCGTCGAACTGCTCCTTGTAGAGCGCCTTGCCCTCGTCGCTCGAGAGCAGCTTCTCCAGCTGCGCGTAGGCGTCGGCATTGGCCTTTCTGATGACGACGTAGTCGTCCATGTACTTCTTCGCGGCCTCGGGCGTGGTGGCGAGCAGGAGGTTGCTCAGAATGCCGTTGGCCTTGTAGCCGTTGTTCTTGATCTGGTTGCTCAGCGCGATCAGCGTGTAGCGTTCGCTGACGATGGAGTCCATCTTGGCCATGCTCGAGTCCAGGTGCTGGACACCGACCAGTGCCGTGCCAATCAACAGGGCGATGACGAGGCCGAATGCCGAACTGAGCCGAACCCCGATTCTCAGGTTTGAGATCCTCATGTAACGCAATTCCTATATCAACGATGCTTGAGATCGGCGCAACGCGAACGGCAAGACCCATGCGTGCCGGCCCAGGACAGGCCGGATGCAGAAGACTTGCGATACCGTTGCAAACCGCATAGGGGCAAGGAAGGTGGCGCACGCCGATGCCGACCGCATAAAAGTCGCCGGGGCATGCTGCCGAGGCCCTCTGTTGCCGCAGCGACGGTGTGCAATACCGTCCTTTGGGTCTCCGGCGGGGCCTTGAGCGCGTTTACGGCAATTCGTCGGAAGAATTAAGGGGACGCGATCATGTCGTCTACTGCGTCCAACCGGCTGGAATATGCGCTAACGCAGCAAAAGGAGCAAAAAGCGGCAAAACCGGGCGCGGCGTGCCCGCACGCGCACGCACGGGCGGCGGCTATGGGATCATGTGGCGACGCGTCAAGACCGACGGGCGGGCGTGGGGCCCGCCCGCAAGGCAGAGGATGAAAGCCATGACCGGACCGACCGACCCAATTGATCCAACTGACCCGAGCGATCCTTATCGCCGCTTTGCGGAAGCCGTACTGCAAGAGACGCGGCGCATCGCGCTCGCCCAGTTCAGGCAACCCCTCGACATCCAGACCAAGGCCGACGAGAGCCCGGTTACCCTCGCGGACCGCGCCGTGGAGGCGCATATCCGTGCCCGCATTGCCGCCGTGTTTCCGGAGCACGGTATCTATGGCGAAGAGCACGGGCAGCAAAACCTCGGCGCGCAGCATGTCTGGGTGATCGATCCCATCGACGGCACGCGCAGCTTCATCAGCGGCATGCCGCTGTGGGGCACGCTGCTTGCGCTTCTCGACGCCGGGCGGCCCGTGTTCGGCGTGATCGACGCCCCCGCGCTGGGCGAGCGATGGATCGGCACGGCCGAAGGCTGCTTTGCTTCAACGGGCGCCGACGCCGGCGCGGCCACGCGCTGCACGACCAGCGGCTGCACGGGGCTCGCGGCGGCCAATGTCTCGGCCACTTCTCCCGACATGTTTTCAGGCGAGGAATACGCGGTCTTCGACACGCTGAGCCGACGCGCGCGGTTTCGCCGCTTCGGCGGCGACTGCTACAGCTACGCGATGCTTGCCGCGGGCCACATCGACGCGGTGGTGGAGGCCGGGCTCGCGCCTTATGACTACCTCGCGGTCGTGCCGGTGATAGAAGGCGCGGGCGGCGTGGTCACGGACTGGAAGGGCCGGCCCCTCGGCATGGGCAGCGACGGCCGGGTGCTCGCCGCCGCAACCGAAGCGCTGCACCGGGAAATGCTCGCGCACACCGCGTTGCTCGCATGACGCCTATATGACGCTCACGTGCTGCTTGCGTGACCGTTGCATGAACCCCTTGCTCAGGTTGAATCCATGAGAAAACTCTTCGTGAATCCCGTTGTGGCTGTGTCGTTTGCGCTCTTTGCCGTGTTCACGTTCAGCAGCGCTGCGCGTGCCCAGGTGGACGACAAGTCGGACCCGCAGGCGCTGATCCGCACCGCCACGCAGCAGGTGCTGGACGAAGTGCGCACACGCAAGATCGAGCCCGACGACATGACGCGCATTCTCGATATCGTGAACCGCGACATTCTTCCGTACATCGATTTTCAGCGCACCACGCGGCTTTCCATGGGCCGCTACTGGCGAACCGCCACGCCCGAGCAGCGCCAGCAGGTGGAAGAACAGTTCCGGCTGCTGCTGATCCATCTCTATTCGGGCGCGCTCGCGCAGCTGAAGCCTGACCAGAAGATTCAGTACCCGCCCATGCACATCGCCCCCACGGACACCGACGTAGTGGTGCGCACGATCGCGGAAACCAACGAGCGGCCCGTGGAGATCGACTATCGGCTCTACCGGTCGCCGCAGGGCTGGCGCGTGTACGACCTCAACGTGCTGGGCGCATGGCTCGTGCAGACGTACCGCCAGCAGTTCAGCGACAAGATCACCGAAAGCGGGATCGATGGGCTCATCGCGTTTCTGAAGGAACGCAACGACCAACTCGCGGCGGGACGCGCGCAGCAGTCGCAGCAATCGCAGTGATCGCAGCGGTGATTGAGGCTTGCGGTTTGGCCGGGCGGCCGGTGGTGGCTACCGCGATGGGGCGATGGGACGATGGGGCGATGGGACGACGAGACCACGGGGCGCGATCAGCGCGCGTTGTCGTCCGGCGCGATTTGCGTTTCGTCGGCAAGCAGCGCCCAGCGCTCGTGGTCGCGCCATTCGCCGCCGATGTGCAGATACCGCGGCGAAAGGCCTTCCTGCCGAAACCCCAGCCGCTGCACCAGCGCAATGGAGGCACGATTTTCAGGCTGAATGTTGGCCTCGAGCCGATGCAGCCCGAGATCGCCGAACGCGAAGCGGATCGCCGCGCGCAGCGCTTGCGTCATGAGGCCCTTGCGACCGAATTCCTGCATGCCGTAGTAGCCGAGGTAGGCACTCTGAAAAACGCCGCCAACGATCTCGTTGATGTTGACCACGCCCACCACGCGGCTCGACGCCGCCTCACGTGCAATGAGATTGACGTTCGGCCCCGTCAGGCCGCGGCCGAACCAGGCGTCGAAGCCGGCGTCGTCCGTGAACGAAGCCACCCACGGCAGGTGGTACGACTGGTTCGCGCGGTTGGCGGCGATCAGGTCGGCGGCATCGGCGCGGGTGACGCGGGACAGTCGGATGGCGCTCATGGGTTTCCTCTTTTTTGTGGCGACGAACAATAGCGCATTGCAGGCCGCGAACAAAATTCGCCGACCGCATGCAGCCTGCCCCCGCACGCGTGCCGCAGCGCAGCGAGTCCTCAATTCCGTCCGACGCAATGCCGTTATAAACTGACCCGCTCTGCATCTCGACGGGCCGTTTGATCTGATCAATGAATTCCGCGGCGGACCGAACAAACCGACCTGACAGGCAGAGCCCGGCAGACCCAGCCAGGCCCAATAGTCTTCTAAACACGCGTTCCCTATGTCCACGTGCGCCGATCCCAATGACGATGCCAGGCCGCCTGCCGTAGAGGCGTCGGCGAACGCTCGTCCGGCCGATGCCGAGTGGGCCGCGCTGGCCCGGCTCGCGCAAGCGCATTTCGGCGTAGCGGCTGCCCTGCTCACGCGCGCGGGTGGCGACGGGCAGCGTCTGCTGGCCAGTTCGGGCCCGTTGCCCGTGGCGCTGCCGCCCGATCTGTTCGCGCTTTCCCAGGCGGGCGGAAACCTGCTGGACACTGTGGTGGTCGTGCCCGACACGCACGCCGACGAGCGCTTTCAAAGCCGCACCATCCCCATGCGGGCGGCGGGCGCCACGTCCGACGCTCCGTCGCGCTGGCCGCGCTTCTTCGCCGCCTGCGCAGTCACGGCATCGAGCGGCCGGCATCTGGGCGCACTGTGCCTGCTCGACCACACGCCGCGCACGTTCGACAACGCGCAGCGCGCGTTTCTCCACGAACTCGCCGGGCTCGCTGCGGACGCCATCGAACGCGTCGAGTCTGTGACAGCGCTGCGCACACGCGTCGGCGAACTGGAGGCGTGCGCGGAACTCGTGACGCTCGCGCTCGCGGGCAGCGGCACCGGCGTGTGGGACCGCGACATCCCGAGCGGCACCATCCGCTATTCGCTCGAATGGAAAGCCATGCTGGGCTACGCGCCGCACGATCTCACCGATCGCATCGAAGACGCCATCGCGCGTCTGCACCCCGATGACGTGGATTACGTGAGAGCCGCCATGCAGGCGCACTTCGAGAATCAAACGCAGACTTACTCGGTGGAACACCGCATCCGTTGCAAGGACGGGCGCTACAAGTGGATCTGCAGCCGCGGGAAAGTGGTGAGCCGCGACAGCGAGGGCCGCGCGCTGCGCATGGTGGGCACCTCCACGGACATCACGGAACTCAAGCGCGTGGAGGCCGAGTTGCAGGAACTCGCCACTATCGACTTCCTCACGCAGTTGCCCAATCGCCGTCACTTCATCATGCAGAGCGAGGCCGAACTGGTGCGGCTGCGCGGCGTGCGCGGCCACGTGTCGGCGGTGCTGATGTTCGACCTCGATCACTTCAAGGCGCTCAACGACCGCTGGGGCCACGCACTGGGCGATCGCGCGCTTAGTCACTTCGCGGCGCTGCTGCGCGAAGAAGTGCGCGCGGGCGATATCGTCGGACGCGTGGGCGGCGAGGAATTCGCGATGGTGCTGCCCGGCGCGTCTGTGGAGGCGGCCGTCGTGCTCGCGCAACGCGTGCAGCAGCGCGTGTTGCAGACGCCGATGATGCACGGCGACGTAGCCATCGTGATGACGGTGAGTGTGGGTATCGATTCGATGCGCGCCGACGATACCGGCGCCTACCAGTCGCTCTCGCGCGGCGACGAAGCGCTCTATGCGGCCAAGGCGCGCGGGCGCAACCGGATCGAGGTGTATGGCGCAGAGGCGCGTGAGTAGCGGTGCGGCCGCGATCGTGACCCTCGTGGCTTACACGCCTGCGCGCCCTGCCGACGCCGCCTCACCACTTTCGCTATGCTAGCGACTCCCTCAAACAAGGAGCGTCGCATGAAGCCGAATGCAGGTACCACGACGGGAACCATGGTTCCCTTTCGCCGCCCTGACGGTCAGGAGCTGCAAGGCTATCTGGCCAAGCCGGAAAAGCCCGAGGGCGCGCCGGCTGTCGTCGTCATTCAGGAATGGTGGGGCTTGAACGACCAGATTCGCGGCGTGGCCGACCGCCTCGCGCAATGCGGCTACATCGCGCTCGTGCCCGACCTCTATCGCGGCAAATCCACCGTGGAAGAAGAAGAGGCGCATCACCTGATGGACGGTCTCAACTTCGGCGACGCCGCCACGCAGGACATCCGCGGCGCCGTGCAGTACCTCAAGCAGCATTCGGAGCGCGTGGCCGTGATGGGCTACTGCATGGGCGGCGCGCTCACGGTGCTCGCGCTGTGCAACGTGCCGGAAGCCTCCGCGGGCGTGCTCTGGTACGG
The DNA here is from genome assembly GCF_048957895.1 of Paraburkholderia sp. A1RI_3L. Taxonomy (NCBI): domain Bacteria; kingdom Pseudomonadati; phylum Pseudomonadota; class Betaproteobacteria; order Burkholderiales; family Burkholderiaceae; genus Paraburkholderia; species Paraburkholderia sp. A1RI_3L. Next base: position 182,964 of record NZ_JARCHA010000009.1, read on the forward strand.
CTGCCCGCCGCTCGACTACGTGGATGCGTCGAAGATCAAGGTGCCGGTAATGGGCCACTGGGCCTCGCAGGACGGCTTCTTCACGCCGGAACTCGTGGACGGGCTCGAAGCGAAGCTGACCGAGGCGAAGGTCGACTTCCAATTCCACCGCTATCTGGCTCATCACGGCTTCGCCAACGAAACGGCCGTAGGCCCGGGCCGCATCGCCGCCACGCAGTTCGATCCGGTCTGGTCGCAACTGGCATGGGACCGCACGCTGACGTTCCTCGGCCGCACGCTGTGGGCTGCGGCCAAGTAACGCTGTATTGCAGGTCTGGAATCGTTACCGCTTGACGTGCGTCAAGCGGCGGAAGCGGCCCAGCGTCGAACATTCAGGCACTCGACAAAAGCTACGAAGTTACGCCGGCCACGGGCCGCTTCCACCTACTCGCACCACGCGTCGTACCTGGCGGGACCGTCCGGCATCAGAGGATTTCATCTGGAGGACCCGCAATGGGATCGACACGCATTTTGAACACTCAACTCCTCGAACGCGTCATGTCGGCGGAAGACGCCGCGAAGCTGATTCGCCCTGACATGACCGTTGCCATGAGCGGCTTCACCGGCGCCGGCTACCCGAAGGCGGTGCCCGCCGCGCTGGCTCGCCACATCGAAGAGTCGCACGCGCGCGGCGAAGACTTCCGCATTCGCGTATTGACCGGCGCTTCCACGGCGCCCGAACTCGACGGCGCGCTGGCGCGCGTGGACGGCATCCAGATGCGGCTGCCGTACCAGTCGGACCCCACGCTGCGCGAGCAGATCAACGCGGGCCGCATCGACTACCTCGACATTCACCTGAGCCACGTCGCGCAGCACGCGTGGTTCGGCTTCTTCGGCAAGATCGACGTCGCCGTCATCGAAGTGAGCGGCGTGACACCCGATGGTCAGCTCATTCCGTCCACTTCGGTGGGCAACAACAAGACGTGGATCGAGCAGGCCGCGGGCGTGATCATCGAGGTCAACGAGCAGCAGCCCGAAGGGCTCGACGGCATGCACGACATCTACTACGGCACGGCGCTCCCGCCGCGGCGCAGGCCGATTCCGCTCGTGCATCCGGGCGACCGCATCGGCGAGCCGTGGCTGCACTGTCCGGTGGAGAAGGTCATCGCGGTCGTGAAGACGAGCGCGCCGGACCGCAGCAATGCGTTTTCCGAGCCGGACGACGTTTCGCGGCAGATCGCGGGGCATCTGATCGAATTCCTGCGCCACGAAGTGCGCCACGGCCGCGTGCCGGGCTCGCTGCTGCCGCTGCAATCGGGCGTGGGCAACATCACGAACGCCGTGCTGGCCGAACTGGGCAAGGGCGCGTTCCAGAACCTCACCGCCTTCACCGAGGTGATTCAGGACGGCATGCTCGATTTGCTCGAGAACGGCACGCTCTCCGTAGCGTCGGCCACCGCGCTTTCGCTGAGTCCCGCCGCCGTGACGCGCTTCGCGAAGAACCTCGACACGTTCCGCCAGCGCATCATCCTGCGGCCGCAAGAGATCAGCAACCATCCAGAACTGGTGCGGCGCCTGGGCTGTATCGCGATGAACGGCATGATCGAGGCCGACATCTACGGCAACGTGAATTCCACGCACGTGATGGGCACGCGCATCCAGAACGGCATTGGCGGCTCGGGCGACTTCGCACGCAATGGCTATCTCTCGTGCTTCATGTCCGCGAGCACGGCCAAGGGCGGCGCGATTTCGCGCATCGTGCCGATGGCGAGCCATGTGGATCACACCGAGCACGACGTGGCCGTGATCGTGACCGAACAGGGCCTTGCCGACCTGCGCGGCCTCTCGCCGAAGCAGCGCGCGTGCGAGGTCATCAAGCACTGCGCGCATCCCGACTATCGGCCCATGCTCATGGACTACTTCGAGCGCGCGAGCCGCGAAAGCTACGGCAAGCACACGCCGCATCTGCTCAACGAGTCGCTGTCGTGGCACCAGCGCTATGTCGAGCAGGGCACGATGCGCGATCCGAAGTGGCCCTGAGCGGCCGTCAACTTCCCGTCAAACCCTGCCTTCCCCGCGTGCCATGCTGGCGAGCACGCCGTCGCGACGTATCAACCCGTGATACAGCGCGGCGGCGAGGTGCAGCAGCACCACCGCGAACAGCGTGAGCCCCAGCACCGTGTGCAGCGTGCGCAGCGTCGCGTAGAGCGCCACGCTGTGTGGTGCGATAGGCGGCAGATGCCACGGCCCGTACAGCGTGACGGGATAGCCCCCGGCCGAAAGCATCGCCCAGCCGATCAGCGGCATGGCCAGCATCAAGGCGTACAGCGCGAGATGCGAGAGCTTCGCGGCGGCGCGCTGCACGCCGGGCATATCGTCGGGTAGCGCCGGCGTGCCATGCGTGAGCCGCACGCCGGCTCGTACCAGCACGAGCAGCAACAGCGTGACGCCGAGCGGTTTGTGAATGGCGATCAGCACGTCATGCGCGCGCGAGACCGTTGCGACCATTCCCACACCAATGAACAGCATGGCGATGATGGCGGCCGCCATGATCCAGTGCAGCGCGCGGGCCGCGAGGCTGAAGTGGGTGCGCGTGGTCCTCATGAATGGTCTCCCGGGTTGCCCTCGTTGTTCTCGTTGCTCGCGCGCGTGGACGGCGCGGCATGCTGCGCTTCTTCGCGCGTGCGGCGGTTGAACGACACGGAATACGCGGACGAACGCGCGGCCAGCAGCGGATCGTCCGACGGACTGATGCCCGCGGGCAGAATCGTGGGATCGAAATTCACGTCGCGGCACGCACCTACCGCCTGCGGAACGCTGCGCTCGATCACGAGCGTGCCCGCATCGATGTGCGGACGATCGGCCGGCCAGACGCGCGTGGCGTCGTTGACCGGGTCGCCCGGTGCCGCCACCGTCAATATCAAATGCCAGCGCAACGGCCCCGCGGCGAGCCGCTGAGTCAGGTCTTGCGCGAGGAAGCCAGGGTTGTGCGCCACCGTCTGCGCGTCGAGCGCCATGTACGGCAACTCGGGCACCATCGACCACCGCACCGCTTGCGTCTGGCCACTCGCATTGGTGAAGCGGAACGCGTTGACGCTGTAGAACGTGGCGTTCGCGAAGCTCGACGAAGGTTGGTGCGTGGCGATCCACTGGCGCAGTGGTGCTGAATCAGGCGTGGCCGCATAGAAGGCCGCCACGCGCGCCGGGTCGGGCTTGCCCGTAGCGGCAACCGGCTGCAGCGCCTGCAACTGCTGGTAGAACTGCTCGGGCGTGCGTACCGAAAACACCGGCACCGTGTTCATGCCTGTGCGCCACTGCTCCCCATCGTGAAGCTTGAAGAGCAGCGCCATGCTTTTGACCGGCACGCTGTTGTCCGGCGCGCCCGGGTTGCTGCCCGGCATCGAAAAGCGCCCGATGAGCGGCGTCACGCCGGCACGAAAAATTTCCGCGCGGGAAAGCGATTCGCCCGCACCGTTGCTTTCGAAATGGCCCTCGAAACACAGGCCCTTCGCATGATTGCGTCGGTAGCCGGCGTGAGTGCCGCCGTCGGTCTGCAATTGATCGACTACAGCGGTAGCGGAGAGGCGCTTGGGCGTCAGCCAGCCGGCGGTCCAGACGAATGCGCCGCCGGCGAGCAGCACGACTGCGCCTATGGCAGCGAGCCGGCATGGCACGCAGACCGGCGCAGCGTTGAAGGGACTGTTCACGGGTATTCCTCGTTTGAGCAGGGTGGGTGAACCCGTGAACAGCACCCGATGCGGCTTATTCCCGCCGCGGGCGAATTTTGCGCACGTGCCTACTGAGAAGCCGCATCGGACGTGGCGCGATTCGCGACGCCGGGCGCGGCCTGCGGTTGCTGCGCGAGGCGCTGCTGCTTTCGCTGCGCGACGACGTTGGCGAAGATCGGATTGACGTCGGGGTACGAGGTGTCCGTAACGAAATCGAGGCCGTTCTGCTGGGCTTCGATCAACTCCTGATACACCTGCGCGCGCGTCTTGCCTTCGGCGAACACGGCGGTGGAGGCGAGCGCGGCGGCGCAGAGAACGAGCATGGAAGAGAGCTTCATGGTGACTCCTTGAGAGTGGTGCGGATTGCAACGGGCGAACCATGAGCACGGGGCCGATATTCCCGGTCCCACCGCGAAAACCATGAAAGGCGAAATAAAGTTGCGAGTCAGGAATAGCGAGGCGGTGCGGGCGGTTAACGTTCTCCCCGGAGGCTCTCCCCTGGGCACGGTTCGCCTGCGGAGCGAATCGATCGCGCCGGGCCGGAAAGAACCTGAATTGGCCGAAAGGGCCTGAAAGACCTGAAAGGTCGGCAAGGGAATAACGCACGCCGGATCGTGTTAGCCGGATAAGCATCCCGATCAACGCCCCGACGTGCCCCGACGTGCCCCGATGTGCCCCGACGGGCCCCGACGGGCCACGAACCTTTGCGCCACTGCCGCTGCTGCCATGAACCGCACCGATCTGCGCCACGAACCGTCGCTTTCCGAAGCGGACCTGCAAGCGTTCGCCGACGGCCAACTAGCGTCCGCGCAGGCCGATCGCCTGCACCGCTATCTGCAAATGCGGCCTTCGGAGGCGCGCCGCGTCGCGTTCTATGGCCGGCTCAATGCGCAGTTGCAGCATGCTTTTCGTGCCGCCGACGACAGCGACGCAGGCTCCATCGATGGCGCTGCTTTCTGGCGCGCGTGGCTGCGCGCCGCCGCGCGACGTGCCGTCCGCGTGCTTGCGGGTGGGCTCGCCGCGAGCGCGGTTGCAGGCGGTCTGCTGATAGCCGCGACACGCGTGCCGCAAGCCGAACTGGCGGATCTGGCGTTCACGGCCTTGCAGCATGCCGCCGCGGATCAGACCAGCAGCGTCGTGCGCGCTTCGGGCGAGGCTGGCGCCACGCTTGCCGGCATCGCTCCCGATATCTCCAGCGTCGGCCTGTACCCCGTGGCACCGCTTGCTGTGCAGGAAGGCTGGTTCACCCGCGCCTCGGGCTTCGTCTACCGCAACGCAGCGGGCGAGCCCGTCGTGCTGCTGCGCACCTGGGACCTCACCGCGCAACCCATGCCGCAGTGGCGCGCCTACCGCCAGGGCACGATGCGCGCGCTGTACTGGACCGACGGCCACACGCGCTACGTGCTGGTGGGCGCGGCCGCGGCACGCGGGCTGATGCACGCAGCCGACGCGCTCACGATGCACAGGTTCAGCGCAGGGCCGGGGAAATCGGCGTACGGTGACGAGGCCGGAAAACCCTGACCACGGCCGCTGGAATAAAACACCGCGAGGCGTGTTTGCCCCGACGTCCGCCGCGTGAATCCGCGTGTAGCCCGCGCGTGCACGAGGCCCCAAGCCGCAAAGGAAGCACGATGAGTGTCCGCGACGAACTGATAGAACACGTACCGCGCCTGCGACGCTATTCGCGCGCGCTGCTGCACAATCGCGAACTGGCCGACGACCTGGTGCAGGACACGCTGGAGCGCGCCTTGCGCAACGGTCATCAGTTCCAGCGCGGCACGGACTTGCGCGCGTGGCTCTTCACGATCATGCACAACGTCTTCGCGAACCAGATGCGCCGCCCGGCCGGGCGCGCCACGCACGTTTCCGTCGACGACGAAGCGCACACGTTCGAGAACGACCTCGCCGTGCATACGAATCCGTCCAGCGGGCTGGAGGTGCGCGATCTCGACTTCGCCTTGCAGCGCCTGCCCGCCGAGCAGCGCGAGGTGGTGTTGCTCGTGGGGCTGGAGGAAATGAGCTATGCGGATGTCGCGCTTGCGCTCGACATTCCGATCGGCACGGTCATGTCGCGGCTCTCGCGGGGTCGGGAGCGGCTGCGCGCCTTGATGGTGGGCACGCAATCCAGCGCAAAACTGAAGGTGGTGCGATGAACGAACGGCAAACGACGATCAGCGAAGAAGAGATCCACGCGTACGTGGACGGCACGCTCGCGCCCGAGCGCCGCGACGAGATCGATCAGATGCTGGAGCGGCAGCCCGAACTCGCGGACCGCATCAGCCACTACTTCTCGCTCAACAACCTGCTGCACGAACGCTACGACCGCGTGCTCGACGAGCCCGTGCCGGCGCGTCTCCAGTTGCCCGCGAAGCGGCGCTGGCGCGACGCGGCCAACTGGCCGCAGTTCGCGGGTATTGCCGCGGCGCTGCTGGTGGGCGTGGGAATCGGCATTGGCAGCAACTTCGGCAGCAGCATCATGATGGCGGGCCGCATGGGGCCGGCAGCAGGCCAGGCGCCCGTGCGCGACGCGAGCTTCACGCCGGACCCGGGGCAGTCGTTCGCGCGGCAGTCCGCCATCGCGCACGTGGTCTACGCGCCGGAGGTGACGCGTCCCGTCGAAGTCGGCGCCGACCGCGAGCAGGAACTCGTGAAGTGGGTGTCCAGCCGGTTGGGCACCGACGTGCGTCCGCCCGTTCTCACGCGCACCGGCTTCGAGCTGATGGGCGGCCGGCTCTTGCCCAGCGCCGACGGCCCCGTGGCGCAGTTCATGTACCACGACCACAACGGCGAGCGCATCACGCTGTGCATTTCGCGGCGCAAGACGAGCACCAACACCACGGCGTTCAAGCTTTATCAGGACGGCCCCGTGAACGTCTTCTACTGGATCGACGGCGACGTGGGCTACGCGGTGTCGGGCGGCATCAACCGCAAGGAACTGCTCGAAATCGCACACGACGTTTATGCGCAGCTCACGCCCGACGAAGGCGGCGCGCCCAAGGCGGCGAGCGGCGTCAACTGAACCTGCCGGAACCACGGGACGCGCCGCTTGCTTTGCTTGTGGCGCGTGCGTCGTTTGCTTCGTTTGCGTCGCGTGCGTCTATTGCGCAGCACGAACAGCGCGTTCCGTTTAAGCTTGATGCTTCCTCAGGCGTGCCGTTGCGCGGGAAGCCTTGTTTCCCGTGTGGCGCGCGTCCACACGACAAAACAAGGAGACAAGCGTGTCGAAGCATTCGCCCACTGATCCGGCCAACAACGCTGCAACCGGCGCCTCCCAACCCGACACCACACAGGGCAGACTGCGCAGCCGCCGCTGGTTCAACGACCCCTCCGACCCCGGCATGACCGCGCTCTATCTGGAGCGCTACATGAACTACGGCATCACGCGCGAGGAACTGCAGTCGGGCAAGCCCATCATCGGTATTGCGCAGACGGGCTCGGACCTCGCGCCCTGCAACCGACACCACCTCGAACTGGCCAGCCGCGTGCGCGACGGCATTCGCGACGCGGGCGGCGTGCCGCTCGAATTCCCGGTGCATCCCATTCAGGAGACGGGCAAGCGGCCCACCGCCGCGCTGGACCGCAATCTCGCGTATCTGGGCCTCGTGGAAGTGCTGCACGGCTATCCCATCGATGGCGTGGTGCTCACCACCGGCTGCGACAAGACCACGCCCGCCTGCCTGATGGCCGCGGCCACCGTGAACATTCCCGCCATCGTGCTGTCGGGCGGCCCCATGCTGGACGGCTGGTGGCAGGGCAAGCTCGCGGGCTCGGGAACCGTGATCTGGCACGCGCGCAAGCTGCTCGCTTCGGGCGAGATCGATTACGACGGCTTCATGAACATGGTGGCGTCGTCGGCGCCGTCGGCCGGGCACTGCAACACGATGGGCACCGCGCTTTCCATGAACTCGCTGGCGGAGGCGCTCGGCATGTCGCTGCCCGGCTGCGCCGCGATTCCGGCGCCGCATCGCGAGCGCGGCTGGATGGCTTATGAGACCGGCAGGCGCATCGTGGGGATGGTGGCGGAGAACCTGCGGCCCTCGGACATCATGACCAAGGGCGCCTTCGAAAACGCCGTGGTGGCGGCGGCGGCGCTGGGGGCGTCGTCGAACTGCCCGATTCACATGGTGGCCATTGCGCGGCACATGGGCGTGGACCATTCGCTCGACGACTGGCAGCGCCTCGGGCCCGAGGTACCGCTGCTCGTGGACTGCCAGCCGGCCGGGCGCTTTCTCGGCGAAGCGTTTCACCGCGCGGGCGGCGTGCCGGCCGTGATGCGTGAGCTGCTGGCCGCGGGCAAGCTGGACGGCAGCGTGCGCACCGTGACCGGCCGCACGCTGGCCGAAGACCTGGCGGACGTGCCCGAGCCGGACCGCGAAGTGATCCGCGGCTACGGCAAGCCGCTCAAGGAAGCCGCGGGCTACGTGGTGATGACGGGCAATCTGTTCGAAAGCGCGGTGATGAAGATCAGCGTGATCGACCCGGCGTTCCGCAAGCGCTTCCTCTCCGACCCGGCGCACCCCGACGTGTTCGAAGGCAAGGCCGTGGTGTTCGAAGGCCCGGAGGACTACCACGCGCGCATCGAAGACCCGGCGCTGGGCGTGGACGAACACTCAGTGCTCGTCATTCGCAACTGCGGGCCGGTGGGCTACCCCGGCGGCGCAGAGGTGGTCAACATGCAGCCGCCCGCGGCGCTCCTCAAGCAGGGCATCGATACGCTGCCCACTATCGGCGATGGCCGGCAGAGCGGCACGTCGGCGAGTCCGTCCATTCTCAACGTGTCACCCGAGGCCGCGGTGGGCGGCAACCTCGCGCTGCTCAAGACCGGCGACCGTATCCGCATCGACCTCAATACGCGCAAGGTGGACGTGCTGATTCCCGAGGCCGAGATGGCCGCGCGCCGTGCTGCGTGGAAGGCGCCCGCGTTGCAGCACAAGACGCCGTGGGAGGAGATCTATCGCAGCATGGTGGGCCAGCATGCGACCGGGGCGTGCCTGGAACCGGCCACGCTGTACCTCAACATCATCGAAACGCGCGGCGAATCCAGGCATAACCACTGAGTCATTTCTCTGAGGCCGCACTAACGGATGGGCGCGGCGCCGTAGATGGCGTCGCGCACGTCGGTGCTGAACTGGCCGCGCATGCCTTCGAACGCGGTGTTCGTGAAGGCCACCACCGTGAACTGGTTGATCGGGTCCACGAACCACATGTGGCCGTACACGCCGCCCCATTGAATCGTGCCCGCCGGTTGCGGCGTCTGCGCGAGCGCGGCATCGTGGATCACGCCCCAGCCGTATCCAAAGCCCCAGCCGGGCCCGCGCGTCTCGATGGACGGGGGCACGTGGTTCTTCATCATGAGCGCCACCGTTTCCGGCGAGACGACGGGCGCACCGCCCGTGCGAATGGTCTCGAAGAACTGGAGCAACTCCGGCGCGGTGCCGATCATGCCGCCGCCGCCCGAGGGGAAGGCGTGAGCGTCGAATGCGCGCGACGGCGAGAAGCGCACCGCGTAGCCCACTTCGGGCGGCAGGAACACGTCCATGCCGTCATGCATCTTCACGGGCGCAGGCGAACTGTTGGCGTAGGGCACGACGAGCGGCGTGCCGGGCGGCACATGGAAGGTCGTCTGACGCATGCCGAGCGGCCCCGTGACGAGCGCTTCCACCGCCTGCGGCAGCGTCATGTGCGTGACGCGCTCCAGCACCGCGCCGAGCACGTCGATGGCCACCGAATAACGCCATGACGTGCCGGGCGCGTAGACGAGCGGCGCCTTCGCGATGCGGCGCAGGTTTTCGTCGAGATCGAACGGCACGTGGTCGATGCCATCGGAAATGCCGAACTGGTGATACGGCGAATCGGGCGGCTCGTGAAAGCCGTAGCGCAGCCCCGCCGTGTGCGTGAGCAACTGATGGATCGTGATGCGTGGCGCAGTGCTGCGGCCGTCCGACAGCAGATGCGGCGTGAAATCCGGCAGCCATTTCGTGACGGCGTCGTCCAGCGCAAGCTTGCCTTCTTCCACGAGCCGCATCGCGGCAAGACTCACGACGGGCTTCGTGACGGAGGCAAGGCGAAACAGGCTGTCTTCGCGCATGGCGACGTGTGCCTCGCGGTCCGCGAAGCCTGCGGCGCGCGCGTAAGCGCGTTCGCCGCGATGTGCCACGAGCACCACGGTGCCCACGATGCGTTGCTCGTCGAGCGCGCGGTCGATGGCGGCGTCGAGCCGCGCGGCCATCGCGAGATGGCGGGTTTGCTCGCGAACAGGCTGCACGCTGTGTTGCACGGGCGCGGACGAAGCGGAATTCGCCTTGACGTCGGACATGCGCGGCTCCTCGTGAAGTGAATGGCGATCAATGTAGCGCCTTCTCGGGAAGCTCGCACGGCAAGCGCGGGCAGAGGCTAAGGGCTTACGTCCGGCTCTGCCGCGCCAGCAGACGCCGCAGCCGTCCCACATAAAACGCCGGATGGTAATAGCGGTTGCGCGCCACGCGTCGTGCCAGCTCGATCACGGCGCCGCCTCGCCAGAGCCACAGCTTGCGGCGCCTCGCGGCCGTCTCGTTGGGCCGCTTCAACCAGCTGTGGTCGCGTGGCGCGGCGGGTCGGCGCGAAGGGCCGGCGAATACGAGGATATAGGCGAGCCGTGGGTCCGCGGTCAGGTTGGGGCCTGCGGAGTGCAGCGTGCGGCCGGCGTGAATCACGGCGTCGCCGGGCTGTAGCGGGCAGTACGCCGCGCTGTCCGGATCGAAGTCGCCAATGCATTGCAGCGCGTGAACGCGCGTGTCGCCGCCCAGCGGCTGATGGGGATGCACCCCAAGCTTGTGCGAGCCCGGTATGTAGCGCATGCAGCCGTTTTCGACGGTTGCGATAGTGGTGGGCATCCAGAATGCGATCTGGTCGCGCTCGCTATCGCGTTCGGCCTGATACGCCTCGTCCTGATGCCAGGGCGTTTCAGCCCCGTGAAAGGCCGGCTTGAGAATGGCGTGGTCGAACGCGAATTCCGCGTCGTCGCCCAGCACCTGGCGCGCAATGGCGTAAGCGGATTCGAAGTAGGCGCTGCGGCGCAGTACGGCTGCGTAATTCTGCGGCCGCACGAGTTCCGTCAGGCTGTTCGCGCTGCGTGCATCTTCCGGGTCCACCAGATCGCGGCGTGCGCCTTCCTTGAAGCCCACGCCGCGCGCAAGCAGGTCGCGGATCACGGCGTCCATGATGGCGACGTCGGCCGGTGGGGCGATCGCACGTACGGTGACGAAGCCGCGTTCTTTTAGTTCGTGCAACTGTTCTGTTGAGAGCCTGGTGAAGCCCTCATTCGCACGAACGTCTGTTTCAGTGAGCAGGGTTGCCACGGTGCCCTCGGCAGTCGCGCATCGCCTTCCAGGGTGGATGCGATGCCCGGATACAACGGTCAGTCCGGCACACTGGGGCTGCGACGTAAAAGGCTGTCACAAGCCGGTGGAAACTGTTGCAGGAGCAACAGGATGTAAGCGCCGCTAGCCGGACGGGAAGCGGGCGCAGTAGGGTAGTGCATCGAACGGCGAACTCCCGCGTCGTCACCCTGCGGGCACGACACCGCCGCTTCGCAACCGCGCTGATGACCATGGCACCCACTCAAGCCCCGCAGGCCTCGATCATTCCCGATGCCGGCCATCACCGCGGATATTTACCTGTATCAATGTTAATGCGGTATTTATTGCCTGATTTGCAGCGACATATAAAGCAGGGGGGCTGTATATGTTACGGCGATGCTATTTACGAGGAGGGTCATATTCGGTTCGGTAGCGTACATAAGTACCGGCAGCACGGCTGCAATTATTCTCTCGCCAGCGCGCAGTCAAACTGCGTTGGCGTCCGCTCCGGCAATTGAAAGTTCGTTTTCTGCGTACTGGAAATTTAGCTGCCCGCTGACGAAAGCAGCGCCTTCGGCGCAGCGCGTCAGATTGCACAAAAGCCCGCAAAACAAGGGTTGGATAACGGTTCGCAGCTCGCGATGAGGCTGCGGCCCGTGCTTTCTTTGTTGCTCGTATTCGCGACCGCTGCGACTGCGGCTTCGTGAGCGTTTGTTAATGGCGTTTCAAACTATGTCTATAGCAGGCTCGATGAAAAGCGGTGAGCACAACAATTCAAGCGTGGATTTTTTCAATCAACGGCGAGTCGGTAGATATGTTTAGGGTTCTATTTTTGCATGGCAATTTTTACGCTCCTGCATTTGCCGGTCGATTTGCGTTGCCGTGCCGTGAATTCACGAGTGCGCCATTACGGTTTCATGTGGCGCGCTTTTCAATGCGTATTGCGACCCTCATTGAAATCGGCCGAGGTGCTTTTCCTCGTATGAGTCGCGTACGTTCGCGTCGCGTGGCCTTCGCGCGGCGCATGGATTTCAGCATGAGCCTGCGGTCATGAATGCGCCTGCTCGCCGCTCGCTGGTGCTCGTTTCGCGCGCGCCCGCCGACGGGCTCGGTGACGTGCTGCTGCAGCACGGCTGGAACGTGATGATCGCGAACTCCGCGAGCCAGTTGCGGCGCCAGCTGGCGCGCAACCGCCCCACCGTGGGCGTGTTCGACTTCGCGAGCGGCTTCTCGCCGCTCGAAATCGCCACGTTCCGCTCGTCATTCATCCGACGTGAGCCCGGCTGGGTCGGCGTGGTGGGGCCGGGCCAGACGGGAAGCGAAGCGCTACGTCATGCCATCCACAGCTATTTCTCGCGCTTCGTCGCGCTGCCGTGCGAAACGGAACGGATCGTGGAGGCCGTGGAGCGAGAACACAGCATGGCGATGCTCGAAGACACGCCGCCGCCCGGCGAAAGCATGGACGGCGAGATCGTGGGCGCCTGCGACGCCATGAAAGAACTCTTCCGCTCCATCGCGAAGGTGGCCAAGAGCGAGGCGTCCGTGCTGATATCGGGCGAGTCCGGCACCGGCAAGGAACTCACGGCGAACGTGATCCACAAGCGTTCGTCGCGGCGTAACGGTCCTTTCGTCGCCATCAATTGCGGTGCGCTTTCGCAGCAACTCGCGCAGTCGATTCTGTTCGGCTACGAACGCGGCGCGTTTACGGGCGCCTGGCAGCGCAGGATCGGGCTTGTGGAAGCCGCGCACGGGGGCACGCTGTTTCTGGACGAGATAGCAGACCTGCCGCTCGACAGCCAGACCATCCTGCTGCGCTTTTTGCAGGAGAGAAACATACAGCGGCTCGGCGGCACGGAACAGATCGACGTCGACGTGCGCGTGATCGCCGCGGCCAACGTGAGCCTCGAGGAGGCCGTGGCCGAAGGGCGTTTTCGTTCGGACCTCTATCACCGCCTCTGCGTGCTCGGCATCGAACAGCCGCCGCTGCGCGAGCGCGGCAGCGACATCGCGCTGCTCGCGTGGCACGTACTGGACCGCTACCTGCCCATCGACGGACGGCGCCAGATACGCGGCTTTTCCTCTTGCGCGATCCGCGCGATGTACGAGCACCCGTGGCCCGGCAACGTGCGCGAACTCATCAACCGCATCAGGAGGGCCATCGTCATGGGGGAGCAGCGTGTGATCACGGCCGCGGACCTCGAACTGGAGGACCGCGTGGGGGAGCTGGAGAATACGCTCATGCAGGCGCGGGCCGCTGCCGAGCGCGAGGCGATCGAGGTGGCGCTCATGCGTCACGGCGACCGGCCGCATCGCGCGGCGCGCGAACTGGGCATTTCGCGCGCCACGCTGTACCGGTTGATGGCGAGTCACGGCGCGCGGTGAGACGCGCCGTTGGGCCCTGCATGCCAGCACGATTCGATTCGTACGGCCCGCCGTGAAGCTGTCGCGGCGCTCAACTCGTCTTGACGTTGCGGCCTACGCGAATGCACGGATTCTTCCGACCTTGCTGCTGTTGCTGGACGTGTGCCTGCGCCTGCATCTGCGGCGCCCCCTGCGCCGGCAGCGTTGACGACTGGGTCGCCGCGGCCTTGTCGAGCCGACCGTAGTTGTCGTCGAAGCGCACGATGTCGTCTTCGCCCAGGTACGTGCCCGACTGCACCTCGATGATTTCGAGCGGCGTCTTGCCCGGGTTGCTGAGGCGGTGCACGGTGCCGAGCGGAATGTAAGTCGACTGGTTCTCGGTCAGCAGGAACGTCTTCTCGCCGCACGTCACCTGTGCCGTGCCGCGCACCACGACCCAATGTTCGGCGCGATGGTGATGCATCTGCAGCGAGAGGCTTTCGCCCGGCTTCACGACGATGCGCTTCACCTGGAAGCGCTCGCCCGAATCGAGCGAATCGTAGTAGCCCCAGGGACGATGCACCTTGCGGTGATTGTCCGCCTCGGGACCGCGCTCCGCGCGCAGGCGCGAAACGATGTTGCGGATCTGCTGGGCGTTGCGCCGGTCGGCAACCAGCACGGCATCGGGCGTTTCCACCACCACGACGTCGCGTAGCCCCACACATGCGACGAGGCGCCCTTGCGAGTGCGCGAACGTGTTGGTGGTGTCTTCGAACATCACGCGGCCGCGGGAGACGTTGCCCGCCGCATCTTTGGGCATGATTTCCCAGATCGAGTCCCACGAGCCCACGTCGGACCACGGCGCATCCATGGGCACCACGACGCCCGGCAGGTTGCCGCATTCCGCGAGCCGTTCCATGACCGAGTAGTCGATGGAGTCGTTGCGGCAACGGGCGAAGTCTTCGGGATGCAACTGCACGAAGCGACCGTTCGAGGTTGCGTTGCGATGCGCTGCCACACAGGCTGCATGAATGTCGGGGCACAGCGTTTCGATAGCCTTCAGCCACACCGAAGCGCGCACGACGAAGATGCCGCTGTTCCACCAGTATTCGCCCGAGCGCACGTATTGTTCGGCCAGCTCGCGATGCGGCTTCTCCACGAAGCGCTCGATCGTGTAGCCGCCATCCGCGCCAATCGACATGCCCACGCGAATGTAGCCGTAGCCGGGCTCCGCATGACGCGGCAATACGCCGATGGTGGCCACCGCGCCGTTGGCCGCGTAACGCGCGGCGCGCGAAACCGCTTCCTGGAATGCGGCCGCGTTCGGTACCGCGTGATCGGCAGGCATGACGACGAGGATTGCGTCTTCGCCTTTCGCCTCGGCAACGAGTGCTGCCGCGGTCAGCGCAGGCGCGGTATTGCGCGCGCACGGCTCCAGCACGATGCGCGCGCACTTGCCGCACTCGTCGAGTTGCGAGGCGCTGATATGTCGATGAGATTCGCCGCACACGAGCAGCAATTCATCGGATACGGTCCACGACGTTTCGAGACCATCCAGCCGCCGCGCCGTTGCGGCGAGCAGCGACTCTTCACCGAGCAGCTCGATCAGCTGCTTCGGATATTGCTCGCGCGACAGCGGCCATAGCCTCGTGCCGGCGCCGCCGGCGAGGATCACGGGTTGCACGACGAGGGTCGTGTGCGGGGCGGTGCTGGTCTGTCGTGCGGCTTGTGGCACAAGTTCGGTGCTCATCGACGGGGCTCCATGCTGGCGAAGAATGCGCAATCACCATACGGCGCGAGGGGTTCGACCTCTGTACGG
Organism: Paraburkholderia sp. A1RI_3L; assembly: GCF_048957895.1. Classification (NCBI taxonomy): domain Bacteria; kingdom Pseudomonadati; phylum Pseudomonadota; class Betaproteobacteria; order Burkholderiales; family Burkholderiaceae; genus Paraburkholderia; species Paraburkholderia sp. A1RI_3L. Next base: position 198,167 of record NZ_JARCHA010000009.1, read on the forward strand.
AAGCCAACTTACTGGCCGCCGCGGCGCTCGCTAACCCCGAGGATGCAGCCAGCAGCGTGCCTGCCGGGCGCCGGCACGTAAGTGTGAAAACGCACCAACGCATGCATTTTCCTTACCCATACTGCAATGGCAGGGAGGGCTGATGGAGACATCAACGTGACGCCACGCGTCAACCCACAACAGGAAATAAAGACATGAGACCGGTCGTTTTCAACGGACACGCCGGCTGGCTGCATGACGCCGAGGGTGGCGAGGGCGTCGTGCTCTGCAACCCGGCGGGACACGAAGCGATGTGGCTGCATCAGGCGATACGCCATCTCGCGATTGACCTCGCGGCGCGCGGCGTGCCCGTGCTGCGCTTCGACTATCTGGGCACAGGCGATTCCGCCGATACGGGCGACTGGTTGCGCCCCGCTCAATGGGCCGCTGAGGCGGCAGACGCGGTGAACTACCTGAAGCGGGAAACGTCGGTAGAGCGCGTCTCGCTGGCGGGCTTTCGCCTGGGTGCCACGGTGGCCGCGCTGACCGCAACGCTCACGCCCGTGGAATCGCTCGTCATGCTGGCCCCGGTGGTTTCCATGCGCCTTTTCATGCGCGAAATGGGCGTGCTGCACCAGACATGGCGTGAAAAAGCCCGTATTTCGCGCGCCGATGCGGTGCCTGCCGCGGGCGCGCACGACATCTTCGGTCATCGCTTCAGCGAAGCGGGGCTTCAGGCGTTGCGCGACCTCGACCTCTGCAAGCTCGAAGCGCCGCCCGTGCAACGCGTGCTGATTGCACACAGCGGGCTGCGCGACGGCAGCGCGAATCTCGCGGAGCACTGGAGCGCACAGGGCCTCGACGTGAGCTCCATCGCGTTCGAGAACTATCTTCAGACGCTACAGCCGCCGTGGCTCACGGAAACGCCGGACCCCACGTTGCGCCGTGTCGCGACGTGGCTCGCGCAAGACGCCGTGCCGCGCACGCAGCCGGCGCGCGCGGTGAGCACCGTGCCGCCCGTGCTCGCGCTGCAAGGCGCCGTGGAATCGCCGCTGCGCATCGGCGACGGGCGCCTTTTCGGCGTGCTTTGCGAACCGACCCGGCATCGCGGGCCGCAAGGGCATGGCTCCGTGCTGCTGATCGCCAATACGGGCGCCACACACCACGTGGGCGACGGCCGCTTCGGTGTCGAACTTGCGCGGCAGGTGGCGCAACTCGGCCACGCGTCGCTGCGCATCGACGCCGACGGTATCGGCGAGAGCCTGGGTGCCATGCATACGCGTGTGGCCGGTCAGACTTCCTATGGCGCGATGGCAGCCGACCTTTCGCATGCCGTGAACTGGCTCGTGGACCAGGGCTACGATCATGTCGTCGTGGTGGGCATCTGCGCGGGCGCGTATGCGGGCCTGCGCGCCGCCACGCTGAACCCCGCCGTGCGGGGCCTCGTGCTCGTGAACCCTGCGAGCTTCCTGCTGCCCGAGGACTGCACGATTCAGGGCGCCACGCAGCGTCCGCGAGGGTCGCCGCGCGCGCATCTGCGCTCCATGATTCGCGCGGCGAAGTGGAGCCAGGTCGTACGTGGCGAAGTGCAGCTGCGGCCCGTGCTGCACACGATGTGGCGGCACGCGCTCGCCCAGGTGCAGGCCGCGATTGCAACGCTCTCGCGCGACACGTTCTATACGTCCACACCGAACCACCAGGTGCGTTCGATGTTCAAGCGGCTCGATGCTTCCGGCGTGCGCGTGCGTCTCGTGTTCAGCCTGGAGGACCACAGCCTCGACGAGTTCTACATGTACTTCGGCATCGGCGGGCGCAGCCTCAGACGTATGCCGTACGTGAAGGCGCTCGTCTTTCCCGGTATGGACCACGAGGTGCTCAATCGCGGCGCGCGCGAGCACGTGCTGGCCGCATGCCATGCGGTGTTGAGCGAAGTGCCTGGCGCGCTGGAAGCAGACGGCGCACACGGCGCGCTTTCCGGAGCCGCGACAGACCCCGCAGCGAACGATCCGACCACCGCTGCCGCGCTCGCCGCGCAAACCGCGGCCGTCACGGCGGCCGCGAGCCATGAAGCGCTGGACCTGAACGTGAGCATGAGTTCGAAGCTCTCCAGCTTCGGCAAGCAGGTCTGAGCCGATCAGAAGAAGCACGACGTCAGAAGGAGCATGACGCTCCGTCTCGATCAACGCGCGTCGTCGAACTGCGTTCTGCTCCACTGCGAGAGTTGCGGCGCCTTGTGATCGATCCATATCGACACGGGCGCCACCTTCCCATGGCAGATCACCACGAGCGCCAGCGCGAATGCGGTGAATGGCGTGGGGTCGCGCATCGTCGTGACGTTGCCCGTTGCCTCGCGTGCCTGACGCATCATGATGGGCGCACACGTGGCGAGCGATACGAGCGTGCCGATGGCAAGACCGCTCACCACTTCCGACGTGGAGTGAAATCCGATCAGCACGCGCGAAGCGCCGATAGCAATGGCGAACGCGAACCCCAGCCCGAAGAGACCCATGACCGTGCGCGGCGAATTGCGGCTCGCAAAGAGCGCGAGCAGCGTGGGGTACACGGCGCTCGAGAGCATGGTGTGGCCGCTGATCACAGTGAAGTCGAGTGCGGGCATCGCCATGCCCCAACCGGCGTGGGCGATGCGGCTCGCTGCTACGAGCAATGCGCCCGCGCTGAAGCAGCACGCCCACGTCATCAGCGGTCGCCAGAAGCGCTGCGCGGCGAACCATGCGAGCACGAGTGCCGCGAGCGGCACGGTGAGATACGGATCTCCGAAGTTTGTGAGATAGAGCAGAAGGTGCAGGATGAGGTGCATGACAGCGTCCGTGTTGTCGTTGTCAGGGGCCCGTGCGTTCTTGCTGCGCGGTACGGGACGAGTGCCGCGACGCGTGGGCCGGTGAAGCCCGATGTGTACCACACCTGATGGGAAATGCGACGTGCGCTTTCCCACATCAGTAATTTCGTTATTCATCTGCTTTCATTATTCTTTTTAAACGGTAATACTGACGCAAAGTGAAGGCGAATTGCGATATTTAAGCTTCTCTTAAGAACTCATTTTGTTTGGTTCTCGCGCCGCTGAATAAGAGAATTACCGTGTGAATTAATGGGAAAAGGCCGGTCGTGCAATATGTCTTGCCCGTCCTTATCGCTTTCATTTGCCTTTTAATGTTTCATCGACGAGACAGTTCGGGCCGCCGGGCAATGTGCCGCAAGCCGTGTTTCATGGCCTCGAAGCAGCCCGGCAAGCCACACGTGATTCCGTGATTCCCCTAATGGCGGGGCATTCCATCTGCATGAACGCAATGCAACAAAATGTAGCTATTTGTATCTACTCATCCATATCCTTCATTTGGCGTCCGGATGGTTCATATATGAGACAGTCGGGCGATGCCGCGTAGAAGCCGTTTCATGGCTTCAGAAAAAAATCGTTGGTAAACAGGGCATTGATTCACATGGCATGCAACTGGCTTTGGGAACGGCGGCAAAACGGAGGATGGTATCCAGACGCCCCGATGCACCGGCAGATCGCCTGGTGCACTGCGGTAACTGCGGTGTAAGCCAGCCTGTCATTTTCACCCTACGCACGCCCACGAGGCGTGTGGCCAGACCCAGTGGAAACGATCATGCCCGACTTGATGACCCAGCAACTCGAGAACCACCTGCTCAGTGCGCTACCCGAGGCCGAGTTCGATGCTCTCTCTCCTCACCTGCAACTGCGGCGGCTGCAAGCCGGCCAATTGCTGTCGGATTCCGGCGAGGCTGTAAAACAGGTGTATTTCCCGGCCACCGCCATTATTTCCATGATTTTTTTGATGGCCGACGGCGCCACCGCCGAAGTGGCCGCAGTCGGAAATGAAGGCGTAGTGGGCGTGCCCGCACTCATGGGCGGATTCGCCATGCCCACACGTATCGAAGTGCGTAGCGCCGGGTACGCGTACGTCATGAGCGCGCAGGCGTTCAAGCGCGAATTCGAACGCCACGGCCTCATTCACCGGCTGATGCTGCTGTACATCCAGGCGTTGCTCACGCAGATCGCGCAAAGCTCGCTGTGCAACCGGCATCACCACATCATGCGTCAGGTGTCCAGCTGGCTGCTGCTCACGCAGGACCGGCTCAAGACCAACGAGCTCGACGTGACGCAGCAACTGATTGCCACCATGCTCGGTGTACGCAGGGAGGGCGTAACCGAAGCCGCCGGCAAGCTCCACGACGCGGGTCTCATCTGCCAGCGCCGTGGTCATATCACCATCCTCGACCGCGACGGGCTCGAAGAGCAGGCCTGCGAATGCTACGGCATCGTCAAGCGTGAATTCGAGCGGCTCCTCAGCGCTGCTGAAGAAGAAAAGAACAGAAGCATCGGCTCCCGAGAATCAATGGCGTTGCCGTCGCGCCCGCGCCTCGACCTTGGCCGGCTGGCCCAGGCCGCGCAATGCTGAGTGCGGGTGCGCGGCGCCTCGCGCATCGGGCTTCACTCGAAGCGCGCGCCTGACGCCGGCAACTTCCCATTCGAACGTGGATTTTCGATGCCGGCAGTGGCCGGTAGCGGAGAGCATTTCGTCGGGACTGGAGCGCCCGGCGATTACCGGAAGAGCGACATGAGCAGAAAAAACAGGATCATTGCCTGCCTCGTGAGTGGGGCAGTAGCGGGTTGTTCCGCAGTGCCCGGGCCGTACCTCGACCCTTCGCGCATGCAGAAAGAGCCCGAAGCGAGCACGGAAAAGCCGGTCTACCCCGTGCATATGATCGACGCAGGCGTCATTGCGCAACAGATCAAGTTCGACGAGAGCAATACGCAGGCGCTTCCACAAGAGGTGGCGAGACAGGGAGATTACCGGGTGGGCGCGGGCGACGTGCTCAACATCATCGTATGGGGGCACCCCGAACTCACGGTGAACGGCGGCGCGACGGCTGCCACACCGGGCAACGTGACGGACCCCAATGCGCTGAACGGTCCCACTGGGGCCGGCAATCCGGGCGCGCTCGTGGATCCGAACGGCGAGCGCGTTTCGGCGGATGGCGCGATCTACTTTCCGACCGTAGGCCGCGTGCACGTGGCCGGCATGACCGCCGGCGAAATTGCCGCCACGCTGCGCACGCGGCTTGGCAGCTACGCGGTGAAGCCGCAGCTCGACGTGCGCGTCGCGCAGTTCCGCAGCCAGCAGGTGCAACTGGCAGGTGATCTGAAGAACCCGGGCACCATGCCTATCACCGACGTCAAGATGACCGTGGTGGACGCCATTGCACGCGCCGGCGGCGCGCAGCCCGATGCCGATTTGCAGCGCGTGCAGCTCACGCGCGACGGCAAGGTCTACACGCTCGACGTGCAGCGCACGCTGGACCGCGGCGACGTATCGCAGAACATCGTGCTGCGTGCAGGCGACATTCTCTACGTGCCGGATCACAACGCGAGCCGCGTGTTCGTGCTGGGTGAAGTGACGAAGCCGCAAACGCTCTTCATGAACAAGGGCAAGCTCACGCTCGCCGATGCCATTGCGGACGTGAACAGCATCGACCCGCGTGCGGCGCAGCCGCGCCAGATTCTCGTGATCCGGCGCACGCCGAACGATCCGCGCAAGCCAACCATTTATCAGCTCGATATGACGCAGGTGGACGCAATTCTGCTTTCCACTGAATTCGAGCTTCAACCGCTCGACGTGGTGTACGTGGGCACGGCGGAAGTCGCACGCTTCAACCGCCTGCTGGAACAGCTGCTGCCGACCATGACGAGTCTGTACCTCATTTATTCGGTGGGCAAATGAACCACGACACCTGTCGTTTTTGCAAAGCCTTTGCAAATCTGTACCAACCATCCTGCTTTCTTGAGGGGTGACAAACGTGAATACGTCCAGTATCGACGCACGACATCTGGGAGGACCAGGACCGCACGACAGCTCGCCTGACGTGCGTGAAGTACTCCGCCTGCTATCCGACCACTTGTGGACGGTCATCGCCATCGCTGCTGGAACGGTCGTTCTCGCTGCAGCAGTGGTGTTCTTGATGAAGCCCACTTACTCGGCGAACGTGCTGGTGCGCGTGGAGGCGCAGGACCCCAACGCGTTCGGCATTGCGCAGCAAGGCGAGATCGTGGTGGGGCAGAAGCCGCTCGCCACCGATGCGGAAATCGCCATGATGCAAAGCCGCCGGGTGCTGGAGCCCGTGATGCGGCAGTTCGGTTACGAAGTGAGCGTCACGCCGCGCAAGGTGCCGGTGCTTGGCACGATCGCGGAGAAGCTCGCTTCGCCCGGCAAGCCGTCGCGTCCCTGGTTCGGGCTCGATGCGTTCGCGTGGGGAGGCGAACGCATTCACATCGAGTCCGTGCATGTGCCCTATACGCTCGAAAACAACCGGCTGCGCCTGCGCGTGCTCGAAAACGGCCGCTACGTGCTGCTCGATCCGGACGGCAATGCGCTGCTCACGGGGTCCGCGGGCGCGCCCGCCGCCGATGGTCCTGTTTCGATGGTCGTCACGCAGCTCGATGCACGGCCCGGCACGGAGTTCTACGTTACGCCGCTGAACGAAGTGAATGCGATCAAGCGTTTTTCGAAGGACCTCAAGGTCGTGGAAAAGGGCAAGGAAACCGGTGTGGTGCAGATCTCGTTTGAAAGCAGCGACGCCGCCACGGCCGCGAACGTGGCCAACGCCATTGCGCAGGGCTACGTGGCGGCTACCGTCACGCAGCGCCGCGCGAACGACAGCAAGACGCTCGACTTCATCAACCAGGAACTGCCGCGGCTGCGCGATGAACTGAAGCAGGCCGAAACGCGGCTCACCGACTACCGCGCCAAGGTGGGTTCGCTGCAACCGACCGCGGAATCGCAGTCGTACCTGCAGGGCGGCATCGACTTCCAGCGGCAGATCGCGACGCTGCAACTGCAACGCACGCAACTGCTCCAGCACTTCCAGCCAGGCAGCCCGCCGGTGCAGAACATCGACCAGCAGCTTGCGCAGTTGAACGCGCAAAAGGCCCAGTTCGATGCGCGCTTCAACAGCATGCCGGAGTCGGAGCGCACCAGCGCGGACCTCACGCGTAGTGCGAAGGTGGCCGAATCGATCTACGTCGCCATGGTCAACAAGGCCGAGGAACTGACGGTACGCCGCGGCGCGACGACCGGTGACGTACATATCGTGGACGGTGCAGTGCGCCCTGCCGATCCCGTCTCGCCCGACGTGCCGCTCGTGCTGGGTGCGAGTGGCGGCGTCGGCTTGATGATCGGTTCACTCTATGTGTTCACGCGGCGCCGCCTGTTTACGGGCGTGACGGACCCGCGTTTCGTTGAGCGAAGCATGAGCGTGCCCGTGTTCGGGTCGATCCTCTACAGCGCGCAGCAGGCGCGGCTGGATCGTTCGGCATCCGCGGCGGGCGCGGGGGCTGTGGTGGCCGAGCCCGCCATGCCGCTGCTCGGCACGGAGCGCGAGAGACGCTCCGACGCCGTGGCGTGGCCGCCCGCCGCACAGCGGCTGCTGGCGCGCAGCTTTCCGCAAGACCCTTCCGTCGAGGCATTGCGAGGTGTGCGTACCGCGCTCCACCTCAACGTGCAGGAGACCTCGGACAACATGATCGTGGTGACGGGCCCCACGCCCGGCACGGGCAAGAGCTTTCTCGCTGCGAACCTCGCCGTGCTGGAAGCGGAAACGGCAAGACGTGTGCTGCTCGTGGACGCCGACATGCGCTGCGGCCGCATCGCGTCGCTGTTCGATCAGCCGAATGCGGACGGGCTCTCCGAACTGCTTGCGGGGCGCCTCAAGATCAATCAGGCAATACGGCAGACCGGCGTGCCCGGGCTGTCGCTGCTCTCGTGCGGGCGCTATCCGGGCAATCCGTCGGAGCTGCTGATGATGCCGCACTTCCGCAGTCTGCTCGAAGAGTTCAAGCAGCGCTTCGATCTCGTGATCGTGGATACGCCGCCGCTGCTCGCCGTGAGCGACGCGGCCATCGTCTCGCATCGTGCGGGCAAGACGGTGCTCGTATTGCGCTCGGGCACGCAGACCGAGGAAGAGATTGAAGAAACGGTGACCAAGCTGGAACGTGCGGGTGCCTGGGTGGTGGGCGCGGTGTTCAACGCGGTGCCGTTGCGGCGTAGCGAACGGCGCAGCTACAGCTACATGTCCGTCTACTCGAACCATAACCACGTGGCCGCATGAGTCCCTGCATGAGTCCCTGCATGAGTCCCTGCATGAGTCCCTGCATGAGCCCCTGCATGAGTCCCTGCATGAGCCCCACATGGAGGGCATCGGTTTGATGAGAGACGACTTCGAGGACTACGCCCGCGGCATCGGCATTGTGCTCGTTGTGTATGGGCATGTGCTGCGCGGGCTGATGAGTGCGGGCATCGTGCACGCGGACCAGTGGATCGCGCAGACCGACTACGCGATCTACACGTTCCACATGCCCCTCTTCTTCGTTCTGTCCGGGCTGCACGTTGAGCGCAGCCTCAAGCGCGGCCGCCTCGGCTTTCTGACACGGAAGGTGGAGACGGTGGTGTATCCGTATCTGCTCTGGTCGATCCTGCAAGGGCTCGTGCAGTGGGCGGCGTCGGGTGATACGAATCATCCGTTCACGCTCGCACAGCTCATGTCGATTCTGTGGGACCCGTTCGGGCAATTCTGGTTTCTCTACGCGCTCTTCCTGTGCCAGGTATTCGTATGCGTGACCGGCACGCAGCGCGTCGTACTCGTGCCGTTCGCCATCGTCGCGTATGTAATCGGCAGCGTTCTGGACTACGGCATTTTCACGACGGCGCTCAGGTTCTTCCTGTTCTTCGCAGCGGGCATTTTGCTCGCGGGGCAGTTTCGCGACATCGTGGCGCGCGTGTCGGCGCTCGGCTGGATCGCGCTCGTGGCCGTCATGCTGTGGCTTGCCATTGGCTTCGCGCGCGACCTCGGCGACTACAACGGCATTGGCGCATTGCCGGCCACCACGCTGGGCGTGCTGCTGGTGTGTCAGCTCGCGCTACGGATGAGCGGGTCGGTACGGTTCGCGGCGCTCAAGCTGCTCGGCGTGGCCTCTATGCCGATCTATCTGGGGCACATTCTTGGCGCTTCAGGCGCGCGCGTGGTGCTCATGCATTTGCATGTCGAGAACCTGTATGTGCATCTCGCGGCGGGCATGGCCATGGGGCTCGCATTTCCGCTCGCGCTCTACTTTGTCGCGGCGAGGGTGCGGTTCGAAAAGCGGCTGGGGTTCCCTGCCGTGGGGCCAGACCTGTGGGGCATGCATCGGTCTGCGGGAGCGTTGAATTGAAGCGGAATGCGACGGCAGCAATGCGCGTGCCGCGTTTTTTGCGTGGTCTGGGTTTAGCTGCGCGTGCCGCCGCTACTGCCGTAGCCGAAGATGCGCGCCAGCCAGCGGCCCGCGGCCAGCCACGTGGGCGTCTTGAGCGGCGTGCTGTAGGGTACGCCGGACGTCTGCCGCCGTGCAGCGATTTCGTCGCGCGTAAGCATGCGCTCGGTGCGCTCATCGGCGCGCCGGGCCGCTACGCACAGCGCCACGACGACGATGATCGCGAGGACCTGCAGCACGGCGAGAATGATGAGGAAGTACATGGCGCTCATGAAGAAAGGGCTGCGGGTTGGGGCAGCACGGTGCCGACTTCGTTATCTGCAACGGAATCGACAGCAGAAGTTTGCCACGACCGCATGGCACGCCGGTTCGTCGAACAGCGGCAGATTCGCGGCGCAATTCGACGCGTGGCGCGAAGCGGGAAATTTTGCCGGCCGCTTCCTTCCGTTGGTGCCGTCAATACCGGACCCATTGCTGCGGCGAGTATACGCCCGGCCTGTTGCCGTCCCCATGCGTGTCACGCCCGCGGGTCCTGGTTTGCCGCTCTCGCGCAAAGCCTTGCTGCAAGCCGCTGTATGACCGATTCGTGGCAGGTGGTGTGTTCGACTCCGTACATTACTCGGCATGTTCCGTCGTTACAGTGGTCCGGTAGATGCAGCGCAGCATACCGTTTCAACCCACCTCCATCCTTCACGCCAATCACGATGCTCAAACGGAGTTTGATCGCCAACTATGCAGGGCAGGCCGTGACCGTCGCGCTCGGTCTTGTCATGGTGCCCACCTATGTTCGCCACCTCGGGGTGGAGGCATATGGCCTGATCGCTTTCAATGCCGTGCTGCTCGCCTGGGTGCAGGTTCTCGACTTCGGTCTTTCGCCCACGCTGACACGGGAGCTCGCGCGTATGCGCGACAGCGCGTCGAGGAAGGAAGCACGCCTGCTGTTGCAGTCGCTCGAAAAATTCGTGGCGGGCACGTGTTCGGTGCTGATTCTCTGCTCGCTCGCCGCCGCGCCGTTCTTCGCGGCGGACTGGCTCAACGCGAAGGCGCTGCCGGCAGGTGAAATCAGGATCGCGTTCGTGCTGATGATGTTCACCGTCTCCGCGCGCTGGCTTTCGTCGCTGTATCGCGGCGGTATGGTGGGTATCAACCGCCAGGCCACGCTCAATGTCGTGGTGGTGACGTTCGCGATCATTCGAGCCGTGCTCGTGGTGGCGGTGATATCGGTGTGGCCGCGCGTGGAGGTGTTCTTTCTGTGGCAACTGGGCGCAATCGTGGGCGAGAGCCTCACGATGCGTCTGCTGCTCGGCCGCGCCATCGACGCACCGCTTCTTACGCGCACCTTCTCGCGCGCCGTGCTGATGGCCCGCGCGAAGCTGTCGCTTTCCATCGCGTTTTCCGCGCTTGTGTGGGCCACGTCCACGCAGATCGACAAACTCATTCTCTCGAAGATCCTGCCGCTTTCGGCGTTCGGCGTGTTCAGCATGGCGACGCTGCTCGCGAGCGGCATTCTGCTGATGGCGAGCCCCATCGAGCAGGCGTTCATTCCACGCTTCACGGCAGATAGCGCGAGCGAAAAAGCCGAGGTTGGGCCTGGCTACTTCCTCGCGAGCGAAATCATGATGATCGCCGTGATTCCGGTGGCCACCATCTTCGCGTGCATGCCGGACCTCGTGATGAAACTGTGGTCGGCCAGTGCGCCTTCCACGCCGGAAGCGTGGCGCGTGCTGCAATGCTATGCGGTCGGCAACGCGTGCTCTGCCATTGCGGGATTGTCGTTTCTCGTGCAATACGCGGCCGGCAACCTGTCGCTCCACATCAAGGGCAACCTGCTGTTCATCTCGATTCTCGTGCCGGCGGTGCTGTTCGGCGCGCTTCATCTTGGCGCGCGTGGCGTGGGCTACGCGTGGCTCGCGGTCAACGTTTATCAGTTGCTTGTCTGGGTGGGTATCGTGCATCGCAAGTTTCTGCCCGGCATTAACCTGGCCTGGTACAAGGGGCTGTTTACGCGCGTAGCGGTGGTGGGCCTGCTCGGCGTGGCGTTCCACTATGCGGACCTCTCGCAACAGCCGCGCATTGCACTGTTCTTCCTGTTGCCCTGCATCTGGCTGTTGATGGTGGCGGCCGCGGTGGCCGTGTCGCCCATTTTGCAGCGCAAGGCCCGCGACCTGGCCGGACGCTTCGTGCTGAACTAAAAGGGACCGCCATGAGCGCATCACACGTCAAAACGCCCGATCAGCCGGTTATCTCGGTAGTAGTCCTATGCTACAACCTGGAGAAATATGTCGGCGAATGTTTGGACAGCGTGGTCTCGCAGCAGATCGACGTGCCGTTCGAAGTGATCGTGAGCGACGACGGTTCGAGGGACGCATCTCTCGCCGTCATCGAATCGTTCAAGGCGCGTTACCCGCACCTCATCCGCATCGTGCGGCACGAGCACAACGTGGGCTACTCGCGCAATTTCGCCGACGCCATTGCGCCGGTGCGCGGCGAATACATCGCCTGCATCGACGGCGACGACCTCATGCTGCCCGGCAAGCTGGCGCGGCAGTACGAGTTTCTGGAAACGCAGCGCGAGTTCGGCATGGTCACGCACCGCATGCGCACCGTAAATGCCATGACGAAAGAACCCGTGGACTTCCCGTTGCCGCACGTGAAGCCGCCGGTGTTCGACGGCGAATACATGATCGAGAACGGCCCGTTCTTCTTCACGAGTTCCACGATGTTCCGCACGGCGCTGCGCAAGCGTCATGCCGTAGACCTCCAGCTGGAAGTGGTGGCGGACGTCGCCAATCTGCTGCAGTCATTTCATGGCACGCAGGCGCGCTATCTGGACGAGGAACTCGGCTTGTATCGCGTGAACCCGAATGGATTCACGTCCACGGTCATCCGCAACCCCGCGCGGCACGAAACCAGCATCCGCGACATGATGCGCACTTTCGAGATGGCCGACGCCATGGGCATGGCAAAAGACGTGACCGATCGCGCCCGGGCCAGGCTCTTCCTGCGCTCGGCCATTCTGTATCTGGAAAACGGCCACTACGAAGCATTCGAGCGCTGCATTGAAACCAGCGTGAAGTTCGCGCGCGTAGGCGCGAAGCAGGAAGGGTTGTACGCGATGCGACGCTGGCCGCGCACGCTGCGGCCGCTATACACCTTCGCGAAACAGATGGCCGGCCGACAGCCGGTGCGGGCATGAGCGTCCTGACCGGCCCCATTGCCCGCTTCGGCGAACTGCGCGGGATAGACCGGATCAACGCGCTGCAGCTCGCTTACTACCGCGCAAAAACGCAACTCTGGTACGCGCACGCGTTCGCGAAGGTAGGTAAAGGCAGCGCGATTTTCAGGCCGATGCTGCTCGCGAACGTGCATCACGCGTGGATCGGCGAACGCGTACTGATCCGCCAGGGCGCGCGCATCGAACTGATCCTGACGGATCCCGCCGCGCCTCCGAATCTCACCATCGGCAACGACGTGAACATCGAGCAGAACGTGCACATCGTCTGCGGGTCGTCCATCGAAATTCAGGATGACGTCACGATTACCGGAGGGTGCGCAATTGTGGACGTCGAGCATCCGTACGAGGACGTTCACGACCCTGTGCGCATCGGCTGCCGTGTGAGGACGCGCGGCAATCGCGTCGTGATCGGCGCCGGCAGCTTTATCGGCTTCGGGTCGGTGATCCTGCCGAACGTAGCCATTGGACGCCACGCGGTGGTGGGAAGCCATTCCGTAGTGATACGAGATGTGCCGGACTTCAGCGTAGTGGCCGGAAATCCGGCTCGCATCATCAAGCGCTTTGACTGGCAGACGCGAACATGGGAGCGAAGCGAATCATGAACGTACTCATTACCGGCGGCGCCGGATTCATCGGATCGCACCTTGCCAACAAGCTGGCGAAGCAGAACGCCAACGTCACGGTGCTCGACAACCTCTCGCAGCAGATTCACGGCGACGACCCGTATCACAAGTCGGCGCTGTTTCTGTCGCTCGACCCATCAGTGCGTTTCATCGAAGGGTCGGTTGCCAACCGGCGCGCGCTCGAACGTGCGATGCAAGGCCAGGACGCCATCGTGCATCTTGCTGCGGAAACGGGCACTGGTCAGTCCATGTACGAAGTCAGTCACTACGTGGACGTGAACGTGGGCGGCTGCGGCTTGATGCTGGACATTCTCGTGAAGAACCGCGAGAACACGGTGAAGAAGGTCGTGGTTGCGTCGTCGCGTGCGATCTACGGCGAAGGCAAATACCGTTCGCCGGCGGCCGGCATCGTCTATCCCGGCGCGCGCCGCGAAGAGGACCTGCGCGAGGGGCGCTTCGATCATCTGTGCCCCGTATCCGGCGAGCCGCTGGAGTGCTTGCCGACAGACGAGGACTCGAAGATCCATCCGTCATCGGTGTACGGCATCACCAAGTACGACCAGGAACTGATGGTGATGACCGTGTGCCGCTCCATTGGCATTGGCGCGTCTGCACTGCGCTATCAGAACGTCTATGGACCGGGTCAGTCGCTCTCGAATCCCTACACCGGCATTCTTTCCATCTTTTCTACGCGTATCAAGAACGGCCACGAGGTGAGCGTGTTCGAAGATGGGCTGGAAAGCCGGGACTTCGTCTATATCGATGACGTGGTAGACGCCACCCATGCAGCGCTGATTCGTAGCGAAGCGAACGACTACGTGTTCGGCATCGGCTCGGGCGAACGCACACCCGTGATCGACGTGGCCCGCAAGTTGCGCGAACTCTACGGCAGCGACGTGCCCATCAAGGTGACGGGCGCATTCCGCCTGGGCGATATCCGCCACAACTACGCCGACCTCACACGTGCGCGCGAACGGCTGGGCTATACGCCGAAGGTGAACTTCGACGAGGGCATCAAGCGCTTCGCGCAGTGGGTGGACGCGCAGGAGGTGCAGCCGGACCGCTACGAACGTAGCATCGTGGAGATGCAGGCACGCGGCCTGTATCGTGCAAGCCGTGCGGCCTGAGCCAAGGAGCGCCGGAACATGAACATGGAGCGTACGAGGCGTCGCGTTGGCGTGGTCACGGTGCTGTATCAGTCGGACGCCGTGCTGGAGGACTTCTTTGCCAGCCTCAAAGCACAAGAGGGCGTGGACATGACGCTCTACGTGATCGACAACAGCGCGAACGACAGCGGCAGTGTGCTGGCCCGCAAGCTCGCGGCCGAAGCGGGCATCGACGCGCGCGTGCTGTTCAACAACGCGAATGTGGGCGTGGCGCGCGGCAACAACCAGGGCATTGCGATGGCGCTCGAAGACGACTGCGAGTACGTGCTGCTGGCCAACAACGACGTCGAGTTTCGCGACCCGCAGACCATCGCGCGGCTGATCGAACCGATACGCGACGGCGCGTCGCTCGCCACGTTTCCGAAGATCACGTATCACGGCACCAATCGCATCTGGTGCGCGGGTGGCCGCTTCTGGCCGCTGAAAGCCATTACCACGCACGTGGGCGACGGCGACGAAGACCACGGTCAGTTCGACCACACGCGCTTCTCCGAGTACGCGCCTACCTGCTTCATGGCGCTGCACGCGAGCGTATTTGCACGCGTGGGCATGATGGATGAACGCTATTTCGTCTACTACGACGACGCCGATTTCGTCTGGCGTATGAATCGTTGCAGCATTCACCTGCTGTATGTACCGGCATCGCATGTGGCCCACAAGGTGAGCTTTTCGACGGGCGGCGACGAAACGCCGTTCAGCCTGTTCTACTGCACGCGCAACCGGCTCTACTTCAGCCGCAAGAATCTGCGGTTTCCGTTGTCTGCAGTGGCGCAGGCGTATTCGGTGCTCGCCATGCTCGTGAAGTGCCCGCGCTTCACGCCGGCAGGACGACGCAGCGTGCTGCGCGGCATCGGCGAAGGCATGCGATTGCAGCAGGTGGCGGACGGCATGCCGGCAAACGCAAGGAGAGCGCTGTGAACCGAAAGGGAATCATTCTGGCGGGCGGCTCCGGCACCCGGCTTTATCCGATCACGCATGCCGTGTCGAAGCAGATGTTGCCCATCTACGACAAGCCGATGATCTATTACCCGCTCTCCACGCTGATGGTGGCCGGCATACGCGACGTGCTCGTGATCTCCACGCCGCGCGACCTGCCGTGCTTCCACGCGCTGCTGGGCGATGGCAGCCAGTTCGGCATGAACATCGAATATGCGGAGCAGCCCTCGCCCGATGGACTCGCGCAGGCATTCGTGATTGGCCGTCGCTTTGTGGCGGAGCGTCCTTCCGCGCTGATTCTCGGCGACAACATCTTCTACGGCCATGATCTGGTGAAGCAACTGGAAAGCGCGAACCGGCGTACCGAAGGGGCCACGGTGTTCGCGTATCACGTGCACGACCCGGAGCGCTATGGCGTCGTGGAGTTCGATACGAATTTCAAGGCACGTTCGATCGAAGAGAAGCCCAAGGCGCCGCGCTCGAATTACGCAGTGACGGGTCTCTATTTCTACGACCGCCACGTGTGCGACATCGCCGCAGACATTCGCCCTTCCGCGCGCGGCGAACTGGAGATCACCGACGTCAACATGCAATACCTCAGGCGCGAGCAGTTGCACGTCGAGATCATGGGGCGCGGCTATGCGTGGTTCGACACCGGCACGCACGATTCGCTCACGGACGCGACGAGCTTCATTGCAACCTTGCAGAAGCGGCAAGGAATGATGATCGCGTGCCCCGAAGAGATCGCATGGCGCAAGCGCTGGATCGATCGCGAGCAGCTCGAACGGCTTGCACAGCCGCTTTCGAAGAACGGTTACGGCACGTATCTGATGAATCTGTTGCGCGACCAGGCGGTGCGGCCCGCTGCATCGCTTGCATGAGGGCGTGGCCCTCTTTTGCCCGCGAGAGCTTCTGTGCGAATCCGAACCGAAGGGCAATGGGCCGGCCCCTAGCATCGGCAGTGAAGATCAAGCGCGTGCGCCGTTGCGCGGCGCGCGTTTCATGGAGGCTTATTCGATGAAGGTCGCGCTTGTTCACGACTGGCTGGTCACGTATGGCGGTTCGGAGAAGGTGCTCGAGCAGATCATCGAGTGCTTTCCCGATGCGGACGTTTTCAGTCTCGTGGATTTCATGTCGGACCGTTCGTGCCTGCATGGGAAAAAGGCGACAACGTCGTTCGTGCAAAAGCTGCCATTTGCGAAGCGTCATTACCGCAGCTATCTGCCGTTTTTTCCGCTGGCGATCGAGCAGTTCGATCTTTCCGGTTACGACCTCGTGATATCGAGTTCGCATGCGGTAGCGAAGGGCGTGCTCGTAGGTCCAGACCAGGTGCACGTGAGCTATGTGCATTCGCCTATCCGTTACGCGTGGGATTTACAGCATCAGTACTTGCAGGAGGCGCGGCTCACGAAGGGCCTGCGTTCGTGGCTCGCACGCATCGTGCTGCATTACCTCAGAACCTGGGATACGCGCACGGCCAACGGTGTCGATCTGTTCGTCGTGAATTCGAGCTTCATTGCGCGGCGTGTGGAGCGCGTGTACCGGCGTGACGCAGTGGTGGTGAATCCGCCCGTGGATATCGAGGCGTTCGAGCCGCGTGCACGGAAAGAGCCCTTTTATGTAACCGTTTCGCGGATGGTGCCGTACAAGAAGATGGACCTCATCGTGGAGGCCTTCGCTGCCATGCCTGAGCGCAAGCTCGTGGTGATCGGCGATGGACCCGACATGGAGAAGGTACGGGCGAAGGCCGGACCGAACATCGAAATTCTCGGACATCAGCCTTTCGACGTACTCAAGGACCATCTGCAGCGCGCGAGCGCATTCGTGTTCGCAGCGGAAGAAGACTTCGGTATTTCCGTGGTCGAAGCTCAGGCATGCGGTACGCCGGTCATCGCGTTTGGCCGCGGCGGTGCGCGTGAAACCGTGATCGACGAAAAGCACGCGCATCCCACAGGGCTTTTCTTCGACGAGCAGAACGTGGACTCGATTCGCCGCGCCGTGGATCGCTTCGAGGCGAACCAGGAGCGTTTCACACCGGCGAATTGCCGCGCAAACGCCGAGCGTTTTTCGAAGGCAACGTTTCGAAGCGGTCTGCTCGCCGCGGTGCTGGAAGCGAGCGAGTCGCGCAGCCACCTGCCGGCAGGCGAGCGGATTCGCGCGGCACTCGCGCCATCCATGCTGCACCGGCCGGCTTCGCTCGGTGTACTCGATGCACAGATGCTTGCGGAGCCCACCTGAGCGCGGCGACGACCGCAGCCGTTCGAGTGTGCTGCAGCGTGTTGACATGGAGCATCGATGTTCCGCGCTTGTCCCTGATAACCAGAACTGCATGCAAGTAAAGCGAGGGAATTTCAAGTGAACTCAACCGTCAGCGTCGGCTATGCTTCAGCGCCCCGACAGCTCCTGCGCCCGTTCCCGTCCTTGACGAACAAGGCGGCGCTCGCTGCTTCGGACGTGTTGGGCTTCACCGTGGCACTACTCATTACCACGCACGTGCTCGGCTCGTTTTCCACCGAAGGGCAGCAGAGCGTCTGGGCTTCCATGGCGAAGCACCCGGTGCTGATCTACATGGTGCTCGTAGGAACCGGTACCGCATGGTTCTGGCTGCGGTGGCGTCATTACACGTGCCGTCGTCCGTTCTGGCGCGAGATCGAAGAGATCTTCCAGGCGCTGCTCGTGCTCGCCGTGATTCACCTCGCGCTCACTACGCTGACCAAAGGCATGTTCTCGCGCGGCTGGTGGGCATTGACGTGGAGCGGCGCGTTCGTGCTGGTGCCGGCATTCAGGGCGTTGACGAAACGCGCATTGGACGCGGCCAATCTCTGGAAGCGCTCCACGCTCATTGTGGGTTGCGGCGAAAGCGCGCTCGAAGCGAAACAGGCGCTCACGAGCCAGCGTTTTCTGGGCGCGGACGTGGTGGCGTACATCGCACCGGACGGCCGCCCCACAGCGAAAGCACGAGTCGATGCGCCAGTGCTGCACGGCATGACGCCGGCCACGTTCCGCATGCTGCCCGGCACGCAGGTGGTGATCGCACTGGAGCAGGAAGAGGAAGCGTTGCGCAACGCGTGGGTGCGCGGCCTCACGCAGAACGGCGTACGCGACGTGACCGTCATGACGTCGATGCGCGGCGTGCCGCTTTGCAACACCGACATCTCGTACTTCTTCGGCCACGAAGTGATGATGCTGCGCGTGCAGAACAACCTGGAGCGTTTCTCCGCGAAGGTGCTCAAGCGCGTCTTCGACGTGCTCGCGGGCGGCTTCCTCATGCTGATGCTGCTGCCCATCTTCCTGCTGCTTGCAGCGCTCGTGGCGAAAGACGGCGGATCGCCGTTCTATGGGCACACGCGCATTGGCCAGAACGGACGCCGCTTCAAGTGCTACAAATTCCGCTCCATGGTGCGCGATGCGGACAAGGTGCTGAAAGATCTGCTGGATCGCGACCCCGTTGCACGCGCGGAGTGGGAGAAGGACTTCAAGCTCAAGAACGACGTTCGCGTCACGCCGGTTGGTGCGCTGCTGCGCAAGACGAGTCTCGACGAGTTGCCCCAGCTCTGGAATGTGTTGTGCGGCGACATGAGTCTCGTGGGCCCGCGCCCCGTGGTGGAGAAGGAAATTGCGCGCTACGGCGACGAGGCCGCCTACTATCTGCTCGCGAAACCGGGCATGACGGGCCTCTGGCAAGTGAGCGGACGCAACGACACGGACTACGCGCGCCGCGTGTTTCTCGATGCGTGGTACGTGCGCAACTGGTCGCTCTGGTACGACATCGCGATTCTGTTCAAGACCGTGGGCGTGGTATTGCGGCGGGATGGCGCGTATTGAACAACGGTGCGTCGCTTACTGCGACGCCGTCTGCGCGGCAGGAATCAGATAACGCGGCAACGGCCCCACGCGCCACGTGAAGGCTTCGTCGGATACGGTCACCGTTCGCTGCGCCCCTTGCCAGTCGCGCTCCACATACGAGCCCGGCGGCAGCTTCAACGACACGGTGCGTTCGTCCGTGCCTACCGTCCAGCCCGCAATGATCGAATCGCCGCCTTGCGTGCCGTAGCGATAGGCCTTCACGTCGTCGGTATCCACAAGCGCTGACTGCCAACGACGATTGCCGAGCGTCGTAGCCAGCACAGAAGTGGCGACGAACGCCGGCTTTGGCGAAAGGTCGTGATGCAGTAGTCCGAAGTTGTGCTCGAAGTTGTTCGGGTCGGTGCCGTCGTCGATGAAGTCATACCAGAACAGCACGCGCACGGAATCGTAGCGGCGCGAGAGCAGGTAGCTGCGCGTAACGTTGGCGGCCTGGCTCGTTTCGTCCTGCCCGGGCACCTTGGGATTCACGGGCCAGCCTAGCTCGGTTATCCAGACTTGCAACGGGCGTCCGTCGGCCTTGATGTTGTCCGTGGCGAACCGTTTGAGGTACGGCCACGTGGACGGAATGCTGACTGAGGGGATAGGCGCGCCCTGCGCCGCATAGCCCTTCTCGGGCGTGTTCGGCGTCATGTACGGATGCACGCTGAAGCCGTCCTGGTCGTTGAGCCCGCCGCGTTTCATGAGCGCAACCATGCAGTCGGCGCCCGGACCGCCCCCTGAACCGCCGCCGCCGCACGAAATGACCGTGGCGTTGGGGTTGATCTGCTTGATCTTGTGATACGCGTCCTTGAGCAGCGCGAGGTAGCGGTCGTAGCCGATGCGGTTGAAATCCGGCTCGTTCCAGATCTCCCAGTGCGTGATGGTCTTGCCGTAATGGCGCACCACGGCATCCACGTAACGCACGAACAGGGCCCGCGCTTGTGGCGTCATGGGGAACGTGGAGCCGTTGAAGAGGTCGGGATAAACGCCGGCATTGCCGTAATCCAGCACGCCGAGGACGGAAAGCCCCAGCTGCGATGCCCGCGCCACGTAGTCGTCGTATCGGGCCGGGAACGTGAAGCGGCCCGGCGTCTTCTCAATTTCCTGCCAGTAAAGTTCGTCGCGAATCCACGAGAAACCCGCCTGTTTGACGAGCGGCAGCACCACCTGCGGCGAGCCTTGCCCCTGAACGAAGTGCGTGACCACGCCGAAATCCGAGGGGCCTACGCTGTCGCGTGGCATGACGACAGCCATGTTGACCGATGTGCGCCCCGACGCATCGCCGTCCTGTGCAACGAGTTCGGCATCTACACGGTAAAGTCCGGGCCCCGGTGGCGTGATGTTCACCTGCACCGTCTTGCCTTGTGCCGCTGCGCCAACCATCGTGCGGTACGAAGCCGCAGGCCTGGTGGATAGTCTGCCCTCGTCGTCGTAGGGGAACAGCGTGAGCCGCAGCGTCACACCGGGCGAGTCGACCACGCCCGTCTGGAACTGCAGCGCTACCGTTTTGCCCGGCGCGGAGATCAATGCATCGGGACGATTCGCCGCACGAAGCTCGGCTGCGTTCGCGCCAGGCAGGCCGGCAAGCGCGAGCGCCAACACGGACGCCCGCAGCGCAAAGGCAAACGGAACACAGACGCGGATACACGAGGCAGACTTTTTCTTCGGCATGGTGCGGACTGCACGGTGGAAAGCCGTGCGGGTTGCAATGGTCGAGGCGAAGCCGCTGCTAGCGGAATGCGTGCCAAGGTGGCGGCGCAGCAGGGGCGGGCTTGAGGCGCCCCAGCAGGCGCATTCGTTGCGGCACGGGCATGCGGGCACGCGCATCGGCAAGCCAGATGGAGAAGCGCGGCCAGTAGCAGATCAGGTACGCCAGCGGCACGAACGAGGTCACCATCGTTGGGCCCAGCGTGGCCGTGATGAGCAGCGTCATGAGCATCACGAAACCGTCGCTCGCGGTGAAGCCCAGCACGCCGAGCAGGATCAGCGCGGGGATGAGTCCCATGTCGATGATGAGGCCCGGAATACTCGCGAACGTCACCTCGTTGACGTAGTACACCTCGCGATTCATGTGTACGTAGGGCAGATAGCCGTAGTCGTTGAGCAACTGCTGCGTGGACACACCTTTGATGAGGTCCGAGAACCGCGCATCGAGCAGGAACGGGTATCCGCCCATGCGGTGCGCGAAAGTGGGCACGCCGAAGAAGCCGTGCGCTCTCATGTAGAGGCCCATCGCTCCCATCACGCAGGTGAAGATCCCAATGGCCACCAGCGGGTGAATCGAACGCAGCGAACGGCGCGCAAAGTAGAGCACGGCAAAAATGCCCAGCACGGCCGACGCCTTGGAGAGGCTGATGAAGAGGCCGATCCAGTAGAGCGTCATCATGAACTTGCTGGTTTTCTCGCGCTGCATGAGATACAGCACGAACGACGCAGCCAGCAACGACGAGAAGAAGCCGGCCTCGCGGGAGAAGCCGCAGACGCGCGCGAAATAGAGGATCTCGTAGAAATTCGTATTGGTCTGCGTGGCCGAGTCTCCCCAGAGCATCTTCGACACTTCATCCGGGCCGAGCTGAACCGCAAGACTGTAGTCCGCGTAGTACGTGATGAACTGCACGATGGCGAACAGCACGTTAATGCCCATCCAGAGGTGCAGGTAGTCGATCTTGCGCGCGTACGTGTACATCAGGTAGCCCACGCAGATCGCAATGGAGACGACACGTGCAGCCGCCATCGGGCTGCTGATCAGGCAGGCCGCCACGGCGATGGCGAGCGGCAACGCCCAGCGGCGCACGGTGGCCAGTGCGAACGAGGCAAAGCCCGGGTCGAGCAGCGGCAGCATGACGTACAGATAGATCGTCACGCCTTTCACCTGCGGATTGAAGATCACGCAGGTGAAGAACATATAGAACAGCATCGAGATGGTGCGGGCGTACATCGGGCTCTCCAGCGGCACCGGCCGTCCGTTGAAAGTGCCAGGTTATGCGACGCCCGAAGGCCGCTCAGTTCGGAACCGTACTTAGCGGTGGGCGGTTGCAGGCCCGGCACACACCGCACTGAAAGCACATGGGATGCCCGGCAGATGCACGAGAACAATTTCGATCTGCCTGGAGCTAAGTGCGAAATCGTACTGAGCAGCCCCCTTGCGTGATCGCCTAATGCAATCGTGCGCCGCATCATCGCGCCACGCTTGACCGCAATCCACGCTATGGAGCTGTGCCTGATGAATCCGATCACGATGTCGGCCAAAGCCGCCACCGCGACCGCACCAGTCCCCCTCGCGAGCGCCGCCGACAAACCTCATGTGCGTGAGCTGGCTGGCGGAACATTCGCGATAAACGGAAAGTTCGCCTCGCAGCGCATGACGGGCGTGCAGCGCGTGGGCTATGAAATGGCAATCGCGCTCGTGAGATCCGTGCCGGATGGTGCCGATCTGCCGCTCTTCGTGCCGGCCGATGCGCGTGACGACGTGGCATGGCCCGCGGCCGCATCCGTGACTTCGCCGGAGGGCATCGCTGCCCGCTGGATGAAGCGCGTTTTCAAGGGCGCACTGTGGGAGCAACTGGTGCTGCCGTTTGCATCGGGCGGCCGCACGCTGCTGAGCCTCTGCAACATCGGCCCGCTGCTGGCGCGCCGGCAGGTGCTCATGGTGCACGACGTCGCGGTCTACGATCTGCCCGAAAACTACTCGTGGAAGTACCGGCTCTGGTATCGCGTGGCGTATGCCGTTCTGAAGCGCACAGCGAAGCACATCGTCACCGTGTCCGAATTTTCGAAGCAACGCATCATGGTGCGCCTCGGTATCGACGCGAGCCGTATCTCGGTGGTGCGAAACGGCGTCGATCACTTCGACCGTATCGTTCCGGATGCGCGCATTCTTGCGCGCCTCGGTCTGAAGGAAGACGGTTACGTGCTGATTGTGGGCAGCCTCTCCGTGGGGAAGAACCTTGCGCGCGTGCTGGCCGCTGTCGAGCAATTGAGTGAGCGCGATCACGACTGGCAGTTCGTGGTGGCGGGCGGTTGCGATCTGCGCGTCTTCAACGGCAAGGCGAAGGCGGGGTTGCAGCCGTCGGACCACGTGATTGCGGCAGGCTTTGTTTCGGATGGCGAATTGAAGGCGTTGTACGAGCACGCGGGCTGTTTCGTGTTTCCCTCGCTCTATGAAGGGTTCGGCCTGCCGCCGCTCGAAGCGATGTCGTGCGGCTGCCCGGTGATCGCGTCGCGCGAGGCGTCGCTGCCCGAGGTCTGCGGTGACGCCGCGATGTACTGCGATGCGCGTTCGGTGGAAGACATTGCGCGAAAGATCGCGCGGATGATGAGCGACAAGGCGCTGCGTGAAACGTGGCGTGCGCGCGGGCGCGAGCACGCGAAGCGTTTCCGGTGGGATGCCGCCGCGCGTGAACTGCTCGATGTGCTGGAGCGCGAAGCGAGCGTGCATGCCCGCCGCGACCGCGCCGCGCGCGGGAGGATTTGAAACTCGTCTATACGGAGCAGGCCGAGATGGCTATTGAGGTGAAGGAGACAGCGATTGCGGAGGTCAAAATAATCGAGCCGACGGTGTTCAGCGACAGTCGCGGGCACTTCTTCGAAAGCTTCAACGCGCGGGAATTCGAAGAGAACGTGGCGAGAGGACACGTGTTCGTGCAGGACAACCATTCGCGTTCTACACGCGGCGTGCTGCGCGGACTGCACTATCAGATCCAACGGCCGCAGGGCAAGCTCGTGCGCGTGATGACCGGCGAGGTGTTCGACGTCGCGGTGGATTTGCGGCTGAGTTCGCCGAGCTTCGGCAAGTGGGTGGGCACGCGGCTGAGCGCGAAGAACTATCGGCAGCTATGGGTGCCACCGGGATTCGCGCACGGCTTCATCGTGCTTTCGCCTTCCGCCGAATTGCTCTACAAAACCACGGACTTCTGGTTCCCCGAGTACGAGCGCAGCCTGCTGTGGTCCGACCCGGAAGTGGGCATCGACTGGCCCAATGGCGCAGAACCCGTCCTGTCGCCGAAGGACGCGGCCGGCCGCTTGCTTTACGAGGCCGAATGTTTTGCTTGAGGGTTCTTTCGGAGGGTTCTTTCCGGGCAGCCAGGACGGCAATGGCCGACGGTCGCGTCTCGCGACCGTCAACCCTGGCCCTAGCCCGCCAGATACTCGATGGCGCTGACCACGAAGGTGTAGGCGCTGATGCAACCGCCCAGCGTGAAAGCGCCGCGCATGAAGTCGCTCATGGAAGTCTCCTGGCAAGGTGTGGAGGCGCCATTAGAGCCGAACAAAAATAAAAATGAAAGACATTAGAAAGAAAAATGTTGGCAAATGGTTGGCTACACCTCATCGCGCTGTTCGACCGACCGTGCGAAAAAACCGGGCGCGTCCCGCGTCTGCTACGAGTTCGTATATGAACTGCACCATCCACCGGAGGCCACGAGCTTCGCGCCGAACAGCACGCAGCCACCCCACGCATCGCCGCTTTTGCCCTGGAACAGCGAGCAGGTACCGCAGCGTTGCCCGGCCGCGTAGGCGGGAAAGCGTGCCTTGTCGACGCGTGTGGCGTCTTCCACATAGCCCAGCGATTTCGCTGTGGGGTCGCTTTCGCTCACCTTTTCGTCGGCGGCCCGTGCGGTGCGGCTGAGGATGAGCGCCGGCGCCATGCCGGCGCCCACGACCATGACGTGATGCAGAAAGTGACGGCGCGATGTCTTCATGGGGTGCGTGGTTTTTTGGTGGTGTGGGGAGATGAACGCAAGAGGGGCGACGAAAGTCGCCGTGCCTGCGAGCGGCGATGGCCAGTATGGCAGCGTCGCTGAGAAGGTGCATGCGGATGGGCAAGGCCTTCCAGAAGCACCGCTTCCCGCCGCGCGGCACTCACGTCCGCACAAGCCTGACGACGCCCTGTTCCGCGACGCTCGCCGGAAATTCACGAAAGACCGCAAAAAAAAGGACCCGAAAATCCGGGTCCCTAACATCGGCCCTGGTCCTGGCGGACAGGGGGGCCGAACGGCCGTTGCTGCTCTGGTCTCCACAGGGGAGGAGGGGCGTTGCGGAACAGACCGCCGTGCAAGGCGGGGCAACGCAATGCCCGTCGAATGTAGGGCCACCCACTTAA
This sequence comes from Paraburkholderia sp. A1RI_3L, assembly GCF_048957895.1. Classification (NCBI taxonomy): domain Bacteria; kingdom Pseudomonadati; phylum Pseudomonadota; class Betaproteobacteria; order Burkholderiales; family Burkholderiaceae; genus Paraburkholderia; species Paraburkholderia sp. A1RI_3L. Next base: position 223,335 of record NZ_JARCHA010000009.1, read on the forward strand.
ACGAAACTTAAACGGCGCACCAGGGTAAACGTCGGTATGGGAACGGGCATTCGCCGTGCTCCCATCATGCACTTGCGTGTTCAATCCCCTCAGGGACCTCTGATGCCTCACATCGTGCCCCTTCGCGCCGCAAGGCGCCCGCAATCGCGCCACGGCTGGCGCCGGCAGGCGGGCTCCATCAAGGGCGCGGTCGTGCTGGCGCTCGTCCTGGTCGGCCTCGTCGCTTCGCTTGTCGTCGGATTCGGGCTGTTCGGCATCGTGCTGAGGCTCTTCATGCGGTAAGCCTCTGTGCCAATGCCGCGACATTCGAATGAGCGACGTCGCCGTCCGTCTCGTCACGGATAGTTCGTGAACCGCGATTCGGCATCCGGCACGGCAGGCGCGCTATAACCGGCAACGCTCGCGCGAAACTGCTGGAGCAGTCCGTTGTCGATGCGGCTCACGCCGTTCAGTTGCAGCTGCATCAGCAGGCGTGTGCCGCTCGTCGGCGTGTTGGTGCTGCTCGTGTTGGTGTACTTCTCGAAGGCGAGGCTCACGGCCCAGCAGTCGGCCTGGTATTGCATGCCGAGCAGTCCGGCCACGGTACGGTGAACGCCCATGTCGTAATCGATCATGCCTACCGCCGAAACGCGGCGCGAGAGCGGCCATTGGCTCGAGAGCAGAATCTGGTTCACCGCTGCGTCGCCAAGCGTCGCGTTCGCTTTCGCATAGAGGTAGGCCGCGTTGAGCACCTTGCCGTCGGCCGGCTTCCAGCTCACGCCCGACGTAGCCTGTGCGAACGCGTTGTTCGACTGGTCGTATTCCACGGCCTGTTCCACGCTCATGTTGTCGCCCAGGTTGAACGAGGCGCCCGCAATGACGTTGGAGGGACCGGCCGAAGGCGGAATGTCGCCGGACATCGTGACCTGCGTGGTGCGGAAATAGTATTCCTGGGCGAGCACGAAGCGCGCGCGTTCCGCACCGGTTGCGGCGTCGAGAAAGCGCGTCGTGATGCCTGCCGTCACGCGGTTCATGTCGGACACGCGGTCGCCGCCCACGAAGCGGTTGCTCGTGAAAATCTCCGCCAGCCCGAAGTCGAGCGGCGCCGTGTCGAAGATGGGCGCGAACGTCTGGTTCCGGTAAGGCGTGTAGACGTAGTAGAGACGCGGTTCGAGCGTCTGGATCATGTCGACGCCGAAGAGGCGAATGTCGCGCTCGAACGTTGCGCCCGAATCGAAGCTCAGTGTGGGAACGTTGAAGCTGAACGTCTTCGGCTGGCCTGCAGGGGCATTGCTGCCGATACTGCTGAGATCGTATGACGCGAAGTGCCATTGCACCTTGGGCGTGACGTACCAGCCCGGATGCACGATTGCGTAACTCACGTAGGGGTCGAACGTGAAGCGCGCGCCCTGCGTGGAATGTCCGACGGGAATCGAAAAGCGCGTAGCGTTCGCATCTGCACCGAAGTCGAACCCCTCTACGTTGTAGCGCGTGTACTTCGCGTCTATTTCGGGCTCGCGGTTGTAGGGTGGCGAAGTCGTGAACGACTGCCAGTCCTGCACGCGTGCGAGCACAGACCACGGACCGTGGTTGTACGTCACGCCGGCCTCCTCCTGAAACACCGTCTGCGAGCCCAGCACAAAGGCGTTTTGACCGAGGTCCGTCGGCACCGCGGCATCGGACACGCGGTTGTAGTTCACATACGCGGCAAGTCCGTCGCCCAGCGCCTGCTGATGCTTGAACGAAAACGAATAGCGGTTCGTCTTCGTGATCGCATCGTAGGGCAGGTAAGTGATGGAGAGCGCGCCGGAAGAATTCGCTGTCAGATAGCGATAGTCGGCCGTCAGCAGGGCGCCGCGTTTAGTCATGACGCGCGGCGTGAGCGTCAGGTCGTAATTCGGCGCCAGATTGAAATAGACGGGCAACTGGAAGTCGTAGCCGCTCGACGAACTGAGCGAGAACGTGGGCGGCAGGAGCCCTGTGGCGCGTTCGCCGTTGAGCGGAAACGCGAGCCACGGAAACGCGAAAAGCGGTGCGCTGCCGAAAAACAGCACGCCGTTGTACGCCACGCCCTCGTTCTCGCCCTGGTCCAGATCGAGGCGCGAAGCGCGCAGATGCCACGCGGGACTTTCGAGGCAATTGCAGGTGGTGTACGTCGCGTCGTAGGCGGTCTCGCGTTGCGCGTCGATCAGGTCGATTCGCGAAGCGCGGCCCGAACCGTTCGTCAGCGTGAAATGGTAGGCGGGCGTGCTCATCGTGCCCGCCGTCTCGCTTACGTGAAGATGGGCATCCGGCCCGCTGAATACGTTGCCGTCATGCGTGATCTGTACATGGCCGTAGGCATCGGCCATGTCGGTGTCCACGTCGTAGTGGAGCGCGTCGGCCTTGACCACGGACGTACCGCTGCGCAAGTCCGCGTTGCCTTTGAGCGCAAGGTCGGTGTTGCTGGTGCCTGTGGCGCTGCTGCCGTCGGTGAATGTTGCAGCCTGTTCGCCGGGTGCGAGCGGGTGCTCCACGAGTTCGGGCGCGAGCTGCAGGCCCCACGGGCCGTCGATGCGGTAGGGCAGCGCAGCTTGCGCCGCGAGTTGCGCACACGCCGAGCCCGGCAGGCACGCCATGCACGCGGGTGCGGCGAGCAGCAAATCCAGAGGAAGCCGAAGCGTCCAGATTCTGACGTGGATCCTGCGGCGGTGTAACGATGCGGATTGCAAATCAATGGGCGAGGCAGTGGCGGATGAATGAGGTCCTGACGCGTCAGAACGACGTGCCAATCTGGAACTGGAACTTCTGATACTGGTCGCCCGCATGCCGCACCACGGGCAGACCGAAGTCGAGTTTCAGCGGACCGATGGGCGAGATCCATTCGAGGCCTATGCCGTAGCTGTAGCGCAGTCCGTTCGCCCCTGTGCTGTTGCCTTCGGAGCCCCACACGTTGCCGCCGTCCAGGAACGTGAACACGCGCAGCGTGCGGTCGTAGCCTGTGCCTGGCAGCGGGAACGTGACTTCGATGTTGCCCACGATCATCTTCGAGCCGCCAATCGGGTCGCCCGTGCTCGTATCGCGCGGGCCGAGCGAACTGGTCTCGTAGCCGCGCACCGACCCGATGCCGCCCGCGTAATAGTTCTTGAAGATGGGGTACGCCTTGCCGTTCAGACCATTGCCGTAGCCGCCCTGGAAATTCAGGCCCAGCACGAAGCCGCGCGCGAACGAGTAGTAGTACTGGCCCTGCACGTCGGCCTTGTAGTACGGCGTGGTGCCGGCGGGTGTGCCGTACTCCGCGTTGGCCTGCGCGTAGTAGCCGCGGCTGGGTACGAGTGCGCTGTCGCGCGCGTCGCGCGACCAGCCGACCGTGAGCGGGATGTTGTTGGAAACGCGGCCGAAGTCCTTCACGTAATCGATATAGGTTTGCGGCGTGGCCGAGTCCGTATCAAGCCGGTCCTGCTCGAAGCCGAGGCCGAAGTAGATCATGTCCGATTCCGAGAACGGAATGCCGAACTTGAGATCGGCGCCGGCCGCGATGATGCGGAAGCTCGAACTGCTCGAGTAGTAGAGCGGCTCCGTCGTGCGGTAATAGACGTCTGTGATGCGCTTGATGCCGTCCACGGTGAAGTACGGGTCGACCTGCGTGACGGTCAGTGTTCGGTACGACGTGGCCGTGTTGACGTTCACCGAGAGCGTGTTGCCGGAGCCGAACACGTTGTCCTGCGTCACGCCCGCGGAAATGATGGGCCCTTCGCCCGAGCCGTAACCAAGGCCCAGCGAAATGGTGCCCGTGGGCTTTTCTGTCACCTTCACGTCCACGTCGACCTGATCGCTCGATCCTTCCACGGGTACGGTCGTCACGTCGACGTCGGTGAAGTAGCCGAGGCGATTGAGACGGTCCTTCGAAAGCGTCAGGCGCGACGAGTCGAACCACGAGCTTTCGAACTGCCGCATTTCGCGACGAATCACTTCGTCGCGTGTGCGCGTATTGCCTTCGATATTCACGCGCCGCACGTACACGCGGCGCCCCGGGTCCACCTGGAGTGCGAGGGCAACCTTGTGGTGTTCCTGGTCGATCTGCGGCACCGCGTTGACGGTGGCGAACGCGTAGCCGTACTCGCCCAGCTTGTCGACGAGAGCTTTCGTTGCGGCCTGCAGTTTTTCCGACGAGAACCGCTCGCCCGGTTTGATGGCGACGAGCTTGTCGAACTCCGCTTCGCGGCCCAGCAGGTTGCCCGCTAGCCTGACGCCGGAGACCGTGTACGGCTCGCCCTCGTGCACCGTGACGGTGAGGTACATGTCCTTCTTGTCCGGCGAAAGGGAGACCTGCGTGGATTCGATGTTGAACTCCAGATAGCCGCGGTTCAGGTAGTACGAGCGCACGTTTTCCAGATCGCCCGTGAGCTTTTCCTTTGAATAGAGGTCGTCTTTCGTGTACCAGGAGAACCAGTTCGGCGTGGACTCCTGCATCTGATCGCGCAACACGCTGTCGTCGAAGACCTTGTTGCCGATGAAGTTCACCTGGCGGATCTTTGCGCTCGGCCCTTCGATTACGGCAAAGAGAATGGCGACGCGATTGCGGTCGATTGGCGTGACTGTCGTCGTGACCTCTGCCGCGTAGAAGCCGCGCGTGAGGTACTGGCGCTTCAGTTCCTGTTCGGCGCGGTCCACGAGCGCGCGGTCGTAGTTGCGGCCCTGCGAAAGCCCCACCGTGCGCAGCGCTTTCGTGAGGTTGTCCTTGTCGAACTCGTGCAGCCCGGAAAAGTCGATCGTGCCGATGGCCGCGCGTTCCACCACGCGCACGATCACGACATTGCCTTCGGTGGCGATCTTCACGTCGTTGAAAAAGCCGGTGTCGTACAGCGCGCGAATTGCTTCGGATGCCTTGTCGTCGGTGAACGTATCGCCCTGTTTGATGGACAGATAGGAAAACACCGTGCCGGGCTCGGCGCGCTGCAGTCCTTCAAGGCGGATGTCCTGAACGACGAAGGGCGTGGTGGCATGCGCTGCGGGCGCTGTGAGGGCACCGATGGCGCCCGCAATCGCGATGTCGACGCGTGGCGTCATGAACCTGGCTAAGAATCTGGACTTCATGTTGACCGGTAAGAAGGCGGCAGAAGGTTCGGGTGATACCCGACCGTTTGCCGCACGAACGAATACGCCTGAGAGGCGGGAGGAACGCAGTGCGGGCGCGGCGCATAGCGGTCAGCGGGAATCGAATGGCGCATGTGAAAGGTTGCGGCGTGCCAGCGGGTTTCGTTCTCGCGGTTGAACGCATCCCTATGCAGGGCGTCTTTCGTGTTGAGCAGCCACACTGTCAGTACACCGGGAATGACACTTCGCACCATGGTCAACTCCAGCGACGCAACAAGGCACATCACCGGCCGTCCGCCGGGCGTCGGTAGCGGGTGGCAGCGGGCGGCAGCGGACAGAAGCAGCACGGCGGACTTTTCTACGCGCTCATCGCTCGTCATCGCCACGCGTGAACGACCTGCAGCGCTCCAACGCAACAGCACTAATTCATCACGGGGTGGGCGGCGAATGCGGCTGGAGCGGGTTGCATTTCAAGCGCGTCGACGAGCTGGCAAAGGCTCCGCGCAGGCAGTGCATACGCCGTCCAGCCCATGCCGGCGTGGCGCAACATGAGCACGGGGCCATCGAAAAGCGGCGTGCGGTCCACGTGCCAGCTGGGGTCCACTTCGAGCGGATAGTTGTGCGAGGGCACGGGCGTCATGGAATGAGCGGGCGACATGCCGGCCCGCAGTTCGACGAGCTTTTCGATGAGCGTGTCCACGTCGGCGGCGCCCAATACGGAAGACCGGCCTTCTATCGTGAAGCGCACCGCAACCGTGCCGGCTTCGTGCACGGGTTCCATTGTCATCAGGTGGTACATGGCAGATGTTCCTGGACGGGGACAGGTAGTCGGCGGCAGTTCACCGTCGAATGAGGCGCAGCATAGTGAAGTTGTTGTTGTGATCGGTTGCCGTTGCGTTACGCAGCGTTAATCGGTTAATAACGCGGCGCGGTCGGCACAGGACCGGCAGAGGGCGGTGTCGCATGGCCCGGCATGCAGTGGAGAGAGTCCAGCGGGGAAGCAGCGTGACGCCAGCCGGCATCACGCATCGCGCTTCCAGGGTGTGCGTCGGCAAGCACAAGGCATTGCGCGGGGAGGAAAGGTAAGGGCTGGTAAGCGGGGGCGGATGCGCCGCGTGGCGGATGGGCTTTCGTGCGCCTGACGGCGAAGCGGTTATCGGCAGACGAGCCGATCATAGGGCGCTTGCGAGGCGCCTGGCATCCCCGACGTTCAACGAAGGTTCAACGAAGGCTCAACTCGCAGGATTGTCCTCATCGCCTTGCGACGGCCCGCCTTCATCGGGCCCACCGATCACAGAAATCTGAAACGTAGGCGTGCCCGCCAGCGATTCGAGCGACGGGTCTTCGGGAATGCGCGCGAGCAGCGGCAGGATCACGGAGCCGCCAATCACCGCGCGCCGGCTGTTGTCGGCGGGACGCAGGCCCCACACGTCCTGATACACCACAGGCACCGCTTTCCCGTCGCGCGTGGTGTTGCCGAGGTACAGCATCACATGGCCGCCGATGTAGATGAGCGTGCGCATCGGCACGCCGTGATGCGCGAGGTAATCGAGGCGTTCTGTGGGCGAGGCATCGGAAAGGTCCGTCATGCGTCCCGCGCTCATCTGCGTGGACGAATGGCGCGGCAGCCACACGCCGAACGCGGCGAAGATGCTTTGGAGTTCAGAAGAACAGTCGTTATAGAACCCCGTATTGCCCCAGCCATACGGGCGGCCTATCAGGTTCTTGAGCAGCATCGCGAGATTGCGCGGCGTCGCGGCGAGCGGCATGGGCGCGATCTGCGATGCGTCGAGCGTGGCCGTGCGAATCACGGCGCGGCCGTCGACGTCGCGTGCGGGCACGAGCACGTTCCACGTGTTGGCCGACGCTGAACCCGCACCTGAACTCGAAGCAGCGGCTTGCAACGGCAGCAGGCTGCCCGCAGGCGCATTGAAGCGGAACGTGCCCTGGCTGTCGCTCACGGGCGCGGATGCCGCGATCACCGCGCCCCACATCTTGCCCGCAGCGGCGCGCCAGGCCAGCACGAAGGCGTCGTCCACCGTACCCACGTGATCGCTTTGCACCCAGCCTTGCAGGTCGGGTGTCTGCACGTAACGCCACGCGCCGTCGGTGCTGCTGCCGAGCACATAGAGCGGTGTGCCCGGACGCACCGCCGAGATTTGCAGGTTGTCGAAGGGATAGCCTTCGCCCGCGATGTGCCAGTCGTAGAACGACGGGTCCATGGTAGGCAGTTCGCGCACCAGCAGATTGCCCGTCGCGATCGCGCGTTGCGAGCCGGCGTAATGCGGCGCGCCCTCGAACTGCGCCACGTTCATGTTCTTCGCAATGGCATCGATCCAGGCACCCGTATGCGGCCGGAAGTTCTGGCCGTAGCCGATATGGCGGCCCGTGCGCTCGCGGTTGTCGAACCAGCTGAGGCGCCGGCGCTGCAATGCGGCAATGGCGTCGCCGCCGTCGCGATAGACGACCTGTTCGATATACGCAGGGTTCCAGGGCGAGGGCGCAGTGGCGTTGGCGGCACCGCTGCCCGTGCTGTTGCCTGAGTTGGCACCTGAGCTGGCACCCGAGCCTGTGCCGAAATAGCGCGCGTAAAGCGCCTCTTCATGCGCACGTTGCTGCGCGGCGGAGAGAAAGGGACGGTCGTAAGCCGCGTCGTGCGGGTCGATCCAGTGGTCCACGTTCTGGTCGTACGCGTCCATCGGGAAGAGGCCGACCACGTCATGCGCCGGCGCGGCTTCAACGGCTGGCCGGGCAGGCGGCGCCGCGCAACCGGCAAGCGTGAGCGCGAGCCAGAAGGCGAAAGCGGCGGCGGGCAAGCGCGCCATCGAACGTCGGGCCATGCAGCGGGACAGCGGGGAACGCACGAAATCAAGAGACATGATGCACAGCACGACGAGAACGGGAAGGGAACCGCTGGACAGTAATGCCGCACGCCGACAGCCCGACGAAAGCCGGCTGCGGCGGCACGCCCGTGATTGTGAGGCAAAGGGCGGCGGGCCGCCATGTTGCACGGCGTCCACAGCGTGCTGGGCCTGCTTGATCCACGTCAACGGGGACGGAACACGCTCGCGCGAGGCTTGAGTCTGTTCAGATGCGAAAACGATGGGCGCGGCGTGCTGCCGTCCCGCAGACCGCATCGCTCGCATCACGAGGAGGCGGTAGCCATGCGCAATCACACATTACGGGCAGGATTGGCCGCGGCGGCGTTCGCGGCATGGGCGTACGGGGCGCCCGTCCTTGCGCAGCCCATTCCCGTGAGCGGGGCCAGCGCGGCTAGCCTGGCCGACCTGACGACGGCTTACCAGAACGGCGCGGACGAACCCGCCGTTGGCGCAACCGGCGATTCCGCGAAGGTCCGCACGCTCGCGTACTCCGAATTCGTCGTGCTGGTGGAGAAGGGCGGTATTCGCAGCGTGCGTATCGAAGGATCGACGCTGAGCGGCAAGCTCGGCAACGGCGGCTCGTTTCGCACCGTCGCGCCGGCCGATCCCGCGCTGATCGACCGCCTGTTGAGTCATCAGGTCCGCATCGAGGCAGCGGCGAACAACGGCATGGGGTTTCTCGACAGTCCGCTCTTCCAGACGCTGTTGATCGGCGTGCTGATGGTGGGCGCGATCCTCTTTACCTCGCGGCAAGGAACCCAGGGCAGCGGCAGCAACAAGGCCGCGAGCTTCGGTCGTTCGCGCGCCCGCCTGATTTCGCCGGATGCGCACCGCACCACGTTCGCAGACGTTGCCGGCATAGAAGAAGCGGCGGTCGAGCTGGACGAGATCGTGCGCTATCTGCGCGAGCCCTCCGCGTTCCTGCGCCTGGGCGGCCGCGTGCCGAAGGGCGTGCTGCTGATCGGGCCGCCCGGCACCGGCAAGACACTGCTGGCGCGCGCCGTGGCGGGCGAAGCGGGCGTGCCGTTCTTTTCCATCTCCGGCGCCGAATTCGTGGAGATGTTCGTGGGCGTGGGCGCCGCGCGCGTGCGCGACCTCTTTCGCGAGGCACGCCAGCATGCGCCGTGCATCGTGTTCATCGACGAGATCGACGCCGTGGGCCGGCACCGCAGCAGCGGCGCGGGCGGCAACGACGAGCGCGAGCAGACCGTCAACCAGTTGCTCGTGGAAATGGACGGCTTTTCCGGCAGCGAAAGCGTGATCGTGCTCGCGGCGACGAACCGGCCCGACGTGCTCGATGCAGCGCTGCTGCGCCCGGGCCGTTTCGACCGTCAGGTGATGGTGCCGGCGCCGGACACGGCGGGACGCCAGAAGATTCTCGAAGTGCACATGCGACCGGTGCCCGTTGCAACGGACGTGGATTCGGCCGTCATCGCGCGCGGCACGCCGGGCTTCGCGGGCGCAGACCTCGCGAACCTCGTGAACGAAGCTGCGCTCATTGCGGTGCGCCGCGGTCACGCGCGCGTTTCCATGGCCGATTTCGACGAAGCGCGCGACAAGGTGCTGCTCGGTCCTGAACGCCGCTCGCTCGCCGTCACGGCGCGCGAACGCGAAATGACCGCGTATCACGAAGCCGGGCATGCGCTCGTCGCGCTGCGCTCGCCGTATCAGGACCCGCTGCACAAGGTCACCATCGTGCCGCGCGGCCGCGCGTTCGGCGTCACGCTTTCGTTGCCCGAGCGCGACCAGCATTCGTTCTCGAAGCGCCAGCTGGAAGGGCGCCTCGCGATGATGTTCGGCGGGCGCGTGGCCGAAGAACTCGTGTATGGCCGCGAGGAAGTCACGACCGGCGCAAGCGACGACATCCGCCAGGCCACGCAGCTTGCGCGCCGCATGGTGACGGAATTCGGTTTCAGCGACACCGTGGGCGTGGTCTGCTGCGAAAGCGGCGTGGACCCGCATGGCATGCCGGTCGCGATGTCGGCGGCCATGGCGGCGACCATCGACAGCGAGGTGCGGCGCATCACGGGCGAGGCCGAAGCCGAAGCACGGCGCATTCTCGTGGCCGAGCGCGCGGTGCTGGAACGGATTGCTGAGGCGCTGCTGGCGCGCGAAACGCTCACAGGCGAGGAGATCGATGCGCTGCTGGACGGTTCGCGTGAGCCGCAGCGTCAAACCCCGGAGGCCGAACACGCGGAACTGGAGCATGCAGAGGCTGCATGAAAGCGGCTGCATGAAAGCCGCTACATGAAAGTGCCTGCTTGCCGGGGCCGCCAGGGCTAACGGGCTGCCCTGGCGACACAGCTTGCGCGGCCCGAACGCGAAGCATCATGTTGGTCCACAGGACCCAGGCGCGCCGCCTATACTGAACCGAGCCGGCTCCTTTCAACGGGGGCCGTACTCTTTCGAAGGCGCACGTCCACTCCCTTCACAGGTGCTTCCGCATGACCTCGTCATCGTTCGCACATCGCCCGCCTGCTATGCTCGACGCGAAGGGCCTGACGGCGCTTATCCAGGCCCTCGCCGCACGCGCGTATCGCGTAATCGGACCCACCGTGCGCGACGACGCCATCGTCTACGACGACATTGCCAGCGCCGACGACCTGCCCGCAGGCTGGACCGACTACCAGGCACCCGGGCGCTACGAGCTGGAGCGCCGCACCGACCAGGCGCTCTTCGGCTTCGCGGTGGGTCCGCATTCATGGAAACAGTTTCTGCATCCGCCTGTCGAGCGGCTCTTCACCGTGCGCAAAGACAGCACGGGTCTCGCGTTTGTCGAGCCGGGCGAGGCCAGTGTGTTCGAAGGGGCCGACGGGTCTAACGGACGCGCGCCGCAGAAATTCGCCTTCATCGGCGTGCGCGCCTGCGAACTGCATGCCATCGCGATACAGGACCGCGTCTTCCTGGAAGGCTCATGGGTGGATCGCGGCTACGCGTTGCGGCGGCGCGATGCCTTCATCGTGGCCGTGAACTGTTCGCAGGCGGGCGGGACGTGCTTTTGCGCGTCGATGCAAACCGGACCGAAGGCCACCGAGGGCTTCGACCTCGCGCTCACCGAACTGCCTGCCGCCGTGGACGGCACGAGCGGTCGCTTCGTCGTCGAGACCGGCAGTGCGGCAGGCGCCGAACTGCTTGCGCAACTTCCGCACCGCGAGGCAACGTCTGCGGAACTCGACGCGGCCCATGCCGTGGTCGCGCGCACGGCGCGGCAAATGGGCCGCACCATGCGGACGGACAATCTCAAGCCGCTTCTGCAAGAGAACCTGCGTCATCCGCGCTGGGCCGAAGTGGGCGACCGGTGCCTCAGTTGCGGCAACTGCACGATGGTGTGCCCCACGTGTTTCTGCACGACGGTGGAGGACCACACCGACCTGGCGGGCACCACAGCCGAGCGCGTACGCAAATGGGATTCGTGCTTCACGCTGGATTTTTCGTGGCTGCATGGCGGCAGCGTGCGGCAGTCCGGCGAGGCGCGCTACCGCCAGTGGCTCACGCACAAGCTGGCGGGCTGGATCGACCAGTTCGGCACCTCCGGCTGTGTCGGCTGCGGGCGCTGCATTACGTGGTGCCCGGTGGGCATCGACATCACGGAGGAAGTGGCGGCCATTCAGGCCACACCGGGCGCCACGAGCACCGCAGGCCAGGCCAATGGAGACGGCAATGGAAGGCCTTGAGCAGATTCTCGGCGAGCATGCGTTTTTCGCCGGCTTTGCGCCCGCGCATCTGCAACTGGTGGCGGGCTGCGCGCGCAATTGCCGCTTCGACACGGGCGACTACCTCTTTCACGAAGGCGATAGCGCCGACGAGTTCTATCTGATTCGCCACGGCCGCGCCGCGCTCGAAATATCGGCGCCGGGGCAGGCTCCGGTGGTGTTCGAGACGCTGGGCGACGGCGAGATTATCGGCGCCTCGTGGCTCGTGCCGCCGTACCGCTGGATGTTCGACGCACGCGCCATGGCGCTCACGCGCGCGGTGGGCATCAACGCCGCCTGTCTGCGCGGCAAGTGCGAGGCCGATCACGACCTCGGCTACGAGATGATGAAGCGCTTCCTGCCGATTCTCACGAAACGGCTTCACGCCACCCGCCTGCAGATTCTCGACGTCTATGGAAAACGATGACGCTCGCCTGACGCCCGCCACGCTTGCGCCCAGTACGTGCGATGCATTCGATCCATTCGTGCCGCAGGCGTATCGCGTGTCCGCGCGGCACAAAGAACTGCCTGACGTCGTGACGCTCGAACTCGAGCCGCTCGCGGGCGCGCGGCCCGCGTTCGCGCCAGGCCAGTTCAACATGCTCTACGCATTCGGCGTGGGAGAAGCGGCCATCAGCATGAGCGGCGACCCGGCGGCACAAGGCGCGTTCGTGCACACCATTCGCGACGTGGGCGCCGTGAGCCATACGCTCGCGCAACTCGCAGCCGGCGCGACGCTCGGTGTGCGGGGCCCTTTCGGTGCGGGCTGGCCGATGCAGGCAGCCGCGGGAACAGACGTGGTCATTGCCGCGGGCGGCCTGGGGCTTGCACCGCTGCGTCCCGCCATCTACGACATCCTCGCGAATCGCAGCCGCTATGGGCGCGTCACGATTCTGTTCGGCTGCCGCAATCCCGCGGGCATGCTGTATCGCCGCGAACTGGAGCGGTGGCGGCAGCGCTTCGACATCAGCGTGGAAGTGATCGTCGATCACGCGGATGCGCAGTGGTTCGGCCACGTCGGCGTGATGCCGGCGCTCATCGCGCGCGCCGCGTTCGATCCGCGCGACACCACGGCGCTGGTATGCGGCCCCGAGGTGATGATGCGCTTCACCGCGAACGCGCTGCGCGAGCGCGGCGTGCCGGACACGGGCATCTATCTTTCGATGGAGCGCAACATGAAATGCGCGGTCGGCCTGTGCGGCCACTGCCAGTTCGGCCCCACGTTCGTCTGCAAGGACGGTCCCGTCATGCGCTACGACACGATTGCGCGCTATCTCGCCGTGCGGGAGGTATGAGATGAACGCCGACGCCAACCCGCCGCGCAGCGCAACGAACAAACGTCCTCGCCTCGCGGTGTGGAAGTTCGCCTCGTGCGATGGTTGCCAGCTGTCGCTGCTCGATTGCGAGGACGAACTGCTGGCGCTTGCCGACGCCGTGGAAATAGCGAACTTCAGCGAAGCCTCCAGCGCCGTTGTGCGTGGACCCTACGATCTCTCGCTCGTGGAAGGGTCCATCACCACCGAACATGACGCGAAGCGCATTCAGGACGTGCGCAAACAGTCGAAATACCTGGTCACGATTGGCGCGTGTGCGACGGCGGGCGGCATTCAGGCCCTGCGCAACTTCGCGGACATCGATGCCTTCATTGCCGCTGTCTACGCGCGGCCCAGCTACATCAGCACGCTTGCCACTTCCACGCCCATCTCGGCGCACGTGCGCGTGGATTACGAACTGCACGGCTGCCCCATCAACAAGGTGCAGTTGCTCGAAGTGATCAGCGCGTATCTGGCGGGACGCAAGCCCGCCATCGCGGCGCACAGCGTGTGCATCGAATGCAAGCAGCGCGGCAACGTCTGCGTGATGGTGCAGGGCACGCCGTGTCTCGGGCCCGTTACACATGCGGGGTGCGGCGCGATCTGTCCTTCGTATCGGCGCGGCTGTTACGGCTGCTACGGTCCGATGGAAACGCCCAACATGCCGGCGCTTTCGCGCGAGTGGCGGGCGCTGGGCGCAAGGCCGCGCGATATCCAGCGTGCGCTGCGCACGTTCAATGCCGCAGCCGAACCGTTCCGCGAGGAGAGCGAGCGTCATGGCGACTAAGACGATCCGCGTGGATTACCTGGCTCGCGTGGAAGGGGAGGGCGCGCTCGATTTGCGCATCCGCAACGGCAAGGTGAGCGAGGCGCGGCTCAACATATTCGAGCCGCCGCGCTTCTTCGAGGCGATGCTGCGCGGGCGCGGCTATGCCGAGACGCCGGACATCGTGGCGCGCATTTGCGGCATCTGTCCCGTGGCGTATCAAATGAGCGCGGTCCACGCCATCGAGAACGCATTCGGCGTTCGTGTAGAAGGGCAACTGCGTGCGTTGCGCCGGCTGCTCTACTGCGGCGAATGGATCGAAAGTCACGCGTTGCACGTGGTCATGCTGCACGCACCGGACTTCCTCGGCTTTCCCGATGCCATCGCGATGGCGCGCGAGCACGGCGACGTGGTGCGCAAAGGCCTCGCGTTGAAGAAGGCCGGCAACGAGTTGATGCGCGTGCTGGGCGGCCGCGAGATTCATCCGGTCAACGTCAAGGTGGGCGGCTTTCATCGCGTGCCTCGCAAGGCCGAACTGGCGCCCGTGGCCGAAAGCCTGAAACGCGCGCGCGACAGTGCAGTCGATCTTGCCCGCTGGGTCGCGACGTTTGCCTTTCCGGACTACGAGTGCGACTACGAATTCGTCGCACTGCGTCACCGCGACGAATACCCCTTCAACGAAGGGCGAATCGTATCGAGCAAGGGTATCGACATCGGCATCGATGCATTCGAGAGCGCGTTCGAAGAGCGCCACGTTTCGCACTCCACCGCGCTGCACGCATTCGTGAAGGAGCGCGGCGCCTATCTGGTGGGGCCGCTCGCCCGTTACGCACTGAATTTCGACCGCCTGCCGCCCGCGGTACGCGAGCTTGCCGCCCAGGCCGGGCTTGAATCGGTATGCCGCAATCCGTTCAAAAGCATCGTGGTGCGAGCCGTCGAACTGGTCTACGCGTGCGAAGAAGCGTTGCGCCTGATCTCAGCGTACGAACCGCCGCCGCTTTCCGCCGTGCCCGCCGAGCCGCGCGCAGGCACGGGCTTCGGCTGCACCGAGGCGCCGCGCGGCATCTGCTGGCACCGCTACACGTTCGACGCCGAGGGCACCGTCCTGGATGCCCGCATCGTGCCGCCCACGTCGCAGAACCAGCCGAGCATCGAAGCGGATCTCGCGGCCGTGGCGCAGTCCGTGATCGACGCCTCGGACGACGTGATACGCGACCACTGCGAACGCAGCATCCGCAACTACGACCCCTGTATTTCGTGCTCGGCGCACTTTCTCAAGTTATCGGTGGAGCGGTCATGACGAACGCGGCAGAAATACATGCGCCCGCGCGCACCGTGCGTGTGATCGGTATCGGCAACGCCGATCGCGGCGACGACGGTGTTGGCGCACTCGTCGCCGCGGCACTGGCGGGGCGTTTGCCCGCCGACGTCTCGCTGCTCACGCGCGGCGGCGACATGATGAATCTGGGCGACGACATGGGCGGCATCGACGCGTTGATCTGCATCGACGCTGCCGCGCCAATGGGCGAGCCCGGTCGCATCCGGCGGCTCGATCTGGCCGCGCAGGCGCTGCCGCGCGAAATGCCGTTCGCGTCGAGCCATGCGTTCGGATTGGCGGACGCCATCGCACTGGCCGAAGCGCTGGGCGTCGCGCCGAAAGACATCGTGGTGTTCGCCATTGAAGGCGCGTGTTTCGACGTGGGTGCGCCCGTTACGCCCGCGGTGGCGGCGGCCGTTCCCGAAGCGGCGAGCCAGGTGATAGCCGAGGTGGAGCGATTGCGTAGCGCGAATCGCCCGCCCAGGGAGGCATTCGATGCATGAGACGGGAATCGTGCGCGACCTCGTGCGCCGCGTGGTGGCCGCCGCACTCGAAGCAGACGCCGAGAGCGTGAGCGAAGTACACGTATGGCTCGGTGCGCTGAGCCAGTTTTCGCCCGAGCATTTTCGCGAGCATTTCGACGAAGAGGTGCGCGGCACGCTGGCCGAACAGGCGACGCTGAACATCGTGACCTCGCACGATGCCGCGGACCCGAACGCATTGCACGTGGTGCTGCAAAGCGTGGCGCTGAACGTGCCCGACGAGCGGAGCGAGGCTCCGTGAACGGCCCGCTGCGCGCGTTCGCTTGCGCAAACGAAGCCAACGCAGCGATGCGCTTGCGCATCACCGCGACAGGCGCCGTGCAGGGCGTGGGCTTTCGTCCGTTCGTGCATCGGCTCGCGGTGAGCGAAGGCCTGCGCGGATTCGTGCGCAATACGGGCGACGGCGCAGTGATCGAAGTGGAGGGCGATGCGCTCGCGCTGGAACGGTTCCTTGCGCGGTTTGATACGGAATTGCAGCCCCCGGCACAGGTGCGCGAACGCCGGATCGAACGCATCGCGCCTTGCGGCGCCGAGGCATTCTCGATTGCTGCCAGCACGCACGAACGCACGCAGTTCGCCGCCGTGCTGCCCGATCTCGCGACGTGTGCCGCATGTCTCGAGGAGATAAGCGACCCCGCCAACCGCCGCTACCGCTATCCGTTCACGACGTGCGTGCATTGTGGCCCGCGTTTCAGCCTGATCGAGCGCGCGCCGTACGATCGCGAACGCACCGCCATGCGGCGCTTCACGATGTGCGCCGCGTGTCAGGCCGAATACGACGACCCTCTATCGCGGCGCTTTCATGCGCAGACCAATGCGTGTGCGCAGTGCGGCCCTCGGCTCTCGTTGCTCGATGCAAGCGGGCAGCCAACCTGCACGAATGACGACGCGCTGACTCGCGCCGCCGAGGCGCTGCGCGCAGGCGCCATCGTGGCGATGAAGGGTCTGGGCGGTTTCCAGTTGCTCGTGGATGCGCGCAACGACACAGCAGTGCGCTTGCTGCGCGAACGCAAGGGGCGGCCGTCGAAGCCGTTCGCCATCATGGTGCCGGGCTTCGACGCAGCGGCGGCGCTCGCGTATATCGGCGCAGCGGAAGCGGCGTTGCTGCGCTCGGCGGCCGCGCCCATCGTGCTGCTGCGGGCTCTCGAAGAAAGGGCGGGCCTCGCGCCTTCCGTAGCGCCTTCGCTTCCCTGGCTCGGCATCATGTTGCCGTACACGCCGCTGCATCACTTGCTGATGCAGCAACTCGGTTTTCCCATCGTTGCCACGAGCGGCAACCTGAGCGGCGAGCCGATTCTCTGTGACGAGCGCGAGGCTGTGCAGCAGCTTCGCAGCGTGGCCGACCTGTTTCTGGTGCACGACCGTCCCATCGTGCATCGCGTGGATGATTCGGTGGTGCGTGTCATTGCGGCCGAACCCGTCGTTCTTCGGCACGCGCGGGGTTATGCACCGCTCGTGCTCGCGATGCCTGCCGTGAATCAACGCGGCGTATCCCCCGTGCTCGCGCTGGGCGGTCATGGCAAGAGCGCAATGGCAGCGGCAGCAGAATGCCAGATCGTGCTGGGTCCGCATATCGGCGACCTTGACGGCAGCGCGGCGCGCGCAGCGTTCGCGCGTGGAGTGGACGACATGCTGCAGCTGTTCCCGATGCAGTCACCGGCCATTGCGTGCGACGCACATCCCGATTACTACAGCACGCAGTTCGCTGCGAAGCTTGCGGGCGAGGTGCGGCGCGTGCCGCATCACGTTGCGCACGTGCTCGCCGCTATAGCAGACCGCGGCCTGGCGGCGGAACCCGTGCTCGGCATCGCCTGGGACGGCAGCGGTGACGGCGGCGACGGTACCGTGTGGGGCGGAGAGTTCATTGCGGTAGAGCGTAACCGCAACGGTTACGTTTATCGTCGCGTGGCGCATTTGCTGCCGTTCCGCTTGCCAGGCGGCGAAGCCGCGATGCGCGAGCCGGATCGTGCCGCACTTGGCGCGTTGCACGCCGTGTTCGGAGAGGCGATGTGGTCGAAGCGCTCGTTGCCACCGGTTGCAGACGCGACGCCCGAGGCTCGGCGCGTGTTCAGTGTCATGCTCGCGCGCGGCGTGCAGGCGCCGCTTACGTCGAGTGCCGGCAGGCTGTTCGATGCGGTGTCGTCCATGCTTGGCCTAGGCCGGCGCAGCAGCTTCGAAGGCGAAGCCGCGCTTGCGCTGGAAGCGGCGGCGAGCCGGTCGTCGCACGCCTTCGTGCTTGCGCCCGCGGTGCTGCGAACCACCGCGAATGGCGGCACGCTCGTGGCTGACTGGGCGCCAACATTGACCTCGCTCGTCGAAGCGCGTGAAGCGAACATCGATGCCGCTACGCTCGCCGCAGCCTTCCACGATGCCCTTGCGCAACTCATTGCGGATGTCGTGGCACGGGCGGCCGTCTCGCTCGTTGGTACACGCCATGTTTTGCTTACCGGTGGCTGTTTTCAGAACGAACGCCTTGCCTCGCACGCGCTGGCACGTTTGCGAAATGCCGGCTTCGAAGGGTCCACGCATGGCCGCGTGCCGCCGAATGATGGCGGGCTCGCGGTAGGCCAGGCATTGTTCGTGGCGGCGGCACTGAATGCGCTCGATGCAAAGCACGAGGAGAAACGCTGATGTGTCTCGCCGTTCCAGGCCAGATTCTCACCGCCGATGGCGACGACCCGCTGACGCGCCAGGGCCGCGTCGATTTCGGCGGCATCGTGAAAGTGGTGAACTTGGCCTACGTGCCCGAGGCGATGCCTGGCCACTATGTGCTCGTGCACGCGGGTTTCGCGATTGCAGTGATCGACGAGGCCGAGGCGCTGAAGACGCTGGCCTCGCTCGAATCGCTTGCCGACCTCGATGCAGGGGAGCGCGAGGCATGAAGCACGTCGACGAATGGCGCGATCCCTCGGCGGCGCATCACTATGCGGATGCCATTGCGAAGCTCGCCACGCGCCACTGGACCATCATGGAAATCTGCGGCGGGCAGACGCATTCCATCGTGCGGCACAGTATCGATCGCATGCTGCCGCCAGGCATCACGCTGCTGCACGGCCCAGGTTGTCCCGTGTGCGTCACGCCTGCGGGCATGATCGACACTGCCGTCGAATTAGCCAGCCGGCCCGAAGTGATCTTCTGCTCGTTCGGCGACATGCTGCGCGTACCGGGTGAAAGCGGCAGCCTGCTGACAGCGAGGGCGCATGGCGCGGACGTGCGCATCGTCTATTCGCCGCTCGACGCCGTGGCGCTGGCGCGTAGTCATCCTGAACGTGTGGTGGTGTTCTTTGCTATCGGCTTCGAGACCACCGCGCCAGCCACGGCGATGGCCGTGCTTCAGGCCGAACGCGAGCAACTGGCGAACTTCTGTCTGCTCGTCTCGCACGTGCTTGTGCCGCCCGCCATCGAAGCAATACTCACGGAGCCGGACAACGGCGTGAACGGTTTTCTCGCAGCCGGCCACGTGTGCACGGTGATGGGTTACGCCGATTACGAGCCGCTCGCGCAGCGGCATCACATTCCCATCGTGGTGACGGGCTTCGAGCCTGTCGATCTGCTGCAAGGGCTCTACCTCTGCATCCGGCAACTCGAAGCAGGCGAGGCGAAGGTGGAGAACGCCTACAGCCGCGCGGTGCGACGCGAGGGCAACACGGCGGCGCGCGCCGCCGTGGCGCAGGTCTTCAGCGTGCAGGCGCAGCGCTGGCGCGGCCTGGGCGAGATTCCCGCAAGCGGCCTTGGGCTTGCGCCGCGCTATCGGCGCTACGACGCACTGACGCGCTTTGCGGACCTCGCCGTGCCCGACGAACACGCAGGCGAATGCATCGCAGGCGATTTGCTGCGCGGCCGGCGCAAGCCCTGCGATTGCCCCGCATTCGGCACCCGCTGCACGCCGGAGCATCCACTGGGGGCGACGATGGTGTCGTCCGAGGGTGTATGTGCCGCGTACTACCGCTATCGGCGCGGGGGCGATAGCCTGCCTGCGACCGGACATGAAATGCACAAGGTGACCGACACCCTATGAGCGAATCGTCCTTTCTTTCGGCGTCCTGCCCGATGCCTGCAAGCAGCAAAGACGTCGTGGAACTCGCGCACGGCGGCGGAGGGCGTCTTACCCGTGAACTGATCGAGAGGCTCTTTCGTCCCGCATTCGCGACGTGCGACGAAGACTTCACGCACGACGGCGCGACATTCGACGCCGGCGGCGCACGGCTTGCCTTCACCACGGATTCCTACGTCGTGCGCCCGCTGTTCTTTCCGGGCGGAGACATCGGATCGCTCGCCGTCAACGGCACCGTGAACGACCTCGCAATGTGCGGCGCCGAGCCGCGTTATTTGAGCGTGGGGCTCGTGATCGAAGAAGGATTCGCGCTCGCTACGCTGCAACGGGTGGTCGAATCGATGCGCGCGGCGGCGCTTGCCGCGAACGTGCGCATCGTGACCGGCGACACGAAAGTGGTGGAGCGCGGCAAGGGCGACGGGCTGTACGTCAACACATCGGGCGTCGGCCTGATTCGCGCGCCTGCTCCTGTGGTGCCGCAACGCGTTCGCGCAGGCGATGCCGTGATTCTGAGCGGCGATATTGGCCGCCACGGCATTGCGATTCTCGCGGTGCGCGAGGGGTTGGGCTTCGAAACGGAACTCGCGAGCGATTGCGCGCCGCTTGCGGCCACCGTGCTCGCACTCATCGACGCGGGTGTCGAACTGCACTGCCTGCGCGACCTCACGCGCGGCGGTCTCGCAACGGGGCTCATCGAAATTGCGGAGGCCGCGAACGTTGCGATCGATCTCGCCGAAGCCGCCATTCCCGTGCTGGACCCCGTGCGCGGCGCATGCGAACTGCTCGGGCTCGATCCGCTCTACGTAGCCAACGAGGGGCGCTTCGTTGCGTTCGTACCTGCCGATGAAGCGAGCCGCACGGTGGACGTGCTGCGTCGCTTCGATCCGCGCGCGACAGTGATAGGACGCGTGGAGGCCGTGCACAACAACCGGCCTGCCGTGCGACTCAACGCCCTGGGCGGCGCACGCGAACTCGACATGCTGAGCGGCGAGCAGTTGCCGCGCATCTGCTGAATTCACGCGATCAGTAGCAGCAAGCATGCGGCAAGCAGCAAGCAAGCCGCGAGGAAGCGAAACGTCATCTACGTTTCGTTTCGTAAAGTGCCCACGTACCCGCTCTTCCTTTCAAGCCCGTCACTGCAATAGCCGTTCGCGAAGCTGGTGCGAACCTTGCGTTCGATACCGTGTGTTCGTCGGCTCGCGGCCACACGTTCCGTGTTGTCACAGCCTCTGCTTCACCACTGCGTCGCACGCGGTTTCGAACTGGTGCAATGGCATGCCCTTGTTTGCGGCATGGCCGGCGCTATCCATGAAAGTCCGCCAGAATTTGCCAAGATCAAAACGGAGCTTGAAAGCATGAAGAAAACCTTGCTGACGTTGACACTCACCGGCGCCTTTGCCGCTTGCGCGCACGCGCAGAGCAGTGTGACCCTGTATGGTCTCATCGACACCGGGCTCACCTACACGAACAACCAGGGCGGCCACAGCGCCTGGCAAATGGCGACGAGTTCCACGCAGAACACCGTGTTCGGCCTGAAAGGCTCGGAAGACCTGGGCGGCGGCCTGCATGCCAACTTCAAGCTGGAGCAAGGCTTCAACCTGAACAACGGCACCCAGGCGTTCCCCGGCGACGGCTTCGGTTCGCAGGCGTGGGTGGGGCTGCAAAGCGATCCGTATGGTTCGCTCACGTTCGGCCGCCAGTTCGACGTGGTCAACGACCTGCTCGGGCCGCTCTCCGCGGAGGCCAACACCTGGGGCGGCAACATGGCTGCGCATCCGTTCGAGAACGACAATCTCGCGGCCAATTCCGTCGTGATCAACAACGCGGTGAAGTACACGAGCCCCACGTTCTACGGCGCGACCTTCGAAGGCATGTACGCGTTCAGCAACAAGGCGGGCGCATTCGCAGACAACCGCGCCTATGGCTTCGCGCTCTCATGGGCACAAGGCCCCGTGAATCTCGCCGCGGGCTATCTGCAATTCAACAACGCGGGCGGCGGCGTGACGGGCACCACGCCGAACGGCGCGATTTCGCAGGGCGACGGCAGCGCGAACTTCGTGGCGCAGCGTCAGCGCATCTGGGGTGCGGGCGGCAACTACACGTTCGGGCCGGCAACGGTGGGGCTCGTCTGGAGCCACACGCAGATCGACAACATGGCGGGCGTGTTCTCGTTCGGCACGGGCGGCTATCTGCCGCTCGCGGGAACGCTGCGGCTCGACAACTACGAGGTGAACGCCAAGTACGCGATCACGCCGGCGTGGAGCGTTTCGGGGGCCTACACGTACACGGATGGCGCTTACGGCAGCGGCACGACGGTCGCGTATCCCGCGTGGCATTCGGTCATGCTGCAAACCGACTACTCGCTCAGCAAGCGCACCGACGTCTATCTGGAAAGTGTCTATCAACACGTGCGCGGTGCGCCGGCCGGCACCGTGCTGAGCGAAGCGATGATCAATACGCTGTCGCCTTCGTCCACCGGCACGCAGGTGGCGGTAACGGTGGGGTTGCGGCACGCGTTCTAAAGGCGCGGTTTGCAGCCGGACTGCAAGAGAAAGGCTGCAAACGAAGCGACGGGCCTGCACGGTCACTCATGATCGCCTCATGAAGCCGTGCGGGCCGCCGTATATCTTTTTGCCGCAGCGTTACTTATGCAATTCCGGCGCGCCTGCAAGCGAGTCCTGCAGCTTCGTGACGGCGTCCGCGGTAGCCAGTTGGGCTGCCAGGCCGAAGTTGCGGCGGAATTCGCTGAATTCCGCGTGACCCGTGCCCGTGACCTTCTCTGTCACAACCTGTTGGCCCGCCGGGTCCGTCACCGTGCACGTGAGCGTGACGGAAAAGTCGGTCGGCGGCCATGTCACGAGGCTCGGCGACGAAGACGTCGTCACGATAGTCGGCACGACCACGTAATCCAGATGCTTGGCGCGAATGGTTTCGGCGTCCGGTGCAGCTTTCAGTTTGGTCACGTTCTTGAACACGTGGCCCAACCCGACATACAGCGGCAACTCGAGATCGCGGTACGGGTGATAGCTGACCTTGTCGCCGCCACCGCCCGGCGTAATGACTTCGCGGCCGGCCTCATCGTCGGTGATGACGAGCGCGACGGTTTTGTCGAGTGGCGCCGTCTGGAGTGCAGGCAGCCTGGTGGGATCGCCCGTCAACGAAATTTCATGCGCGCAGCCGGACAGCACGGCGATCAGGCTGGCAACGGCCACGGTGCGAATCATCGTCATTGTTTTAATCCTCGTTCGTGTGGTTGGTGTATTCAAAACTCGAAGCGGTGTCTTATTCGATCGCCTTGCGGAAGGCCGGGTCGGCATATAGCGCACCGAGCAGCTTCTGCACGGCGATCGGATATTCCTCTCTCGCTTTTGGTACCGCGATCATGGCCGCGAATGCGGAATCCCATTGCGTCTGCGCGCTTACGACGTTGTCGTAGCGAATGTCGCCACTGCGCGTTACCACAAAGCGCGCGGCGAGCTTCGCGCCGCCTTGGGCAAGACCTGCGTCGATGTCGTTCGTGATCAAGGTGGCCTTGATTTCAACGTCGCTTTGCGGCGAGAGCTTGCCTGCCATCGTGAGTTCTCGTGTCATTGCGTCCGCCAGATAGTCGCCGAACGACTTTCCGACAGGCGAGCGCATTGAATCTGCGCGCAGCGGCACGGGGTAGTAATTGGCAGGACCGGGGTTCGAAGAAAATTCGCCAAGCCGCGCATGCGCAGTCGGCATACTCTTCAGGGACTCGATATTGTCGACAGAGGGGGAGTAAGGCGGGGCAACCATTGAACAGGCGCCGAGCAAGACGGCGGGCGCTGCAAGCAACAGGCGCATGCGGCGAATGGGCATGGAGAATCCCTCGTGCGGTGAGCGGTTATTGTTGATCGCCTTGAGGCCGAGGCCGGCCCTGGCTCTTGTGATTTACCGCCCGTATTACGGCCGCATTGTCCGAATCTTTAGCTTTCGTTCTGGACCACTTCGCATTGCGATGCGAAGTGCATAGGCATGCAAACATGCGGCGTCTGCGTGAGAAATGCCCCTTACTGCTCCGATACTGCCCTCGCCCGCGCCAGTAACGCGGGCAACATCTCGAACGAATCGATGAGTCCGTCGCAGGGCAGGGCCTGCGCGCCATTCGGTCCTGCGTAACCGTAGGTGACGATGAAGACGGGTATGCCCGCGGCCTGCGCGGCCGCTACGTCGACGGGCGAGTCGCCCACGAGCACCGTGTTCGCGGCGTCCGCGCCGAGCAGTTCCGCCGCATGCCATAGCGGCTCGGGCGCGGGCTTCATGTGGGGAATCGAGTCGCCCGCCACGAGGGCATCGAGGTGGCGGGAGAGGCCCGTCAGCGCAAGCAGCGGCGCCGCGAGCGACCGCGGCTTGTTGGTGACGCAGGCAAGCGCATACCCCTCGCGCTTCAGCGCGGCGAGCCCTTCCGTCACGCCGCTATAGACCGTGCCCAGACGCCCGTTCACCTGCGCGTAGTAGTGGTGAAACACGGGCTCGGCGCGCCCTGCGCTCAAACGCCGGTCGAGGTGCGCAGCTTCGAGCGAGCGCCGCACGAGTGCCGGCACGCCGCGGCCAATCAGACCGCGTACCGTCTCCAGCGTCAGCGGTTCGGCGCCGAACTCGGCCAGCATGAAATTGACGGCGGCGGCGATGTCCGCCGCCGTATCGACCATCGTGCCGTCCAGATCGACGAGCACTGCGCGCGTCGGGCCGCTCATCGGCGTACCGCCCGGTTGCCTGTGATTCCAGCGGGCGTGGCAAAGCTCGCGGGCCTGATCGCGGCGCCTGGGAACAGCGTGTTGCCGTGCCAGCGGCGCAGTGTGGCCAGATCGACAATCGTGCACGGCTCGTGCGTGGCATGCAGCGCGAGCGGCTGATCCGGGTCGCCCAGATGCGGCAGCACGCGCAAGGCGTCGTCGAAATCTTGATGGGCCGTGTAGGCCGTAGGCGTCACGATGGTGGGAATGCGCGCGGCGCGGGCGGCACGCAGGCCGTTCACCGAGTCTTCGAAGGCGATGCAGTCGTTGCCGCTCAAGGCGAGCCGTTGCAGCACGTCGAAGTAGACGTCGGGCGCGGGCTTCTTCACGGGCGTGGTGTGGCCGTCGCAGATGGCGGCGAAGCGGTGGCGCCAGTCGGTGCCGAACGGCGTGCTGAGCAACGCGTCCAGATTGCCGGGCGTCGTGGTGGTGGCGATGGCCACGGGCACGCCGGCGGCGTTGGCCTCATCGATGAGCCGCGCAATGCCGGGCCGCAGCGGCAGGCCGCCATCGCGCAGAAGCGCCGCGTAGTGGCGCGTCTTGATGGCATGCACGGCGTCGATCACTTCGCTCACACGCGAGCCCGCGGCCTCTTCAGGGTCGGTGACGCGCCAGTAGTGAAGCAGCCGTTCTTTGCCGCCTGCGACGGAAAGCAGCCGCGTATAGAGCGGCTCGTCCCAGTGCCAGTCCAGCCCGGCCTCGGCGAAGGCCGCGTTGAAGGCCTTGCGATGAGCGGCTTCGGTGTCGGCGAGTGTGCCGTCAACGTCGAAAATGAGCGCTTGCATGGGCTGGTCCTGTGAGGGTCCCGCTGGCAGGGGGGTGGGTAGTCCCGTCGGTAGTCCGGTCGGCAGTGCGCGGCGGCGGCTGCGAGCGTGGGTGCAAGCCGCGAGACATGGGCCGGCAGATGAGCCGGTTCATTGGCCGATTCATTGGCCGATTCATGAACCCGACAATAGCGAAGCAGCGCGGCGATGTGAATTCAGACATTCTTTCGTTGCCGATAAGCCGGGGCTTATTTCGGGAAGTTCTCCCGTTTAGCCTCCATTGCCAAACTGCGTGCCGATGGGCTAACTTGGACCATTGAGCTTCGCCGCGCGCGGTCGCGCCACACAACCGCGCGCAACGCTTCCGATACGGACAAGGAGAACAAGATGCTGGAGACACGCTGTTCCTTCCCTCCCTTGAAACCCGCTGCTGCAGAACGAGCCCATCCCGCAAGGCGCCGCGTGCGTCCGCTGACGCTGGCCGTTGCGTTCGCGCTTGCGGCCGGCACGGCGGTAGGGGCTGCGAGTGCTAACGCAGCCGGTGCAGCCGATGCGTCGGCGCCCACGGCCTACGTCACTTCCGAGAAGGCCGGCGTTGGCGTGATCGACCTGAATCAGATGACGCTCGCGAAGACCTTCCCGGTTGGCGCGGACGGTCCGCGCGGCCTGAGCCTCAACGCGGACGGCACGCGCCTGCTGGTGGCGAACAAGAACACGCGCGACCTTGCCGTGATCGATACGGCCACGGGCAACGTCGTGAAGCGCGTGAAGATCGGCAAAAACCCCGAGTATGTGCGCGTGCACAACGGCTACGCCTACGTGACCTACGAACCGGGCGAGGACGGTGGTCCGCCCAATGGAAAACCCGGCAAACCCGACAACCCCGGAAAAACCGGCAAACCGGCTGCGGAAGACGACGACGCGAACAAGCCGCCCGCCGAAATCGCCATCGTCGACATGAAGACGTGGCGCGTGATCCGCTCTGTCACGAGTGGCCACGAGACCGAAGGCATTGCGTTTTCGCCGGATAGCGACGCGATGCTCGTCACCAACGAAGGCGACGACACCGTGTCGGTCTACCACGCCCGCACGGGTCAACCCATTCGCACGGTGAAGCTCACGGCGGGCGGCCGGCCGCGCGGCATCACGGTGTCGCCGGACGGCAAGTATTACGTGGTCACGCTCGAATCGCTGAGCAAGTTCGTGGTGCTGGACGCGCACGACTTCAGCGTGGTGAAGACCGTGGACACGAAGCTCGGGCCATACGGCATCACGTTCGGCCCCGAAGGGCAGCGGCTTTTGGTGGCCGCCGCGCGTGACAAGACGCTGCAGGTGTTCGACGGCCACAGCTTCGAGCACGTTACGGACGTGCCCATCGGGCAGCGCTGCTGGCACTTCAGCTTCACGCCGGACGGCACGAAGCTGATGCTGGCCTGCGGGCGCTCGGACGCGGTCTACGTGCTCGACGCGAAGAGCTATCAGCCCATCAAGCAGATCGGCGACCTGCCGCTTGCCTGGGGCATCGTCACGTGGCCGCGCAGCGACGGCACGATCGACTGAAGACGCATCACGGCATCAAAGCTCACGCGTGCCTCACACGCGTGAGCTTGTCGCTCCACGCATGCAAGGCACGCATGCGCCTGCCGCCTACTTCCACGCGTATCGCAGTCCCACCCACATGCCGCGCGGCGCGCCGGGTCCCACGAACTGTTCGTTCACCGGGTTCGCACCGTCGAACGTGTGGCCGGGCCCGTTGAAGAAGTTTTCGCCCAGCACGCCGTAGCTCGCGTAGCGCTTGTCGAGCAGGTTCGTCACCGTGGCGAACAGTTGCAACTGCTTCGTGGCCTGCCAGGTCGTATCGAGGTCGATCAGGAAGTAGCCCGCAATCTTGCCGTTCACGTCCTGGTTGTTTTCGTCGCCCTGCGCGTAGATGCTGCCGCGCCACGTCAGGTTCGTGCCGATGTTCCACTTCGGCAGCGGCTTGTAATCGAGCCGCAGTTTCACGGTATTTTGCGGAATGCCCGGAATATGGTCGCCGGACTTCACGGTGATGTTGCCCGACGCATCCGCGCTCGAATTGCTCGCGCTGTTTTCAGTCCACGTCGAGCGATAAGTGGCGTTCACGTAGCTGTAGCTCGCGGTCACGGCGAACGGGCCGAACTCGCTGCGCCCCGCGAGTTCCAGGCCTTGGCGCCGCGTTCTGCCGACGTTCTGGAAGAAGCCCTGGTTGCTCG
The DNA here is from genome assembly GCF_048957895.1 of Paraburkholderia sp. A1RI_3L. Lineage (NCBI taxonomy): Bacteria > Pseudomonadati > Pseudomonadota > Betaproteobacteria > Burkholderiales > Burkholderiaceae > Paraburkholderia > Paraburkholderia sp. A1RI_3L. The sequence continues at coordinate 250,715 of NZ_JARCHA010000009.1, forward strand.
ATGCGCCGTTGCTGCTCACGAACTGGATGTCGTTGTCGAGCGTGGTGCTGTAGACGGCCGCACTCCACGTGGTGCTCGCGCCGATGCGTCCGCGCGCGCCCACCTCGAACGTCTTCGAGATCACAGGCTCCAGCGCCGGGTCCGCCACGAATTCGTTCGGCAGCGAGCAGGGCGCGGCAGGGTCCGCGCAGGCGAGTTCGATGGCCGTAGGCGAGCGCATGCCTTCGTTGTACGTGGCGTAGGCCGTGAAGTTGCGCGTGGGATTCCAGTTGATGCCCACGGCCGGGTTGAAGCGTGAAAACGTGTGGTGGCCGTCGAGCTGCGGCTGGATGCCGCTTTCGTCGCCGATGGTGGCCGACGCCCAGTTGTAGCGACCCGCCAACGTCAGCGCCCATTGCTTCGTGAGCGAGAGCGTGTCGCTGAAGTAGACGCCGTAGTTGGCCGAATGCGTTCGCGCGTCGGTCTGCAGCGCGAAGTCGCCAATGCCCACTGTCGCACGCGTCGACGTAAACGCGGCGTCCTGAGACGAAGACGTGTAATGCGAGTTCGAGAGATCGGCCGACACACCCGAAACGAACTGGTTGTCCATGCCCGCGAGCTTGCCGAGCAGCGTGAGTTGCAGACTGCCGCCGTAGCTGCCCGTGGAGACGATGGATTGGACGTTTGTGGCCTCCAGCGTGTTGACAGTGCCGTCCGCGTTCAGCGACCCGAAGTCGGGGTTGTTGTTGCTGCTGAGGTTGCTGTTGCGGAACTGGCGGAAGTAGGCGTTGCCGCTCAGCTCCACGTTGTCGTTGAAGAAGTGATCGCCCGAAAGCGTGGCGTAGCCCACGCTGTTCTTGTTTTCGTCCGGGAACGTGTACGGTTGCGCGGGGTTGCTCAGGAACGAGCGCGGAATCGTCTGGCTGCCGTGCAGGTCGTTGTCCGCGCCGCCAGCGGAAAACGAGAGCGTGGTGTCCGCGTCCGTGTAGCGCAGCTTGCCGAAGGCCTGGCGCACGCGGCTGGCATTTTGCGCGGCCCAGCCGTTGTCGTTTGCGGCGCCGGCGGTCACGTAGTAGTCCAGATTTTGGCCGATGGTGCCGCCCTGTTCGATCTGCGCGGTCTTGCGGCCCCACGAGCCTACCTGCACTTCGGCTTCGCCGCCGGGGCTCGTCTTGCCGTTCTTGGTGGTGATGGCAATGGCGCCGCCCAGCGTATTGAGCCCGTAGGTGGGATTGGAGCCGGGAATGAGCTGGATGGTATCGATGGCCTGCGACGGAATCAGGTCCCAGTTCACGATGTCGCCGAAGGGCTCGTTCACGCGCACGCCGTCCACGAATACCGAGAGCCCTTGCGGCGTGCCCAGCAGCGGCGACGCCGTGAAGCCGCGGTAATTCACGTTCATTTGCCAGGGGTCGCCCTGGGCGTCGGAGATATCGACGCTCGGCAGGTTCTTCGCGAAATAGTCGATCAGCGTGTTGCGATGCTGTGCGTCGATGTCTTTGGCGTGCACCGTTTGCACGTTGGCGGGCACCTGGGCAAGCGGGGTGCCGATGCCGAGCAACGGCGTGGTGCCCACGACGACGACGGGTGCGAGCGTGGTTTCGGGGAGCGGTGTGTTTGCCGCGCTGTTGCCAGCGTCGTCGCCAGCGCTATTGCCCGCGTTGTTGCCCGATGCGTTTGGCGCCTCAGCTGCGGCAGCGGGCCGAGAAGCAGCGGGCTGAGAAGCAGTCGTTGCAGCCGCGGGCGTGGCCTGCGCCCACGCCGCCCCCGGAAGACCCGTCAGCGCACCCGTGATGCACGCACCAAACACACCAAGGCCGGCGCGCCGCATGCGCAGACGCCTGCGGCGCAAATGGATGGGAATGCTCATTGTCTCTGCTCCACCTGTTCGATGTCTTTTGTTGTTCGCCACAGATCATTGCCACGCGCGATGTCTGCGTGCTGAAAGCTTCGCACAAGGCATGGCATGCAGAACCGGGAGCTTTTCCTGATCTTGCCCGGAACCCTTCCCGAAGCCATAAAAGGCCGCTAAAAGACGTCGAAAGCGCCTGTAAAACAGTGCTCGCGCGCGCATGGGCTGAGTACAATCGAGCGGAATGGCACACGACCCAACCGACCTGTCTAGCGTTCCCAAGGCTCCTGATGCGAGCCCGCAGCCGTCACGTTCCGTTGCGTGGCGCGATCTGCTTTGCGTTGTCGTCATCACGGTGGTCGCGTGGCTGCTCGCCATGATGTTCGACTTCAGCGAACTGACCTACCGCTTCACGCGCCACCTCGAACGCTTTCAGCTGGACGAATTGCCCGCCACGTTGTGCGTGCTCGCCGTGGGCCTGGCGTGGTTCTCGTGGCGACGCTATCGCGAAACGCAGCGCGAACTGGCGCGCCGCCGCATGCTGGAAGAAGAGGCCGAACGGCTGCTCGCGGACAACCGGCGTCTTGCGAATCAGGCATTGGACGCGCAGGAACAGGAACGCCGGCACCTCGCGCGCGAACTGCACGACGAGTTGGGGCAATACCTGAATGCGATGTCGCTGGACGCCTCGCGCGTGCGCGACCTCTCAGGCGAACGCGAACCCGAGATTCATCGCATTGCGCTCGCGCTCGTGCAAAGCGCGGGTCACGTCTACCGGCAGATCGGCGGCATGATCCGCAGGCTGCGGCCTATCGGGCTCGACGAATTCGGCTTGCCGAGCGCCCTCGAACATTGCGTGGACGGCTGGCGCGAACGGCTGCCGGACGCGTCGTTTTCGCTCACCATCGAAGGCGATTTCAGCGGACTCTCCGACGTGCTCAACATCACGCTCTACCGGCTCGTTCAGGAAGGGCTCACGAACGTGTCGAAATTCGCGCGCACGTCGCGCGTGGAGATCTTTCTCGTGCGGGCGCCGCGCGATGCGGCGGCGGGACAGGTGAGCGAGGGCGCGCAGGGCGACGACGAGATCATCGTCTCGATGGCGGACAACGGTCCGGGCACGGACCTGGGCGAGCCGCGTGCGGGGCTCGGGCTCATCGGCATGCGCGAGCGCGTGGAAGCGCTGGGCGGCGAGTTTCAGCTGGCGAGCAAACCCGGCGAAGGCTTTCTGTTCTGTGCGCGTCTTCCGGCTCAGGCGGGGCTCGCAGGCCCCGTGAATTGAAGGCCCTGAAGGCCTAAACGGCTCGCCATCTGCGCGAGCTGTACGCCGTTGTCCGCGCCGAACTTCTGGCGAATTACCGACTGGTGATTCGCCACGGTCTTTTGCGAAAGCCCCAGCTTTTCCGCGATGCTCTGCAACGTGTAGCCCTGCACGAGCAGCCGCAGCACTTCGAATTCACGCGCGGATAGTTGGCGTCCCGGCGGACCTTCGCTGAATGCGTGGCGCAACGCGAGTGTTTGCGAAATATCGGGGCTCAGGTAGCTCGCGCGCCTCGCCACTGTGCGCACCGCTTCCACCAGCACGTCCGGTGCGCTGGCCTTCGTCACGTAGCCGAGGGCGCCCGCGTCCAGCGCGCGGCGCACGAAGATGGCTTCCTCATGCACGCTGAAGATCAGCACGCGCGCGTGCGGTTCGCGTGCCAGCATGCGGCGCATGGCTTCAATGCCGCTTGCACCCGGCAACGACACGTCCATCACCACCACGTCCGGTTGCAGCGTGCAGAAGCGTTGGTAGGCCGCAGCGGCGTCGGCCGCTTCGCCGCATACGTTCACGTCGGCGTTGAGTTCGAGCAGACGCCGGTAGCCCTCGCGCACCACGGCGTGATCGTCGACGAGCAGGACGGAAATGGCGTTCTCGGTCATCGCACGGCTCCCGCGGTATCCGATGTGTGGTCGGTGTGCTCTGTCTGCGCGGCCAGCGCCCGCGAGTTGGCGTCGTTGCGAAACAGGATGGGCTGCTCGCGTAAAGACGACGGAGGTGCCGATCGAGCCATTGCCGCCTCGCGCACCACGCTCACCACTTTTTCATGCATAGGCGACTTGTCGCAGACAGGGTCCGCATTGGCCGCGTCGCCCGTGAGCAGATACGCCTGGCAGCGGCAGCCGCCCAGGTCTTTCTCTTTTTCGTCGCAACTGCGGCACGGCTCTTTCATCCACGACGTGCCGCGATAGTGATTGAACGCGTCGCTCTCATACCAGATGCTGCGCAGCGGTTGTTCGGTCACCTTCGGGAAGACGAGCCCCGGCAGGTCGCGGGCCGCGTGGCAGGGCAGCGCGGTGCCGTCCGGCGCCACGCCCAGAAACACCGCGCCCCAGCCGTTCATGCAGCGCTTGGGGCGCCGCTCGAAATAGTCGGGCACCACGAAGAAAATCTTGCAGAGGTCGCCATGCGTTTCGCGATAGCGCTGCACCACGGCCTCCGCCTCTTCCAGTTGTTCGCGCGTGGGCATGAGTTGCGCCTGGTTCGCCTTGGCCCAGCCGTAGTACTGCGTGTTGGCGAGTTCCAGGTACTCGGCACCCATTGCAAGCGCCATCTCGATAATGCGGTCCACGTGCGGCAGGTTGTAGCGATGCAGCACGCAGTTGAGCACCATCGGAAAACCGTGTGCCTTGATGAGGCTCGCCACGCGCCGCTTCAGATCGAACGTGCGCGTGCTGGAGAGGAAGTCGTTGAGTTCCTGCGTGGAGTCCTGAAACGAAAGCTGGATGTGATCGAGGCCCGCGGCCTTCAAATTGCCGATGCGCTTTTCCGTGAGCCCGATGCCGGAGGTGATGAGGTTCGTGTAGAAGCCCAGCTTGCGCGCTTCGGCCACGAGCACTTCGAGGTCGTCGCGCAGCAGCGGCTCGCCGCCCGAGAAGCCCAGTTGAGCCGCGCCCAGCGCGCGCGCTTCGCGCAGCACGTCGAGCCATTGCGCCGTATTCAGTTCGCGATTGTGTGCCGCGTAGTTCACCGGGTTCGAGCAGAACACGCAATGCAGCGGGCAACGGTAGGTGAGTTCGGCAAGCAGCCACAGCGGCGGCGGCACGTCGGGCGCCGCGGTTTGCGAAGCGGCGGCAGCGGGAGAGGCAAAGGCAGCAGCAGGTTCGTTCATGGCACTACTCCAGCCAGCCGCGCCGCTGCGCTTCGGCCACGAACGAGCGGACTTCGCCGCCGATGTCCGTGGCGTTGAAGGCCTGTTCGAGATCGGCGATCAGCGTGTCGATGTTGCGCGTGCCGTCGCAGCGCTTCAGGATTTCGGCGGCGCTCTGGTTCAACTTCACCATGCCTTCGGGGTACAGCAGCACGTGCGCGTTTTGCGCCGGCTCCCATTGCATGCGGAACAGCGTTTTCAGCTTCAGGTTGTGCGCTTCGTCAGTCATTGCGGGAAGGCCTTTTCGATCGAGTCCAGCATCGTCCAGAGAATGTCGAGCTTGAATTGCAGTATCTCGAGCGCCCGTTCCTGCTGGTCGCGCCGCGTGAAGTGGTCGAGCGTGACTTCGAGGCCATGCTCCACGTCGCGCTGCGCACGCGTGATGCGCGAGCGGAAGTAGTCGAGACCCACGGCGTCGATCCACGGGTAATGACCGGGCCACGTGGCGAGACGGTCGCGATGGATCTGCGGTGCAAACATCTCCGTGAGCGACGAGCACACTGCTTCCTGCCACGGCGCGCGGCGCGCGAAATTCACGTAGGCGTCCACGGCGAAACGCACGCCCGGCGTGACGAACCGCAGCGACCACAGGTCGTCGCGCGAAATACCGACGGCGTCTGCCAGGCGCGCCCACGTTTCGATGCCGCCTTCGTCTTCGCCGTAGCCGTCGTGGTCCAGAATGCGCTGCATCCAGCGGCGGCGCGTGGCGCGGTCGGGGCAATTGGAGAGAACGGCGGCGTCTTTGAGCGGAATGTTGATCTGGTAATAGAAGCGGTTGGCCACCCAGCCGCGAATCTGCGTGGGCGAACAGCCGCCGCTGTTCATCTTCACGTTGAACGGATGATGAATGTGGTACGACGTGCCCTTCGCGCGCAACTGTTCTTCGAATGCCTCGCGGCTCCAGGCCGGCAGCGTGGGATCGACCTCGCGTACCGGCGCCGTGCCGTAGGTGTCGTTGATGTTCATGCCGTCTCCGTTTGATTTCGTCTGGTCAGGGCGCTCAACACATTCAAACCCTCAAAGCTCGAACGCCATGCCGTCATACGCGACTTCGATTCCGTGGTCCGCAAGCTCGCGCCGCTCCGGGCCGTCTTCCACCAGAATCGGGTTCGTGTTGTTGATGTGGATGAGCACCTTGCGCGGTTTGCCCGTGTCGCTGCCGATCGAATCGAGCACCTCGATCATGCCGCCCGGCCCCGATTGCGGCAGATGGCCCATGTCAGCCGAAGTCTTCTTCGAAAGCCCCAGCCGGATCATTTCGTCGCCGGTCCACAGCGTGCCGTCCACGAGCAGCAGGTCGGCTTCGCGCATGGCGGCCAGCACGTGCGGTTCGATTGCGCCCAGCCCCGGCGCATAGAACGCCCGCTTGCCCGACTGCGGATTGATGAACGTGAGGCCGATGTTGTCGCCGCGTTCCGGCGCATTGCGATGCGGCGAGTACGGCGGTGCCTTGCTCGAAAGCGGCAGCGCTTCGATCTGCAAGCCGGGCAGCGCCGCGACGGAAAAGGCGGCACCGTCCAGCGCGATGGGGTGATGCTCCACGCCGCAGTAATGCGAGAGCATGGGGCCAATCGGAAAGCCTGTGCAGAGGTCTTGCCACACGGCCTGCGTGGCGTAGAGCGGCAGCGGCGTATCGCGCTCGCGCAACATCACGAGGCCCGTGACGTGGTCGATCTGCGCATCGATCACGAGCGCGGCGGCAATGCCGCTGTCGCGCACACGGCGCGCCGGTTGCAGTTCGGGATGCGCCGCGATCTGCGCGAGCAGGTCCGGCGACGCATTCACGAGCAGCCAGTCTTCGCCGTTCGCGCTCACCGCAATAGACGACTGCGTGCGGCGCGTCGCCTTCACCGTGCCGCGTCGCACGCCGTCGCAATTGCGGCAGTTGCAGTTCCATTGTGGAAAGCCGCCGCCTGCGGACGATCCGAGCACCTTGATTTTCATGTGGCGTAGCGCAGCGTGCGCTCCTCGCGGTTGGGTTCGGCAAACAGGCGTTCGATCGCGCGCGCCACGCGCCGGTGCAGCGCAGGGTCGCTCGCGAGATGGCCCGCGCCCGGCACGCATTCGGTCTGCGCATGCGGCACGGCACGCGCGAGACGTTGCAGATTCTGCGGCGGACACACGGGGTCGCGGCTGCCATGCACGGCGGCAATCGGCACACCGGCCTGGCCCGCGCGACGCGCCAGCGCCAGCAGCCGCGTTTCGCCCAGCCAGCAGCGATGTACGAGATAGTGCGACTGCACGCGGTACTTCGCGACAAGCCGGTCTGCACGAGCGGGCGTGACGCGAGGCGTTCGCGTGGCCGAAGCCACGGCGCCGCGTCCGCACGAACGCGCGAGCACGACGTTTTCGTAGTCGCGCCATGCGAGCGCCACGGCGCGTTGACGTGCGTGGCTCACGCCGTATTGAAGCAACGCGTGGCAACGACGCAGCAACGCGTGAGGACGCGCGCAATGCGCAGCGGACGCGAGCTTCGTCCACTGACGCGGAGCACGATGGCGCGAAGTCACGAAGAGTCCGCGCACTTCGCGTTCCGACGCGAGAAAGAGCCCGCGCAGCACGACCCCACTTAGCGATTCGGGATGCCGCCCCGCGTAGGCGAGCGCCAGCGCCGCGCCCCACGATCCGCCCAGCACGCCCCAACGTTCGATGCCAAGGCGCACGCGAATGGCTTCCATGTCGGCGATCAGCGCGTCGGTGCGGTTGTGGCGCATGCTGCCACGCGGCTTCGATGCGCCCGCACCACGCTGATCGATCAGCACGATGCGATGGCGCGAGAGATCGAAGAGCCGCAGCGCGCCCGGCTGGCTGCCGCTGCCGGGGCCACCATGCAGCACGGCCACGGGCAGTCCATCAGCTGCGCCCGCAACGGCATAGCGCACGCGGTGCCCGTCGCGCGTGCGCAGTGTTTGCGACACCTGCGACGATGGCGACCGTGAACACGGCATCATGGCGGCCACGCTCATGGCAGCATTCTCGCCATCAGGTTGTCGCGATCGACGAACTGGTGCTTGAGCGCGCCTGCAATATGCAGCACGACGAGCACGATCATCGCGTAGGCGATGTAGCGGTGCGCGCCGAAGAAGAGGTGGCGCAGGCCCGCGTCGTCCCAGCCCCAACGCGGCAGCGCGAGGCCCCAGAAGCGCGTGCCGTAGCTGTTGAACGACGAGCCCAGATAACCGGTGACCGGCATGGCCACCATCCCGACATATAAAAGAACCTGCGTGGTGCGCGCGGCGGCGCGTTGCCACGGTGGCATCGGCGGAAGCGGCGGCCGGTTACGGGCCGCGCGCACCAGGATGCGCAGAAGCACCAGCAGGAAAACCGTCAACCCGAGCGACTTGTGCAAGTTGATCAGCGTGGCCTTCACGGGCAGCCCTTTCGGCAGGCCGACCATGTACAAGCCCAGCGCGAGCAGGGCGATGATGGCGAGCCCGATCAGCCAGTGCAGCACGATCAGCGAGCCCGCGTAGCGACGCGGTTCGCGCAAACCGGTGGATTGGCGTGCAGCGGGAGAATGCGCCGTCGTCATCCCGATGTCTCCTATCGTTTTTGGGTTGTGCTTTCGTTGTCGAGGTGTTCTGCCGAACACCCTCCTTTACCGCGCGCAGGCTCAGCCGGGAATCAGTATTTCTCCCCTGCCGTCCACGGCGAGGTCGCCGGTGTAGCGCGCCGGCAGCCGCGCGGCGCTCCACGCGGAAAAAGGCGCCATTTCGCCAGCGAGGCTGCGCACGAGCAGCGACCAGAACACGCCGAAGCCGCGCCCGCCGCCCGCAAAAGTGGGTGGCAAACGCTGCGGTTCGCGTGCGAGCAGCAGCGTGCCGCGCCGCATACCGTACGCATAATGCGGGCCCAGTTCGCCCGCTATGCAGACGGTGCCCGCCACGAGCCGCGACGCTGCAAATTCGCCTGCGTTGCCGCCCACCAGCACAACGCCGCGCCGCATGCGGTCGGCCAGGCGCGCGCCCGCGTTGCCGTGAATGGCGAGCGTGCCGCCCGTCATGCCGTCCATGTCGCCGGGCAGCGCGCTGGCCGCGAAGTCACCGGTGTTGCCGCTCACGGTGAGCCGGCCGCCACGCATCTCGCAGGCCGTGAAGTGACCCGCATCGCCGCCGACGCTCAGCACGCCGCCCGCCATGCGGTGGCCCGCGTAGTCGCCTGCCGCGCCCTGCACGACGAGGTGCCCGCCATTCATTGCGACGCCGAGCCTGTCGAGCCACGGGCCTGCGCCTTCGATCATCAGCGTGGGGCCGCCTGCATCGCTTTCGCTGCGCGCCACGTCGAACAGATCGCCTACGGCGCACGCTTCGTTGCCCGCATGCAGCACGATGCGTTCGATCTCGGCGAGCGGTTTGCCGTCGAGTAATTCGGGCAGCAGCGGCGATGCATCCACGCGAAAGCCAGGCGCCTTCTTCACACGCAGGGTCGTGGTGCTCATGCGTGGCTCCCGTCCAGTCCCGCTGCAAGGGCGTGCAGATGGAAGTGATAGGGCCCGAGCTTGCCGCCGTAGTTGCCCGCCGAAATGCGCAGCATGCCCGCCGCGCGGCCACGCGCGGTGGCGGCTACGATGCCCGTCGTCATTGCGGCGGCCACGTCGGCTTCCGTGAGCCCATCGATCACGATTTCGAGCACGCAGCCCACTTCGTCCGTGAGTTCGCTGCGCGGCGAGAGCCCGACGAGCGTGGGACAAAACGCGTCGTTGGTGGAGGCAGTCGCGCCCCGATACTTCGAGCCCACCTTCGACCCCGACCGGACCACGCCGCCCGGAAACGGCATCACGACGTTCGGCAGCTTGCACATCGCGGCCACGGCGGCTTCGGCGGCGGCGAGGGCGGCGTCGGTGTCGGTGGCGAGCAAAAGCAGATTGCCGCCGCCCACGGCTTTCACGGTGGGCGCCGTCTCTTCGCAGACGAACTCGCCATCCATCACCGGCACGCGCCAGTAGCGCGTGGTGCCGATCATCTTCGCAATCTGCCAGCCGTCGCCGAAGAAACGCAGCGTGCTGCCAAGCGCCGCGTTGTCCGAAAGCGGCGCGCGGCTCGTGGCGCGGTCGATACCGCCATACACCGCCGTGGTCGGGCACGTCAGCACGCATTGGCCCACGCGCCGCTCCACCTGCTTCGCCAGTTCCTTCGACGACACCGCGAACAGCAGCACGCTCACGCCCGGCCGCCCGTCGGGCGTTTCGTCGGGCGCGAGTTCGCGTTCGATACCGGCCTCGCAGCCGCAGCCGATCACCGACGTCGCGAAGCCCGTCATGGAATGCGCGGCGTGGTGCGCCCACTGCGGCGTGTGCGCCGTCACGACGAGCCGCGTGGCCTTCATCGGGAAGGCTTCGGCGAACGTCCTGTCGATCAGCGTGCCGTTGATCGTAAGGGGCGCGGTGTCGGTCGTCGCGGGCTGTTCGTGCTCCATCTCTCGGCGCCTGGTTGGTTGCTTGATGCTTACGTGAGGTTGCGCTTGCTGCGCGTTCAGCGCGGGTTCGCGGGGTTCAACGCGTAGTTCACCGGTTTTCCGCCTCCTCTGCGGAGAAGCATTCGACCGGCAACAGCCTGCCTCCGCGGCAGCACGCACACGCTTCGTCGTTGCTGATCGCGGCGTGCGCGAAGTTCGTGGTGAGATTCGCGTCGCTCCACGCGCGCAGGGTCTTTTCGATGCCGCGGTCGTAGTCGGGCGTCACGAAATGGATGCCGCCCGTGGGCACCGAAACGAGCGTGCCGTCGCGCGCTACGAGATGACCGTCCTTGAACACGTAGGCCGGCGACGTGAACATGCGTTCGCGGTCGTCCTGGTTGCGATAGACGGCGATATCCGCCGCCGCGCCTTCGCCCAGGTGGCCGCGATCGCGCAGGCCCAATAGCTTCGCGGGGCCGGCGCGCGTGATGATGGCGATCTCGTACAGCGAGAATTCGCGCTTCAGTTCGCGCAGCGCGCTGGCCACCTGCGCCTCGGGGTGCAGTTTCGCGAGTTGCTCGTCGCGAAACGACTTGTCCATCAAGAGGCGAATCAGATGCGGGTAGCTTGTGAACGGGCCGCCGTTCGGGTGGTCCGTGGTCATCGAAACGCGCCACGGGTCGTCCACGAGCAGGAAGATTTCGAGCCCGATGATCCATTGCAGCGCGTTCACGTAGCTCTGCTCGCGATAGCGGAACGGCACTACGCCGCAGCCCGCATCGCATTCGATGTCGCCCATCACCCACTTGTGCGGCCGCGCGAACGGCGCGTTGCGGAACTGCATCATGGTGTCGCCGGAAGCGGTGACGGTCTGCCCGAAGATCACCTGGCCCACGTCGATGGTCACGTTGGGCCGCGCGTTCACGGCCTCGGCAATTTCGCGCGCGCCCGACGAAAACTTCTGCGGCCCTTCGGTGCCGTAGCTGTGAAACTGGATGTGCGTGAGGTGGATGGGCAGGCCGTCCGCCGCGTCCATGGTCTTGATGGTGGACGTGAGATTACCCGGCACGCCCAGGTTGCTCGCGTGCACGTGCAGCGGATGCGGCACACGCAGTTCAGTGAGCGCGCGCGTGAGCGTGCGCAGCACGTCGCGCGGCGTGATGCCGTAGTGCACGTGCGCTTCGTCCACGTCGAGTGCGCGCTGGTTGAACTTGAACGCCGAGATGCCGCCGGGGTTGACCACCTTCACGCCGAGCGCCTTGCTTGCGTTCAGCGTCCAGCCCACGTAGTCGCGAATGCGTTCGGTGCCGGCGCCGGAGGCCAGCAGTTGCAGGAACAGTTCGTCGTTGCCGAGCATCACGTAGGCGCCATGATCGATGATCGGCGTGTCGCCCATTTCCAGATGCGCGTGGCGCGCGTTCGAGGCCATCATGGCGGGCTCGAACGCCGCCGTGTAGCCCATTTCGGCGTAGCGGTAGCCGGTGGCGAGCGTACCCGGCGTGCAGACGCCGCACGAGGGCAGGCGCAGGTAGCGACCTTCGGCATCTCGTGTTGGCGTAGGCGGTTCGAGCACTGCACCGCCGTTCGCCTCACACGCGCGCGCACGTTCGGCTTCGCGCGCAAGGTCGGTGCGATGGTCTTCGGGCAACAGCAGGCGCGAGATGTTCGTCTTGCCGCCGCCGATGTGCGAATGCAGGTCGATGCCGCCCGCCATCACCACCATGCCTTCGGCGTCGTATTCCACGTCGGCGGGCACGTGGTCCGGCACGTTCACGATGCGGCCGTCGCGAATCGCAATGTCGCGGCGCTGGCCGTTCACCCCGTTGATCGGGTCGTAGACCGTGCCGCCTTTGAGTCGGATGAGGCTCATGAGGCTTCCCCGTCTGCGGACGCGGCGAGTTTTGCCAGTAGTTGTGTCGCCACGGCATGCACCGAAGGCAGCGCGGCGCCCCGCGCGGCGGCAAGCGGCATGACCACGGAACTATCCACACGAAAGAGATGCCCCGTGTCGTCGATGCCCGGCGTCGCGACCGGAATGAACACCGTGGCGGCACCGCGCGCCTTCGCCTCCTCCGCCAGCGCCGGGTGCCCGAGCACGACGGCGGGCACGTCGGCCTTCAGCGTGGAAGGCAAGGCGTGCATCGCGAAGCTCGTCACCCACAGCAGCGCATCGGCCTCGTTGGCGGCAAGCAGCGTTTCGGTGCGATAGCGGTACGGGTCGTAGTCGAGCGAGGCGCCCCCTGTTTGCGAGGCCGCCGCCGAAACGCGTAGACGCAGCGGCAAGCCCGAAAGCCACGTCACAGCCTGGTTCACGGTGAGCGCGCCGTCGTCGCCGCCGAGAGGCAGGCAACCCGCGCGCGTGGTGAGATTCGCGGCCTTCGCGATGCGGTTCAGCGCTTCGATCAGCAGCGCCGCATGCGGGTGTGGCAGCGTGGCGGGCTCGTAGACGAACACGGTGTAGCGGGCCGCTGCAATGCGTGCCTGCAATGCGGCGAGGGCGTTGGCGGCGGCGCGGGCGTCGGCCGGAAAGGTTTCGGGGCGACGGCCGTTCACGAGCGCGGACCAGATGGCGAGCGTATCGAACGGGTCCGCGTTGGCGAGCAGCGTTTCGCTTTGCGTGTGCGTGAGGCCTGCCGCGGCGGGGTCCGGCGCGCAGCCTGCGAACACGAATTCGCGTGCCGTCGAAGTGCCGCCGAATGCGCGCGCAAAGAACCGCGGATAACGCTGCGAGGGCTCGCACGCGAAGAACACGATGAGGTCAGCTCGTGCGCGCACTTCCGAGAGCGTGGTGAAGAACGCGCCGCGGTCCTGAAATGCGAGCGTGGCGGGCGTGAGCGCGTCGCCGTGCAGATGATCGAGCGTGGCGCCGCAGTGGGCCGCGAGCGTGTAGAGCGCGCGTGCGCCGGCTACGTCGGTGGCGAGCCCGCCGAAGAGCGGACGGCGCGCGGTGCCGAGCACCGCCGCCGCACGTGCGAGCGCGGCATCGAGCGACGTTTCCTGGCCGTCCACGATGGCCGGTGTCGTTGCGTCGCTCGCGCCATAGGTGGCGAGCGCCTGCGCAAGCCGCGGACAGTCGTGACCGGACACGGCGAGCGTGCCGTCGCGCTGCGCGCTGACCGTGAGGTCGTCGCAGAGCAGCGGACAGAACGGACAGGTCCAGTCGTGCGTGTCGTGAGTGACGCGAGTGGGCGACGCGGCAGACGGCCCGCCCGCATCGGCCGACGAAGATTCGTTGGGCGAAAGAGGCATGGCGCCGTTTTAGCAAGGTCCATGCCGAAATGTGTGCTTTCGAACTGAGCGCGCTGGGGGGCGTAGGCAACGCTGCGCAGCGTTGCGCATGAAATCGCGCGGACGTGCCTCGTCTTATGTGCTGGCGAGGTATGTGCGGGCAAGGCAATGCCCCGGCACCCGATGCGCCGCGAATACGCGTTTTGCAGGGCCGTTTTGCAGTGCATCACGTCGCCGCGTCTTCGAGCGGGTGTTTCTGGAATGAGCAGCCAGGGCGCGTGCGTTCCAGCATCGAACAGGTTGTGTGTCGTTGCGGCACACAGTGTCACTGCAAGGGCACGCGCTGACTCACCGGCTTGCCGTCTCCTTACAGCGCAACGCGTGTGTATGCGCTTCGTCGTCTGGCATGGAATTTGTGTGATCTGCCCGCGCGCAGGTGGCAGGCGTGCATGGCGCGAGATCGCGGGGCTGTACGCGGCCATCGTGAAGCGCGGACGCGACGAGCCACGCAGTGGCACCCGCGCGTTCGGCGCGCACGAGGTCTTGCGCATCGCGAATGCCACCTGCGCCGATGACCGTGGTGTGCGCCGGTACGCTCGCGCGGATGCGCTCGAAGGTGCGCAGGTCGGGGCCTTCATAGCTGCCGACCTGATCGAGCGTCATCGCGATCACGCGCTGTGGCCACCAGGTTGTGGTGGTGTGGGCAGCGTTGGGTGGGAATAAAGCGGATTCCGAAGTGGTTTGCGAGAGATGTTCCGCGCCGGCAGCGAGCAGTTCCCCTGCGCGGTGATCGAGCGAAAGGATGGGCGAGTGCCCGGCGTCTTCGGCTTCGCGTAATGCGTGGATGTCGCGCAGCGACTCGGAGCCGAACACGGGCACGAGGGCGGCGGGTGTGGTGGTTGTGGCCGGCGACGTGGCGGCCGTGTTGTGCGCAGCGTCTGCGTGGTGAATGGCCGCGAAGAGGGCGCGCATCGCGGCGTAGTCTGCGTAGCCCGCGTCGAGCCAGATCTCGGTGCCGGGCAACGCGCGGCGCAGCGCGGCAAGCGTTTCGACGTGCGCGCCGTGCCCGAGGATGGCGCCGAGGTCGGCCACGTAGAGGGTCTGCGGGGTCTGCGGGGTCTGCGGGGTCTGCGGGGTCTGCGCGCCGCTCGCGGCGAGCAGCGCGCGAGCCACGGCAACGGGCTCGCTGGTGGCGGCGAGCGGCGACTCAATGGGCCGATAGGCACTGCGTTCGCCGCGCACGGCGCGCACGGCATGGCCGTCGAGCAGATCGAGAACCGGTATCACGAGCATAGGGGCGTATTCCTTTGACCAGCATCTTTGTCTACGAGTATCTCACCGGCGGCGGTATCGACCCCGAGCTGGCCGGCGCAGGCAGTCTCGCCGATCTGAGCGCGCTGATCGTGGAAGGCCGCGTGATGCGCGACGCGCTTGTGGCGGACCTGCACGCGCTGGGCGGCATCGAGGTGACCTTCGCGAGTTCGCCGTTCGAGAACGTGGCGCCGGGGCACGCGCATTGTATGGCGCGGTCCGGCGAAACGATGACGGACTTCGTGGCCCGCGTGGCGCGCGACCACGACTACACCTGCGTGATTGCGCCCGAATGCGACGGGCTGCTGCTGGGGCTGCACGACGCCGTGAGCGCAGCGGGCCGCGCGCGCTGGCTGGGCTGCACGCCGGAGGCCATTGCGCTCGCCACCAGCAAGCGGGCCACCGCGGCGCGCCTTGCCGCGCACGGCATTCCGGCGACGCCGGCTATTGAACCAGGCGAACCGGGCGAACCAGGGGAACCGGGCGAAACTTCGCATCTCGCATCGACCGATGCCGGCCACGCAGACGCTGGCCGCTGGGTCGTGAAGCCCGACGACGGCGCAGGCGGACTCGACACCTTCGTCTTCGACCGCTTCAGCAACGCGCGCACCGAATACCTGACGCGCCTTGCCGACGGACGCAACCCCGTGCTGCAGTCGTGGGTGGAAGGCGAGCCGCTCAGTCTTTCGCTCGTCTGCAGCGAGCACGGCACGGAGCTCATCAGCATCAACCGCCAGCGCATCGGCCTCAACGAACGCGGCGCCGAGGCGCACACGCCGCAAATCGTGGAGTTCGACGGCGTGCAGGTGGACCGCATCGACCGCTCCGGCGAGCGCGGCCGGCAGCTTGCTGCGCTCGCGCGTCGTGTGGGGCAGGCCGTGCCGGGGCTGCGCGGCTTCGTCGGCATCGACGTGGTGTGGAACCCGGAGCGCGGGCCCGTCGTGGTCGAGATCAACCCGCGCCTCACGGTGGCCTATGCGAGCCTGAGCGACGCGCTCAATCGCAACGTGGCCGCCGAACTGCTCGCGGCGCACGGCGTGCCCGTGAGGCGCGGCGCCGCGCGGCAGCCGTCGCGCGCGCAACCGTGCGGAGTGCAGCCTTGAGCGCCGTGCGCGACATGGTGGCGGTGCTGCGCGGCGCCGTATTCGGCTGGGACGTGGGCGGTGCGCACGTGAAGGTCTGCGCTGTGGATGCCGCGGGCGCAGTGCTCGACGTCGCGCAATGGGCCTGCCCGCTCTGGCAGGGGCTGGACCATCTGGAACACACCATCGGCCTCGTGCTCGAACGCTGGCCCGAGGCGGCCATGCCCGCTGCACGCCACGCGGTGACGATGACGGGCGAGATGGTCGATCTCTTTCACGACCGCGCCGAAGGCGTGCGCGAGATTGCCGGCACGATGGCGCGCCGGCTGGGGCGCAACGTGCGCTTCTACGCGAACGACGCCGGTTGGTTCACCGAAGCGCAGTGCGCGGCGGGCTGGCGCAGCGTGGCCTCCGCGAACTGGTTGGCGACTGCGCGCTGGGTGGCCACGCGCGTGCCGGACGCGGTGCTGGTCGACGTCGGCAGCACGACGACGGACATCGTGCCCATCGCGGGCGGCCACGTAGCGGCGCGCGCCACCACGGACGCAGGCCGGCTGGAAACCGGCGAACTCGTCTACCAGGGCGTGGTGCGCACACCGCTGTGCGGCGTGGCACATCGCATCGAATTCGGCGATGCGCGCGTGAACGTGATGAACGAATGGTTTGCGACGACCGCGGACGTCTATCGCGTGACGGGCGAACTCGAACCGCTCTACGACCTGCATCCGAGCGCGGACCACGGCCCCAAAACGGTGGCCGCAAGCGAGGCGCGGCTTGCACGCATGATCGGCCGCGACGCGCACGAGGCGACGCACGAAGCGTGGCGCCGCTTCGCGTTGCAGTGGCGCGAGCTTCAGTTGCGCGAAATAGGTGCGAATCTGGCTCGCGTGGTAGCGCGTGTCGTGGCATCACAGCCCGGGCTCGCGAAGGCGCCGCTGGTGGGCGCGGGCTGTGGGCGCTTTCTCGTGGCGGCGCTCGCGCGCGACGAGGCGCGCTCCTATATCGATTTCGGCAGACTCGCGGGCGTGCCCGAGCATTGCGCGGATTGGGCCGCGACCTGCGCGCCGAGCGTGGCGGTGGCGTTGCTGGCCTCGCAGGGCATGGCAGAGGCATCGGAGAACACAGAGGAACACGAGCGCCTGCGCGGCGCAGCATGAGCCGCGGCGACAGCCCAACGTTGGGGCAGAGGCCGGGACAGAGGCCGGGGCAGAGAAGCGCAGCAATCAGATGAATCGAACGCGAATGCGAGGACAACCGTCATGTGGGTGGTCAAGATCGGGGGCAGCCTGAGTCACGAGCCGGCGCTGCGCACGTGGCTCACCGAACTGTGCGAGCTGGGCGGCGGGCGGGTGGTGATCGTGCCCGGCGGCGGCGATTTTGCGGACAAGGTGCGCCAGTACCAGGGCGAGTGGCATTTCGACGACCTCGCCGCGCACAACATGTGTCTGCTCGCCATGACGCAGTACGCCATCCTGATGCAGGGCGTGCTGCCTGAACTCGTGCTGGCGTCGAGCGAGGCGAAGATCCGCCGCGCGCTGCGCGACGGGCACGTTGCCGTGTGGGTGCCCACGGCGCTCATGCGCGACACGCCGGACGCCATGAGCAACTGGGACACCACGTCGGACAGCCTCGCCGCGTGGCTCTCCACCATGCTGAACGCAGAGCGGTTGATCGTGGTGAAGTCGTGCCCGATAGGCGATGGCGAACCGCTCGAAACGCTGGCTTCGAGCGGCGTGGTGGACCGGCGTTTTCTGGACTACGTGAACGAAGCCAACTACGTGGTTGAGCTTTTCAACAAGGACAACGCCGCGCTCATGCGCGAACGTCTGCTGAATGTGCCGGTGAGTTGAGGGGGCGCGTCATCTCGGCGGGGCGATGCAGCGCGCTCGCCCATTGCGCGACGCGCTGCGGGTCGAGGCGCGAGCGCCGCCCGTCGGCGCAGAGCGCGGTGCGAAAACCCGCTACGTCAGGCGCGAGTTCGCGAATCTGCGCAAGCTGCGCCCAGCCCAGCGCGCCCGCAATGCCGCACAAGGCACCGCGCGAACGCGCAAGCCGCAGCCAGCGCGCGAGCGTGCCGGTGTCCACGTGGTCGAACAGCGTGAGGCCGTCTTTTCCAGCGGTGTCGAACATCAAGCCCGTGAAGCCGAGCGTAGCCGCGTGCTCCACCAGTTCGTTATCCACACTTTCCACGCCGCCGTCGCAGAGCAGCACGGGCACCACCGTGGCGGGCAGCGACGCAAGTTCGTCGAGGCAGCGGCGTGCGGCCGGCCCGGGCGTCACGCCCACCTTCACGTAGTCCACGCCGGCGTCGGCCACGTCGATGACGCGCGCGGCGATTTCATCGAGCGCGTCGGGCGGCACGTCGCCAATCGTCGCGCTGATCGGCTTCACCGGATACTGCGCGCGCAGCCGGCTCGCAATGCGCGCGATGGCACTTGCGGGCAGGCCACCCAGTGCGCCGTCGTTCGGCTCCTTGAGGTCGATCAGTTCCGCGCCGGCGCGGGCAGCTTCAAGGGCCTCGTCTTCCGAGCGGACGCTCGCGAGCAATGCGGTCATTGCAGTTCTCCGTGGTGCGGGTGGGGATCGAGATTGCCCGCGGGTTCGGGGGTGTTGCTGCCGGCCTCGCGCGCCGCGTTGGCCCGGTGGCGTGCGACGGCCGCCGTGAGCCAGGCCCAGGCGGCGCGTTCGGTATCGCCGGCGGTTTTGTCGATGGCGATTTGCAGGTACGCCATTTCGCGGTCCACCTTGTCGGCGGGCAGCATGGCAAGGCGGCTCACCAGAATCGCGCCTTCCACCACGGCGGCCTGCGCGCGGTTGAAGCCTTCGAACGGCGCGTGTTCCTCGCGGTGCACGCAACGCATGCGCAGCACGGGGCGCGTGGGGTCGTCGCTCATGTCCTCGAGTTCGAGTTCGGCATGCGAGAGCGAATCCGCCAGCCGCACGCTGTTCACGCGGCTCGCGGCAACGGTGGGCCAGTCGGTAGCGAAACGCGTGACGCAACCGGCGAAGACGCGAACGTCGGTTGTGAAATTCACGACTGCCGCGCGCGTGGCGACGATGTTCTCGAGCGTGGCGGAGGGCCGGAACGGGGCGAGAATCACGAAGCCGCCCTCGTAGCGGATGCCCATGGGCGCAACGTGAGGCCGGCCGTCGGGCGCCGCCGTGGTGACGATCGTTTCGAAAATCATGTGGGAACGTATGTCCAGGCGGAGCCTGCGCCGGCGGCGGCACGATTCAAAAAATAGAAAGCCCGCGAAAAGGGCCGCAGAAGGGGTACAGAGACCCGTTACGCGGCCCGTGCGGGCTTATCGCGTAGCGATATACATCGTGATTTCAAAGCCTAGACGCATATCGGCGTAGCTGGGGGTGGTCCATTGCATCCTTGTATCCCTCCATGTGAATGATTCAGGGAAATCACCATGTGCCGGCGTGATGCCGGACACCACGGCATGCGGCGTCACGCAAGCTCCGTGCCGGAAACCCTGACAGTACGCCTGCGCTGCCAATCGCCCGTGGCGACACGTGGCGATATGCAACGCACGGCATCTGCCGGCGTAAGACAACACAAGAGCTAGCCAGACCATAACGTTATAGCCCATTTGCGGCGGTGTGCCGGAAACGCAGCAAAGTGCTCCATCGTTTTTTTGCGGCGCATTTTTACGCTGTCACGCCGGCTTTCATTCACATACCAAAAATCCATTTGGCGATGCGAGATCAATAAGGGATCGCTTAACCCTGGCGAATTAAATCGTGAATTTTCAATGCGTGCGCGGTTGCCTACAGTGCGTCCCATGCGCTGCGTTTTTTTCGGAGCGCCTCGCCAACCAGGCAACCAGGGATACGCCATGAACGACTTCAGTCAAGCAGCGATCGAGTCCGCACGTGAACCACGCAATGCGCGCAATCCGCGCGAACGGTACGCCGCGGGCGTCATGAAATACCGCGAGATGGGTTACTGGCAACCCGACTACACGCCGAAAGATACGGACGTGATCGCGCTCTTTCGCATCACGCCGCAGCCGGGCGTGGATCCGGAAGAGGCTGCGGCGGCCGTGGCCGGCGAATCGTCCACGGCCACGTGGACAGTGGTGTGGACGGACCGCCTCACCGCCTGCGACATGTACCGCGCCAAGGCGTTTCGCGTGGAGCCGGTGCCCGTTTCGCGCGCCGACGAACCGCAGTACTTCGCGTACATCGCCTACGAACTCGACCTGTTCGAAGAGGGCTCCATTGCGAACCTCACCGCGTCGATTATCGGCAACGTGTTCGGCTTCAAGCCGCTCAAGGCGCTGCGTCTGGAAGACATGCGCATACCGGTGGCGTATCTGAAGACCTTCCAGGGGCCGGCTACCGGCATCGTGGTGGAGCGCGAACGGCTCGACAAATACGGTCGCCCGCTGCTGGGCGCCACCGTGAAGCCGAAGCTGGGTCTCTCGGGCAAGAACTATGGCCGCGTGGTGTACGAAGGGCTCAAGGGCGGGCTCGACTTCCTGAAGGACGACGAGAACATCAACTCGCAGGCCTTCATGCACTGGCGCGACCGCTTCCTCTTTTCGATGGAAGCCGTGAACCGCGCGCAGGCCGAAACGGGCGAGGTGAAGGGCCATTACCTCAACGTCACGGCGGGCACGATGGAAGAGATGTACGAGCGCGCCGAATTCGCGAAGGAACTGGGCTCGTGCATCGTGATGATCGACCTCGTGATCGGCTGGACCGCGATTCAGTCCATGGCGCGCTGGGCCCGCAAGAACGACATGATCCTGCACCTGCACCGCGCGGGGCACAGCACCTACACGCGCCAGCGCAATCACGGCATCTCGTTTCGCGTGATTGCGAAGTGGGTGCGCATGGCGGGCGTGGACCATGTTCACGCGGGCACCGCGGTGGGCAAACTGGAAGGCGACCCGCTTTCGGTGCAGGGCTATTACAACGTGTGCCGCGAAGCGCACAACGAGGTCGATCTGTCACGCGGGCTGTTCTTCGATCAACCGTGGGCGGGGCTGCGCAAGGTGATGCCGGTGGCTTCGGGCGGCATTCACGCGGGGCAGATGCATCAATTGATCGACCTCTTCGGCGACGACGTGGTGCTGCAGTTCGGCGGCGGCACGATTGGCCACCCCGGGGGCATTCAGGCCGGCGCGACAGCCAACCGCGTGGCGCTGGAGGCCATGGTGAAGGCGCGCAACGAAGGCCGCGACATCCTCAACGAAGGGCCCGACATTCTGGAAGCCGCTGCGCGCTCATGCACGCCGCTCAAGCAGGCGCTGGATACGTGGCGCGACGTGACGTTCAACTACGCGTCCACCGACACGCCGGACTTCGCCGCCACGCCCACGGCGGCATGAATCGCGCGAGCGACGTTCGTCACCTGACGCGGTTCTTGCTTCATCACTTCATCTGCACACGAGGTTTGCCATGCGCATCACACAAGGGACGTTTTCTTTTCTGCCCGAACTGACCGACGAAGAGATCAGCGCACAGATCAACTACGCGCTGGGCCAGGGCTGGGCGTGCTCGGTGGAATACACGGACGACCCGCATCCGCGCAACACCTACTGGGACATGTGGGGCCAGCCCATGTTCGACCTGCGCGACGCGGCCGGCGTGATGCAGGAAGTGAAGGCGTGCCGCGCCACGTTCCCGCAGCACTACATCAAGGTGAATGCGTTCGATTCGGTGCGCGGTTTCGAGACCATGCGGCTCTCGTTCATCGTCAACCGGCCGGCGCATGAGCCTGGCTTCCGCCTCACACGCCAGGAGGCACAGGGTCGCGTGCAGCGCTACGTCATGGCGAGTTATGCGAGCGAGCGGCCCGAGGGCGAACGCTATGGCGCGCAGGAGTGACGTGACGGTTCGGGTTTGCTCCGAACGCGGCGGCAACGCGACGTACCGCTGAACAAAGAACCTCTCAGGGAGACAGCAATGACGGTGGAGGCAACCATCGAGCAGCAGGCCGGGCAGCGGGTCGGGCAACACGGCGAGGAGCGCAGCATTTCGGCTGCGGGAGCGCAGATCGCGCGTCATGAACCGGCTGAAGCCGCGCAGGCAGCCAACACCGCGAATGCCGCGGAAACCGCCCGCGTAGACCTCGCCGCGCTCTATCGCGATTCGGGTATTGGCGACGTGCTGGCCGAACTGGATCGCGATCTGGTCGGCCTCGTGCCCGTCAAGACGCGCATTCGCGAAATTGCGGCGCATCTGCTCGTGGAACGCGCTCGCGATGCGCTGGGGCTTGCCGGTTCGCCTCCCACGCTGCATATGTGCTTCTCCGGCAACCCCGGCACGGGCAAGACGACCGTTGCCATGCGCATGGCCGAGGTGCTGCACCGGCTCGGCTACATTCGCCGCAACCATCTGGTGTCCGTGACGCGCGACGACCTGGTGGGTCAATACATCGGCCACACCGCGCCGAAAACGCGCGAGGTGCTCAAGCGCGCGATGGGCGGCGTGCTGTTCATCGATGAAGCGTATTACCTGTATCGCCCCGAAAACGAGCGCGATTACGGGCAGGAGGCCATCGAGATCCTGCTGCAGACCATGGAGAACCAGCGCGACGACCTCGTCGTGATTCTCGCGGGCTACGCCTCGCGCATGGAAGTGTTCTTCGAGAGCAACCCGGGCTTTCGCTCGCGCATTGCACACCACATCACGTTTCCTGATTACGACGAGGCCGAACTGCTCGAAATAGCAGACCGCATGCTCGCCACCATGCATTACCGCTTCGACGCCGATTCGCGTGAGGCCTTCGCCGACTATCTCGCCATCCGCACACGCCAGCCGGCCTTCGCGAACGCGCGTTCCGTGCGCAACGCGCTGGACCGCGCGCGCCTGCGCCAGGCCAACCGTCTTTTTGCCGCCGCCATGCAAACCGATGCGCCTCTCGATGCTTGCGCGCTCACGCTGATTGCCGCCGCCGACGTGCGTGCGAGCCGCGTGTTCAGCGAGCCGATGTCAGCCGCTCACGGTGAAGGCCATGCCGGCGCGCCCCCGGGTTAACGACACCATCAGGAGAGCGCCATGCTCGACGGACGAACCACCCTCTCGAAGTTTCTGATCGATACGCTGGACCGCGAGCCTTGCCCGGCGCAGGAGGCCGGCCTCTCGGCTTTGCTCATCGACGTGGCTGCTGCCATCAAGGCGATTTCGGCGGTACTCACGCGCGGCGCGCTGGGCGGCCAGTATGGTTCTGCGCAAAGCGTGAACACGCACGGCGAAGAGCAGAAGAAGCTCGACGTCGTCACCAACGAGATTTTCGTGCAGCAATGCGAGTGGGACGGCCTGCTTGCGGGAATGGTCTCCGAGGAAATGGAAGAGGTCTACGCCATTCCGAAGGTGTACCCGCGCGGCGAGTATCTGCTGGCGTTCGATCCGCTGGATGGTTCGTCGAACATCGACATCAACGGCGTGGTGGGCTCCATCTTCTCCGTGCTGCGCAATACCGGCGAGCCGCAGGCGCAGGTGGGCGAAAGCGCATTCCTGCGGCCGGGCTGCGAGCAGGTGGCAGCGGGCTACGCCATCTATGGACCCTCCACGATGCTCGTGCTTTCCGTGGGCACCGGCACGCATGCGTTCACGCTGGAGCGCGACGTGGGCAACTTCGTGCTCACGCATTCGAACATACGGATTCCGGAAGAAACCGCGGAGTTC
Source organism: Paraburkholderia sp. A1RI_3L (assembly GCF_048957895.1). Taxonomy (NCBI): domain Bacteria; kingdom Pseudomonadati; phylum Pseudomonadota; class Betaproteobacteria; order Burkholderiales; family Burkholderiaceae; genus Paraburkholderia; species Paraburkholderia sp. A1RI_3L. The sequence goes on from NZ_JARCHA010000009.1 coordinate 274,399, forward strand.
GCCATCAACGTGTCCAACGAACGCTTCTGGGAGCCGCCCGTGCGCCGCTACGTGCAGGAATGCAAAGACGGCCGCACAGGCTGCCGCGAACGCGACTTCAACATGCGCTGGATCGCGTCGATGGTGGCGGAGGTGCATCGCATCCTGATGCGCGGCGGGGTGTTCATGTACCCGCGCGATTCGAAGACCTCGGCCATGGAAGGGCGTCTGCGTTTGCTTTACGAAGCCAACCCCATGAGCTTTCTCGTGGAGCAGGCGGGCGGAAAAGCCATTACGGGCCGCGAGCGGATTCTCGACGTGCAGCCGCGCCGGCTGCACGAACGCGTGCCGGTGATTCTGGGCTCGAAGCAGGAAGTGGAGCGCATTGGCCGCTACCACGGCGAATACGACCGCGGCGAGGACAAGCCTTTCACGTCTCCGCTCTTCGGCACGCGCTCGCTGTTCCTGCCGGATTTCACGGCTTGAGCCTGTCTTGAGCGCGGCTTGAGCCTGAGCGTGAGCCAGGCCCGCCGTCGTCGCGGCTTGCCGCTGCATGGCACATGCGGTTATGCAGCGCGGCGCGAGCGCGCCATCCGCCGAATCGAACAACACTGCTATCCGGAGACAGGCCCATGTCGGTCAAACATCCCATCATCGCGGTGACGGGCTCCAGCGGAGCCGGCACCACGACCGTAATGAAGAGCTTCGCCCATATTTTCAGGCGCGAACACATCCAGGCGCAGATCGTGGAGGGCGACGCCTTCCACCGTTACGACCGCAACGGCATGCGCGAGGCCATGAAGCAGCGCGAGCACGAGGGCATGCTGAACTTCAGCCACTTCGGGCCGGAGGCGAACCTGCTCGAAGAACTCGAGTCGCTGTTCGTGAGCTACGGCGAGAACGGCACGGGCAAGCTGCGCCACTACGTGCACGACGAAGGCGAAGCGCACCTCTATCAGCAGGACGCCGGCACCTTCACGCCGTGGGAAGACGTGGAAGTCGACACGGACCTGATGTTCTACGAAGGCCTGCACGGCGCGGCTGTGACGGACAAGGTCGACATAGGACGCCATGCGGACCTGCTGGTGGGCGTGGTGCCCATCATCAACCTGGAGTGGATCCAGAAGCTGCATCGCGACCAGAACATGCGCGGCTATTCGCACGAAGCCGTGGTGGACACCATCCTGCGTCGCATGCCCGACTACGTGAACTACATCTGCCCGCAGTTCTCGCGCACGCACGTGAATTTCCAGCGCGTGCCCACGGTGGATACGTCGAACCCCTTCATCGCAAGGGAGATTCCGCAGCCCGACGAGAGCTTCGTGGTGATTCGCTTCGCGCGGCCGAAGGGCATCGACTTTCCGTATCTGCTTACCATGCTGCACGACTCGTTCATGTCGCGTCCGAACGTGATCGTGGTCCCCGGCGGAAAGATGGGCCTTGCCATGCAGCTCATCTTCACACCGATGATTCTCCAGTTGCTCGACCGGCGCGCGCGTGCTTGAGGGTGCATGAGCGCGCCTTCAGGCATGCAAAAACTCAGGGAGAACTCCGATGAGTGCTGTTGCAGAACCCGTTGCTGCCGCCGCGCAGCAACAGATGGCCGACGCGCTGCGCTTTCTCGCCATAGACGGCGTGGAGGCTGCGAAGTCGGGCCACCCCGGCATGCCGCTCGGCATGGCCGAGATTGCCGTTGCGTTGTGGCACCGGCATCTCAAGCACAACCCGCACAACCCGGCCTGGCCGGACCGCGACCGCTTCGTGCTCTCGAACGGGCACGGCTCCATGCTGCTTTACGCGCTGCTGCATCTGACGGGCTATGACTTGCCTGTCGATGAATTGAAGCGCTTCCGCCAGTTGCACGCGAAGACGCCGGGGCACCCCGAGGTGGGCGTGACGCCAGGCGTTGAGACCACCACCGGGCCGCTCGGCCAGGGCCTTGCCAACGCCGTGGGCATGGCGCTGGCCGAAGCGCTGCTTGCGCGCGAGTTCAACCGGCCGGGGCATGCGATTGTCGATCACCGCACCTACGTGTTCGTCGGCGACGGTTGCCTCATGGAAGGCATCTCGCACGAGGCCGCGTCGCTTGCGGGCACGCTGCGGCTCGACAAGCTCGTGGTGCTCTACGACGACAACGGCATTTCCATCGACGGCCACGTCGTCCAGTGGTTCGCCGACGACACGCCCGCGCGTTTCGCCGCCTACGGCTGGCACGTGGTGCGTGACGTGGACGGTCACGACATCGACGCCGTGGACGACGCGCTGAACGAAGCGGCGAAGGCGGGGCGTCCCACGCTGATCTGCTGCAAGACGCTGATCGGCAAGGGCTCGCCCTCGAAAGCGGGCACGCACGACGTGCACGGCGCGCCGCTGGGTGCCGACGAGGTCGCGGCCACGCGCCGCGCGCTCGGCTGGCCGCATGCGCCCTTCGACGTACCCGGCGACATTCGCGCGCGCTGGAACGCATGCATGCGCGGCGAGGCTGCGGAGGCCGACTGGCGTCGCCGTTTCGAGTCGTATCGCCAGCACTATCCGCACGAGGCCGCCGAATTCGAGCGCCGCGTGCGTGGTGAGCTGCCGGCGCAATGGCGCGACGTGGTGCGCGCGATGCTGCGCGACACCGACAGCGCGGCACAGACGGTGGCCACACGCAAGGCCTCGCAGCAGACCATCGCGACACTCGCGCGCGTACTGCCTGAATTGCTGGGCGGCTCGGCCGACCTGACGGGCTCGAATCTCACGGACTGGAAGGGTGCGGTCGACGTGCGTATCGAAGCGAGCGGACCTTCGGCGGAGCTGAAAGGCGGCAACTATATCCACTACGGTGTGCGCGAGTTCGGCATGAGCGCGGTGATGAACGGCGTCGCGCTGCATCGCGGCTACCTGCCGTTCGGCGGCACGTTCCTCACGTTCTCGGACTACGCGCGCAATGCGCTGCGAATGGCTGCGTTGATGAAGACGCGCGCCCTCTTCGTGTTCACGCACGATTCCATTGGTCTGGGCGAAGACGGACCCACGCACCAGCCCGTGGAACACGCGGCGAGCCTGCGTCTGATTCCAGGCCTCGACGTCTGGCGCCCCTGCGATACGGTGGAAACCGCGCAGGCGTGGGCGAGTGCCGTGGAGCGAGAAGGGCCTTCGTGCCTGCTGCTGAGCCGCCAGAACGTGCCGTTCGTTTCGCGCAGTGCGGAGCAGATCGAAGCCATTGCGCGCGGCGGCTACGTGCTGCGTGACTGGTCTGCGCCTTCCACGGCGCAACGCGTCGTCCTGATTGCTACGGGTTCCGAAGTAGCGCTCGCGCTGGATGCTGCCGCGCAACTCGCCAACGCCGGCTTCGCTGCACGCGTCGTCTCGATGCCAGCTACCACCGTGTTCGACCGTCAGCCTGCCGCGTGGCGCGATGCCGTGCTGCCGCCCGGCGTGCCGCGCGTAGCCGTGGAGGCCGGCGTGCGCGCGTTCTGGCGGCAGTACGTGGGCCTCGAAGGCGGCGTGGTGGGCATCGACTCGTTCGGCGAATCCGCGCCGGCTGCGGCGTTGTTCGCGCATTTCAACCTCACCGCGCAGGCCGTGGCCGACGAAGCCCGCCGCGTCGTGCACGTCGTGCGCCGCGCGCCATGATCCGCTTCCCCTATCCCTGAACTTCGACGAGGAGTGAATGATGGCTCTTATCGCATTGCGCCAGCTACTGGACCACGCAGCCGAGCACGGCTACGGCGTGCCCGCCTTCAACATCAACAACATGGAGCAGATTCACGCGATCATGGCCGCCGCGCAGTCCACGGCGAGCCCGGTGATCCTGCAGGCGTCGTCGGGCGCGCGCAAGTACGCGGGCGAGCCGTATCTGCGGCACCTCGTGCACGCTGCCATCGAAGCGCATCCCGACATTCCCGTCGTGCTGCATCAGGATCATGGCGCGAGCCCCGCCGTGTGCCAGCAGGCCATTCGCTCGGGCTTCACGTCGGTGATGATGGACGGCTCGCTGCTGGCCGACCAGAAAACGCCGGCCACGTACGACTACAACGTGGACGTGAGCCGCCGCGTGGTGGAAGCCGCGCACGCCGTGGGCGTTTCGGTGGAGGGCGAACTGGGGTGCCTGGGTTCGCTCGAAACCGGCGAGGCCGGCGACGAGGACGGCGTGGGCGCACAGGGCAAGCTCTCGCGCGAACATCTGTTGACCGACCCCGAGGAAGCGCGGCAATTCGTGGAAGCAACGGGCGTGGACGCACTCGCCATCGCGATCGGCACTTCGCACGGTGCGTACAAGTTCACGCGCGAACCCACGGGCGACATTCTCGCCATGGACCGCATCGCCGAAATTCACGAGCGCATTCCGAACACGCATCTGGTGATGCATGGTTCCTCGTCGGTGCCGCAGGAGTGGCTTGCTGTGATTCGCGAGTACGGCGGCGAGATTCCCACCACGTACGGCGTGCCTGTGGAAGAGATTCAGCGCGGCATTGCGCACGGCGTGCGCAAGGTCAACATCGACACCGACATCCGGCTTGCCATGAGCGGCGCGATGCGCAAGTCGATGGCGAGCGCGCGGTCCGAGTTCGATCCGCGCGTGGCGCTGAAAGCTGCCACGGCTGCGGCTGCGGCGGTGTGCGTGGAGCGCTTCGAGGCGTTCGGCTGCGCCGGGCAAGCGGCGCGCATCAAGCCGTTGACGCTCGATGCGATGGCGCGCCGTTATCACTGAGGCGCGCACGTCGGGCGTCGCATCCAGCGTTCGTTTCATCCATCAACCGAAAGAGGCCGCACATGCGCGAATTCCTGATTGCCCCCTCGCTGCTCTCGGCGGACTTCGCGCGTCTGGCCGACGAGATTCGCGACGTGACGGCCGCCGGCGCCGACTGGATCCATCTCGACGTGATGGATAACCACTACGTGCCCAACCTCACGGTCGGGCCGCTCGTGTGCGCGGCGATTCGCCCGCATACGCGCGTGCCCATCGACGTGCATCTCATGACGTCGCCCGTCGATCCGCTTGTCACGGCGTTTGCCGAGGCGGGCGCGGACACCATCAGCTTTCATCCGGAGGCTTCGCATCATGTGCACCGGACCATCGAGCTCATCAAGGCAAGCGGGGCGCGCGCGGGGCTGGCGCTCAACCCGGCGACGCCGCTTGCGGTACTCGACCACGTGCTGGAGCGGCTCGACGTGGTGCTCGTCATGTCGGTCAATCCGGGCTTCGGCGGCCAGGCATTCATCCCGCAAACGCTCGACAAGCTGCGCAGCCTGCGCGAGAAAGTGGCGGTGACGGTGGCACGCACGGGGCGGCCCATCGCCATCGAAGTGGACGGCGGCGTGAAGGCCGCGAACATCGCGGAAATTGCGGCGGCGGGCGCGGATGTGTTCGTGGCAGGTTCCGCGGTGTTCGGCGCGGACGATTACGCGAAGGCGATGGGCGAAATGCGGGCGGCGCTGGCTGGCGTCCAGGAAGGCGAACGGATGGGCGGCATAGCGAACGAAGTGCTCGAACCTGCCGTGCGGTGATGCGGCTGTACCTGGCGATGCGCGAGGCGTTGGCTTGGGCTTAAGCGAAGCCCCGTGCCGCCTACGCCTTCTTCCTCGTGCTTCCCGGCTCCTGCCACACGCATAGATCGTCTTCTGGCTTGTCTACTGCGCAGCCCCAGTCGAGCGGCTGGTCCTGGTCGAAGCGCTTGCCCAGTTGCCAGGCAATCTGCGCGCGCGCCAGCTGCACGCCCATATAGAACGCGTGGCCGCCGTCGGTTTCCAGACCAAGCTGCGGATACAGATCGAACGGGTCCACAGCGCGCCGCTGCCCGTCGCGGTTATAGACGTGGATGCCTTGCGTGCTCACCTGCACGCGGAAGTTCGGATCGCGTACGCCTTGCGCGATTTCGTCGATTTCCGCCGGGCTATAGGGAAAAGGGCGTTTTTCATGCACGGTGGCGAGCCGTGCGTCGATTCCCTTGGGCAACACCTGCGCCGTGCGTGCCGCGTGCATCACGCGCCGCGCCACGTCGGCTTCGCGCACGGCGCGCCGCGCGTGCTGGCTCACTGATGTAGTGAGCACGGCAGCGATGCGCAACTCTGCCGCCATGCCGAGCAGCACCGCGTTGATGCCGCTCGTGTCGGCCTCGGTGAGTTCCGTCACGTTGCCGATGCCCATCATGATCGCCACCTCGGGGTGCCGCTCTCGCAGCCGCACATAGCGCGCAATGGACGTGGCGAGGCCGAACGGAATGGGATCGAGTATCGGATCGGCGAGAAACGGGCGGCCACGTGCGGTCATCGCTTCGATGGCGGCGTCGAGCGAGGCTTCGTCAGCGGGCTCGCGCGCCACGAGTATCGGCGTGGACGGCACTTCGTCTGCCACCCAGAGCGTGTCCGCGTTCAGGCTCATCAGGTAGTCCGCGCCGGCGCGGCCGCCGCGCACGAGTTCTTCGGTGCGCATGGAGTCCACGCTCACGCGATAGCCCTGCGACTTGAGTAGCCGCACCGCGTCTTCCAGATGCGGAAACGGCGTTTCGGGCAGGCAGCCGATGTCGATAACGTCCGCGCCCTGCGCCGCGTACTCCTTCGCACGCGCGGCGATGCCGTCCAGATCGAGGCGCGGCGCATCCACGATTTCCGCGAAGATTTCGGTCTCGTAGCGCGTGAGGTCGAAGGGCTGAGCCTTGCGGCCGAAGAACTGCGGCAGGTCTTTCACCTCTTCGGGGCCGCGCTCCACGGGCACGCCGTAGTGCTGCGTCAACACATCGAGGTCGCCGCGGCAGCGGCCCGGCACGATCACGCGTTGCGCGGCAATGGGCGCGGGCACGCGGCGCAGGATCAGGTCGGCCGTCATGAGCGCGGCCACCTGTAGCCCGATTTCTCGCACTTCCCAACTGAACGGCGCGGGCGTCATGCTTTCCAGCACGTTCGTGAGGCTCTTTTCGGCGAGCCGCCCGGTCAGGAAGACGATGTGTTCCATGCGAGGTCGAGCGTGGCGAGGCGGGCGTCGAGCGCTATCTTCAATTCGTCGAGCGAGCGTGCCACAGTGGTGAACTCGAAGCGCGAGAGGCGCTCAACGTTCTCGAGTTCGATGGCGCGCGGCCGCAATTCGACCCATTCCGTGGGGCTTTGCGTGATCACCGTGGGTTCGGTATCGCATGCAAAGACAATGCCCGGAATGCACTGCTTGCCCGCCTGCGCAAACATGTTGGTGGGCAGCGTGTCCGAGATGCCGAAGGCGCACTTGGCCACCGTGTTGCTCGTGGCCGGTGCGATCACCACGGTGTGGTATTCGCCGTGATAGAGCATGCCCACGGGCACGCCGCTCGCGCTGTTGTCGCGCAGTACGCGGTGAAAGTGCTCGCGCAGCTTCGGCACGGTCCAGCCGTAGAGCGGCAGCACTTCCTCGCCCGCGGCGGAAAGAAAGATGTCCACGCCCGGCAACTGCTGCGCGAGCGCGATGGATTCCTGAAGCATGTGGCCCGAGCCGGTCACGCACCATGCGAAGCGCGAGTCCGGCGCGAAGGTGGCAAGGTCGCGCGTGGAAGGGCGACTCATGCGTTGCCAGGGGGCATCGAGCCGTCGTGCGACAGCGGAATGTGCAGCCTTCGCATCTTGCGATACAGCGTGTTGCGGCTGATGCCCAGCGACCGCGCCACGTTGCTCACGTTCCAGCGGTGTTTCTCCAGCAGGGAGAGCACGGTTTCGCGTTCGTTCAACTGAATGGCGTTGAGGGCGGAGAGGTCCAGCACCTCGTCGGGTTCCGCATCGAATTCTGGCTCGACGGCGCGCCTCAGCACGGCAGGCTCCGCACTGGGCGCGCGCTGCGTGACTTCGGCGGGCAGGTCGGCCAGCCGGATGCACTTGCCGTCGCACAGCGCGATGGCCATTTGCAGCACGTGCCGCAACTGCCGGATGTTGCCGGGCCAGTTGTACGAGAGCAGGGCCTGTTCGGCGTCGGGCGCGAGTTCGGGCGGGTTGTCGGTTTCGCCTGCGAGCAGGTGGTGGATCAGCGGCAGTTTGTCGAGCCGCTCGCCCAGCGACGGCAGCGTCAATTCCACGCCCTTCAGACGATAGTAGAGGTCCGCGCGGAACTGGCCTTCCTGCACGAGTTCGAGCAGATTGCGGTGGCTCGCGCTGATGAGCTGGAAGTCCACCTTCACGGTGGTTTCGGCGCCAAGCGGCGTGACTTCCTGCTCTTCGATCACGCGCAACAGGCGCGCCTGCAACGCGAGCGGCATGTCGCCAATTTCGTCCAGAAACAGCGTGCCGCTATTGGCCTGCAGAATCTTGCCGCGCCGGCCTTCGCGCTGTGCGCCGGTGAAAGCGCCCGCGCGATAGCCGAACAACTCGCTTTCGATCAGCGTTTCAGGCAGCGACGCGCAATTCACCGGCACGAACGGCCCCGCTGCATGCGGGCTCACGCTGTGCAGCGCATGCGCGAACACTTCCTTGCCGCTGCCCGTCTGGCCGCGCAGCACAATGGGAATCTTCCGTTGAATCACGCGCACACCCAGTTGCACCTGCGACGCCATACGCGGGTCGCCGAATTCGAGGTGCGCCACTTTTTCGAGATGCGGCTCCGGTGCCGTGCGGTTTCCGGCGCTTTGATTGCCGCTTGTACCACCGCTTGCGCCACCGCTTGCGCCACCGCTTGCATGGCTCGCACTCGCCGCGGGGCGAGCGTTGGGATCGGTCATGAGTACGCGCGTTGCGCGCGCCGCGTTGCTCTGCGGGCTTTGCGCCACGAGGAAGAAACGGTTGGTGGCGTTCGCGCTGTACACCGTGACCGGATGGAACGAGCCGCGAATGCTGCGCGCAATCATGTCTTCCAGCGACGCGTTGAACGCTTCCTCGATACGCTTGCCGCGCAGTTCGTCGAGCGAGCGGAAACCCAACTGGAAGAGCGCGCTGCGGTTGGCTGCGAGCACGGTGCTGTCGTCGGCCACGGCGAGTTTGCCCACGTGCAGCGTGCCCACGAATTCGGGCCGGCTGTGGAAGTGGATCATGTTCGCGTGCCGATAGCGCGCGTCGAGCAGACGGTTTTCGATCATCTGTCGCGACATGCCCACGAGCACGAGCGAATGCTGCTGCAGCAGCCGCGAGCGGCTCGTCACGTCGAGCACACCGGCCACTTCGCCCTTGTCGTCGAAGATGGGCGCGGCCGAACACGTGAGCCCCGTGTAGCGCGGATAAAAGTGCTCGTGCTGGCACACGGCAATGCAATCGCGTTCTGCGAGGCACGTACCCATGCCGTTGGTGCCCGCTTCGCGCTCGCTCCATAGCGCGCCCACGCGAAAGCCGTCCGCGGCGACAGACTCCGCGAACGGCACGGAGGACACCTGATGAAGAATGGCCCCTTGCGCATCCACGAGTACGACGGCGAGTTCGGGATCGGCAAGCTGCTGGTAGAGCGTGGTCATCTCGAGCTTCGAGCACGCAATGAGATCGCGCAGCGCTTCGCGGCGCGAGCGCAGTTCGTAGTCGGTGAGCACCGGCGGGGTGACGAAGCGGGACGGGTCGAGGTGGTACTCGTTCATGCAACGCGCCCACGATTGCGCCACGGACTCGCTCATGGGCCGTGTAGGCAACTGGTGGTTGACGACGTTGAGAACTTCGCGGGCGTGCATACTGCTGTCGGCAAGCAACGGCATGGGACTTGTCTCCGTGGCGTACGCACTCATGCCGGCTGGTGGAGCCGCCGCGCGCGCCGCCTTATCGATAATGTTCGTCCACTTGTTGCACTGCGGTTTCTCGCGCCCGCATGCGCAGCCAACGGCCATGCATCATGAATCTGGGTTCTATCTGTACATGGCCGCTTAAAAAACTCTACGCCGGATGGCGCTCCCGTTCAATAAGCAGTCGCACGGGGACGCACAGTGTGCCCGGTTTTTGCTCTTTGCTGTTCAGCCCATAGTCGGGCCTGCAAAACGAAAGTCGCTGTGCCAGGTTTGGTACAGAGTGCTTCGCTTTTCCGGGAACTGTCCCTTTTCAACGAGCCGCGCGCGGCGGAGCAGCACAACATGAATCGTATCGAAAGCCTTCGCCTCGTGAATCTTGCCGACGCCGCAACGGACAGCCACATGCACCTGCGCTCGCAGGCGACTGAGGCGATGCCAGAGCAGATGGACATTGTGTTCGTCGAAAACTTCGTGGCCCCAACCATTATTGGAATAGACCGCGAGGAAAAGGATGCTGCCCAACCGGTACGCATCAACCTTGCCATCGGGCTGCCGCGCATTCGCGCGTGCACGACGGACCGCATAGAAGACACCGTGAATTACGCAGCGGTGCGTGAGGCGCTGCTCGCGCTGCTCGCCACGCATCGTCTGACGCTGCTCGAAGCGCTCGCAGAGGCCGTGGCGCAGCTGTTGATCGGCGAATTCGGCGCAGCGTGGGTGCGCGTGTCGATTGCCAAGCCGGCCAAGTTCGACGACGTGACGGCCGTGGGCGTGCAGATCGAGCGGCGGCGCAGCGGTTCGGATGCGCCGCGCATGAGTCTGGAAGGTTTCGCGTCGCTTGGCGCGGGGCTCGTGCCCAACTGAGGCGGGCGAGCCGCGCACGGAATACAGGGCCGGCTCGCCGCATTTCGGCACGTGTTAGCAGACACGTATCAGCAGGCACGCATCAGCGCGCCTCGTCCGCTGCGTTGCAGCAGTACGCGCCGGCAATGAGCGCCGACAATGCGGCTCACGCGGGGCGTCCCTGCATTTCGCCCCGCAGTGCGTTCTCCGCAGTGAGCCCTCGCAGTGGTCTTCGCAGTAAGTCCTGCTACTTCGCCGTGGCCCCTGCGGCAGACGCCGTGGTCTGCGAGCCTAGCCCGCAGGCGTGATAGGCGTTGGCCTGTAGCGTGCGGAATTTCTTCGTCTGGCGCTTCGCTTCATCCACGCGAAACTCGGCGCCGCCTTCGCCACCCAGCGTGGCGTACTTCGCGAACGTGGACTGGTCGATGAAGTCGTTATACGGCAACGCGGTCGCCATCTTGTCGATCACGCACGAGCACTTGTAGACGTTCACGAAGTCGTGCCCGTTCTCGTCCATGCAGGAGAGCACGTATTCCACGCGGCCTTCGGTCGGGTAGTCGTAGCCGCCTGCCGGCGCCTTTGCTTGAGCCTGTGCATCCTGCGGCGGGGCTGCGGCCTGCTGGGCAGCGCCGTTCTGCTGTGCCCATGCCAGCGGTGCGAAGAGCGTCACGCACGCGCCGGCCAGCAACATACGGGATCGTCTCGTCATCTGTTCCCCCTCAATGGCTGGCGTGCCGGCTTAAGCAACGTGCAGCCGCACCGGCAACGCAACATGCCGGGAACCGTGGCTGGACGTGGCCCAGGCGGTTCCCGGCTTCTCACTTTCTGACTTCCACCACGTGCGTGGCGGGCGCGGTTCGCTTCAACCCGCTGCGAACGGATGCGCCACGCTCGCCTTCTTCGACACCACCTCCGCCGCTGTGGGCTGCCCGGCCACGGCACGCTGGATCGCCTCGCGGGTGGCCTTGTAGTTGAACTCCTGGATCTTCTTGTCGTCGTCGGCGAGCCAGTGAATGAACACGCCCACGCAGATGAACAGATCGTCCGCTTCGTCCTGAGGAATCGTGCCGTCCTCCACGCTGTCCGCCACGGCGAGCGCCACCGCGTGCTGTGCCGGGCCGAACATCTGCACGGCCTGCTTCGCGCCCTTGATCGTCACCTTGTTGAACATCACCGTAGGCGGCTTGGTCACGAGGTTCGGCGCAACGACGGCGAGCAGCGACGTGAAGCCGTCCTTGTTGTTGGTCAGCGCGTTGCAGAACGCCGTTTCTGCAGCTGAACCTCGCGGTCCGATGAGCAAGTCGATGTGCGCGACTTCGTTACCGTCGCCGACCAGCGACTCTCCTATCAGGACGCGATTGATCTTGGCCATGCTGTTCCTCCATGAGTGAATGGATCTGCTGACTGCGTGGTTGCCGTCTGCATCGTTGGTTTGAGGTCCCCGAGCGTGCAGGAGCGTGGTGAAGAACGGTGGCTTTAGCTATCACTTTCCGTGCCAGTTCGCGCGCCGCGACGCTCATGTCTCGTCGCCGCGCGCAGCCGGTGCACGCACCCAGCCTTGCGGCGCGAGACGGCCCGCTACGAACAGCGTGGCGACAGTCAGGTCGGCGCTCGTGCCGGGATTGATGCCGCGCGATTTCAGTTCGGTATCCCATGCATAGAGGTCACGCAAGGCGCTCTGGTCTGGCGTTTGAGTGGCCGCCGCGCGCCAGCGGCCGTGCTGCGCGCGTGCCGCAAGCGTGACACTCTGCGCCAGCGCCATGCCGTGTTTGCGCACAATGTGCGAATCGGGATGGCTCGCGAGGAACGTGAGGAACACGTTGAGCGTGACCAGACGCGGTGCCTCGGCGGGCATTTCGTCTACGGCGGCAAGGCCCGTTTCGAAGATGTCCGCGAAGCCGTTCGCGTACTGCCGCGCAATGCTGTCGCGCTGCGCGGCCAGTTGCATGGCGGCGCGCAAATCGACGGTGGGGGCGTCGTGGACGGATTGCTCCGGCGCGTCGCCCAGACCACCGGGATTCGCAAGCGCGATGGCGCGATAGGCGTCGCGTGCGTCGTCCACGGTGAGGCGAGCGAGCACGCGTTCTGTTGCAGCGCGCCAGCGCTGTGCGGTGAGCGCTTCGCCAATGCGCTCTTTGAGTTCGTCCAGCGAGGCAGCAAGCGGCGCGACGAGCAGCACGATGCCCAGGTTCGTGTTGCATCCCGCCACTTCGCGCGTGCGCGCCACTGCGTCGAGAATCCGCTTGCCCACAGGCGCGCCGTGCGCGAACAGCGGACCGGCGGCGGCTTGCGCGCTGGCCAGAAACTGCGCGGCCGTCATGCCGTGTCCCGCGCTTTCCACGCTGACGTTGCCGGGCTTCGGCGTTTCCACGTCGAGCCGGCACGCGGCAAGAAACGCCTCGCGCGCAAGGTCGAATGGCGTGGGCGGTGGGGTCATGGCGTGTTTGATGGCGCGTTATGTGGCACGTGGTGGCACGGGGTGGCACGTGCAGTGGCGCGCACCCTCACGCGGCCGGCGACGCCGCCAGCGGCGGCGCGTCGCCTGGCTCGTTTGCACGCGCGAGCGCGGCGCGGCTCGCGGCGAGCTTGCGGTCGAGCAGGTCGTCGACGAGCGCTGCCGCGAGGTCGACCGTGGTGACCGATTGCAACCCGCGCCACGCCGCCACGCCGTTCACTTCGAGCACGAGCGGGCGGTTCGCGTCGTCGGGATTCGGGATGAGATCGACGCCCGCGTAGTCGAGGCCGAGCGCATCGGCCGCGTGTATGGCGGTGCGCGTCAGCGCCGGGTCGAGCGATTCGGGCTCGCAGCGTCCGCCCTGCGCGAAGTTGTGGATCCAGCCGCGGCCGCCCACGCGCCGCATCGCGGCCACGGCCCGCCCGCCGATCACCATCACGCGCCAGTCGTAGCCGGGCCGCGCGCCTTCCACATAGCGCTGCAGATACGCGACGTGCTGATAAGGGGCCAGCGACGGCAGCGGCGTGAGCGCTTCCACCTGCGTGCCTCGCGCACCTGACGTACGCTTCGCGCCCAACCGCTTGAGCCCGCGACCCTGCGATCCGAACAGCGGCTTGAGCACGACCTGGCGCCCCGCGGCCGCCTCGCGCATCAACACGCGCTGCGCAAACGCCGTGGATTCGCCGGCCCACGTCGCGGGCGTCGCGATGCCGTTGCGGTGCAGCAGAAAACTCGTCATCGATTTATCGACGCTGCGCTCGATGGCGCGCGCGTCGTTGTACACGGGCACGCCGCTTTCGCGCAGCGCGTGCAGAATGCCGAGCCGCAGCGTGACCTGCTCGAAGCTGCCGCCCGCAATGCCGCGCACGAACACCGCGTCGGGCAGCGTGTGGCCGTAGCCGGGCAGTGCGAGGCCGTGCGGCGCCCACGTGGTGTCGATGCGGCATGCCGCGAGGTCGATGCAACGCGCCTCCACGCCGCGCGCGCGGAACGCGCTCTTGAGGCGGCCCGTGTGCCAGCCGGTCTCGTCGGTCATGATCGCGACGCGCACGCCGTGATGCCCGCCATGCGTCAGCCGCGGCGGTTCGGAAAGATTTGTCGTATCGGAATCGCTCATGCTGTCTTGCTTTGCCTGCGTCATTGTTCGCGCCATTGCTCGGTGAGCACGGCGGCATCCACGCGTCCGCCGCGATACGTGGCGCCGCTTTCCAGGCTGCTCACCCACGCTTCGGCGGGCGCGAAGAGGGCCGGGTCGATCTGGTAGAAGTCGTAGTTGAAGGACTTAAAGACTTCCGCGAACGGGCGGCCGTAGTCGCGCGAGCACGACGACGGCAATTCGGCGGCGAGGCGCTTCGCCACCGCGTCGTGTTTCACCGTGAGATGCACGCGGCCGCCGTAGAGAATGGCGTCGTTGGTGCGGCCCATGGCTTCGATGCCGTCCGACGCGGGCGGCGGCAATGGCGCGCAGCCGCTGCCTTCCACCACTTCGTCGAGCGGCACGCCGAGCACGTGCACCTTGTGCATTGCCACTTCCACGACGCGTGCAATCACCTGCACCGTTCCCGCCGCGGACGAAGTGGGCGTGACGATGAGCGTGAGCCGGTCAGAGGCGAGGCCGCAGTCGCGCAGCACCTTGTCGACGATCACCTTCGGCGGCAGGCGGTCCACTTCGAGCACGAGCACGCCGCGATCGTGCCGGTCGCGATAGCCGAGTTCGCCGAAGAGCGGCTCTTTCACCGCCAGCGCGCGCGCCGGGCCCGAGCCGAGCGAGAAAAACTTCTTGCCACCCGTTTCTTCCTTCGACGCCGCAAGGCTCCACCCCGCGTACTGGCTGCCGAGGCACGCGAGCACCGGCGACGACGTGTGTACGTCGATCATCGTGGGCCACAGCGGTTCGCTGCCGAAGTCGCCGTGCACCGCCACGCGGCCGAGGCCGCCCATGCAGATGCGCGCCACCAGCACGCCCGCTTCCACGCTGCCGCGCGCATCCACGCCGGCATCCACGATCACCGTGCCGTCGTCGGTCTGCGAGACGGCCACGCCGTAGTACGCGGCGTCGCCCACCAACTGCGCGACGAGCGCTTCGCTGCGGGCATTGACGCTCAACGCGGGCGCCGCCGCGGTGCCGGCCGTTTCAGGAGTGGCAGTGGATGAAGGCATAGTCGGGCTCGTGGCAGGTTTCGATACGTTCGAGAACGGCGTCACGCTGAAGCGTCAGCGCGCGATGCACCTCGGCAAGCGCGGGCGCGCGCACGACCAGCGTGCAGACCGGCTGCCCGGCTTCGACGAGCGTGCCGGGCATCGGCACGTCGCGGCACGCGGGGTCGTGCAGACACGCGTCGCTGAACGCCTGGGACGCGACGAAGCGGCGCGGGGAAAACAGCACCTGTTGCCCGGCGCGCCAGGCGGCATGCGCGGGTGCGGGGTCGGGCAGCTTTCCACGCCGGCAGGCGTCGATATGACAGGCGAGCAGCCCGCGCGGCCACGCGTGCGGCCAGACGGTTTCGTAGAGCGTCATGGTGGACGAGGGGCGCGCGTTGATTTCGAGCACCTGGATGGCGTCGCCGTCCAGCAGGAAGTCGCAGCTGTTGATGCCGGTGAGGCCCGCGTGGGCGCACAGCGCGCTCACGGCCTCGTGCACCTGGGCGGCCACGCGCGGCGGCAGATCGATGGGGCCGATGGAGCCCGCATGCACGAACGGCAGGTTGTCCAGCGCGCAGGTGAGCTGCTCCGCGAAGCCGAGAATGGACACCTCGCCGCGCGCGCCGATGAAAAGCACGGAGAGCGAACGCCCCGCGCTGTGCCGCTGGAAATAGCCGCGCTTCTCGCTGCTGAGACGAAAAAGCGCGCCGCGGTCGAGCGAATCCGCCGCTTCGATGTGCGTGCCGCCGCAACCGTGCGCGCGCTTGAAGAGCCACCCGTGCAGCACGTCAGGCACGGTAAAGGAAACGGCGGGATGTGCAATGTGCAGCGCGTCGAGCAGCGCGAAGAAGCGTTCGGGCTCGCGCACGGCGGCCGTTGCCTCGGCGCTGTTGCCGATCAGGCGCGGCAAGCCGGGCGCATCCAGAAGCTCGCGCGCAAGCGGTTCGACGCCGCTCGTGCCGATCCAGCCCAGCAGATTCGGCAGCCGCGTGACGCGTTGCAGCGCATCCACGAGCCGCGCGCCGTCGATGCACAGCCCGTTGCTCGCGGGGCCGCTCACGTCGAACCAGATTGCCGATGCCTCGCGCGTGTCGCGGTCGCCGAAGAGGTCGAGCGCGGCCACGCGCAGCCCGGCGCGCGCCGCCGACTGCGCGAGCATGCGCGCCGACAGCCCGGCCACCGCCACGAAGGGCGCTTGCGAGGACGAGGGGCGCGCAGTCATATGAGCCATATCGGGCGTTGGTGCGTTCCGGGTGAGCGCGGCGTTCAGCCCAGCTCGCCTGCCACCGCGCGGGCCTCGGCGAATGCTTCGGGAAAACCCAGATATACGGGCTTGCCGGCGGTGCGCATCCGCACGAACAGACGGTGCTCCACCTGGTACTTCACGTTGCCGATGGCGAGTGCGCCGATGCCGATGGCGCCGTCCGGGGTTGCGCCCGGTGCGGACGCGAGCGGCTTGCCGTCGTTCATCACGTTGACGCCCGCAATGCCTTCGGGCGGCACGGCGTTGACGTCCGCGGCGATCAGGAGACGCTTCGCGTGCCCCAGGTCTTCGGCGCTCACCACCTGGATGCCCGCAATCGCGGTGGCGAGCAGGATTTCGGTATCGGCCAGCGCCTGCCGCAGCGCCTGCGGCGTCGCGGTGGAAACGCCCGTGGTCTTGATGCCGAAGCGTTCGTTGATCTCGTCGCTCACGCGCGTAGCGCGCGCGGCGTCCACGTGGCTCGCGATGGCGACGTCCGCGCCCAGCGACGCGGCCATTGCCGCCGCCACGCGGCCCACCGCGCCGGTGCCGCCCGCAATCAGCACGCGCTTGCCGCCCAGCTCCATGCCGGACTCCTTGCGCAGGTGCCGCTCCACGAGCGCGACGAGCGCCGCGGCCGTGGTGTACGAGCCGCTCGGGTCGGCGAACACGGAGACTTCGAACGGCGGCACCATCGCCTTGCGCGCGGTGTCGAGCATGTCGGCGGCGAGCATCACGTCGCGTCCGCCAATGAAAATGCCGGTGCGCGACACGCCCTTCGGGCCGCGCGAAAAGATGGCGTCCTGCGTCAGGTTCGTGACCATCGTGCCGTCCACGTTGCAGTACGGGACGATGACCTGGTAGCCGGCGTCGGCGGCCATGTTCACGTCGAACGGGCTCATTTGCGGCGTGGCCGTGAACATGTGCAGGATGTAGGGCCTTTCAATCGGGTCGGACATGGCAGCGGGCTCGTTGGAGTGTTGAATTCGGTGTCTGGCCGCGGGGGCGGGAGGGCGTTGTCATGCCGCGTCCACGCGCGGTTGCCGGGATTCGGCGGCGCGTACCGTGGCCCCGCGATTGCGTCCGCTCACGATCGCGCAGTCGATGTGCGGCATGCCGCGCGTCGCCTCGCGCGCCGTGGCGAGCGCGAGTTCCGCGTCGCGCGCGGAGCCGACGATCGCGAAGCCCGTGGGACCCCACGACGTCTGTCCGATGCCGGCCGGGCGTTCCGCGGCCACGGCGCGAACGGCGCGCTCCACGTCGGGGCTCGTGAACACGCCGCCTTGCACGGGCGCGAAGTATTCGCCGATGGTCTGCTGCATGTCCGTGACGCCGCGCGCGAAGGGCGCGAAGTTGGCCTCGGCGGCGCCCGGCAGGATCTGCATCAGCACGACGTGGCACAGGTGCGCCGCAAGTTCGCGCGGAAACGGCGCGAGCGCGGCAAGCCCGCGGCGCTCTTGCGCGCCGTGCAGGCCTTCGCGCGAATGGTCGGTGACGAGCAGCACGCGCCAGCGGTCCGGAAACGGCTGGCGCGAGATCAGCGGCGCAACGGCGTTGCGCGGCGGCTCGCCTGGGCCCGCGTCGAGCAGCAGGCCGCCGGAATCGAAACCCAGCACGCCGATGCCCGAGCGCATGCCGCGTCCCAGCAGTGTCGCCAGCTCCGCGCTCGTCGCCTCGCGCCCGGCGAGGCGGACGAATGCGGTACCCACGGCGAGCGCGAGCTGGGTGCCCGAGCCGAGACCGGTATGCGCACGCGGTGTGCGGCGCACGTGGATGGCAAGCGTGACGGGTCCATAGGCGGCCTTCAAGCGTTCGAGACAGATGGCGATGCGCTCGCGTTCGGCTTGCGTCGCCGCGCCTTCTATCTGTTCGTGTTCCGCATGCCGTGCCTCGATCTGCGTCCCCTCGCCGTCGATGACGAGCCCGAGACTGCCGAACGCGCGCCCGAGCGAAGCGCTCGGGTCCAGGAAGCCCAGATGCAGACGCGCGGGCGCATCGACCGTCACGCAGGCCTGGGGTGGAAGGCGGCGAATGTGAAGCGGCATCGCGGGTGTCCTGAGAGGGGTTGCAGGGCGGCTGGCGACAGCTCTGCCGCAGAACGGCCATCGCGCTGCGACAGGCACCGCGCCCGGGGGCTCGTGGCCGACGCGGGCGCGGCGCGGCTGGCGACCCCCGAAGCAGAACGCGTACCAGCGTGCTCGCGCCCGTCTGGCGGGGCGCGAGCGGCAGGCCGGCGGGCGTGCCGGTGTGCTCAGGTGTGAGCGGGGCTCGACGCTTTGCGTCGGGCGAGGCGCACTATGTCACCTGGGTTTGAGCCTGGTGGACGCGCACCTCGCATCTGGCGCGTGGCGGGTTGAGGCTGGCTTGAATCAGGCCGGACCCAGGCCGGACCCAGCCATCGCTCACTCAACTCCCAGCCTTCGGCGCGTCGTACTTGATGTAGCGGAAGCGTTGATCGTCGGCGGGCGTGCCTTCCAGCGGACCGCCTTCCAGTGCCGGCTGCCACTGGATGAACGACTCCATCTTTTCGGCGAGCGCGAAGTCCTTGTCCGTGATTCCCTTCGCGCTATGCGTCTTCAACTTCACGGTGACGAACGCATAGGAGACGGTCAGGTCGGGGTGGTGCCACGCCGCTTCGGCCAGATGCCCGACGGCGTTCACCACCATCAGCGTGCCCTTCCACCCTTCGGTGCGGTATTTGCGCCGCAGCCATCCGTCTTCCAGATACCAATGCTGCAGTGTGCCAACGAGGCGCTGCTGCACTTCCTCGTCGCTATAGACGTGCTCTGCTTTTGCCATGACGGTCGCTCCACGAAAGGTTGAACGGACTGCTCCGGCAGCAGTGCAAGCGCCACGCCACGATGCTTCGCGCATCGCACCGGGAGGTGGCGGGGCAGGCGCGCCGCACACGTATGCCGGAATTGACACAGTATGTGCCGCGCACTGCGTCGCAGCCAGGCGAGCACGTGACAGGCGCGCGTTCCCTTCGCCGCGTTCTGCCGATGCGATATGAAGACAATGTGCCCGCGCGGCACGCAGCAGCGGCCTTGCCGCGCGGACCGCGTGGGTTACGTCGGCGCCACCGCGAAATCGCGCTCCATTTCCGGCATGGAATATGCGTCGGGCCGTCTCGCGTGTTGAAGCCCGGCATCGATCGGGCGCGCTCGCATATCGTTACCCCCATCGAGAAGGCGCGCCGATGCGACCAGGTAGCGTGGGCCATTCTTGAGTTCAGTGAACAGCAAGACAATTCTGGAGGGGACATGAACTTACGCACCTTGGTTTTGGGGCTTGCCGTCGTAGCATCGGCGGCCCTGAGCTCTATCGCTGCAAATGCCGATCCGCAGCTGGACGGCCTGATCAAGAACCCTGCGAACTGGGCGGCTCAGGCGGGCGATTACGCCAATCACCGCTATAGCCCGCTCAAGCAGATCAACGAGAACAACGTGGGCAAGCTGCAGGTCGCGTGGACCATGTCCACTGGCGTGCTGCGCGGTCACGAAGGCTCGCCGCTCGTGATCGGCGACACGATGTACATCCACTCGCCGTTCCCGAACAAGGTCATCGCGATCAGCCTGAAGGACCAGACGTTCCTGTGGCAATACCAGCCCAAGCAGGACGATCAGGTGGTGTCCGTGATGTGCTGCGATACGGTGAACCGCGGCCTCGCCTACGGCGACGGCAAGATCTTCCTGCAACAGGCCGACACCAAACTCGTCGCGCTGGACGCGAAGACGGGCGACGTCGTGTGGACGGCCACGAACGGCAATCCGAAGGCGGGCGAAACCAACACCAACGCGCCGCACGTGTTTGGCGACAAGGTGCTCACCGGCATTTCGGGCGGCGAGTTCGGCGTGCGCGGCCGTCTGATCGCGTATGACATCAAGACCGGCAAGATGGTCTGGACGGCGTACTCGACGGGCCCGGACAACGAGATCCTCGTGAACCCCGACAAGACCATGACCTGGGCGGACGGCAAGATGGTGCCGGTGGGCGCGGACTCGTCGGTGAAGAGCTGGAAGGGCGATCAGTGGAAGCTGGGCGGCGGCACGACGTGGGGCTGGTATTCGTGGGATCCGAAGCTGAACCTGGTCTACTACGGCACCGGCAACCCCGGCACGTGGAACCCGACGCAGCGGCCCGGCGACAACAAGTGGTCGCTCTCCATCTTCGCGCGCGACCTCAATACGGGCGAAGCGAAGTGGGTCTACCAGATGACGCCGCATGACGAGTGGGACTACGACGGCGTGAACGAAATGATCCTCGCGGATCTCACGATCGACGGCAAGAAGGTGCCCGCCATCGTCCACTTCGACCGTAACGGCTTCGGCTACACGCTGAACCGTGCCACGGGCCAGCTGCTGGTCGCGCAGAAGTTCGACCCGGCCGTGAACTGGGCCGACCGTGTGGACCTGAAGACCGGTCTGCCGGTTCGCAACGTGGCGTACTCCACGCAGCAGGCAGGCGCGGATCACAACGTGAAGGGCATCTGCCCGGCCGCACTCGGTTCGAAGGACCAGCAACCCGCAGCGTTCGATCCGTCCACGAGCCTCTTCCTCGTGCCGACCAACCACGTCTGTATGGACTACGAGCCGTTCGACGTCGATTACGTGTCCGGCCAGCCGTACGTGGGCGCCACGCTCTCGATGTACCCGGGCCCGGGCGAGAAGGGCGCGATGGGCAACTTCATCGCGTGGGATGCGGCGAAGGGCAAGATCGTCTGGTCGAAGCCGGAGCGTTTCTCGGTGTGGTCCGGCGCGCTGGCTACCGCAGGCGGCGTCGCGTTCTACGGCACGCTGGAAGGCTACATCAAGGCCGTGCGCATCAAGGACGGCAAGGAACTGTGGCGCTTCAAGACGCCGTCCGGGATTATCGGCAACGTGTTCACCTACCTCTACAACGGCAAGCAGTACGTGGGCGTCTACTCGGGCATTGGCGGCTGGGCCGGCATCGGCATGGCAGCGGGCCTGCAGAAGTCGACGGAAGGCCTCGGCGCGGTGGGTGGTTATCGTGAACTCGCGAAGTACACGGCGCTCGGCGGCACGCTCTTCGTGTTCGCGATTCCGGGCGGCGGCACGACGAGCGAGTAAGCGGCGTGCCTTTGCATGAAGTCGAAGTAAGTCAGTCGAAGTAACTCAGTTGAAGTAAGTCAGACCCGCGGGGCAGACCCCGCGGGTCACGAGCAAAGACGGGAAGCGGACGCCGCCGGCCCGCTGCGCAGCGGGCGGCCGGCGGCACGCCGCGAGACCCACGTCCCATCATCACATCGAGCAGTTGCATAGACGGCTGCATCAAGGTGTTTAGAGAGAACCAGGAGACATACGCATGAAAGGAAGATCAATCTTGTTGCTGGCAGCGGTTTCTTCCGCAGCAGTCTTGCTACCGGTTGCATACGCCCAGAACAACAGTGTTCAGGTTGCCCAGGTGGCGTACAAGGTGGTGGATGGCAACAAGGTCGACAGCAATACGCTGCAGGGCTGGAAGACCTGGCGCGCGCTCGACTGCGAACGCTGTCACGGCGCACAGCAGCAGGGGCTCGTCGGACCGTCGCTCGTGGATGCGTTCAAGACGCTCGACAAGACCGAATTCCATCGCACTGTATTCGGCGGCCGCGTCGACAAAGGCATGCCCGATTTCAGTTCGAGCCAGATGATGCAGAAGAACTGGGAGAACCTCTACGCGTATCTGAAAGGGCGCTCGGACGGCCAGATCAAGCCCGGCGACCTGAAAGCCATCGATTCGAACTGACGGCCGCAAAACGGCGACCTCGTTTCCATTCACCGGAGGTTTCGATGCGTCATGGCAAACGGATGCAGCTGCACGCCGCGCTCACGGCGGCAGCCTTGTGTTGCGCTGCGCTCGCGAGCGCAGCGGTGCGTGCCGATGGGCCCGCGTTGCCCAACAACGACGGAGCGGACGGCGTGCTGAGAGTGTGCGCCGACCCGAACAACATGCCGCTCTCGAACAACAAGGGCGAAGGGTACGAGAACAAGATCGCGAGCCAGATGGCGAGCGACTTCGGCTACAAGCTCGAGTACACGTATTTCCCGCAGCGCATCGGCTTCGTGCGCCATACGTTGCGCGAGAAAGACGACAATACGGGCCGCTTCAAATGCGACCTCATCATCGGTGTGCCGAAGGGGTATGACATGACCTCGACGACGCAGCCGTACCTGCATTCCACCTACGCGATGGTGTTCGCGAACCGGCCGGAACTGGCGAACATCCACACGCCTGACGACCTGCTCAAGCTGCCGCCCGACGAACTGCACAAGCTGCGCTTCGGCATCTTCACGCAGACGCCCGCGGTGGACTGGCTGCTCGCGCACAACCTGATCGACCAGGCGGTGTCGTACCAGGTGCAAAGCGGCGACCCGCAGAACTACCCCGGCGAAATGATCGAACACGACCTGCGCGCAGGCAACGTGGACGTGGCGTTCCTGTGGGGGCCCATTGCCGGCTACTTCGCGAAGCGCGCCGGCGACACCGTGAAGATCGTGCCGTTCCCGGCCACGCCCGGTATCCGTTTCGACTACGAAATATCGATGGGCGTGCGTTACGGCGAAAAAGACTGGAAGGACAAGATCGACCAATGGATCGGCGCGCACCACGACAAGATCGACCAGATTCTCACGAGCTACGAAGTGCCGCTACTTAAGCCCGCCGGCACCCAGGCGGGCAACTCGACCGCGTCGCCATGAGGGCGGCGCGAGTGGGGGCGTTGGATGCTTCGTTGCGCGACTCGTGGCGTGACATGATGCGTGGGTTGCGGGTCGCGACAGTGGCGATGGCGGCCGTCTTCGCCGCGCCGCTTCTCATTACGGCGAGCACGGCGCAGGCGGCGCAGGGAGGGAAGTCGGACCCCATCACGCCCGCGGAGCGGCTCATCTTCATGACGGGCCATATGCAAGGCATCGCGCCGCAAACGGAACTCGACTACACGATGGCGAGCCCGGATGCGAAACCGTCTGGCGAAGATCGCGTGCGCGTGCTCGTGACGAGCCCGAACAACGCGAAAGGCGACGCGCAGGTGTCCGACGGCACGGGCGCCGTGCCGCTGCCGAACAGCGGGCTGGAGTGCAACCCCGTGATCATCTATTTCCTCGAACACGACATTGCGGAAATGGAACGGCTCACGGGCGGCAAGAAGCGCTACTTCCAGAAGCGCTTGCGCCTCGCGCTTGCCGCGGGACCAAGCGTCGAGACCGTGAAGCGCGAAGTGGACGGCAAGCCTGTTACTGCGCAGCAGATCGTCGTGCAGCCGTATCTCAACGATCCGAACGCGGCGCGTTTTCCCGAGTACACCGGCAAGCGCTACACGTTCCTGCTGGCCTCGGCGGTGCCGGGGCAGGTGGTGCAGATTCGCTCCGAAGTGCCCGGTAACAACAACGACTTCGCGCATCCGGTGCGGGTCGAGACGCTCAGTTATCAGGCGGAACTGCACAAGCTGGCGCCAGCGCCCGGCGCGCCGGCCAGTGGCACGAGTACTACACCGACCGCCACGCCAACTGCCACGCCAACCGCCGCACCCGCCAAGCCGCAGGCGAATGTACCCGCCGATGCAACTCACGCCAGCCGCTAGAGCTTCGGCGCGCGTCATTGCTCCACTGAACGCCTACTGGAAAGGTCTCGCATGCTGATCGACACGAAGGACTATGCAGCGAAGCTCACCGCCGCACTGGGCGCGCTGGGCAGCACGGTGCCCGCTACGATCGCAGGTTTCGAAGCGCTGGACGGCGCCCCAGCCCGCAAGGGCGTGCTCGACGCGAAGACGCGTGAGCTGATTGCACTCGCCGTTGCCGTCACCACGCGCTGCGACGGCTGCATCACCGTGCACAGCGCCGCGGCCGCGAAAGCCAGCGCGACGAAGGACGAAGTGGCCGAAGCGCTTTCAGTGGCCATGGCGCTCAATGCAGGTGCCGCACTCGTCTACTCGGCTCGCGCATTCGACGCCTTCGATCAGCAGGGCGGCTGAATCACGGGCCGATCCAAGGGTTGATCTGCGCGCCGCCGTTCATCCACAGCTTCATGTCTCGCAGCGGACCGTATCGTCGTGAATTTCGTTCGTTCGCTGACCTTGCGTCAGCTGCAGATCTTCCTCGTGGCGAGCCGCTACGCAAGTTTCGCGCGCGCGGCGGAAGAGCTGCATCTCACGCAGCCCGCCGTGTCCATGCAGATTCGCCAGCTGGAAGAAACGGTGGGCCTGCCGCTCTTCGAACGGATTGCACGCAAGCTCTCGCTCACGGAAGCCGGCGAGAAACTCACGCATCACGCGAGCCGCATTCTGGGCGCCATCAAAGACGCCGAAGACACGATGACCTCGCTCAAGCAGGCCGACAGCGGGTCGATCGCCGTGGGTATCGTGAGTTCGGCCACGTACTTCGCACCGAAGCTGCTCGCGCTCTTTTCGCACCGCTACCCGAAGGTGGACGTCAACTTTTCGGTGGGTAATCGCGATGCGCTGCTGCGCATGCTGCAAGACAACGCCATCGACCTCGCCATCATGGGCCGTCCGCCCGCGGAACTCGACGTGGTGACGGAGCCGCTTGCCTACCATCCGCAGGTCATCATCGCGCCGCTCACGCATCCGCTCTGCGAAGCGCGGCGCTTCGATCTGCAGGAGCTGCGCGGCGACACGTTCCTGTTGCGCGAGCCCGGCTCGGGCACGCGCATGGCCGCAGAGGAGATGTTCCGCAAGCACCTCTTCACGCCGCGCAAGGTCGTGACGCTCGGCAGTAACGAAACGATCAAGCAGGCCGTGATGGCGGGCATGGGCGTGAGCCTTATCTCGCTGCATACGCTCGCGCTGGAATTGCGCACGCGGGAAGTGGCGACGCTCGATGTGAACGGCACACCGATCGAGCGCACCTGGCATGTCGTGCATCTGCGCTCGAAGCAGCTTTCGCCCACCTGCACGGTGTTTCGTCATTTCCTGCTGGAGCACGCGGCGCAGTGGCTCGAACACGAATTCGCGCCGCTCTCATCCTTCACGAACGCGCCGGCGAAACCGTCGGCGCGCGTGAAGTCGGAAGAAGCGTAGCCGCCGCGTTATTCCTTTCGCTTACCGGCTCTGCAAGCGGATGTCGCGCGAGGAGGCACCCACGTACACGGCGCTGCCCGGCACGTACTTCCACTTGTTGCTGGACGTGTCCCAGATGCTCTGGAAGCGTTCCGGAATCACGACGTTCACCTGACGTGCTTCACCCGGGTTCAGATAGACCTTGTGCCAGCCTACGAGGCGCCTGGGCGGCTCGCCGTTGTAGTTGACGCCCAGATACACCTGCGGCACTTCCGCGCCCGCCATGTGGCCGTCGTTCTTCACGGTGAAGCTCGCAATGAGCGTATGGTCAGGCGCCTTGCGCACGGAGAGGCCCGAGTACGAGAAGTGCGTGTACGAGAGGCCATAGCCGAACTCGAAGAGCGGGGCGATGTTCTTCGCGTCGTACCAGCGGTAGCCCATGTCGAGCTTCTCGGCGTAGACCGGGTCGTTCGGGAACGTGCCGTCCTGGCCCCACGTCGGCGTGTCCTGATCGCGCACGGGGAACGTGACGGGCAGCTTGCCCGACGGATTCACCTTGCCGAACAGCACGTTCGCAATGGCCTGACCGCCACCTTCACCCGGATACCAGGCTTCCACGATGGCCTGCACCTGGTCCTTCCACGGCATGAGCACCGGGTTGCCGCTCTCGATCACGACGATGGTGTGCGGGTTCGCCTTCGCCACCGCTTCCACGAGCTGGTCCTGGTTCGACGGATTGCTGAGCGCGAGGCTCTGCAGTTCGCCGAAGTCCTCACCCGAAGGCTGCGTGACGACGACGATTGCGACGTCGGACTGTGCCGCCAGTGCCGTGGCCTGATCGATTTCCTGCTGCGTATAGGCACGGAACGGCGACTGCTGATCGCTGTTGCCCGCGAAGCTGACCTGCGCCGTGGGCGCAAGCTGCTGGATCGCCTTCACGATGGGCACGTTGAGCGTGATCCACGGGTTGGGCCACCAGTTGCAGCCCGTCGACGTGCCGAACGTGAGCCCGCCGCAGCCTGCGAACGCGCCCGTCACCGGATGCCGCGTATCGCCGGAACCGCCGCCCGTGATAACCGCTGCGTCCGCGTGACCGCCAATCACCGCAACGCGCTTGAGGCTTGCCGCCGCGAGCGGCAACTGTGCGTTGTCGTTCTTGAGCAGCACCATCGACTGTTCCTCGGCAGCCTGGGTGAACGCCGTGGCCGCGGGGAAGTCGATTGCGCCGCCGGCCTTGGGCGGATCGTCCATGATGCCGGTGCGGATCATCACGTAGAGCTTGCGGCGAACCATGTCGTCGAGACGCGCCTCGGTGATCTGATGGCTCTGCAGCGCCTGGCGAACGAGCGCGGGCGTGAGGTAGACCGTCGGCCCCACGTCCTCTTCTTCGTCCAGACCGGCGTTGATCGCGGGCGCCGTGCTGTGAGCCGCACCCCAGTCGGACTGCACCTGGCCCTGGAAGCCCCACTCGTTCTTCAGCACGTCGGTGAGCACGTGCGGGTTCTCGCAGGCATAGGTGCCGTTGATGCGGTTGTAGCTGCACATCACGTTGCCGGGACGCCCTGCGCGCGCCGCGATTTCGAACGGCAGCAGATAGAGTTCGCGCAACGTGCGCTCGTCGATCGTGTCGTTGCCGCCCATGCGGTTGTGTTCCTGCTCGTTGCCCACGTAGTGCTTGATCGTGGCGATGACCTTGCTGTTCTGCGTGGCGATGGTGCGTGACGCGAGCATTTCGCCTGCGAGCACGGGGTCTTCGCCGAGGTACTCGAACATGC
Source organism: Paraburkholderia sp. A1RI_3L (assembly GCF_048957895.1). Classification (NCBI taxonomy): domain Bacteria; kingdom Pseudomonadati; phylum Pseudomonadota; class Betaproteobacteria; order Burkholderiales; family Burkholderiaceae; genus Paraburkholderia; species Paraburkholderia sp. A1RI_3L. The sequence goes on from NZ_JARCHA010000009.1 coordinate 301,493, forward strand.
GGCCGCCGCGCGCCTCGCGGGCGAGGTTGGTGCCGCCGCCCAGACCCATGCCGAAGCCCTGCGCGCGCAGCTGTTTCGCGATCTGCGCGCCGAAGGCGTAGGCAAGGTGACGGTCCCAGCTTGCCGCTAATGCGATGGTGGCGGGGAACGTGGTGCTGGGTAGCTGCGTGCTGCCGGAACCCGTGGCCGAATCGACCATGTTGAGGTCAGGAATGCCGAGGCGCGGCACGCCCTGGATGAAGCCCGCGCCGCCATTCGGCACGTCGCTCATCTGATATTCGGAGTGAATGAGCTGAAGCTTTTCGTCGAGCGTCAACTGCTTCAGCAAAACTTCGGCGCGCCAGTGCGCGCCGTTGTCGGCGATTGCTGCGGGAAACGATGCGGTGAACGGATTCGTTGCGATGTCGAAGTCGTTCTGGCCCGCGTGGGCGCCAGCGGTCGCCATCGCCAACAGCAGCGCCATTGGCCAACGTTTGACCTGCATGTCTCTCTCCATGAGTGTGAACTACGGTGGTACCGATCACACCGATCCGGCTCGTATCCGGACAACTTTTTCGAGACGCGAGACAGTACCGGCGACGTTGATGCCCCGTGAATCGCGACAGTGCCGCAGCGCTTTTATGCGTGCGGCCCGTGGCGGCCGGCGATGTGGCTACGGTATTTCATGTAGCCAAACTCCGTGTTTACTCATGGTATGGAAGTAAGCTCACTACAGGCTCACTACGTGGTCGGGGTTTACCCGGCGCGTCAGGTACGCAGGTCGGGGTGCGCGTGGGCGAGGTCGGTCACCCATTCCGTGAAGGCACGAATGCGCGAATTGAGGTTCTGCCGATGCGGGTAAAGAATGGAAAGCGGCGTGGAGGGACAACGGTAATCGGTCAGTATTTCCCGAAGATGCCCTTGCGCGAGCAGTTCCGTCACCATGAAGCGCGAGGGCTGGATGATGCCGTAGCCTTCCACGCCCGCGGCGATATATGCAGAGCCGTCGTTCACGGCGAGCAGGCTTTCCATCTGCACGGTGATGGTCTCAGGGGCATTCAGGTCCTTCGGGTTCTTCAGGAATTCGAAGGGAAACGTGCGGCCCGTGCTGGACGATATGTAGTTCACCGCACGATGTTGCGCGAGGTCTTCGAGCGTAGCCGGCGTGCCGTATTCCTCGAGATAGGCGGGAGACGCGCACACCACCATGCGCGCATTGCCGATGCGCCGCGCCACGAGGCTCGACTCTTCGAGCGAGCCCATGCGGATCACGCAGTCCACACCGTCCTGGATCATGTCGATGTTGCGGTCCGAGAGCCCGAGGCGCACGTTGATGTGCGGATACGCGCGGTAAAACTGCCCTAGCGCGGGAATCAGCAAGGTGCGCGCGATGGTGCCCGAGGTGTCCACGCGCACGGTGCCCGTGGGGCTGGACCGTTTGTTCGAGAGCGACGATTCGGCGTCCGATATCTCCGCGAGAATGCGCACGCAGCGTTCGTAGTAGAGCGCGCCGTCTTCGGTCACGTTCACCGAACGCGTGGTGCGATTGAGCAGGCGCACGCCCACGTGTTCTTCGAGCGAGCGGATCAGATTGCTCACGGTGCCGCGCGGCAGGTCCAGCATGTCGGCGGCCTTCGAAAAGCTTTTGGATTCGACGACGCGGGTAAAAATTTCCATTGCCTGGAGACGGTCCATGCAGGTTCCTCGAACAGTGACGGGGTGCGTGATTGTGCGGTCCGCCTTGCATGCCGTGCGGTGGACGGACGCGCACATTGTACGGGGCCGGAACTGCGAGGCGCTCAAATGCGGGATGGCCCGGATTTGAATGACGTTTGAGCGGCGTTCGAGTGGCGCAATAGCAGCATCTCCTCAAGTTTGCGGCCGTTTCTGTCGATATCCCGGACAGAGACAGAACAACCTTCCGTAATCCCAGGCGATGCCCCACGATTCCACAAAACTCCGCATAGTCATCGCCGCGGTATGTTGCGCTACACACATCTTCCTGGTGAATGACAGCAGGGCGGAGGAGTCGGCGACTCCTCCGTCGGGCGACGCTTCGGCCGTGCTTGCAACGATGCCGCTCGAAGCGTTGATGCAGATGACGGTGACGTCGGCATCGAAGTTCGAACAGCGAGTGAGCGATGCGCCCGCCGCGGCCGTGGTGCTCACCGCAGCCGACATCCGCGACTTCGGGTGGCGCACGCTGGGCGATGCGCTGGCGTCGCTGCCGGGCCTTTACGTGAGCTACGACCGCAACTACGCGTATCTCGGCGCACGAGGTTTCTTGCGGCCTGGCGACTACGACAGCCGCTTTCTCGTGCTGATAGACGGCTATCAGGTCAACGACGCTGTCTACGACGAAGCGCCCATCGGCACCGAGTTCCTGATCGACATGGACCTCGTGGAGCGCATCGAGTACGTGCCGGGCCCAGGCTCTGCCGTGTACGGATCGAACGCGTTCTTCGGCGTGGTCAACGTCATCACGAAGAAGGGCAGTGACATCAACGGCACGCAGGTGGCCGCCTCAGCCGGCAGTTTCGGCGAAAAGCGCGGACGCGCGACCTGGGGCTGGCATGGCGTGAACGGCGCGGACATTGTGCTGTCGGCGAGCGCCTACGACCGCAATGGCCAAAGCCTCTACTACCCCGAGTTCGACACGCCCGACCAGAACCACGGCGTGGCAGTGGGACTCGACTACGACCGCGCGCAGCAGTTTCTCGCGAAGTTTGCGTATCGCGAGTTCTCGCTGGAGATCGCACACAGCAACCGCACGAAGGGCGTGCCCGATGCGCCGTTCGGCGCGCAATTCAACGCGCCGTACAGCCTCACGGACACGCAGAGCTTCGTCAACGCGGCCTGGCATCATCCGCTTGCGACAGGCGTGGAGTTGAACGCATCGGCGTACTGGGGACGTTACGACTACCGCAGCCCCGTGTACGTGATGGGCGACCCGCCGGAACTGAACATCGACGGCGATCATGCTCTCTGGTACGGCACCGACGTTCATACGGTCGTCACGACGATTGCGCGCAACAAGATCGTGTTCGGCGCGGACTTTCGCCGCAACGCGCGGCAGGACCAGTACAACTTCGACGTGAACCCGTACCAGCAGGTGCTCGACGATCACCGTTCGAGCAACCGCGCCGGGACTTACGTGGAAGACGAAGTGCAGTTGCCCGCGGGTTTCGAACTCAATGCGGGCTTGCGCTACGACTACGAAACGATAGCGAAAGGCAACCTGAGCCCGCGTATTGCGCTCATCTACAAGCCCACCAACCGCGATACGTTCAAGGCCATTTATGGTCGTGCCTACCGTGCGCCGAATGCTTACGAGCTCTACTACGCCACGTCCGGCGACGGCGGGCAGCTCGCGAATCCGTCGCTGAAACCCGAGCACATCACGACCACGGAGCTTGTCTATTCGCGCGACCTGGGATCGTCGGCGCGGGCCACGCTTTCGCTCTTTCACTACGACATTGCCGACCTGATTTCGCAAACCACGGATGCGGGTACGGGTCTGCTCGTCTTTCGCAATCTGAATCACGTGGAGGCGAACGGCGCGGAACTCAGCTACGAGCAGCAGACCGCGGGCGGCATTCGCGTGCGTACGAGCTATTCGTGGCAACTCGCGCGTGACGAGGCCACGGAAAGCGTGCTGCAAAATTCGCCGCGCCATCTCGGCAAGCTCAATATCGTCGTGCCGCTGGCGAGCGACCGGGTACGGGTGGGCGTGGAGGCGCTCTGCAGCGCGTCGCGTCTCACGCAGGCGAGCCGCACAGGCGGCTATTGCATCGGCAACGTCACGATCGGCTCGTCGAAACTCGTGCCGCACAGCACGGTGTCGTTTTCCGTCTATAACGTGACGGACAAACGCTACGCGGATCCGGCCGGACCGGCGTTCACGCAGCAGGCCATCGCGCAGGAAAGCCGCACGTTCCTGTTCAAGCTGGTGTACGGGATGTGACATGCGCAAGACTGTCCGAGCCCTGCTGATCGCCTGCGTATTCGGGAGCGCGTTGTTCTGGCGGTCGGAGAGCCACGCCCAGGTCGACGAAGCTGCGTTGAAGGCTGCGTTCATCTTCAACTTCACGGTATTCGTGACGTGGCCGCCAGGTGCGCTCGCCGATGGGCACGTCGTGGTCTGCGCGGGCGCGGGCGGCAGCATTACCCCCGCGTTGCAGAAACTCTCGGGCCGGGCGGCCAACGGTGTGACGTGGGTGGTGCGGGTGATCGAGCCTGGCGAGAGCGGTGCGAACACCTGCAACGTGGTGGTAGTCTCGGGCGCTGATGCGGCCACGCGGGCGTTGCGTTCGCTCGCCGCAGCGCGCCAGCCGGTGCTCGTGATCGGCACCGACGAAGAGGCGGCGCAGGCGGCCCCCGGCATTCTGTTGTTTCGCGAGGGTGACCACGTGCGGTTCGATATCGACAACAGCCAGCTTGTGCGGCGTAACCTCATGGCGAGTTCGAGGCTGCTTTCGCTGGCAAGGAGCGTTCAGTGACGACGCAACCGGAGGTTCGTCCCACGGATTCAAGCTGGCGTGTGCAACTCGCCGGTGTCGTCACGGCGCTCGTCATCGCGATGATTGCGCTTGCGTTGTACCAGGGCCTCTCGATGGAGCACGAGCTGCGCGACAACGCGCGCCTGCAGGCGGCCATCGTTGCGCAGAACGCCGCTGCGCCCATGATGTTCAACGACCGTCAGGCCGCGCAGGAAACGTTGAGCGCGCTGCGTATCCTGCCGTACATCCGCAGCGTGGCGATTCTCGACAAGGACGCGCACGTGTTCGCCTCGTACGGCCCCGAGGTGACGGTGCCGCGCACGCTGCAACCCTTCATCGCGGCCGAACGCGACGGCAGCACCTTCGGCTTACGGTCGGTCACGGTCAGCGCGCCCATCACGTACAACAGCGGACACTTCGGCGACGTGGTGCTGGTGGCCTCCACGGGGCAGATCCTCTCGCGCTTCGCGAGCTACGTGACGCTGCTCGTGCTGGTGTGTCTCGCATCGGTGGCGGCTTCCGGCATCGTGATGCGGCGGCTCAAGGAACGCATGTCGAGCGCGGAAAGCCAGCTTGCGTGGCTCGCCAATACGGATCCGCTCACGCATCTGCCCAATCGCCGCGCGTTCTACGACGAACTCGGCACGCGCCTTGGCGTGCCGGTGCGGCAGCGCACGCCGCTCACGCTGATGCTGGTCGATCTCGACAACTTCAAGATCGTCAACGACACGTTGGGGCACGGCGCAGGCGACGAACTGCTCGCCGCGGTGGCGCGCGAACTCAAGGCGGCGGTGGGCCGCCACGATCTGGTGAGCCGCATCGGCGGCGACGAGTTCGCAATTCTCGCCGTGGATCGCGGCAGTGCCCAGCGCAGCGCCTCGCTTGCGGTACGCGTGGTCGAACACACACGGCGCGCTTTTCGCGTGGCGGACGTGGAGCTGCACGTGAGCGCGAGCGTGGGCTACAGTCGCTATCCAGACGACGCGCAGCGTCTCGCCGACCTCGTGAGCAGCGCGGACACGGCGCTTTACGTCGCGAAGAGCCAGGGCAAGGGTCAGGCTGTTGCGTTCCGGCCGGAGATGACCGAGGCCGCGAAACGGCGCGCACGCCTCGAGCGCGAACTGCGCGATGCGCTCAACACCGACGCGTTCTACGTGGTCTATCAACCGAAGTTCAGCTGCGGCGCCGGTGCGATGACGGGCGTCGAGGCACTCGCGCGCTGGCATCACCCGCAGGAGGGCGAAATCTCGCCGGCCGAATTCATCGCGGTAGCGGAGATGAGCGACCTGATCGCGACGCTCGGGCTGCACGTGCTGGAAACGGCGTGCAACGACATCGCGCGGCTCAATCGCGACACGGGTGTTGCGCTCGAAGTGTCCGTGAACGTGTCGGCACGGCAGTTCAGGCATCCGCAGTTCGCGGAGCACGTGTTTTCGGCGTTGCAGGCGAGCGGCCTGGATTCGTCGCTGCTCGAACTCGAACTCACGGAAAGCATGCTGATGACCGACGTGGACGACAGCGTACGGCTGCTGCGCGAATTCCAGTCGAACGGCGTGCGCGTTTCGATTGACGACTTCGGCACGGGGTATTCGTCGCTCTCGTATCTGCGCACGCTGCCCATCGATCAGCTCAAGGTTGACCGCAGCTTCGTCAAGGGGCTGCCGCGCGAGGGCAGGGAGATCGTGGAGGCCATCATCTCGATGGCGCACAGCTTCGGCCTCGAAGTGGTGGCCGAAGGCGTGGAGACGTGGGAGCAGTTCGCGTTGCTGCGCGACATTGGCTGCGACCTCGTGCAGGGTTATCTCACCGGCAGGCCCGTGCGGCTGGACGTGCTCACGGCCGACATCGTGCGCGAAAGAGCGAACCCGCCGCACCGCGCGAGCCGCGACTTGCGCGTGGGAGCGCAAGTCGTTGCGAAAGCTGCGGATCGTACGCCGCCGCTTCCTGAACAGCAGAACTGAATTCCATCAGTTTCTTGTCCGGACACAAGCTTACTGTTTGCTGTCATCTACAAGACTTGACGTTTTCTTGTTGGACGTCAAGGTAATTTCCCGCCCGTTTCAATAGAATCCGCCCCTTACGACACGGGCGCGTTCGCGCACGCGCAACGTGTGGCGTACCCGCTGTCGTTCCCGCCGATCCGACCAGATCACCCAATCAGACCATACAAAATTCCAGGCATATCCGATGGCCAGAGCTATCTTGAAGCGGGCGTGGACCTTCGCTGCAATTGGAGTGGGCACCTGCCTTGCCGGCTGCAGCAATCTCGATGTTCTCGATCCCAAAGGCAGCGTAGGTGCTGCGGAAAAGTCTCTCATCAGCACGGCCACGTTCACGATGCTCATCGTCGTCGTGCCGGTCATTCTGCTCACGCTGCTGTTCGCATGGCGCTACCGCGCGTCGAACCGCAATGCGACCTACGCGCCGAAGTGGGCGCATTCCACGGCCATCGAAGTCGTCATCTGGACCGTGCCCACGATCATCATTCTGTTCCTCGGCGTGCTCACGTGGCGCACGACGCACGAGCTCGACCCGTACCGGCCGCTCGAATCGTCGGTGAAGCCGATCAACGTGGAAGTGGTCGCGCTGGACTGGAAGTGGCTCTTCATCTATCCCGATCTGGGCATCGCCTCGATCAACCAGCTGGCCTTCCCCGTCAACACGCCCGTGAATTTCCGCATCACGTCGGATTCGGTGATGAACTCGTTCTTCATCCCGCGGCTGGGCAGCCAGATCTATGCAATGGCGGGCATGCAGACGCGTCTGCACCTGGTGGCCAACGAGGTGGGCGACTACGCGGGCGTGTCGGCCAACTTCAGCGGCAAGGGCTTTTCGGACATGAAGTTCCGTGCGCTCGCCACCACGCCCGAGCAGTTCAACGCGTGGGTGGAGCAGGTGAAGCACGCGCAGGGGCGTCTCGACATGAACGCCTACGGCACGGTCGCGCAGCCTTCGGAGAAGAATCCGGTCGAGTACTTCTCGTCCGTGGATCCGAGGCTCTTCCATAACATCATCGCGAAGTACAACAACGGCCACGTCCTCGACACGAAGGACGAGGCCTGCGGGACGAAGGGGTAAAGCATGTTCGGAAAACTCACGCTCGAGGCGATCCCGTTCGATCAGCCCATCATCATGGGTGCAGGCGCCTTCATGGGCCTTGCGGTGATCGTGGTGCTGGCTGCGCTCACCATCACCAAAAAATGGACATGGCTGTGGACCGAGTGGATCACCACGGTGGACCACAAGAAGCTCGGCATCATGTACATCATCGTGGCCACGCTCATGCTGCTGCGCGGCTTCGCGGATGCCGTGATGATGCGTCTGCAACTGGCGCTCGCCTATCATTCGCCGGGCTACCTGCCGCCGCATCACTACGATCAGGTGTTCACGGCGCACGGCGTCATCATGATCTTCTTCATGGCGATGGCGCTGATGGTGGGCCTCTTCAACCTGATCGTGCCGCTGCAGATCGGCGCGCGCGACGTGGCCTTCCCGTTCATCAACTCGCTGAGCTTCTGGATGACGGCGGTGGCCGCCATCCTGATCAACGTCTCGCTCGTGATTGGCGAATTCGCACAGACGGGCTGGCTCGCGTATCCGCCGTTGTCGGAGCTGCAGTTCAGCCCCGGCGTGGGCGTGGATTACTACCTCTGGAGCTTGCAGCTTTCAGGTGTGGGCACGCTGCTCACCGGCATCAACTTCTTCGTGACCATCGTGCGCATGCGCGCGCCCGGCATGACGTTCATGAAGATGCCCGTGTTCACGTGGACGGCGCTGTGCTCTAACGTGCTGATCATGGCGACGTTCCCGATTCTGACCGTCGCGCTTGCGCTGCTGGGTCTGGACCGCTACCTCGGCATGCACTTCTTTACGAACGATGGCGGCGGCAACGCCATGATGTACCTGAACCTGATCTGGGCGTGGGGCCACCCCGAGGTGTACATCCTCGTGCTGCCCGCGTTCGGCATCTACTCCGAGGTGATCGCCACGTTCGCGAAGAAGCCGCTCTTCGGCTATCGCACGATGGTGTACGCCACGTGCGTGATCATGGTGCTCTCGTTCCTCGTGTGGCTGCACCACTTCTTCACGATGGGTTCCGGCGCCGACGTGAACGCGTTTTTCGGCATCATGACGATGATCATCGCGATTCCAACGGGCGTGAAGATCTTCAACTGGCTCTTCACGATGTACCGCGGGCGTATCGAGTTCACCACGCCCGTGCTGTGGACCATCGGCTTCATGATCACCTTCACCATTGGCGGCATGACTGGCGTGATGATGGCGATTCCGGGCGCGGACTTCGTGCTGCACAACAGCCTGTTCCTGATCGCGCACTTCCATAACGCGATTATTGGCGGCGTGGTGTTCGGTTACCTTGCCGGCTTCCATTACTGGTTCCCGAAGGCCTTCGGCTTCAAGCTGGACGAGAAGCTCGGCAAGCGCGCGTTCTGGTTCTGGTTCACGGGCTTCTATGCCTCGTTCATGCCGCTCTACGTGCTGGGCTTCATGGGCATGACGCGACGCCTCAACCACTACGACAATCCCGCATGGCATCCGTGGCTGATCGCAGCGGCATTCGGCGTGGTGCTCGTGGCCATCGGCGTGCTGCATCAGATTGCGCAGGTCGTGCTTGCCGTGCGCAACCGCAACCGTCCCGACTATCGCGACGCGACGGGTGACCCGTGGAATGGCCGCACGCTCGAATGGGCCACGTCGTCGCCGCCGCCGGTCTACAACTTCGCGGTGATCCCGACGGTGCGTGAACTGGATGCGTTTGCCCACATGAAGGAAACGGGGCATGGCCTCGGCGTCAAGGCGTCGTCGTATCGCGACATCCACATGCCGTCAAACACGGGCGCGGGCTTCTTCGTCGCCGTGTTCAGCCTCGCACTCGGCTTCGCGCTGGTGTGGCACATCTGGTGGCTCGTGATCGCGTCGCTCGTCGCAGTGGCGGCAACCGTCATCATTTACAGCTTCGGCGACAACGACGGCTACATCATTCCCGCGGCGAAGGTTCGCGAGATCGAAGATGAAATCCGCCGCCGTGCGGAAGGTGAAGAACGCGGCCTCGTGCCCGAATCCGTGGAGGCCTGAGCATGGCACACAACACGCTTGTCAACGGCGCGCACGATCTGGCCGCCGACCATCCGCCGTCACACTCGGTGTTCGGCTTCTGGCTGTACCTGATGACGGACTGCGTCATCTTCGCGTCGCTGTTCGCGGTGTTTGCCGTGTCGTCGCAGCAGTTTGCGGGCGGCCCGAGCGGCAAGGACCTGTTCGACATTTCGGGCGTTGCGCTGGAAACGGCCGCGCTCCTGTTGAGCAGCATCACCTACGGCTTCGCGATGCTGGGCGCGCACAAGCAGCAACGCGGCGCGGTGCTGGGCTGGCTCGCCGTCACGTTCGTGCTGGGCCTCGCGTTTCTCGGCATGGAAATGCGCGAGTTCTCCGCGCTGATCGCAGAAGGCAACGGACCGGGCCGCAGCGCGTTCCTGTCGTCGTTCTTCACGCTGGTCGGCACGCACGGCCTGCACGTGTTCATGGGCCTCGTGTGGATGGTGGTGCTCGCCGTGCAGGTCATTTCGCGGCCCACGCTGAACGAGCGGGAGATCCGGCGTCTTACGTGCCTGAGCCTTTTCTGGCACTTCCTCGACATCGTCTGGATCTGCGTTTTCACCTTTGTCTATCTCGCGAGCGTACTTTAAATGGCTCATTCGCATTCGGCTCATACGGAAGGCGGGCACGGCAGCTTCGGCAGCTACGTTGCCGGGTTCGTGCTCTCGGTGTTGCTCACGGCAGGAGCGTTCGGCATCGTCATGAAGGGCGCTCTGCCCGCCCATAGCGCGCTGATCGCGCTTGCGGGGCTCGCGCTGGTGCAGATCGTCGTGCACCTCGTGTTCTTCCTGCACATGAACGCGTCGTCGGGTCAGCGCTGGAACGTGATGGCGTTCAGCTACACGGTGCTTACTGCGGTCATCCTCGTGTTCGGCACGATGTGGGTGATGCACAACGTCAGCGTCAACATGATGTCGCGATAAGCGCATCGCAACCGGAGGGCCTTTGTAGAAGGCTCTCCGGTTTTTTCCTCTTCTTCCTCTCCGTCTCTTCCCCCCTTTCCGCGTCTTCGCCAGCTACGCGAAGAAGCGCGTGAGTTCCGAGGCAACGGCCGCGGGCTGCTCTTCGGGCAGGAAGTGCCCGCAATGTCCGATGGTCACGCCCTCTACGTTCGCGGCACAGGCTTCGAGCGGAGCAGCCATGTTCGGAATGGAGCCCTGATCGGCGCTCAGTGCGAGCACGGGCATCTGCAGCTTGCCTTTCGCACTGAGTACGCGATTCTGGTGTGCCGATTCATCCGCCGCGCGATAGTAGGCGAGCCCCGCACGCAAGCCGCCTTCACGCGTAAAGACGCGCGCATATTCGTCCATGTCGGCTTCGGAAAACGTCTGTGGGTTTGCGGTCTTGCGGCGCAGAAACCAGTCGAGGTAGGCGCGCTCTTTTCCTTCGATCAGCAACTCCGGCAGGTCCGGTATGGCATGAAACGCGAAGTGCCAGGTGCGCCACGCGCGCTCGGGTGCAATGGGCAGGGCGTCGGGCAGCGTGATGCCGGGAATGCCGGCGTCCAGCAGCGTGAGACGCATGACTGTGTCGCCGAACAGCGCGGCATAGGGATACGCGACCCACGCGCCCACGTCGTGTGCCGCGAGGTAGCAGCGCTGCACATCGAGCTTGCGAAGCAGCGCGTGCAATCTCGTGGCGAGTGTTTGCGTGTCGTAGCCATCGAGTGGGCGATCGGAGTCGCCTTGGCCCGGCAGATCCGGCGCGACGACTCTGTAGCGCGCGGCCAGCAGCGGCATGACCTTGCGCCATGCGAACCAGCTTTGCGGATAACCCGCGAGCAGGACGACCGTCTCGCCATCCACCTTGCCGCCGGTGACGTAATGAAGCCGGATGCCGTCGACCATTTCGAAGCGATGCTCGAACCCATCGAGCTGTGCGTCCGGCAGCGAAGCAGGACCGGGGTCGACGATACGCGCTGAGGTAGACATGATGGACTCTCCTGATGGTTGCGTGAGTGGTGCGTCTGTATAGGAAATGAACATTTCCAAATAAGGCAAAAAAATTTCAGGCCAACAGCTTCAGCGCCTGATCGGCTGCTGCCAACATGTCGTTGCGCGTGCGCCCCGACTTGCCGATCAACCGGAAGCCCTGGAGCACGGCAAGCAGCACGCGAGCCATGGCCGTCACGTCGATATCCTGCGCGACCGAGCCGTCTTCCTGCCCCTGCCGGAGCAACTGGCGCAGCAGGTCTTCGCTACGTCGCATGGCGGCTTCGACCTGTGCCGCGATTTCATCGTCGAAGGTGGCGAGCGCCGTGGCACTGGAAACGACGAGGCAACCGCGCCGGCCTTCGCTGCCGTGCGACGACTGCGCGTAGAAGTGCAACACCGCGCGAATCTTCTCGTACCCGCTCGGTTGCCGGTCGAGCAGCCTGCGCAGCCCAGCATTGCGTGCCTCTACGTAGTGCGCGAAGGCCGCGAGGAAAACGCCGCGCTTGTCGCCGAATGCCTTGTAAAGACTGCCCGCGGTGAGTCCGGTCGCCTCGCTGAGGTCGCCCACGGAGGTGGCGTGATAGCCGCGCTCGCGAAAGACGCGCACGGCGCCGTCGAGCACCGTGTCCATGTCGAATTCGCGCGGACGGCCGGGGCCGCGCGAGGAAGTGGGGGAAGGGGACGGGGAAGTCATGCGGCGATTATAGGAAATGATTGTTTCCGAAACAACACATGAACTGGCGTGGGCCTGCTCCCATTCGTGCGCGCAGGACGATTACGCCGCGTGACCGTCGGCCATCTGGCTCATCGCCACGTTGACCTGCCAGCCGGCGCACGCGGTTTCGACGGCTGTATTGAGCGCGAGAATATGGGGCTGGAAGGCGATGCCTTCGATCACCTGGAAAGGGCGATCGTCATCGCTTTATTGAAGCCGTGAATAACGGCTGGCTGTGTTCAAACTTGAGGGCCGTGCAATGCAATAACGGATTATTTTTTCAGGGCGATATCGTTTTAAAGTGGCGATATGCAGCAGCGTGAAGCTGCAACCGAAATAGCGCCAGACATTTAAAATCGCGCCTGATCCACGGCCCTGCGACCATTGAGCCCGAACGTTGGAGCGCGGGGTGTTGCTTGATTCAAGTCAATCGCCCGGGTTTTCTGGCTGAAATAATCCAGTGCGGAACACTTCGCTGCCTTGACTCATGAAGCATAAAGATTTGATGCAGGAAAGCGGATCCAATATCGATATCGCAAGATAAGATCCGGACGCGAAACGGACAGAACATCTTCGAAACTACGGCGGAATTCAGCATGTATCTGGGAAATATGAGAATCGGAGTGCGCCTTGGCGCGGGCTTCGGCTTTGTCCTGTTGCTCATGACGGCTTTGATCGTGGTGGGACTCGTTCGGCTGACGGGCATCGGCAATATCAACGACAGACTGGTAGGCACCGAATGGGTCAAGGCCGACGCGGCCCACACCATCGATGTGCTCACACGTGCGAACGCTCGCAGCACCATGGAGCTGTTCGTCACGACGGACGCGAGCAAAGTTGCCGCGATATACGAGCGCATCGAAGGGAACAAGAAAGCGATTACCGATGGGCTGAATACGCTCGGCACGCTGGCCCAAGGGCCCGAAGAGAAGGCGCAGCTCGAAGAGACCACTGCTGCGCGCGTCGCCTACGTGAAGTCTTTCAGCGAGGTCGCGCAGCAGCTCAAAGACGGCAAACGCGACGAAGCTACCGCGACCTTGAACGGCGCAACGCTGCCCGCGCTGGATACGCTCCAGGCGCACATCAAAGACATGGTCGACTGGCAGACCAGACTCGTCAAAGCGAGTGCCGAGCGTGGCCGGCAAGACATCGACTCGGCACGGCATCTGATGGTCGAACTGGGCGTGGCGGCTGTCTTGATGGGCATTGGCTTCGCATGGGCCATTACGCGCTCTATTACGCATCCGTTGGGCGAGGCGGTGCGCGTGGCGCGTACCGTGGCCTCGGGCGATCTTACGAGCCACATCGAAGTGAGGACGAACGACGAGACCGGCCAGTTGCTGCACTCGCTCAAGGACATGAACGAAAGCCTCAAGCAGATCGTGCGCAAGGTGCATCACGGCGCGGACACGATCGCCTCTGCGTCGAGCCAGATCGCGAACGGCAACCTCGATCTGTCTTCGCGCACGGAAGAGCAGGCGAGTTCGCTCGAAGAAACGGTGGCGTCCATGGAGCAGCTCACCAGCACCGTCAGGCAGAACGCAGACAACGCACGGCAGGCCGATCATCTGGCGCGGTCCGCGTCCGAGGTCGCGGTGAAGGGCGGCACCGTGGTTCGTCAGGTGGTGGATACGATGAACGACATCAAGGTGTCGGCGGGCAAGATGGTGGACATCATCGGCGTCATCGACGGCATCGCTTTTCAGACCAACATTCTTGCGCTGAACGCGGCAGTGGAAGCGGCACGCGCGGGCGAAGACGGACGCGGCTTCGCCGTTGTGGCGGGCGAAGTGCGCAACCTGGCGCAACGCTCCGCGGCGGCGGCGCGGGAAATCAAAGACCTGATCGGCGGTTCAGTGGCCAACGTGGATATGGGGGGCGAACTGGTCGCCCAGGCCGGTGCGACGATGGACGAAATCCTGCACAGCGTGCAGCGTGTGACCGACATCATGGGCAACATCACGGCGGCGAGCGAAGAGCAGAGCCTTGGCATCGAGCAGATCAACCAGGCCATGGGCCAGATGGACCAGGTAACGCAGCAGAACGCCGCGCTCGTGGAAGAGGCTGCTGCCGCAGCGGGCTCCTTGCACGAGCAGGCGAACCAGCTTGCGCTCACGGTGGGCGCTTTCAAGGTGGAGAGCGGCAACCCAGTGGTCGCTTAATCAGCGCGTTTCGCGGGCCGCATTACATCGACCCAACACTGGTTCGATACACAAGTTTTTCCCCTTCGTGCCGATAAACCGTCCGGAGATCTTGTTTCCGGTAGTCAGTCACCCATCGTCACGAATAAGAAAGGAAAAACTCAGCATGCTTGCATCGATTCGAGCACGTATTCTCGCGACCTGTGTCGCTATCGTCGCCACGGCGCTCATTGTTACCGGCGGTCTTGTCTATGTCGTGGTCAAGCACCACAACGACGAGACCATCAACGAGAACCTGAAGTCGACGCTCGCAGGCCAGGCGCTCGCCATCGACCAATGGATCGCAAGCCGCGCGAAGCAGATCGGCGTGCTGGCCGACGCCGTGCCCGTGGGCGAGGGCGACCCGATGCCGTCCCTGCGGCTCGTCATGCAGTCCGGCGGTTTCATTGCGGTGACGCTGGGTCTGGCCGACAAGACGGCTTACTCGCCCACGCCGCTGCCGGCCGGCTACGATCCCACGGCGCGGCCCTGGTACAAGCAGGTGGTGGCCGCGGGCCATCCCATCGTGACCAGCATCTATCGCGATGCCGTGACGGGCAAGCCCACGTTCTCGTTCGTTGCGCCCGTCATGCGTGACGGTTCGATGAAAGGCGCCATCGCCGCGGGCGTGCTGCTGGAGGGCGTGAGCGGCATCGTGGCCGCCATTCATCCCACGCCGGCCAGTTCGGCGTTTCTCGTCGACAAGAGCGGCAATCTGCTGGCCCTCGGCAAGACCGATCTCATCATGAAGCCGGCCACCGATCTTTCGCCGGACCTCACGGCCCAGGCGCTCGATTCGCTGCAATCGGCGGACGCACCCATCGAAGTGACCATCGACGGCGCAACGAAGCTGCTGCGCGCCGAGCCGATTGCCGGCACCGACTGGCGCCTCGTGTTGGCGCTCGACAAGTCGGACGTGACGGCTGGCATGCGCGCCGTGGCCGCCACGACGCTCGTCTGCATCGTCGTCGTCGTGCTGGTGGCGGCGGCGCTGGTGGGCGCGCTCACGAATGCTGCGTTCCGGCGCATCCTGCTCGTGCGCGACGCGCTCAACGACGTGAGCAGCGGCAGCGGCGATCTCTCGAAGCGCCTGCCCGCAGAGGGTAACGACGAAGCCGCGCAGATCGCGCGCGCCTTCAACCTGTTCACCGGAAAAATCAGCACGACGCTGTTGCAGATTCGCGAGAGTAGCGAGTCGGTGCGCGTGGCCAGCTCGGAGATTGCGCAGGGCAACCAGGATCTGTCGAGCCGTACCGAGCACACCGCGTCGAGCCTCGAGCAAACCGCTGCCGCACTCGAAGAGATTGCGGGCACCGCACGCAACTCCGCAGATGCGGTGGCGCAGATGAGCCAGCTCGCGGCATCGGCCTCCGGTGTCGCGATGCGCGGCGGCCAGGTGGTGAGCGAAGTGGTTTCCACGATGAACCAGATCACCCAGGCCTCGACGGAGATTGCGGACATCATCGGCGTGATCGACGGCATCGCCTTCCAGACCAACATCCTCGCGCTCAATGCGGCGGTGGAGGCGGCGCGCGCCAGCGAACACGGCCGCGGCTTCGCGGTGGTGGCCGGCGAAGTGCGCGCGCTTGCGCAGCGCAGCGCGCAGGCGGCGCGGGAAATCAAGACGCTGATCGAGTCGTCGGTCGGGAAGATCGAGGCGGGTTCGCGCCTCGTGCAGACAGCGGGCACGACGATGGACGAGATTGTGGAAGGCGTGCGCGGCATCACGAACGTGATCGGCGAAATCAGCGTGGCGACGAACGAGCAGAGCACCGGGCTCGGTCAGGTCAACCAGGCGCTTTCGCAGCTCGATCATTCGACGCAGCAGAATGCGGCGCTGGTGGAGCAGTCGGCGGCATCGGCGGCGCTCTTGCGCGAAGAGGCCGAGAGGCTCGCTCAGGCGGTGGGTGGATTCAGGCTTGCGGGGGCGCGGGGTTAAGCGAACGGCCAACGTATCGCTGACGGATCACTAACGGATCACGGAGCACGCGCGGTGCTTCCAGGGCTCAAGGGCGGCACAGGCCGCCCTTTTTCATTCCTCGCTCTCGAACAAATCCACGTGTGCATCGAACACACGCTGCTGGCGCTGTAGCGCATCGTCGAGATGAGCGAGCAGGGCACGCTCGGCGGCATCGGGATCGTGCCGCACGAGTGCGTCGATCACCTGCTGGTGTTGCGCGAGCGTGAGCGCGCCTTCTTCGGGCTCGCGGGCCGTGACGTAGCGCACGCGGTCAATCGGCGCGCGCACCAGTTCGATCAGCTGGAGCGCTTTCGGCAACTGCGCTGCACTGCCCACCGTCGTGTGAAAGCGGTTGTCCTGGCGGATCGATTCCACCGAATCGCCGCGTTCCACGGCGCGCCGGTGCATTTCCTGAATGTCGTGCAGCAGATGCAGTTCACGGTCGCTGATGCACTCGGCAGCACGGCGAATGCTGGCGCTTTCCAGCACGCGCCGCAGCAGTGCGCTTTCAGCGAACTGTTCGCGGCGCACGGGTGCGACGAACGTGCCGGACTGCGCGGCAATCGTCACCAGTTCTTCCCGTGCGAGCTGCTGAAGCGCTTCGCGCACGGGCGTGCGGGAAATACCGAGCGTCTCGCTGAGCGCGCGTTCGAAGACCACGTCCCCCGGCAGGATCGCCATCGTCACAATGGCTTCGCGCAACAGCTTGTAGATTTGCGTGGAAAGCGGCTGCGCGCGGTCGAGGGCCGGCTTGCCGGGCAGCACGCGCGCGATGAACTGCTGTGGATCGTTACGTTCTGATTTCATGGGGTCAGGGTAATGCGGCCGGCGGCGGAAGACAAAAAAATGCTCGTGGAAATGCTCACAGCGAGCCGTTCAACTAGTATATTAGTTGCCTGCTGCGACCGTTAGTGCCATCGGCACAGTCGCCGCCACCGGTCACGCCTTCCCGCCGCGTCGCCATCCGCTGCCGGCCTGGCCAAGCTTCAACAGGCATCGCGGCTGGCAACACACGCGGCAATGCGCGTGTCCGCACATAACAGAAAGGAGACAGCAAGTGCGTTCGTTACTCGCTTCAGCAGTTCTCGGACTCTGCATGGCCGGCGCTGTCGGCATGGCGTATGGGCAGGCCGCCACCGGCAACACCTCATCCATGAAAATCGCGCTTTCCAACAACTACGCGGGCAACAGCTGGCGGCAGACCATGTTGAAAAGCTGGGCCGGGGTGGCAGACCCGGCCGTGAAGTCCGGCGTCGTGGCGGCAGCGCCCACCTTCACCACCGCGGAGAACCAGGCCACCGAGCAGGCGCAGCAGATCCAGAACCTGATCCTCCAGGGCTACAAGGCCATCGTGATCGACGCCGCGTCGCCCACCGCGCTCAACGGTGTCATCAAGCAAGCCTGCGGAGCCGGCGTAACGGTGGTCACGTTCGACGGCATTGCCACCGAACCCTGCGCCTATCGCATTGCCGTGGACTTCCACAAGCTCGGCTCCATGCAGGTGGATTACATGGCGAAGCGCCTGAACGGCAAGGGCAACCTGCTCGAAATTCGCGGGCTGGCGGGCGTTTCGGTGGACGACGAAATTCATCGCGGCATCGTGGACGAACTCAAGAAGTATCCGAGCCTCAAGGTTGTCGGCTCGGTGCATGGCGACTGGACGCAGACGGTGGCGCAGAAGCAGGTGGCCGGCATTCTGCCCACGCTGCCGAAGATCGACGGCGTCGTGGCGCAAGGCGGCGACGGCTACGGCGCGGCCAACGCGATCAAGGAAGCCGGCCGACCCACGCCCATCATCATTCTCGGCAACCGCCAGGAAGAACTCGCCTGGTGGGCGGCGCAGCGCAAGACGGGCAACTACGACACGCTTTCCGTCACCATTCCGCCGGGCTGTTCGACCTTCGCGTTCTGGGTGGCGCAACAGCTGCTCGCGGGCAAGAAGCTGCCGCACGACATCCAGATGCCGCTGCTCGAAGTGCAGGCCGACCAGCTCGACAGCGTGCTCGCGAAGACCCCGCAAGGCGGGCTCGCGAACAAGCTCTATACGCGCGACGAAGTGCTCAAGGTGGTGGACGCGAAGTAGGTTGCCGTCAGGCGCGAAGCGCGGCGCGCAGTGTTCGTCATGCGCGCCGCGGCATCGTAAAACACGTCGCAAAACGTTGCAGGCGGCACCGCGAAAGACACGACACCAGGGAGTCGGGCATTGAACGATCCAGCTGTATCGAACGCCACGCCGCAGCACGCCGAGGTGCTGATCCGCCTTGCCGGCATCGGCAAGACGTTCGGGCGCGTGAAGGCGCTCTCCAACGTGAGCTTCGATTTTCGCGCGGGCGAGTGCGTAGGCATTGCCGGCCACAACGGCGCGGGCAAGTCCACGCTGATGGCGGTGCTGACGGGCGTGTTCCTGCCCGAAGAGGGCACCCTTGCCATTGATGGTCGCGAGGTGAGCCACTACGATCCGAACGCCGCGCGTGCCGCGGGTGTGCGCTGCGTGTTTCAGGAGTTATCGCTCTGCGCGAACCTGAGCGTGGCCGAAAACATGACCATCGTGCATCCCGGGCTGCGCGGCGGCGACTGGCGCAAGCGCGCCACGCGCCTCATGCGCGAACAGCTCGACGCGATCTTCCCGGGCCACGGGCTGAAGGGCCATGAACTGATCGGTGACCTCACGCTCACGCAGCGCCAGATGGTCGAAATTGCGCGCGCCTTCACGGTGACGGGCGACCCCGTCAAGCTCGTGATTCTCGACGAGCCTACCTCGAGTCTGGACGCGCACACGGCCCAGCAATTGCTCGCGTACATCCGCCGTGCGGGCGAGCGCGGCATCGCCACCATTCTCATTAGCCACATGCTGGGCGAGATCGCCGAAGCCGCGCACCGCGTGCTCGTGATGCGCGATGGGCGCGTGGCCGCCGTGCTGCCGCGCGAGTCGATCACGCACGACGCGATCATTCGCGCGATGGGCCAGCACGTGGACGTCGAGCCCGATGCCGCCGCCGCGCAAGGCGCACGCAGCGCCGCCTCGCAGGGCGTGGCCGCCTGGCGCTGGGCGCTCGGCGCGCATCGGCAATGGAACATCGAAGCGCCGCGCGGCGAGGTGATCGGCCTCGCGGGTCTGGCGGGCCAGGGGCAGAGCGAGGCGCTGCTCTCCATCTACGAAGCGGCCACGAAAAGCCATGAGCGCGTGGCGTTCGTAGCCGGCGACCGCGCACGCGACGGCGTGTTTCCGCTATGGTCCATCGCGCAGAACCTCGACATTCGCTGGCTGCTCGACCGCATGAAGAATGGCACTGCGCGGCGACCGGGCTTGCCCAGTTTGATCGACGGACGCGCCGCGCAGGACGTGGCCGACGCATGGCGCGAACGCATCGGCATTCGTGGTGCGCCGATGAAAGCCAACATCCTTTCGCTTTCGGGCGGCAACCAGCAGAAGGTGCTGTTCGCACGCGCACTCGCTTCGGATGCCCAACTGATTCTCATGGACGACCCCACGCGCGGCGTCGACATCGGCACCAAGCGCGACATCTATCAGCTCGTGCGCAACGAGGCCGCGCGCGGCCGCACGTTCATCTGGTACACCACCGAGAACGACGAATTCGCCTACTGCGACCGCACCTACGTGTTTCGCGCGGGCGGCATCACGCGCATGCTGCTCGCGCACGAATGCAACGAGCAGTCGCTGCTGGCGGCCAGCTTCGAGGAGGCCCACGCATGACGCTCACGCTCGACCGGGCGCGTCTGCGCGCGTTGCTGCCCGCGTTCTCGCTGGTGGCGGTGCTCGTGCCCATCTTCTTTCTGCAGCCGGCTACGTTCAGCTACTTCGGCCTGGGGCTGTTGCTGAATCTGGCCGTGCCGCTCGTGCTGGCCACGCTCGCGCAACTCGCCATCATCACGGCGAACGACCTCGATCTTTCGATTGGCCCGTTCGTGAGCCTCGTGGCCTGCATCGGCGCTACGTTGCTCGTGAACCAGCCGCTTATCGGCGTGGCGGCGCTCGCGGGCTGCGTGGTGCTCTATGCCGCTGTGGGCGCACTCGTGGAGATGCGCCAGATTCCGTCCATCGTCGTCACGCTCGGTCTTTCGTTCGTCTGGAACGGCCTGGCGGTGCTGCTGCTGCCTTCGCCGGGCGGCACGAGCCCGGCGTGGATCAGCACGGTGATGGGCTATCAGACGCCACTCGTTGCCGCGCCCATTCTGTGGTCCACGGTGATTGCCGTGGTGGGGCATCTGCTCTTGATGCGCTCGTCGGTGGGTGTGCGTTTGCGCGGCGCGGGCGGCAATCCGCGCGCGATGAGCCGCTTCGGCTGGTCGCTTGTGCGCAGCAAGGCCACGCTCTATGCGGTGGCGGCGCTCTTCGGCGTGCTTTCGGGACTGTGTCTGCTCGGGCTCACCACGTCCGCGGATGCCAACCTCGCGTTGCGCTACACGTTGATGTCCATTGCCGCGGTGATTCTGGGCGGCGGCGAATTCGTGGGCGGCCGCGTTTCCGTGATCGGCGCCGTGCTGGGCGCGGTGACGCTTACGCTGGCGGCGTCGTTCCTCGCCTTTCTCAATGTGTCGTCGGATTGGCAGATCGCCGTGCAGGGCGCGATTCTGATCGTCGTGCTCTCGCTGCGCGTGCTGCTGCAACAACGGGGAGGCGAACAATGAGCGGCGCCCAGGAAACCCGCCGTGAGGTGGAGCCCGTGCCGGCTGTTCATCGGCACGAGCGCGATGAATCCAACGCAGGCACGCCTCTCTCGCAACTGGCTTCTCGCTTCAAGCCATCGCAGGCGCCGTGGCTCTGGTCCGTGGTGGGCGCGGTGCTCGTGTGGCTGGTTACCGCGGGCGTGTTCGGCTTCGGGATTGCGGGCAACGTAGTCGCAACGGCGCTCGTGTTCGCCATCTTCATGGTGTTCGTGGGCCTCGGCCAGATGCTCGTCATCACGGCGGGCCCCGGCAACGTCGATCTTTCGATCCCGTCGGCCATCGCGTTGAGCGGTGTGGTGGGCGTGCAGGTCATGAAGAGCCAGGACAGCATGATCGCGGCGGGCATTGGTGTGGCGCTCGCCGTGGGCGTGCTGATCGGCCTGGCGAACTATCTGCTGATCCGCCTGCTGCGTATTCCGCCCATCATCGCCACGCTCTCGTCGAGCTTCATCGTGCAGTCCGTCGCGATTACGCAAAGCCGTGACATGCCGCCTCCGCCGCCCGCGCTGCAGGCTTTCTCGCACGATCGCTTCATCGGTTTGCCGAACGTCGCGTGGCTCGTGCTCGTCATTTCGATCGTGCTGGCGCTGCTGCTCTATCGCACGGTGTTCGGCCGCGGTCTCTCGGCGCTTGGGCAGAACGCGCGTGCGGCCTGGCTTGCCGGCGTGAAGGTGGAGCGCGTGCGCTGCCTCACGTACATGCTGTGCGCTACCTTCGCCGCGCTCACGGGCCTGCTGCTGGCTGCCGTGTCGGGCGGCGCGGCGCTCGACATGGGCGTGGAGTACATGCTGATTTCCGTCGCGGTGGTGGTGATCGGCGGCACGCTGGTGACGGGCGGCCGCGCATCCGTGGCGGGCGTGTGGGGCGCTTCCATGTTCCTTTTTCTCACCAACGCCATGCTCAATGCGCTGGGCGCAGGTGCCGGCGTGCGCTCGGTGGTCTACGGGCTTCTGATCATCGCGGTGGTGGCGCTGGCGGGCGGCCGGCCCGCGCGCTAGCCATTTTGTATGCACGCTGTTTTGCCATTTGCGACAGAACGACAGAACGAGGGTCCAACAATGCAACCCAACGAATACGAAGTCCACGACGCCCGCTTTCGGGCGCTGCTGCAACCGAACGCGCAGTTCGAAAAGCTCGCAGGCGGCTGCATGTGGGCCGAAGGGCCGGTCTGGTTTCCCGCCGCCGAATTCCTCGCGTGGAGCGACATTCCGAACAACCGCATGCTGCGCTGGGTGCCCGGCGCAGGCGTGGGCGTGTTCCGCGCGTGCTCGAATTTCAGCAACGGCAACACGCTGGACCGCGAAGGCCGTCTCGTCACCTGCGAGCACGGCACGCGGCGCGTGACGCGCACGGAGCACGACGGCCGCATCACCGTGATCGCGGACCGCTACGAAGGCAAGCGGCTCAATTCGCCGAACGACGTGATCGTGCGCTCGGACGGCTCGATATGGTTCACCGACCCCGACTACGGCATTCTGAGCGACTACGAGGGTTACCGCGCGGAGAGCGAAATCGGCAACTGCAACGTGTACCGCGTGTCGCCCGATAACGGCGCGGTAACGCCCGTGGCCGACGACTTCGCCAAGCCCAACGGCCTCGCGTTTTCGCCCGACGAAACGCGGCTCTACGTGGCAGATTCGGGGTCGTCGCATATCGAAGGCGGCCCGCATCACATCCGCGTATTCGACGTGGACGCGAACGGCACACTGCGCAACGGGCGCATCTTCGTCGACGTAGCCCCCGGCGTGCCCGATGGCATGCGTGTGGACGAGCACGGCAACGTCTGGACCAGCGCGGAGGATGGCATTCACTGCTACGCACCGGACGGCACGCTGCTCGGCAAGATTCTCGTGCCCGAAACGGTGGCGAACCTCGTGTTCGGCGGCCCGAATCGCAACCGGCTGTTCATTGCGGCGAGCACGTCGCTGTATTCGCTTTATGTCGGCGTGCGCGGCGCGGCAACTTATGGAGACCGGTCATGACGCCCTCTGAAATCGCTGCGCCGCGCAACCTCGCGAAGGCGCTGATCCTGCTCGACGCACGCGACGACGTGGCGATTGCACGCGAGCAACTCTTGCCCGGCACGCGCCTAGACGACGAAGGCAACGTGGCGGGCCTGATTCCGCCGGGCCACAAGGTGGCGCTGCGCGACATCAACGCGGGCGCGCCGGTGCGCCGCTACGGCCAGATTATCGGCTTTGCGAGCAAGCCGATTCGCCGCGGCGAACACGTGCACACGCACAATCTTTCGATGGGCGACTTCGAGCGCGACTATGCCTACGGCGAGGAAGCGCACGAAACCGCGATGGCCGCGCAGCCCGCCACCTTCCTCGGCATTCGCCGCGACGACGGCCGCATTGCCACGCGCAATTACGTCGGTATCCTGACTTCCGTGAACTGCTCGGCCACGGTGGCGCGTGCCATTGCCGATCACTTCCGCCGCGACATTCACCCTGAAGCGCTCGAACACTATCCGAACGTGGACGGCGTGGTGGCGCTCACGCACGGCCAGGGCTGTGCGCTCGACGCCGAAGGCGAGCCGCTCGCCGTGCTGCGCCGCACGCTTGCGGGCTATGCGCGGCATCCGAACTTCTACGCGGTGCTGATCGTGGGGCTGGGCTGCGAGACGAACCAGATCGACGGGCTCGTCGCGTCCGAGCATCTGGAGCGCAGCGCGCGGCTGCGCACGCTGACGATCCAGCAGACGGGCGGCACGGCGCGCACGGTGGCCGCCGGCATCGAACAGGTGCAGGCGCTGCTCGCGGACGCGAATCGCGTAACGCGCGAGCCCGTGGAGGCGAAGCATCTGATGGTGGGTCTGCAATGCGGCGGCTCTGACGGCTACTCGGGCATCACGGCGAACCCCGCGTTGGGCGCGGCCGTGGACCGGCTCGTCGCGCACGGCGGCACGGCCATTCTTTCGGAGACGCCTGAAATCTACGGCGCGGAGCATCTGCTCACGCGCCGCGCCATTTCGCGCGAAGTCGGCAAGAAGCTGATTACGCGCGTGCGCTGGTGGGAAGCGTATTGCGCG
Organism: Paraburkholderia sp. A1RI_3L; assembly: GCF_048957895.1. Classification (NCBI taxonomy): domain Bacteria; kingdom Pseudomonadati; phylum Pseudomonadota; class Betaproteobacteria; order Burkholderiales; family Burkholderiaceae; genus Paraburkholderia; species Paraburkholderia sp. A1RI_3L. The sequence continues at coordinate 325,598 of NZ_JARCHA010000009.1, forward strand.
CGGCTCAACGCGAACATGAACAACAATCCGTCGGCGGGCAACAAGGCGGGCGGGCTCACCACGATCCTCGAAAAGTCGCTGGGCGCGGTGGCGAAGGGCGGCACGACGCGGCTGGTCGAAACCTACGAATACGCCGAACCCGTACGCGCGCATGGACTCGTGTTCATGGACACGCCGGGCTACGACCCCGTCTCCGCCACGGGCCAGGTGGCGGGCGGCGCGAACCTCATCTGCTTTACGACCGGGCGCGGCTCGGCCTATGGATGCGCGCCGTCGCCGTCGCTGAAGCTGGGCACCAACAGCACGCTGTGGCAGCGCCAGGAAGAGGACATCGACGTGAACTGCGGCCGCATTCTGGACGGCGAACAGACTGTCGATCAGGCCGGCGAAGAGATCTTCCGGTTGATGCTCGCCACGGCGTCGGGGCAACGCACGAAGAGCGAACTGCACGGGTACGGACAGAACGAGTTCGTGCCCTGGCAGTTGGGCGCGATCATGTGAGCGTGAAGCGGCGCTATGTTGGGGCCTGCGTTGAATCTGCGCAGGCCTGTCTTCGCGAGTTTCGCTCACTCCACTGCGCCGTAGACCGCTTTGCCCTCGAACACCGTCATCGCGACATCCACCTGCGCGACTTCGTGCGGCGCCACCGTGCGCAGGTCTTGCTCCAGTACCGCGAACGATGCCGGTCGGCCTGCGGCCAGCGTGCCCAGTGCATCGTCAAGGCGCAGGCTGAACGCCGAGTGGTACGTATGGGCCTGCAACATCGTGTCGAGGTTCACGCACTGCGCGGGCAGAAACGCGGCGGCGCGCGGGTCGCCGAGCGTCGCGCGCCGCATGGCGCTTTCGAATGCCACGAGCGGATTCTGCGTGGAGACCGGCCAGTCCGAACCACCCGAGAGCATCGCGCCCGCACGCTGCAATTCCGCGAATACGTACTGCCGGTTCATGCGCGCATCGCCCAGCAGCGACGTATAAAGCTGCCTTAACGCAGGCTCCATGTTGGCCCAGACCGCCTGAATGGACGCAATTGCACCGGTCTCGCGAAAGCGCGGCACATCGCTCGCGTCGATGAGTTGCACATGCGCGAGCTGCGCACGGCGGTCACGTAGATGGGCTGGGCCGCGCTCGCGGTTCAGCGCATCGAGCACGTCGAGCGCCATGCGCACCGCTCGATCGCCCACGGTGTGGAAGTGCAGATCGAAGCCCGCTGCGTCGGCGGCGAACACCGCTTCGCGCAACTGCGCGGGCGCCCAATGCGCTTCGCCTGCGTGCGGTGCGTCGGCGTAGGGCGCGAGCAGCGCCGCGGTATGGCTTTCCAGCACACCGTCGATGAAGATCTTCGCCGTGTGGGCGCGAACGCGGCGTGTCGAGCACGATGCGCGCCAGTGCTTCATCTTCTCGATCTGCGGTGCAAGTGGCAGCGTGGGCGACACGAGCAGACCAAGGCTCACGTGCGCGAGCAGTTCGCCTGCGTCGTCGGCACGCTTATAAGCCTCGACGAGACGTTGCCCCACCATCGCGTCGAACCATCCCGTCACGCCGAAGCGGTGCGCCTGCTGCAATGCCTTGCGCAACGCCGTGGCAGATTCCGTCGGGCTCATTTGCGGCAGGTAAGAGAAGAGCCGGTACAGCGCGGCTTCATGCACGAGACCATTCGGCTCGCCGTTGGCGGCGCGGCCGTAGATGCCGCCTTCGGGGTCGGGCGTGGAGGCATCGATACCGAGCAGGCGCAGCGCCGCCGTGTTGAGGCAGCCGGAATGCACGTCGTAGCCGATCAGCAGCAGCGGACGGTCGGGCACCATCGTGTCCAGCGCTTCACGGTTCAATCGCTCGCCGAGTGCTTCCAGCACGACGTTGCCCGCCACCACCCACGTGCGCTGCGGATGCGTCTGCGCGCAATGCTGTACGGCGGCTCGGATGCCCTCGAAGGTCTGGATGCCGCCCAGGTCGGCGTCGCAGGTCAGCTGGAAACCGTCTACCGGATGCGCGTGCGAATCTGTGAACGAAGGCACCACCATACGGCCGCGCAGGTCGGTGGCCGCGCCGCCGCGAAACGCGTCGGGTAGCTGCGCGTGCTCGCCCACCCAGGCCACGCGGCCCGCGCGCGTCACCATGCAGTCCACGTAGCGAGGATGAGCGCCGCCCGTGTAGACGGCGGCGTTGTAGAAGGTGTGATCGCGGTAGCGGGAGCCTGTGGCGTCGAGTTCGGAAACGAAGGTCATAAGCGATAGCGGTTAGAACGAATCAGCGCAAATCAGAACGAATAGAGGAACTGCGCGGCGAGCAGGTCGTTGCTGCGCGAATAGCTGCCGTCGTTCATCAGGAACACGGGGTGATTGGCCTGGTCGTGGCGATATTCGAGCTTCACGGTGATCTGGTCGGTGGGGTAGAACAGCAGGTCCGCGGTGAGGTCGTAGCGGCGCGCGCCCTTGCATTCCGTGCCGTTTGTCGTGGAGGCGCGCCAGCACGCCGGGTCGAGGCCGAAGCCGCTCGTCGGGTTCACGGACGGCACGGACCCGGAGAGCCCGTAAGCAATGTTCGGCGCGCCGCCGCCGTTGGCGGAGTTGTCGAGGTAGTCGAAGCGAAGCGTCGCGCCCATGTGGCCCAGCCACGCGCTTGTCCACTTGCGATGACCCTGCAGCGACAAGCCGTACCAGCGCGCGGTGCCGCCGTTCCATGCGCCCTTTTGCTGCTCGCCGTAATCGAGCTGTGCGTTGAGTTGCAGCTTGTCGCGTGTGTAGGTGAGGTCGGTTTCGATGTAACGCATCATCCCGAACGGCGACGACGAGTTGCACTGGTAGCCGTACCCGCTCGTGCACGGCGAGAGCAGCGTGCTGCGGCCGACCATGCCGGCCACGCCGATGTCGAGCGCCGTGGAAGGCACGCTGTCGTAGCGCACCACGAGCGAGGGCAGCCAGTTGCTGTGCGACGTGTTGTTCGGGCCGGAGGCCACGGTGCCCGCCGTGTGCAACTGCTCGTTGGCAACGAACACCTGCCAGAAGCGCGTCATGGTGGCGTTGTTGCCCTTTACGCCCACGCCCAGGATGCTGCCGGGCTCGCTGAAGTCGAACAGCAGGTTGTGCGTGAGCGTGACCATCTGGTTCGAAGGCTGGAACTCGTAACCGATGGGGCTCGGCACGAGGCCCGCCACGAGCGTGGTGAGCGAATTGAGCGGCACGGTGGCGTCGGCCTGCGTCACGATGTTGTTGCCCACGCCGCCGCGCTCGTTGGTGAGGCCATTGCCGGCACCGCGATTCGGCTCGATCACGAGTTCCGCGGCAGGCGCGAGCGGTCCCACGCCGAAGGTCTTCTTGATGTCGAGATACACGTCGCCGATCGTGCTTTCGTAGTAGTCGTAGACGCCCGCGTTGTGGTTCAGGAACTGGAAGCTGCCCGCGCCGCGCGCACGGTTGTAGAGGTAGACCGGGTCGATGTAGCCCGTCACGCTCAGGCCCGCAATGGGACCGTGCGTGGCGGCGTCTTCGAGTGCGTCGGTTTTCAGCGAGAGGTTGTTGATCTGCTCGCGCATCTGGCGCACGTCGTCGTTCGCGAGCGTGGGCGTGGGCTGGGCGGTGGTGTCGGCGGACGGCTGGCTGGTCGCCTGCGTCGTGGTTACCGAAGCCGTGGGCGCGGCGGCGGCTGCCTCGCTGCGCGTATTCGCCTTCGATTGTTTGGCCCGCTGCTCGGCCTTCAGCGTTTTCACCTCGGCCTGGAGTTCGGCGATCTGTGTGCGCAATGCGCCAAGCGCTGCGTCGAGCTTGTCTGCCTTGCCGGTGGTGTCGCCCGTGCCGGCCGCGTGTGCCGTGGCCTCGAATGCGAGGGCGGCGATGAGTGCCATTGCCTTGAGTTTCACGGTAAAGGTCCCGTAGAAATGAGCGTAAATGAGCTGTGGAAAATGAGCCGTAGAGACGAGCCGGCCCTGGCCGCGTGCTGGCGCAGGCGGCAAAGGGAAGGCGAGGAGGAATCGGAGGCGGGTGAGGCGCTGTGTGTCGTGTTGTCAGCGCCTCGCGCCATGCGCCGGCGCTAGTCGGCCTTGTACTGCTGCCAGAGCCGCGTGATGAGGCGGTTGAGGTCCGTGGGCAGCGGCTTGACGGGTTGCAGCTGCGCGAACCGCTCGGCGGTGGGGAACACGGCAGGGTCGGCCAGCACCTCGTGCGGCACGAGGCGGTTCGCGGACGGCACGGCCGTGGGGTACGACGTGTCGTTGGTCAGGTTCGCGCTCTCCTGCTCGGAGATCACGAAGTTGATCCACTTGAGCGCGGCCTCGGGATGCGGCGCGTCTTTCGGAATGGCCATCACGTCGAACCAGATGGGGCTGCCTTCCTTCGGCAGCACGTACTGAATGTGATACGAGCGATGCGAGTCCAGTGCCGCGCGCCGCGCGACGTTGACGTCGCCTGACCAGCCGAACGCGATGCAGACGTCGCCGCCCGAGAGGTCCGAGATATAGCTGCCGGTGCTGAACTGCGAGACATAAGGGCGAATCGCCTTGAGCACGCCGAGCGCATCCTGATAGTCGCGCGGATTGGTGCTGTTCGGGTCGCGGTGCATGTACATGAGCGCGGCGCCGAACATGTCGCGCGGCGAATCGAGCAGCGAGATGCCGCAATGCTTGAGCTTCGCCGCATTGGCCGGATCGAACAGCAGCGCGAGGCTGTCGAGCGGCGCGTCTTTGCCGAGCGCTGCTTTCACGCGCTCCACGTTGATGCCGAGGCCGTCGGTGCCCCACGTCCACGGAATGCCGTAGTGGTTGCCGGGGTCGTCGGCGCTGAGCATGGTCATGAGCCTGGGGTCGAGCAGCGTGTAGTTCGGCAGCTTCGTCCGGTCGATAGGGCGGTAGACGCCGGCCTGCAGTTGTTTCGTCCAGAACGCGTCGGAGGGCACCACCACGTCGTAGCCCGAGTTGCCCGAGAGCAGCTTCGCCTGCAACGTTTCGTTGCTGTCGAACTCCTGGTAGACGACATGGATGCCGGTCGCCTTCTCGAAGTTGGCAACGGTTGCCTTGCCGATGGAGTTACCCCAGTTGTAGACGTTGACGACTTCGGGCTCGGCATGCGCGGCCGCGCCGAGCGTGGCGGTGAGCGCCAGTGTGACCGTTTTGAAGCGCACTCCGAACAGATTTTTCGCTTTCACTTTTTTCTCCATCCCGCGTTGACCGGCTGCGTGGTTGACGGTGTGCTTGACCGTTGAATGCAGTGTACGAACGCGAAAAAGGCACGTCTGTCCCCGTCACGGGGGGACAGACGTCATGGGTCGTCCTGCCTTCTCAGGCGGCGTCCTCATAGGCGACCCGTTTTTGTCGTGGTATGCATGCGCGAAACAACGCTGGATCAAGAGGCATTCCTATGAATTGTGCCGACGCGCAGGAGACCGGCTCGCCCACGAGCGCCACCATTGCGCTGCCGCGCTTGCCCGAACTGCCGCAGCTCGTGAACATGGTGGACGCGCTTGCGCCCGTGCTGAGCGCGGTGGGCACGCCGGAGTTCGTCGCGAGCCTGTACGAGTGCGTGGTGCGTTTCGTGGACTGCGACGCGCTGCATCTGGAGCGCAGCAGCGCCGATTCGCCCGCCTTCGAGGTGGACTGGATCGGCAGCCACGGCACGCGTCCCGACGACATCCGCCGCATCATGCAGGTCTACTTCGAGCGCTTCGTGCAGCGCGACAAGGCCGTCATGCGGCAGGAGCGCGGCGAAGACATCACGCTCACGCAGATCTCGGTGTACGGCATAGAAGACGGCGAGCTACGCCACAAGGTCTACGACGCCGGCGACATTCACGATGAGTGCATGCTCGCACGCACCGCGCAGGGCGAAAGCTATCTGATCTCGGTGTGCCGCTCGCGGCGGCTGCCCGCGTTTTCGATTCGCGAGCTGAGTGTGCTGCGGCAATTGGGTCATCTGCTGTTGCCGCTGGCGGCGCTGCATGGCCGTGTGCCCGACGCGGCGCAAGGCGGCGCGCCGGCCCGCTCCACGGGCTCGGATGCGCTTGCCGCGTATTTCGCGCAGCAGCGCGTGAATCTCTCGTCGCGCGAGGCGACGGTGTGCCGCGCGTTCCTGCAGGGCATGACTACGGATTCGGTAGCCCGCGCGCTGGGCGTCAAGCAGTCGACCGTGGAGACCTACGCGCGGCGCGCGTTCGCGAAGCTCGGCGTGGCCTCGCGGCGGGAGTTGCTGGCGTTGGTTTATGCGTGAATCGAGGGAGGAGCCGGTGCTTGGGGGAACGCGTGATCGAAACCGGGTCGCCGGTATGCGCGCAGGCGATCATCGAAGACGATGGGATTTTTACGTGCGCTCGTAGCGAGAAGACGATTGACTAGCCGCAATTTGCCTGCGGCAGCCCGCCGTTCCCGTTTGGTCGCGTTCCCGTGCAGGCACAGGCTGTGCCGGTAAAAGCGGCGTGGGACGCGCATCAATACATATCCTTCCCCACACGCCTCGTTGCATGTCGATGCCTCGCAGATTGTTTACGCGTCCCACATTACATTGCAAACAATAGTCAAGCCCCATAGACGCGTGGCGCCCTGTTCCGGTATGACTGGCAGCTGATCTGTCATTCATTTCCTGCCGGACAGGGAGAGCACCGTTGACTCCTGCAACAGCGTATTCCGATGCCGCCGCACGTGCGGGCATCAACATCCACCCGTTCTACAGCCTGGACCTGAAGGGCACACCAGCCGCCGCGCTCGCGGACGTCTACACGTTCGACGGCGAGCGCGGCATCGGCGAGCCGACGAAGTACACGATCCAGTTCACCCATCCCCGGCACGACCTGTCGCGTAGCGATTTCCTGCACCGTGTGGGCGCGTTCGTGATCCAGCCGCCACCCGTGGACCGCTGGAGCCAGCCCGAAGAGGCGCGGCGCGTGCAGGGCGTCGTCACGGCCTTCGCGCTGAAGGCCAGCAACCGCGACCAGTCGCTCTACGAGATCGTGCTCGAATCGCGTCTCGCGCTGCTGCGCAACGCTCCGAAATGCCGGTTCTTTCTGGACATGTCGGTTCCGGAGATCATCGAACAGGTTCTTCGCGAACATCACTTCGACAGGCTGCTCGCCGGTTTCGAGTTCCGGCTGCACCGCACGTACCGCAAGCGCAGCTTCGTGATGCAGTGGGGCGAAGACGATCTGGCATTCATCACTAGGCTGTGCCGCCGCTCTGGCATCTGGTTCGTGTGCGACACCGGCGAGCGCTGCGAGATGGTGCGCTTTGGCGATGACTACGCGTTCTACCGCAGGGACCCCGCCCGCCTGACCGCTGCCTACCGGCCCCTGAGCGGACTGGAAACCGGCGGCGTCGAGTCGGTCAGCACACTCGAAATGCGCGCGAAGAGCGTGCCCGCAAAACACACGGTACGCACGTTCAGCACCGAAACGCCGGTTTCGGAGCCGGTGGAGGCGGCCAGCCCCATCCACAATGACCCCACCACCTACGGCGAGGCCTATACGTGGGGCACACCGGACCTGAGCGAACAGGAAGCGAAGGAAGAGGCGCAGCTACGGCGCGAGGCGTCGCTGGCTGAACAGATCGGGTACCACGGCCAGTGCGACATGCTGGACCTGACGCCCGGCAGTGTGCTCAAGCTCTCGAACCACACACTCCCCGACGCGAAACACGGGCTGCTCGTGGTGCGCACGACGTGCCGGGCCGCGCGCAGCGAACCGTATCACGTGAAGTTCGACGCGATTCCGTCCGACCGCCAGTACCGGCTGCCGCTGAAGGAAGAGACGTGGCCCAGGATTCACGGGGTCATCACAGGCACGGTTGCCTCGTCGGGCGGCTGGCGCGACCCGTATCTGGGCGGACAGGGCGACTACATCGTCCATATCCATTCAGACCGCGACAGGCGTGTTCCTGGCCTGCAAAGCTGCCCGATGCGGCTGGCGAAGCCCTTCGCCGGGCCAGACCAGACCGGCTTTCACTTCGGTCTGATCGAGGGAACCATCGTCACCATCGGCTTTCTGTGGGGCAATCCCGATCTGCCCTATATCAGCCAGGTGCTCCATACGGCACAGCACACGGACCCGATTGTCGCGGGCGTGCCCTGGGGCACGCGCAACACGATCCGTACGCGCTCGAACAACACGCTGGAGATGGACGACCGCGAGAACCGCGAGCGTATCAAGCTGGCAACCGAGCACGGCAAGACGCAGCTGAACCTCGGCTACACGGTTGACCGTAACCAGAAGGAAAGAGGAGCGGGCTTCGAACTGCGCACGGACCAGAAAGGACACGTGCGCGCGGGCGGCGGTGTGCTGGTATCGGCCGACATGCAGGAGAAGGCGCTGGGCCTTCAGACCGACATGACGGCCGCGACGAACCAGTTTGCGCTCACGCAGGCGCAGGCCCAGGGCATCGCCGACGCGGCCACGGTGGCGAAAGCGGACGTGGCGGACCTGATGGCGGAAAACGCGTGGCTCAAGGAGGAACTGGCGGACCTGAAGAAGGCGGTCATTGCGCTGTCCGCGCCGCACGGCATTGGCCTCGCGACGCCTGACCGCGTGATGGTTTCGGCAGGCAAGGACGTGAGCGTGGCCACGTCTTCACGATTCAACGTCACGGCGCTGCGCAACGTGGCGGTTGCGGCGGGCGAGGTGCTGTCACTGTTCGCGCACCGGCTCGGCATCAGGATGTTCGCGGCGCGCGGGAAGGTACAGATACAGGCGCAGTCCGACGCGATGGAACTGGTGGCGCAGAAGAACGTGCAGATCACGAGCGCGGACGGCACGGCTACGGTCAATGCGGCCAATGGTGTGGTGTTGAGCGGCGGCGGCACGGCCTATATCAAGGTGCACGGCGACCACGTGGAGATCGGCGGGGCGGGCAGCCTGATCCTGAAGGTGCCGGACATCAGCAAGCAGGGGCCGGGGGCGCTGTCGCTGCCGGTGCCGAAGTTTGGGCAGATGGATGTCGCAAACGACGAGCGGTTCATCCTGAGCGACGGCATCACGGGCCGCCCTGTCGCGAACCGCCCCTACAGGATCGAGCTTGCCGATGGGCAGATCGTTGAGGGCGTCACCGGCGAACAGGGCGAAACCTCACTGAGCCGCAAGGACGTTGCCCAGGGACTCAAGCTCACCCTGCCGAACCACAAGGAAGTCTGATTCATGAACGACAAGACCAATCCGCACGATAGCGCGGCAGACAGTGCCGATGCGCCGAAGCCCTACCGGCATTCAACCGCCACGCGCGTCGTGCCGATGCAACGCGATCACCTGGGGCGGCCGTACTGGGAGTCCTATCACACGCCGTCGAGCTTCGAGGTGCGCGCCGAGTGCCGGATACCGCCGCACATGCCGGGCGTCATCATCTTCGTGCATGGCGTCAATTCCACGGGCGAGTGGTCTGACGCGGCGGAACAGGCGTTGTGCCAGGGGCTAAACGAACGGCTGAAACGGAGCGATCTGAAGGCCAATACCTACAGCACCGTAGACGGTGACCGTCCGGTACCCAGGCACATCAAAAAAGGGGATGAGGGAAACTCGCCCGTGATCCGCTTCTACTGGGGCTACAGTGCGGCTTCGGGTACCGAACG
>NZ_JARCHA010000010.1:0-318140 GCF_048957895.1 Paraburkholderia sp. A1RI_3L
GGTCGCAGCTCACGAGCGTGTCGATGTGCCGGCCGGAGTGCGCGTCACAACTCTCTCCAACTGATGCCGCTGCGTGCCAGTAACGCTTCAAAGGCGTGACCGGTTCGCAAGACTCTCGGCTTCCGGCACGAGCCATCCACACCCCGCATCGCATCCCCTTGCCGGAAGAAGTCCCGGCAACAGGCGCTCCAATCTGTCTTCGTTCAAGGAAATTAAATGAACCCCAGCAAACGCAAGATCTGCCAGGTCATGGCACTTGCTCTCTCCAGCGTGAGCGCCACGGCCGCTATGGCTGCCGGCCCCATCGTGCTAGGCGGCGGCTCGTCGCTCGTCGCGCCGCTGATGGGCAGCGTCAGCCAGCCCAACACGGAAATCGGCCTCTTCGGCACCAGCGAAGCCACCTTCACGTACTACGCGGTCGGCTCGGCTGCCGGCCAGAACGCGTTCCTGAGCAACGCGCCGTCGTTCTTCGGCTCCACCGTGACGGGCACGGTGGATTTCGCGGACAGCGACGCAGCCCTCTCCACGGCGCAGGTCACGAACTACAAGAGCAGCACGGTCGGCATGGCCAGCGGCCCGCTAATCCAGATTCCGTACGTCGTCACGCCGATCACGATCCCCCTCGTCAACGCGCCGGCCGTGACCAGCACGACGACGCCGCAGACTACTCCGAACCAGGCGCACAGCATTGCGCTGAACGACGACGACCTGTGCGGCATCTTCTCGGGCAAGCTCACGAACTGGAACCAGGTGACGAACCCCGAGACGGACGCCACGTACAGCCTGAACTTGCCGATCAGGGTGGTCTACGATGCGGTCGGCAGCGGCACGACCGAACTGCTGACGCGCCACCTGGCCGCGGTCTGCACGACCGCCAACACGGCCGGCGGCGTCACGTTCGTCGATTCTCTCACGTTCGCCAACATCTCCGCCTTCCCGAGCGGCGTGCCGTCGAACTTCGTCGCGGCCACGGGTAACGGCGGCGTGCGTTCCGCGCTGCTGACGATCCAAAGCTCGTCGGGTTCGCCGGCCGCCGTGGCTTACCTGAGCCCGGCTTATACGAATACGTTCCTGGCTCCGTCCAGTTCGTCGGCGTCGTCGCAGCTTCAGGTCGCGAGCCTTCGCAATGCGAGGAACTCGACGTACTACGCGCCGACGGCAGCCAATGCGACGATGGCGCTGGGTAGCATCGCGGCCCCGACGGGCCCTGCCGCGGCTGATCCGACGCAGTGGGCGCCCGTCTCTGGCGCCAACTACACGGCCCTGGCCAACCCGGCTTCGGGTTACCCCGTTTCGGGAATGAGCCAGATCATCCTGAGCCAGTGCTATGCGGATGCCAACGTGACGAAGGCCGTCCTGGACTTCCTGTACGACCACTACACGAACGCTACATTCGCGTCAGTCGTTCATGGAAACGGCTTCGATACGGTGCCGGCGAACTTCCAGACCGCGATCGTCGGCGACTTCCTGACGGCTAATCGCAACAAGCTAAACATCGGCAACCCAACGGTCTGCAGTGGCAAGGGTCGCTAGGCCCGCGGCATTTTCAGCGACTCCCGCAGGCAACCAGCACAGCGCCCCACGGAAGCTCCGTGGGGCGCGCCATTCTTTGTCTCAATGCCGGAACGGACCCATACCGCGCAAGCCATACCGCAACAACGGCGTGGCCCATCCCTCGCAATCAGATCTTCCCCAACCGCTCCCGCTCTTCCTGCGTCAAGCCCGAGCGTTGAGCCGGCGCCACTGGCCCGAATCCGACAACGGACACCGCGCTCGACGCGTCATACCCCACCTGCTCGCGCTTGCGCTTCCTGTCGTCGCCGGCGTCGCCGAAGCCTTCCACCTGCACCGAGATGGCCCAGCGCCGCTGGCCCACGCCGGACGCGTTGTTCTTCACGAGGTCCTGCGCCATCTGGCTCGCCGCGGATGCCGCCGAACTGGCCGCCGTCAGTGCGCCCGTATTCACGGCCTGCGTCACCGGCACGCCGAGCGACGTGCCCTGCACCTGGATGTTGTCCACGTTCGCCACGTGCAGCGCCGCCACGTTGAGGTTGCCCGACACGCGAATGCCGGCGTCGCCCGCATCCACCGTGCCGCGCGGCGCGATGAGGTTCGCGTTGCCCGGCGGCGCGCCCGGCACCGACTGCAACGTCGCGATGCCCGCGCCCGTCACCTCGCCGCGCGCATCCACGATGCAGTAATGGTTCGGGTCGCACGCGTATTGCGGCGCGGGCGTGTCGGCCGAGGTCTTCGCGCCCTTGCCCGCGTTGATGTCGCCGTTCGAACTCCAGATGGTCAGGTCGCCGCCCTGCTCCGTGAAGATCCGGCTCTGGGCGAGCAGCACGCTGCGGTCTGTGAAGATATCGATGTTGCCCTGCTCGAGCGTCAGAATGCCCATCATGCCGGGACCAACCACAACCGTGCCGTTAGAGACGATCTGCGGCGGCGCCGATGTGCTTCCCACAAGCGCTTGCCCGCCGGGACCGAGTATCGAGACGTTGCCGCCCTGCTGCGTCTGGATGGTGGTGTTCCGTATATCCAGATCGCCCGTGCTCGCGAGCTTGTTGGCGCCGTTACTGCCGCCCTCCAGGTTGTTTGCCGTGTAGCCGAACGACGCGGGGAACAGCGTGTTGATGGCCTGATAGCCGCGCGCGTATTTCCCGGCGTACGGGCTCGACGGATTGTTGTAGTCCTGCCCCACCTGGGTCAGCACGTTGAACAACACCTGTTCGGCAAATAACTGCTGGACATACGAGGGCAGCGCCTGGAACTGCTTCCAGGCCTCGCCGGCGGTGAGCGTGCCCACTGCGGCCTGAGCAGCCTGACGGTCTTTCTGGAGGCCCGTATCGATGCCCAGCCCGGCATCGTACTGTTCCATGAACGCGATGAGCGCCGGCGTCGCGCCAGGCACCCCGGCAACGGAGCTGGCCGGATCGATATAGGTCGAAACGAAATTCGCCAGCGCCACACCGGGTCCCACGCCGAACAGCACGTTGATGTTCGCGCTTTCGTGCGGAAGGTTCGGGTTGTTCGTGTTGCCTACGGCGTCGATGCCGGTAACCAGTCCGGTTCCACGCGGATACTGCGTCCCGAGAGCAGCGTACTCCTGCGCCTGGCTCGTCAGTGGACCGATGTTGCGTCCAGCCTCGACGTCAAACGTGCCAGGGCCGCCCAACACCAGCGCTGGGACGGCTCCGCCCCCGTTCGCCGGAATCGGCGTATCGAAAATGTCGCGTCCGGCGACGATGCGCGTCACGTCGGAGCTGCGCAGGTTCTGCCCCTGGAACGCGAGATTGACGATGTCCTGCCCCGCCTGGATCAGCGCGGGCTTGTCGACCGAAAGCGACACCAGTTGCGTATAGAAGCCCGACGTACCTAAAACGCCATTTACGATGCTGCCGTTCAGGCTATAGATGCGGGAGGGCTCCGTGTCCGAGGCATGCAACGGACTCACGGCGTGCGCACCCGGCTTTGCCTGCGGCTGCGTGGGCGAAGGCATCTGCGACGGGTCGGCGTCCGACATCACGAAATTGGCGGAAAGGGCGGCTCCCGTCAAAGCGGCTGCATTGGAAATGTTCACCGACTGGTTGCCGATCAGATTCAACTGACCCACCGCGGACGGGTACAGCGTGCCGCCTGACGCCACGTCGATGCCGCCGTCGAACGCGGTGAGGTTCACGCTGGCGGGCAACGTACCCTCCGCGCCCGTCAGCAGACCGCCAAGCGTGCCGAACTGGACGTCGCCTGTTGTCGAGAGCACGTTGACGGCGGAAGTCGCCGAGTAGCCCTGGCCATCCGCGTACTGCTTGTAGCCCAGCAGGGTGATGGAAGCGGTGGGGGATCCTCCCGGTTGATTGAAGGTACTCGCGTATGAAGGATCGAGGACCGCGCCGATATCGGCACCCTGGCGCGCCGTCACGTTGAACACACCGTCCTGGGCCGCCAATATTGTCGATACTGCGACAGCTGCCTGGTTGCTCTGCCGCGCGTTCACGCTGAAGTCCGATCCGATGCGCCCACCGGCCGTGATCGTTCCCGTGCCCTTCGCCACGAAGTAGTCGCCGCTCAGAATATTGCCGCCCGCGCTCACGCTCAGGTTGCCGCCGCCCACGGTAACGGGCGTCCCGGTCTGGTCGAGATACCAGGTGGTGGGCGACGACACAGCGAGGTCCGAGACGTTGCCACCCGCATGGACGGATACGTTGCCGCCTACGCTCATCACGCCCTGGTCGAACGCGCCGAAATTGATGGAAGTGCTACGCAGGAGCGTGCTCGGCGCGCCTGTAGCATCTGCCGTCGGGTTCGCGGACACCTCCATCCATTGCCACCAGAACTGGCTGATGTTGTTGCCCGCCTGGCCAGTGACCGAGCCGTTCGTGTCGGTCACGTACTCCATGCCGTTGACGTTGCCCTGTGCGTGGATCGTGATGTCGCCTGCCGAATCCGGCGTGACGGTGGGTGAGACCAGGATGTCCTGTGTGCCCCCGCCGCCCTGCACGACCGTCACAGTGGACCCCACGCTGGAATTGTTGCTTGTCGGCGCCCCGGCGGTGTAGATCGCTCCCGGAATGACGAGGGCGTTCGTATCGGCCGGTGTAGAGGCAGGCGCGTTCGTATCGAACAGCGACACGTTGTTGGCCGCGACCACGTCGATCGACCCGGTGCCTGTGCGGATCATGGTGGGCGTCACCAACGTGCGGCCGTTCGTGTCCACGTACTCGCTGTGTGCGTCGAGCGTCACGCTGCCGCCAGTGGTGTTGCCGAATACGGAGGCCGCTTGAACGGCGAGCGGGTCGGCGCTCGCCGTGTTGGCGCCTGCCACAAGCCGGAACGAGGTACTCGCCCCCCCCGTCAGCGATGCGGACAGAAGCGGAACGGGGTTCGCTGGCGTGGCGGTAGGCGACGGGGTGTTGTCGGTCGGTACCGGCTGAGGGATGCTCGATGCCGTGATCGGCGTTATGCCCAGCACGGCAGCTGGAGTAGCAGGCAAGCGAACTCCCAACGACAATTTGTTCGGGCCCAACTTCGCCGCCAGGTTCGAAATATAGGAAGTGTATTGCGCTAGATACTGGACGTACTGCACCGCATAACTGTCGAGGCCCGATTGAGTCGACGGCAAAGGTGGCGCGGGGGGGGCTGGCAACGCAACAGCCCAGTTCCTTTCTGCATAGAAGAGTTGGAGGTAGCTAAAGTGCGGATCTACGTTAAAGGGGCTCGCAACGTTGGCAGGAAGCGTCTGATCCAGAAACTTCGCATACGCCGAATACAGCGCGTAATACTCCTGCAACGCCTGCGGGTCGGCTGCCGTGATATCGGCAGGCCCCGAGACAAACCCCGAGATAGCGTAGTAGGCCAGCCCTGACCCCGCCGCGCCGGTTCCGGGGAACGAGCCACCCGCCGCGTTGTACTGGTACTTCGCTGCCGCGTACGTGCCGTACTGATCGATAGGCAGCACGGTAATGCTCCCGCCTGCCGCAATCGGATTAGCAATCTGGAAGAACCCGTCCGTGAGGCTCGCCTTGACCTTGACGTCGTTATCCGCACGGAACGTGATGATGGGCGCCTGACCATTGAACCGGAACGCCAGATTGCTCGCCGACGAGCCCGCCCCCAGGTTCCAGTTCGTCAGCACCAGAATGTCGCCGCCGTTGATGGCCGGACTCGGGTTGTCCAGTTCGATACCCGGCACCACACGCGTGTTCTGGATGCTCGTGCCTGCAAACGGATTGGCCAGCCCGTCCAACCCGTGCTCGACGAAGCCCATCAGCGTGCCTGGCACGGCAGCGGTCGCATCGCCGTTGGCATAGCCGTAGAACGTCTGGTGGGTGGTATTCGCGGTGCCCGGCGCGAAGTACATGCTGTCCAGCCCACCGAAACCCGTGAACGTGTCCGACTTCACGCCCGTGTAAAGCTGGCCGGCGTCCGTCAACTGATATTGCGCGCCTGTGGATGTGTTCGTGAGCGTGCCCAGGCCGTCGCCGTTCGAATCGGGCGTGAACGTGAAGCTTGCGCCATTCGAGCCCTGTGCCGTGAACGTGCCCGCAAGCAGATGGCCCTGGCTGTCGAACCATCCCGCCGGGTCCACTACGCTGTCGAAGTGTTGCGCGCCCGTTGTCGCGTCGGTCGTGCTCCACACGGCATACGCTTCGAGCGTGGTGGCGCGCGAGCCTACGATGCCGGCGCCGCTATTGAACGCCGAAGGCAACTGCACATTGACCGTGCCGTTCACGAGCAGCGGCGCGCGGAAGTTCACGGTGCCGCCCGACAGCCCGCCCGCCGTGCCGCCCGACACGTCGATCAACGCGCCGGCTCCCACCTTGATGAGGCCGGCGTTCGCCGGGTCGATGTTCTCGTAGCCGTAGGTCGTGTTGTACGGGTTCGCCGCAGCCGGATCGAATACCGCGCTCGTGTCGATATTGACCTTACCGCCGCGCTGGTTCGCATCCGACCCGCGCGCAATCAACGCCCCCTCCACATCCACCCCGCTACGCCCATACAGGTCGATCTCGCCGCCCGCCTTCCCTGACGCGTTGATCGTGCCAAGAATGTTCACGTTGCCGTTGGCCGTATCGCTCGCGTTGCCCGCGCCGCCATCGGCCGTGAGCGAGACCGTCTGCGCCGTCAGCGTATTGCCCGGTGAGAGCGTGAGGTTGCCGGCCTTCGTGCGTATCGCGATGGCGCTGTTCACGCCGCTCGAAGCGAGCGTCTGCGCGAGGCTGTCCAGGTTCGCGGCGCCGCCGGTGTTGAGCGAGAACGATCCGCCCGCGAAGCCGCTTGCCGCGCCGCCCCTGAGCGCGCCGTTCAGGTTCACCACCTGCTGCGGCGCGGAGAGCGTGAGGCTGCCCGCCGCGCCGCCGCCCTTCGCGCCGGAGAAGTCGAGCGTCGCGCCGGGTTGCACGTCCACCGTGCCCGCGTCGGCCGTGAGCGTGATGGTGCCGGCCGGTGCGTATTCAGTCACGTCGAAGAACTGCTTCGAAACGCCTGCGGAACTCACGGTCGAACCGCTGCCGATGGTGAGGTTGCCGCTCGTCGCTTCAAGGCTCACGTTGCCCGCGGGCGCGGCAATGGTCGCGCCGTTGTCCAGCACCGTGCCGCCCACGAAGCTCCACGCGCCGCCGACGGGCGTGCGCGTCAAGGCCGTGCCCGCCGCGTTGTTGAGGCTCAACACGCCGGTGGTTTTGATGGTGGCGGCCGAACTCGTATCCGCGAGATACACGGGCGCGTTGAGCGTAACGGGCAGCGCGCCGAAATCGAACGTGCCCGTGTTCTGGCCCGCGATGCCGGCCGTCGCGTTCATCGTGACGGCGCCGAAGCCGCTCACGTTCTTGTCGCCGGTGCCGAAGTCGATTTCCTTCGCGTTCACGGTCAGCGTGCCGGTGCCGGCTGTGGCCGCGGCGGAAGTCGCGCCGGTTTCGTTCGTGAAGGCAACCTGCTGGCCGTTGAGCACAGCGTTGCCGCCGTCGCTCGCGAACGTGCCTGCGCTCAAGTCCACGCTGTTGCCGAACGTCGCGTTCACGTTGCCGATGAAGCTGATCGCGCCCGCGCTGCGCAGAATGACCTGGTCCGCGTTGGCGAGCTGCGCGATGCCGGCCGGGTCTAGCACGAAGCCCGGCAGATTGGCTGCGGCGGCGCCCGTGCGGTCCGTGAACGTGATGGCCGAACCATCGGCCATGATGGCCTTCGCCGAAAGCACGGCCGTGGGGTCCACCTTGAGGTCGCCGGACGAATCGAGCGTGAGCGCCGCGCCGCCCGTCAGCGTCGCGCCTGCGCCTATCGTGAGGCTGCCGGTGCCCGTTGCGCCGGTGCGCGTGACCGTCGTCATCGCACCGTTGGAGACGCGCAGCAACGCGCCATCGCCCGCAATCGTGATTGGCGCATCCTTCGCGGCGGGATAGCTGCCCGACGCCGTGATCGCGCTGCCGGCATCGATGCGCAGGCCGTTCGCGGCGTTCGCGTCCGTGCCCGTGGCATCCGTTTTCGTGACGAGCAGAATTTCGGGACCGGAAAGCGCGTTGCTGCCGTTGTCCGACACCACCACGCTGTTCGCGATGGGGTTGATCGTGATGCCGCTCGTCGTCGCGGTGCGCGTGCCGCCGATCAGGAGGCTGCCTGCGTCGAGCGAATCGAGATCGGCCGCGCTGATCTGCAGGTAGCCTGGCAACGCGGCAGCCCCGTTGCCGGTGATCTGAATGTCCTGCGAAGCGATGTCCACTTCGGCCGGCGCGCCGCCCCGGCCCGCGGCCGTGTTGAGCGTGGCACCGAGCGCGAGCGCGTTGGTCGCGGCGAGCACGAGCTGCCCGCCGTCCACGGGCAGCGGCGGCGTGACGTTGCCCTTGCTCGCGGCAAGCGCCGGGAAGAACGTGTTGGCGCCCGTGAACGTGTACTGCGAATACTGCTGCCACACCGCGCCCGATTGCACGTTGAACACCGTAGGCGTGGCGCTGCGGCTGCCTGAGAGCGCGTCGGCGAAGTAGCCCGCGGTCACCACGGTTCCGTCGGCCAGCACCTTGCTCGCGCCCGGCGCGACGTTGCCGGCACTGCTCGATACCGTGACGCGATAGGCGCCCGGCAGCGTGGCGTACTTGCCCGGCAGCAGCGTATAGACGCCGGCCGCGAGGCCCGGCACGCCGGAGAGGTACACGGCCTGACCCACGGCGCTGCCCGTGCCGGCCTGGCCCACGCCGAGGCTCGTCGTCGTGGTGCCGGCCGTGCCGTTCGCGTTAGTGAGAGGCTGAAGCGTCTGCGCGAACACCGGGTCGTAAGCCGCGACCGGCGACTGGGCGCCCGGCACGATGGCGTACACGTTCGTCGCGCCCACGTTCACGGGCACCGCCGTACCCGCCGCACTGTTCGCGTAGCTGAGGTTGTATTGCGAGAGCACGTCGCGCGTACCGCCCGTGCCCGGCACCCACTCGGCGGCCTGCAGATCGCCGCCGCCCGAGAGGTCGATAGTCGCGCCTTTGTTCAACGCAATGCTGCCGCCGTTCACGCCGATGTATTTCGCGGGCGGCGCCGTGACGTCGGCCGTCGTGCTGTTGGCCACCGGGCTGAACTGCCACTCCACGCCGTCCACCGTCGCACCGTACGGAATCACCGTGTTGCCGTTCGATACCGAGGTGACGCTGCCGCCCGCGAACGTCACCGAATCCGTCGCGACGAGCGTCAGGCCGTTGAACTGCGTCTTCGTCGCGCTGTTCGAAGGGTCGCCCACGCCGAACACGAGCGTGCCCGACGGCGCACGCACCGTGCCGCCCTGCACGATGTCCGTTGCGTCCACGAGCAGCGTGCCGCCTGCCGAGAGCGGCACACCAGAGGTGCCGTTCGATTCGAACGTGATGGTGGTGGGCGCCGGACCCACCGCGTCGAGAATGAAGGTGGTGCCCGTCGCCGGATAGACGTCCGCGGCCTTGAACGTGAGATTGCCGGTGGTATAAAGCTGGCCCGCTTGCAGGGCGGTGTTAACGGAACTGGTCGAACTGAGCCGGATGTCGCCGCTGCTCGTGAAGTTGGCCTGCCCGACGTTGTTGAGCTGAACCTGGTTCTCGAGGTCGATGAACGACGCGTTCACGTTGAGCGTCGCGTCCGACAGCGCGCCGGCCGCAGGTGCCGTTGCGGGGTTGATGAGCGTGGGCCCCACCAGCGCCACATACGGCGCGTCGATCGTCACGGTCGAGCCGAGCGAAGCCGTCCCGCTCTGATTGCCCAACACCGAAGCGACCGTAGGCAACGTGTAGTTGCCCGACGAATCCGCGGTACTCGACTGCAACTGGCCAAGCTGGCTGTTGCTGAGCGCGACGATCTGGTTGGTATAGATCTGCACCGCCTTCGACACGGAAATGCCCACGTCGCCCACGAACGCGACGGGCACGGGCGAAGGCGACGTGCTGTCGCCCACGATGAAGGTCGAGAGGCCCGAGCCGGTCAGGCGGTCCGTGGCGAACTGAATCACGCCGGTGGGCCCCTTGGCGGCTGCGGTGCCGTTGCCGCCTCCCTGCAACACGCCCGCCACGTCCACAATGCTCTGGCCCGGCGCGAGCCCCGCAGGAACGAAGGTGCCGCTCTGCTGCAACACCAGGGCGCTGGCCGTGTTGCCTTCGGGCAGCAGCGTGAGCGTGCCGCCTTGCGCCTGGCTCGCGCCCGGCTGGGCCTTCAGCGTGCCGTCGAACATAAGGCCGCTCGATGCGGCCAGCGTGATGGAACCCGCGTCGCTCCAGACCGGCTGCGAAGCATACGTGCCGTTCGCCTGCAACTGGTCGAAGCTGGCGGCCGTGCCCGACACGTCGATCTTTGAACCCGCCTGGGCCACGATGTATCCCGAGTCGTCGGCAATCATCACGGAGCCGCCCGGCAGCACCTTGCCCGTGTTCGGCGTGACCGTGGTCTGTCCGTTCTTGACCGGCGCGGCGAGCGGATTGGTGAGCGCGACGCCCGACACGTCGAGCAATGCGTCGGGGCCGAGCCATACCGACTGGCTCGGGCTCGTGTAGCCGTTTGGCGGCGCGGCCTGTCCCGTCACGGTATGGAGCGCGCCCACCTTCGACTCCGCGCTCAACGTGATCGAACCGCCCGGCGCGATCAGCGAG
Organism: Paraburkholderia sp. A1RI_3L; assembly: GCF_048957895.1. Lineage (NCBI taxonomy): Bacteria > Pseudomonadati > Pseudomonadota > Betaproteobacteria > Burkholderiales > Burkholderiaceae > Paraburkholderia > Paraburkholderia sp. A1RI_3L. Next base: position 10,584 of record NZ_JARCHA010000010.1, read on the forward strand.
CCGAGCACGGTGACCTGCACCGGCGACCCAAGCCCGATGCTCGCGCCCGCATCCGCCACGATCGAGGCACCCTGGCCCACGCTCACGGTGCCGACCGAACCGTCCGTCGTGGGAATCTGGACCGGTGGAACCGGGGTGCCTTGATTGAACAGGTTGTCGAAGACGGGCAGGTAGCCGCCGCCCGTCATCACGAGGCTCGTGGCCTGCCGGTGGTACGCGTCCAAGGTGCCGACGGTCGTGAGGCCGGCGCTCGACAGGTTCGTGCCGCTCGCGGCGCCTTGCAGCGCGACGGCATCGGGCACGGTGTTCTGCTGCGTGAGCCGCACGGTGGCGCCGGCGGCCACGGTGCTGTCGTACAGCGCATTGAGCACGTAGTTGCCGAAACCCTGGTTCGCGAAGAAGTCCGCGGGCAGCACCACGTCCCACGGATGCGCCGCGGAGGTGTCGCCGCCCACCTGGAACCCGGCCGCGCCCAGCGTGAGCGTGCCGCCGCCCGAAAAGCCGAAGCTCTTGATGGTGCCGTCCATGGCGAGGTACGGGTCGGCCGGCACCTGGGCCAGGTAGTTGTCGAACGTGACGAGCGACACGCTGCCGCCCTTGCCCGCGGCAATGCCGTTGTTCATGAGCAACTGGCCGTTGGCCTGCATCTCGCCGCCGCCCGAGACGTCGAGCACGCTGCCCGGCTGCAGATCGAGCCGGCCGCCCGCCGTCAGGCTGATGCTGCCGCCGTTGATGAACTCGCTGTTGCCGGGCGTCGTGTCCGGCGCGGTCTGCACGTCGTTGTTCACCCACTGCCCGGCCACATCGATGGTGCCGGTAGACGTGACCGTGATGCTGCCGCCGTTCGAAACAGTGACCTTGCCCGACGGAATAGAGACCTCGCCGGCAATCGTCGTGCTGCCCGGATGCGTGCCCGAAAACGAGAGCGAGCCGCCCGGCTGCAACGCGAGCGTCGTGCCTTTGGCCACGACAAAACCCTTGCCGTTCAGCTTGTCGCTCGCGATGTTGACGTTGGCGAAGCCGCCCGCGCTGAGCGTATCGGCCGGCAGCACCATCGTGGCGAGCAGGTTGTTCGGGTCGGTGGCCGACGTCGTGCCGAGCGTTGCGGCAGTGATCGGCGTGTCGATGGAGAAGCCGGGCACGAGACCGTTCAGTTGCGGCGCCGTGTTTTGCAGGATCACAAGGCTTGTTTCGCCCGAGGGCGCGGCCGCCGAATTGTTCAGTGTGAGCGCGATGACTTGCCCGCTCGTGGTGAGCTTCGGATCGACGGCCAGGTTGAACGTGCCGCCGGTTGGCAAGCTGTTGCCCTGCGTCTGTTTGGACCCGCCGAACGCCTGCGCGGAAATATCGCCGTCGAGCACGAGCGACTGCGCGGCGTAGACGTCCAGCGTGCCGGCGTTGCCGCCCACGATGAAGTCGGGCTCGTAGTAACCCGTGCCGCTTTGCAGCGGGTTGTACCAGGTCTTCGTGACCTGCCAGCGCGGGTGCGTTTCCGTGAACGCGCCGGCAATGCCCAGATACGTGTCGTAGGGATTGGCCTCGCCGATGGGCACGATGGCGCCGTTCGCGTCCACGAGCCGTGTCGTGTTGACCATGCCGCCGTCGTAGTGGACGTAGCCGCCGTTGAGGTTGATGGACGAACCCGTGGCCGTCATCACCTCGTTGCCCGTGAGCGTGACGGTGCCGCCGTTGGTGAGCAACTGGTCCACCGTGCGCGGAATCAGGTTCACGTACCCCGAGAGATTCAGGATGGGGCTGCCCACCCACTGCACGCCGTCGCTGCGCGTGCCCGTGAGCGTGCTGTCCACCACCACGTTCTTGAGGCCGAACAGAAAGCCGTCGCGCAGAAGCGGCGAGTCGGCCAGTTCGTTCTGGCCAAGACGCGGAACCGTAACGAGCGTCTGCGCGATGGGCAGCTCGACGTTGGCGAGCCCCGAGACGTCGATGATCGCGCCGCTGTCCAGATAGATGCGGCCCGGCACCGCGGTCTGCCCCGGCGGCGTGGCATAGCCCACCGCGGACTGCGTGAGCGCGTTGACGGAGACGCTCGAGCCCGGCGCCTCGATCAGCGAGCCGCCCTGGAACCAGACCGAGCCCGACGTCAGCGAGACGTTACCGGCCGTGAACACCGTGCCCGGCGTGGAGGTGGCGGTCTGGCCGTCGTTGTCGGGCATCACGGCGGTGACCGCATCGGGGCCGAAGCTCAGAAAGCCGGCGCGGTGCGCGCCCGTGAACACCCCGTCGCCCGTGGGAGCCGCCGAGCTGCCAGAGTAGGGCTTGCCCGTCGGGTCGTTGGACTCGAACTCGTCGATGGTCGAGATCGTGATGCTGCCCGGCGTGTTGACGCTCGTGGTCACGCCCACCACGCCGTTCTGCTGCACGCTGCTGCCCAGCAGGTTCACATTGCCGCGCGCGGCCTGAACGATGCCCGTGTTCGTCAGCGTGCCGGCGGGCGTGATGTCGATCGTCGAGCCATTCTGGACGGTGAAGATCTGGCCGCTCAGCTCGGGCAGCAGGATCTGCGGATTAGCCGTGACGCCCGACTTGTTCGGTTTGACGCTCACGCCCACGCCCGCAGCCAGCACCACTTGCCCGGCCGTCGCCGTGATGCTGCCCCCGTTCGTCACGTTGGGCGCCGCCACGATCACGAAGCCACCGTCGGTGACGGTGCCGTTCGTGTGCGTCGTGATGGACGCACCGGGCTCGATCGTCACGTCGCCCGGCGCCTGGTACGCCTGCCCCGTCGTGACCTGATTGCCCAAACCCAGAATCTCGTTGGGCGTTCCGGTCGAACCCTGCACGCCCGTCGAATTGCCCGACTCGGGATAAGCGAGCCCGCCCGTCGTCCCCGCCGAGAGACTCAGGAACTGCTTGTTGCTGGCGACGATGCCAGCGGCGCTTTGCACCAGTTCGTCTTTCGTATCGAGCAGGTTCAGCGACGACGCCACCAGCGAATGCACGTTCACCTGCGAGCCCGCTCCGAACAGAATGCCGTTGCGGTTGATGACGTACACCGAGCCCTGCGCGGTGATGTTGCCGAGAATCTGGCTGGGCCGCCCGCTCGGGTCTTCGATGCGGTTCAGCACCGCCCAGTTGTTCGCGCCGTTGGTCTGCGTGCCCGACGACTGATCGAAGTTGAGCGTGGTCTGCCGGCCCACGTTCATGGTCTGCCAGGTCAGCACGGCGTTCTGGCCGGTCTGCTTCACGTCCACGTTGACGTGGCCGCTGCTGTCCACGGTTTGCGTCGGCGCGTTGGCGTTGTACCAGAGCAGCGCGTTGTTCGGGTCGCTGCTCACGCCCGCCGCCACCTGAAGGCCGCCCGGCGTGAGACCGTTCGGCACGGTGGAGGTTGTCGCCGCGGCCGCTGCCGCGGCGCTCTGCTGCGCGGCGATCTGCGCCGCGATGGCCTGGGCCGCATGACCAAGATTGCGAATGGACGGCTGGCTCGCCTGCAATGCCTGCTGCGCCGAAACGCCCAGGTTCGGCACGCCTGCCCCCGTGCCACCCACACCGCCCGCGGCGTTGCGCACCGTGGCCTGCCCGAGGTTCACGATGCCCGCGGCATGCGCATGCGCCGTGAAGCCTGCGGCCAGCATCAGCGCCACCGCGCGGCACAGCGGCCGCACGTCGGACTTCAGGACCGTCTGCGAACCCTGCGGGTTATGTTCTCGTACGACGCGTGCGCGTGCTGCCATTCTTCACCCCGAAGCCTAAGAAGTGGGCGGCCCCGCCCGTCGCGTCCCTTCACGCCCATTCCGGCGCCACGCGAAGCCGCACCTGCGATTTACCCTGTTCCCCGATGACAGGCCGCGCATGCGTTGGGCATCGCGCCACCTGAATCAACAGAAAATACGAAGTCGCGATGGCAGCGCGATGGCGGGTGTTACGGAGCATTCGCGCCGCCCGAAAAGGTTCGTAGCTTTTTTGACAATGGCCGGTCATAGGCTGAGGTTCGCCGCCTGGCCGCCCGCCTGCCCGGCTTCCATCAACGCCTGCTGCGCGCGCGCGATCACCTCCGGCCAGTCGCCGGGCCGCGTCTGACGGAAGAGCCGCGCCGTCGGGTACCACGGGCTGTCTTCGCGTTCGAGCAGCCACCGCCAATCCGGCGAGCGCGGCAACAGAATCCACACGGGCCGGCCCACGGCACCGGCCACGTGGGCGACGGACGTATCCACGGTCACCACCACGTCGAGCGCTTCGACGAGCGCAGCCGTATCGGCGAAGTCCGCCAGCGCGTCGCCGAAGTTCACGATGCCGCTCGCCGCCAGTGCCTCGCCGTCGCGCTCGCGCACCTGGGGCTGAAGGCACACGAAGGTGGCATCGAGCGCGAGCAGCGGACGCAGCGCATCGAACGGCAGCGACCGGTTCTCGTCGTTGTTGTGCCGCGGATTGCCCGACCACGCGAGGCCCACCTTCAGACGCTGCGGCTTCCCGGTGACCGCGAGCGCTTCCACGCGCTGTGCCCACGCCGCGCGCCGCTGCGCATCGGCACGCAGATACGGCGTGGCGGCGGGCACCGTGCCGAGCGTGGTGCGAAACGCGAGCGGCAGGCTCATCAGCGGACACTGCAGATCGAACGCAGGCATCGCGTCGTCTTCGGTAACGATGCGGCTCACGCCGGGCAGCGAACCCAGCAGGCTCGCCAGCGCCTTCGGCACTTCGAGCAGCACCGTCGCGCCTTTCTCTGCGACGAGCGGCGCGTAGCGGCAGAACTGCAGCGTGTCGCCGTAGCCCTGCTCCGCATGCAGCAGCACGGTCTTGCCCGCGACGGGCTCCACGCCGAGCCACAGCGGACGGTCGGCGTGGCGTCGGTGCAGCAGCACGTCCGTGGCGTGCCAGCGCGACTCGTGCTGCTGCCAGCCGGCTTCGAAGTCGCCCATCAAGAGACGGCAATACGCTTGCGAACGACGCGCCGCGCCGTGATGCGGATCACGTTCGCAGGCCACCTCGTATTGCTTCAGCGCCGCTTCGTGCTCGCCCAGTTGCTGCAGGGCGACGGCTTTCGTGTAGAGCGCCTGGGCCGTATCGGCGGGCGCTTGCGCGGCTTCGGCGTGGCTCGCCATCGCTTCGTCGTAGCGGCCGAGCTGTTGAAGCGTGACAGCGCGGTTGTAGAGCAACTCGGGATGCGGCCCGGCCACGGCATGCGCGCGCTCGTAGTAGCCGAGCGCTTCTTCATAACGGCCCAGCGCGCGCAACGCCGCCGCGCAATTGCGCAATGCGTCGACGTGTTGCGGCGCGCGCCGCACTGCCTCGCCATAGGCCTGTGCCGCCTCGGCATGGCGATCCAGACCCAGCAGCGCATTGCCGCGGCCCACCCACGCCTGCGCGTTGTCGCGGTTGCGTGCGAGCAGACGGTCGCAGCGTCGCAGTAGCTCGTCGCGCGCGTGCAGCAGATCGAGCGCGACGCAGCTTGCGTAGAGCAACGGTTCGTCGTCCGGGGCGAGCTTCAGCCCTTCGTCGAGCATGGCGATGGCCTCGGACGCGCGGCCCATCTCAGTGAGCACAACGCCCGCCGCATGCATGAGTGCCGGCGTCTTCCCGCACACGACGATAGCGAGCTGGTAGTGATAAAGCGCCTCGTCGCGGCGGCCCAGTTCGCGCAACACGTGGCCGCGTTCCAGATGCGTAGCCGGATCGTTGGGATCGATCTTCAGCGCGCGGTCGAGGCTGATGAGCGCGTCGGCGGGCCGGCCGATGCCGCGCAACGCGGCGCCGCGCCGGCACCAGGCTGCGGGCTGGATGGGCGCGCGTTGCAGCGATACGTCGTAGGCCGCAATCGCTTCCTCGAACCGTTCGAGCCCGAGCAGCGCGTCGCCGCGCGCGGCATTGCATGGCGCGTGCGTGGGGTCGATCTTCAACGCGGCGTCGATCACGGCGAGCGCTTCGCGATGACGCCCCACGCCGACGAGCGCCGCGGCGTGATTCGCGAAGTTCCACGGCTGGCGCAGGCCGAAGCGCATGGAACGCGCGATCAGCGGCTCGGCGCGCGCCGCATCGCCCTGGCGCAGACAGACGAGCCCGAGCAGATGCAGTGCCTCGACGTTGTCCGGCGCCATGGCGAGCACGCCTTCGTAGAGACGCCGCGCGCTCGCGAGGTCGTTCTTTTCGAGCCGCGCGCGGGCGTTGCGCAGCGCGTCCTGAAGCGCGGCGCGTATCGCCTGCTGGTTCGTGGAGAAGCCTGAGTCGGGCGCGAGCTGGAACGTGGCGTCGCGCTGTTGCGTCTGCGGGCCTGTCATGGCGTGCCTCCTCCGTTCACGAGATCCGGCAAGGCCGCCTGCACGGCCTCCACCACGGGCGCCCATTTGCCCGCCTCGGCCTGCCGGAAGAGCCGCGCGTTCGGATACCAGGGGTTGTCGTCGCGATCGAGCAGCCAGCGGAAGTCCGGCGTGTGCGGCAGCAGCACCGCGAGCGGGCGGCCCAGCGCGCCGGCCAGGTGCGCCACGGACGTATCCACGCTCACCACGTAGTCCATCAGTTGCGTGAGCGCAGCCGTGTCCGCGAAATCGGCGAGTTGATCGCCGACGTGGCGGATCGCGCTCGCGGCAAGCGTCGGCTTGTCTTCGTCGCGCACCACCTTTTGCAGGCTCACCCATTCGAATGCGTCGCTCAGCATCGGCAGCAGTTCCGCGAGCGCCATCGACCGGTTGCGGTCGTTCAGATGCAGCGGATTGCCTGACCACACGAGGCCCACGCGCGGCCGCTGCGGCGGCCCGAGCCGCGTTTTCCACAGTTCGACACGCTCGGTTTCGGCACGCAGGTAGGGCACGTTCGCGGGAATCGTCGCGAGGTCGGTGCGGAATTCGAGCGGCAGGCTCAGCAGCGGGCAATGCAGATCGAACGGCGGCAGCGGGCCGCCGCGCACGACGATGGTGTCCACGCCGTCGAGGCTCGCCAGCAGCCCCTTCAGTTCGATGGGCACTTCGAGCACGACCTTCGCGCCCAGCGCCTTCACGAGCGGCGCGTAGCGGCAGAACTGCAACGTGTCGCCGAGTCCCTGTTCCGCGTAGAGCAGAATCGTGCGGCCTTCCAGCGGCATGCCGTGCGTCCAGCGCGGCTGCACGAAATCGCGCCGGCTGCCGTCGAGCTGCGTGTCGCGCCAGCGCCATTCGTACTCGCGCCAGCCGGCCTCGAAGTCGCCGATGGCCAGGCACAGGAAGCCGCGCATGCAGTGCGCCTCGGCGTAGTCGGGGTCGATCGCGATGGCGTTGACGTACGCCTCGTTCGCCTCGTCGTGGCGACGCAGCGAACGCAGCGCGTTGCCGCGATGAAAGTGCGCGATCTTGTGGGCCGGGTCGATCGACACCACGCGGTCGAAGTCTTCGAGCGCGTCCTCGTAGCGGTGCGTTTCCAGCCCCACCCGGCCGCGCGTGAACCACGCATGCGCGTAGTCGGGTTCGAGTGCGAGCGCGCGGTCGCAGGCGTCTCTCGCGTCACCGTAGCGGTTGATGCGCATGAGCGCGCTCGCGTAGTTGCAGAGCACGCCCACGCTCTGCGGCTCCAGTTCGAGCGAGCGCTGATAGTTCGCCGCCGCCTCGCCGTTGCGGCCCACGCTGCACGCCGCGTTGCCGCGGTTGGCGAGGGCCTTCGCGTGATCGGGCTGCATGGCGAGCACGCGGTCGCATCGGTCGATGGCTTCTTCGTGGCGTTCCAGTTGTTCGAGGGCCACCGAGCTGTTGTAGATCGCATCGACAAAACCGGGGTTTGCCGCAATGGCCGCATTGAAGTCCGCGAGCGCGTTCTCCGGTTCGCCGAGATCGAGGAACGACACGCCGCGCAGAAACATCGCTTCGACGTTGCCGGGCATCACGGCGAGCGCGTGCCCGTAGCTCTCGGCCGCTTCGCGAAAGCGGCCCAGCGCGCGCAGCACGAGACCGCGTTCGCGCGAGGCGTCGAACGAGCGGCCCACGATGGCGAGCGCGCGATTGCAGCCCGCGAGCGCCTCGTCGAGCCGGCCCAATGCACGCAGCGTTGCGCTGCGTTTCACGAAGCCGTCGGCGAAAGCGGGGCTCAACTCCAGCAGACGGTCGTACGATGCGAGCGCTTCATCGTAGCGACCCAACTGCGCGAGCAGACCCGCGCGCTGAAACAGCGACCGTTGATGCGCGGGATGAATGGCCAGCGCTTCGTCGAGGCGCGTCAACGCTTCCTGCTCGCGGCCCAGCCCCACGAGCACCGCGGCGTAATTCGCGAGCGCAAGCGGAACCGGCTGGCGCGCGATGGAACGCCGCATCAGGTCTTCGGCCTCGTTTAACTGGCCTTGCTGAAAACGCAGCGCGCCGAGCAGATGCAGCGCTTCCGGATGATCGGGCGCAAGCGCGAGCAGATCGCCATAGGCGCTCGCGGCCTGGTCGAGCGCACCCTCGTGATGCGCCTTGCGGGCCCGCAGCAGCAATTGATCGAGCTTTGCGGCGTCGGGCCTGCGAGTGTGCGGTGAACTGGCCAGCATCGCGAGCGTCGTCCCTTCCCCGTTCGATGTCATTGTGTGGCCCCTGTTATCCCCTGTCGGTGCTGCGGTTTCCCATCTGTTTCCCTCTACCGCGCTTTGCTGTGACGGCTCGACCGGTTCAGGCGCGCTCGCCATCCGCGAAAGCCTGCGCGGTCTTTTCCACGAGCGCGGCCTTGACCGCGTCGATCACGCTCGCCCATTGCCCCGGCGCCGGCTGACGAAAGAGCCGTGCGCCCGGATACCAGGGGCTGTCGTCGCGGGCACGCATCCAGCGCCACTCGGGCGGCTCGGGCAGCAGCACCCAGAGCGGCCGGCCCAGCGCACCGGCCAGATGTGCCACGGCGCTATCTACGGAGATCACGAGATCGAGCGATGCCATGAGCGCCGCCGTGTCGGCGAAGTCGCCGAGTTCGTCGTCGAAGCGCAGCACCGGCGCGTGCGCAAGCAACGCCTCGTCGCGCTCGCGAACCGCTCTTTGCAGGCTCACCCATTCGATGTCGAGTTCAAGCCACGGAGCGAACTGCGCGAAGTCGATGGAGCGGTTGTGGTCGTTCTTGTGCTCGGAATTGCCAGCCCAGGCGAGGCCCACGCGCAGGCGTTTTTCAGCGCGGGCGCCCAGCAAGTTCGCCCATTGCTCGACGCGCTGCGCGTCGGCGCGCAGATACGGCGTGTGCCGCGGAATCGTTTCGAGCGTCGTGTTGAACGCGTGCGGCAGACTCAACAGCGGACACTGGTAATCGAATCCGGGCAGCAGTTCGCCTCGCGCGACCACCTGCGCCGGCCCCTCCAGCGAGGCCATCAACGCCTTCAGCGCCGGCTGCACTTCGAGCACCACGCGTGCACCGCGCGCCGCCAGCAAGGGCGCGTAGCGGCAGAACTGCAACGTGTCGCCGAAGCCTTGCTCCGCATGAACGAGGATCGTCTTGCCCTCGAGCGGTTCGTCGCCACGCCACAGCGGCTGCGCGAACGGACGGTAGTGGTGCGCGAGCAGCGCATCGCGCAGGCGCCATTCGTATTCGGCCCAGCCGCGCGCGAAGTCGCCTTCGATCAGATACAGCGACGCGCGCGCGAAATGGGCATCCACGTAGTCCGCATTCAATTCGATGGCGCGGCCGTAGGCGGCCAGTGCCTCGTCGGGCTGGTTTGTCTCGTAGTACAGGTTGCCGCGGTTGAACCAGTTCGTCGCATGGTCGGGCCGCAGCGCCATGGCGTGGTCGAGCGAGGCCATGGCTTCGTCGTAGCGGTGCAGGTCTTGCAACACACTGCTACGGTTGCTCCAGGCCTCGCCGAACCGGCTATCCACCGCGAGCACCGCGTCATAGCTTTGCAGCGCTTCCTCATAGCGCCGCAGATAACGCAATGCCGTGCCGCGATTGCACTGGAATTCGACGGCCTCCGGACGCAGGCGCAATGCGGCGTCGTAGCTGGCGAGCGCTTCGTCGTAACGCCGCAGTTGCAGCAACGCGTTGCCGCGGCACGCGTGCGCCTGCGCATTGCCGGGTTCGAGCGCGAGCACGCGTTCGCAGCGGGCAATGGCTTCGTCCGGACGGTTCAGACGTTCGAGCGCCACCGCGCTGTTGTAGAGGGCGTCCACGAGGCCGGGCTGGATCGCGATGGCCTCGTTGAAGGCCGCGAGCGCCTCGCCGAGGCGCCCGAGATCCACGAGCGTCTGGCCGCGCGCCGAGAGCATCACCGCAAGGCCAGGACGAATGGCGATGGCGCGATCGAACGCGTGCAGCGCATCGGCGGGACGTTGCAGGTCGCGCAGCACGAGTCCGCGGTTGAACCACGATTCGAACGAGCGCGGGTCCACCATGAGTGCGCGGTCGTAGGTGTCCACGGCCTCGGCATGGCGGCCCAGCGCGCGCAGGGCGCTGCCGCGGTTGCAAAGCGCGTCGAGCGTGAGCGGCGAGACTTCGAGCGCGCGGTCGAACGCCGCGAGCGCGAGTTCGTAGCGCCGCTGGCCGAGCAGCGTGTTGCCCTTGCGCACGAGCGTCTGAACGTCGCCGGGGTCGGCGCGCAGAGCGGCGTCGAACTGGTCGAACGCTTCGGCAGCGCGTCCGGTGTCGGCGAGGATCGCGCCGAGGTCCGAGTGCGCGCGTGTGGCCGTGGCCGTGCCCGTGCCCGTGTCGGCGCGGAGCGCAATCGCGCGGCGAATCAGCGACTCGGCTTCGGCCACCGCGCCGCGCTGGTACTGCAGCACGCCGTACAGATGCAACGCTTCGGCGTTCCCGGCATTGCTCGCGAGCACGGCTTCGTATTCGCGCGCTGCGTCGTCGAACCGGCCCGCTGCGTGCCAGTCGCGTGCACGGGCGAGGCTCGCCGCGCTGCGCGGTGCCGTGGCCGCATTGACCACCGCTGCGCCCGCTCCAGCGTCTTGCGGGTGTTCGACCTCCATGTTCGCCCCCTCGTCGTGTCACGCGTCGCGTTGCTGCCGCACCATCGGGAACGGCGTGTCGCCCGCCCGTTTCCAGCGGCAGACTAGCGGACGAGCAATAACAGGCGTGTGACGAAAGTTACGGACCATTTTGCCGGCCGGCAGCGTGGCGGCAGATGCAGTCGATCATTGATGCGCCGTGCATCATTGACGCGGGGGTTTAGCTGTTTCTACAGCCAGTCATCCGCCATTGCAGATGCACGATGAGCCGGGCGCTTACTGCCCGATCGGGATCATCCGCAGATATTCGACGGGCGGCGAACCGAGCGTCACGGAAAACTGCACGCCGCGCGGCAACGGCATGCCGCGTGAGGTGATGTTGCTGACGCCGTGCTGCGCAAGAAACTCGGCGTAGGTCTTTTCCACCACTGCCTGACTCGTCGTCCATCCCGCAGGCGCGACCCACACCGCCAGCTTCATCGACCGTGCGTCGTCGCTCACCACGACACGCGCGAAGTCGTCCATGTGGTGAAGCGCGTCGGCGAGTGCGGCTAGCGACGCGAGCGGCGCCGAGGCGCTGCGTATCAGTTGCCGGCCCTTCAGCTGATAGCGCACCACCTGCACGAACGTCGGGCCGCCGCCCACGCCCAGGTGACGCACGAGCACGAGTTCGCCAGGGCGCATGCGCAGCGGCGGGCCGAACACTTCGTCGGGCGTGACGAGGTTCATGAGGTCGTATTGCAGTTGCGAGAAGTAGCGGCCGAGCAGCCGCGTGCTGCCGAGATTGGCCGCGATGTCGTCGCGGCCGCGGATGGTCGCGTCGAGGCCGCGCCACGAGAGCAGCGCGATCACGGCGAGCAGCGCGATGGCGACCAGCATCTCGATTAGCGTGAAGCCGCGCGCGCGGCGTCGGGGTTTTGAGGTATGCGGCACAGTCGTCGCGATCGTGGCACGCGCGGTTCTCATCGGCGTTGCGCTAGCGCGCCTCGTTCTGCACGACGGTGACGACTTCGGCCAGCACGTTCGCGCTCGCGGCCGATGCATAGACGCTCACCGTCACCTGTCGCACGAGCGGGCTGCCGAGCGTCGTCACGGTCTGCCGGCACACGAACGCATAGCGCCCCTGCGGGCACGCGAAGGTGGTACGCCCAGGCGGTGGCCAGGCGGCCGCGATGCGGATCGCGCTCAACGCGTTGTCGGCACTCCAGAGCGCGAGCAGGTGGCCGCGGGCGCTGTCGGTGTCCGCGGCGAGCGCGCCGATGGCACGCGTCACCGCGCCCAGCGCCACAGCCACGATGGCGAGCGCGATCAGCACCTCGATCAGGGTGAAGCCGGTAGCCGCAGTGCGCGGCGGATGGTTCGCCGGAGGGCTCTGCAAAACGCGTGACGCATGGCACGCAGCGCGCGCGGCGTGCGCAACGCGAGGCGCTTTTTTCTTCCCGTCTGTACTGACGCCGCCCGTTTTCGCGTCAGCCTGTTCCGGTGCATGCACGTTCATGAGGTCTCCCCGCGCGGCCCGACGGCGAGACCTTAAACAGAACGTGTGGCACAACCGTGTCCGATGCTACGGACCATTTCGTGCAGGGTTTCTGGACCCGAGCCTGGGCTTAGGCCTGAGCTTAGACCCGGACCTGGAACGCCTACGCCAGCGGCTGCGTCGTCAGGGCGCGCGTGAGGCCATGCATGGGGCGGCGCATCGCCACGTCGAACGGATTGGTTTGCGGGCCGATCTGCTCGGCCTGACGCTTGAGCAGTTCGACGACCGTGGGCAACCGGTCATCGGTCAAACGCGCGGCCAGCGTACCAACGCTTAACGCCGCGACCGCGCAGCCGTTGCGGTCGAAGATGGGCACCGCTACGCCCGCCATGCCTTCGAGCACGCCGGTATTGCGGCCCGCGTAACCCAGCTTGCGCACGCGTTCGATCTCCGTGCGCAGATACACCTCGTCGAGCACGCCATAGGCACGCAGGCGCGGCACGTTGAAGCGGATGATCTCCTCGCGCTCCGCCTCGGGCTGGAACGCGAGAATCGCGAGGCTGCCCTGGCCCACGCCCAGCGCCACACGTCCGCCAATGTCTCCGGTAAACGAGCGGATGGGAAACGGCCCTTCGCACATGTCGAGACAGACGGCGTCGAAGCTGCTCCGCACGAGCAGGAAGATGGTGTCGCCGAGGCTTGCGCACAGCCGCAGCAACGCGGGCCGGCACAGCGTACGCATGCCGCTCGGGTTGCTCGCCTGCGCCGCGAGGGCAAAAAAGTCCACGCTCAGCCGATACCGCTTCGTGCTTTCGTCCTGCTCGACCACGCCCTCGGCAATCAGCCCTTGCAGCAGGCGATGGACCGTCGCCTGGGTCAGCCCCACGGCTTTCGCGAGCGTGGTCACGCGGCTGCCTTCCGCCTGGCTCTCGCCCAGCGCCCGGATCACCGCGAATGCGCGCTGCAATACGCCGGCGCTTTTTGCTTCGTCTGCCTGCATTCCATTTTTCCTTTCTGTTGCCGCCACATTGCGCTTGATATTCCACTCTGCGGAATACCTGCTGGCGCGGGCAGAGAGCGGTGCATCTCGCCAGGAATCGATTCACAGACGTGCATCCGTGCAGTCATACGAATGCCCCTAGGGGTTTCCCGGAGATCACTGGCCGGAATCTCAACTCGCGAGTCAGCATTGTCTGTTCCGTTGAATGGAATATATGCCAAATTTCTCTCGCCGAATGGAATTCAAAATTGACGGCGGGAAATTTGGCTGGCTACAGTCGCCCCAACGCAATGCAAACTGGTTCAGCGGGTGCGAGCGCACCCATGCATTCACTGCACTGGAAGGCGAGACCATGTCGTTCCTCACCCTGACCGATGTTTCGAAATCGTTCGGCGACCTGCACGCGGTCGCCGGCATCAACCTCGCGGTGGAACAAGGCGAGTTCGTCTCGCTGCTCGGCCCCTCGGGCTGCGGCAAGACCACCACGTTGCAGATGATTGCCGGCTTCGTGGAAGCCACGCGCGGGCGCATCACGCTGGACGGCCGCGACATCACGCACACGCCGCCGAACAAGCGCGGCCTCGGCATCGTGTTCCAGAGCTACGCGCTCTTTCCGCACATGAGCGTGGAAGAGAACGTGAGCTTCGGCCTCGAGATGCGCGGCGTAGCCAGGGCCGAGCGCAAGGAACGCATTCGCGAAGCGCTCTCGCTCGTGCGGCTCGACGCGTACGCGCACCGCTTTCCGCGCGAGCTTTCGGGCGGTCAGCGCCAGCGCGTCGCGATTGCGCGCGCCATCGTGATCGCGCCGCCCGTGCTGCTGCTGGACGAACCGATGTCGAACCTCGACGCCAAGCTGCGCGAAGACATGCAGTTCGAGCTGCGCGCCATCCAGCGCAAGATCGGCACAACCACGCTGATGGTCACGCACGACCAGTCCGAAGCGCTTTCGATCAGCGACCGCGTGGTGGTGATGGAGAACGGCCGCATCACCCAGGTGGATACGCCCTATCGCGCCTATGAACGCCCCGAGAACGACTTCGTCTCGCAGTTCATCGGCAAGGCCAACATGCTGGCGGGGCGCGTGGTGGCGCGCGAAGGCGACACGATACGCGTGGACCTCGGCAACGATCTGGCGGAAACGGGATCGACGGCGCAGTTGCCCGAGCGCGGCCGTGCCGTGGGCGTAGGCGACGCCATCACGCTCTGCATCCGCCCCGAAAAGCTGCGGCTGTGCGCAACGGGCTCGGGCCGTCTTGCGGGCCGCGTGACGAGCCGCTTCTTCCTCGGCAGCCAATGGCTCTACCGGCTCGACAGCCGCGCGGGCGAAATGCTCGTGTGCTGCCAGAACGAAGGCAAGGAGCCGCTCGCCGAAGGCGACCAGGTGGGCATCGACTGGCACAGCGACGCTATCCGCTTCATCCAGCGGGAGAGCGCCCGTGTCTAGCACGCTGCCGGCTTCCCGGCCGACCCAGGAGCCCGCCGGCCAGCCCGCACCGCGCGCCAACGTGCGCGCCGGCTGGCACGCGTTCGTGCCGCTCTGGCTCATGAGCGCGCCGGCACTGCTGCTGTTCGCCGCGCTTGTGCTCGTGCCGCTCGCCATGACCTTCGCGCTCACGTTCTATCGCTTCGATCCGTCCGTCGGCCCGATTGCCGCGTTCGATCTGCACAACTACGGGGAAGTGCTCGGCTCGTCGTACTTCCACACGATCTTTCTGCGCACCTTCGGCATCGCGGCGCTCACCACACTGCTGTGCGTCGTGATCGGTACGCCCGAGGCCTACATCCTGTCGCGCATGCGCGACCCCTGGCGCTCGGTCTTCCTGCTCGTGATCCTCGCGCCGCTGCTGGTTTCCGTGGTGGTGCGCGCGTTCGGCTGGAGCATGCTGCTCAACACAAACGGCATCGTGAACCAGTTCTTCGGGCTCTTCGGCGCGGGGCCGTTCAAGCTCGAATACACGACCTTCGCCATCGTCATCGCGCTCGTGCACGTCATGCTGCCGTTCATGGTGATTCCGGTCTGGACCGCGCTGCAGCGGCTCGACCCGCAAACGGAAAACGCCGCGCTCTCGCTGATGGCGTCGCCCGCCACGACGCTACGCCGCATCGTGTTGCCGCAACTGATGCCGGGCATTCTCTCGGGCAGCCTCATGGTGTTCGGGCTCTCCGCCAGCGCGTTCGCGATTCCGGGCCTGCTGGGCGGCCGTCGACTCAAGGTGGCGGCCACCGCCGTCTACGACCAGTTTCTGAGTTCGATGAACTGGCCGCTCGGCGCGACGATCGCCGTGCTGCTGCTGGTCGCCAATCTCGTGGTCATGCTCACCTACTACCGCGTGCTCGAACGCCGCTACGCCCGCAGCATGGGCTGAGGCCGCGCGTTGCCAGGACACACATCATGCGCAAAAACGGACCGCTCGCCCTTACGTTCCACAGCCTCGTCATTCTGTTCGTGCTGGCGCCGCTCGTCATCGTGGTGCTGGTGGCCTTCACGCCCGACGAAACGCTGACGCTGCCGACGCACGGGCTCTCGCTGCGCTGGTTCCGCGCCATTCTCGACTACCCGGATTTCATTACCGCGTTCTTCAACAGCATCAAGCTCGCCTTCGCGTCGGCCACGCTTTCGCTCGTCATCGCGCTGCCTGCGGGGCTCGCCATCGGCCGTGCGCGTTTTCCGGGGCGCAGCTTCCTGAACGCGCTGCTGCTTTCGCCGCTCGTGATTCCTGGGCTCGTGCTCGGCATTGCGCTGCTGCGTTTCTTCGCGTTGATTGGCGCGACCGGTTCGTTCGCGTGGCTGATTCTCGCGCACATGATCGTCATCACGCCGTTCGTGATGCGGCTCGTGCTGGCGTCGGTGAGCGGCCTCGACCGCAGCATCGAACACGCGGCCTCCTCGCTCGGCGCGAACGCCTGGACCACGTTTCGCCGCATCACGTTGCCCATGATCGTGCCCGGCATCACCGGCGGCTGGCTGCTCGCGTTCATCAACAGCTTCGACGAACTAACGATGTCGATCTTCGTGACGTCGCCGCAAACCGTCACGCTGCCCGTGCGCATGTACATGTACGCGACGGAATCCATCGACCCGATGATGGCCTCCGTTTCCGCGCTCGTGATCGGCATCACGGCGGGCGCGATGCTGCTGCTCGACCGCGTCTACGGGCTCAACCGCATCCTGATCGGGCAGCACTGAACGCCGACCGGTTTTTCCTTCGCCTACGCGCTGCTACACGCCGACTTCTCATGAGCATCGTCACGCCGCTTCACTTACCGCAGTTCGTTCGCGTCGCCGAAACGGCGCGCGCGAGCGTCACTTTTTTTCTCGACGGCGTGCCAGTGCAGGCGCTTGCGGGCGACACGCTGCTCACCGCGATCCTCACGCAGCAGCGGCACGTGCGCCGCAGCGAATTCAGCGACGCGCCGCGTGCGGGCTTCTGCCTGATCGGCGCTTGCCAGGACTGCTGGGTGCGCAGCGAAGACGGCACGCGGCTGCGCGCGTGCTCGACACCGCTGCGTGAAGGCATGCGTGTGCTGACGCGCATCGACGTGCACAGCGACGCGCACAGCGACGTGGACAACGAAGCGGCAAACAACGCAACTACCGACGCAACTACCGACGCATCAAACGAAGCGGAGGCGCAATGAGCACGGCGTCGGCGCGCATCGTGATTGTCGGCGCGGGGCCTGCGGGCGTGCGCGCCGCGCAAACGCTCGCGGCCGCGGGGCTGCGTCCCGTCGTGATCGACGAAAACGCCCGCTGGGGCGGGCAGATCTATCGCCAGCCCGCAGCGAACGCAGGCTTCTCGCGCCCGAAATCCGCGCTCTACGGCTTCGAAGCAAAGAAGGCCGACGCGCTCCATCGCGCCATGGCCGACCTGCTGCAGAAGATCGACTATCGGCCCGACACGCTCGCCTGGTCATGCGAGCCGGGGCGGCTCGACACCTTGCGCGAGGGCCGGGAAGCGAGCGTGCCGTGGTCGCATCTGATCATCGCGAGCGGCGCGACCGATCGCATCGTGCCCCTGCCGGGCTGGACCCTGCCCGGCGTCTACACGCTCGGCGGCGCGCAGGTGGCGCTGAAATCGCAGGGCTGCGCGATCGGCCGGCGCACCGTGTTCGCTGGCACCGGGCCGCTGCTCTATCTCGTCGCTTACCAGTACGCGAAAGCGGGCGCGCAGGTGGCTGCGGTGCTCGATACGAGCCCGTTCGCACGTGAGGTTGCCGCCGCGCCGAAGCTGCTCAGCCAACCCGGCACGTTCGCGAAAGGCCTGTATTACCTGGGTTGGCTCAAGGCACACGGAATACGCGTCGAACACGGTGTGTCGCTCGATGCGATCGACGGCGAGCACGCCGCGCAGTCCATCCGTTGGCACGCAGCGGACGGCACAGCGCATGCAATCGCGTGCGACGCCGTGGGCCTCGGCTACGGCTTGCGTCCCGAAACGCAGCTTGCCGATCTCGCGGGCTGCCGCTTCGTGTTCGACTCGCTCAACCGCTGCTGGCTGCCCGAGCGCGACGTCGCCGGACGCAGTTCCGTCAAAGGCGTCTACCTGGCCGGCGACGGTGCGGGCATTGCGGGCGCCGACGCCGCCGAACTCGGCGGCCGCCGCGCCGCGCTCGCGGTGCTCGAAGACCTCGGCATGGCCGCGCCGCAGGGCGCGCCATGGCCCACTGCCGCGGCGCTGGAAAAGCGCCTCGCGCGCATCTCGCGCTTTCGCGCCGGCATCGAACACGCGTTCGCGCCGCCCAGCCACTGCGCCGCGAACTGGCCCGACGACCTGACCATCTGCCGCTGCGAGGAAGTGACGGCCGGCACGTTGCGTAGCTGCATTCGCAGCGGCGCGACCACCGAAGTGAATCGCCTGAAGGCGCTCACGCGCATCGGCATGGGGCGTTGCCAGGGGCGCATGTGCGGCGAATCGGCCATGGCGCTCCTCGCCGCGGAAACGGGCAAACCGTTGCACGAAGTGGGCCGCCTGCGCAGCCAGGCGCCCATCAAACCCATTCCGATTTCGCCGATGCTGTTCGAAGACGGCGTCCAGGTCGTGGAAGAGGAAGCACACGATGAGTGACACGCGCCACTTCCAGGTCGTGATTGCGGGCGGCGGGCTCGTGGGCGCATCGGCTGCGCTCGCGCTGGCACGCAAGGGCGTGAGCGTCGGGCTCTTCGAGCGCCGCTTTTGCGGCGCGCAGGCAAGCGGCGTGAACTACGGCGGCGTGCGCACCCAGGGCCGCACCGCCGAGCAGTTGCCGCTCGCGGCGCGCGCGCGGCGCGTGTGGAACCGCTTGCCGGAGCTGATCGGCATAGACGGGGAATTCGTGGTGTCGGGGCACCTGCGGCTCGCGCGGCGCGACAGCGACCTCGACGCGCTTCACGCGTGGGCCGCGATGGCGCGCGAATACGGCGTGGAGTCGCAGGTCATGCATGGCGACGCGTTTCGCCGCCGTTACCCGTGGCTCGGCCGCGCCGCCATTGGCGGCTCGCTCTGCGCAAGCGACGGCCACGCGAATCCGCGGCTCGTTTCGCCGGGCTTCGCGGCGGCGGCGCGCCGTGCCGGAGCGCACGTGCAGGAGCAAACCGCGCTAACCGACCTCGGCTTCGACGGACGCCGCTTCCAGATGCGAGCGGGCGACGCACGCGTCAGCGCCGACTGGCTCATCAACTGCGCGGGCGCCTGGGCCAATACGGTGGCGGGCAGTTTCGGCGAGACCGTGCCGATGAAGCCCATCTATCCGAACATGTGGGTGACCGAGCCGCTGCCGCGTTTCATCCGGCACAACCTCGGCGTCTACGGCGGCGGCGTCTACGCGCGCCAGGTGGAGCGCGGCAACTGCGTGATCGGCGGCGGGCGCGGACACGGCGACGGCGAATACGCCCAGCCCTCCACCGACACCACGCGCGCCGTCATGCGCGACGCCTGCGCGCTGCTGCCGGGGCTGCGTAATGCGCTCCTCATCCGCACGTGGAGCGGCGTGGAAGGCGAAACGCCGGACAGCAACCCCATCATCGGACCCAGCCACACCACGCCGCGCCTGTTGCACGCCTTCGGCTTTTCGGGCGGCGGCTTCCTGCTCGCGCCGGGCGTGGGCGAGGTGCTGGCCGAACTCGTCACCGAAGGCGCGACGAGCACGCCCATCGAAGCATTCGCCATCGGCCGCTTCACGCAGTCTTCTGTTCATGCCGCTCTCCCCGTCAAATAAGGAGTTCACACGATGAAATTCACACGCACGCTCGCCTCGCTGGCCGCACTCGTTGCGCTCGGCTGTTCCACTTTCGCCTCGGCGCAGACGAAAACGATCTACATCGGCATGAACGGCGGTCCGATGGAGAAGGCCTATACGAGCCAGGTGCTGCCCGACTTCGAGAAGGCCAACAACGCCAAGGTGGTGGTCGTGCCCGGCACGTCGTCGGATGTGCTCGCCAAGCTGCTCGCCAACCGCAACAGCCCGCAGATTCACGTGGCGTTCCTCGACGACGGCGTCATGGCGCGCGCGGTCAGCATGGGCGTGTGCGAGAAGCTGGACGATTCGCCCGTGCTCAAGGAGCTTTATCCCTTCGCGCGCATGAAGGGCGACATGGGCGCGGGCGTGCAGCTCGGCATGACCGGCATTGGCTACAACACCAAAGTGTTCGCCGACAAAGGCTGGGCGCCGCCCACTTCGTGGCTCGACTTCGCGAACCCGAAATACAAGGGCAAAGTGGTGTTCCAGTCGGCTTCCAGCAGCACGTTCGGGCTGCATGGCTTTCTCGCCATCAATCGCCTGATGGGCGGCAGCGAAAGCAACGTGGAGCCAGCCTTCACGAAGTGGCCGAGCACGGTAGGGCCGAACGTTGTCGAATACATTCCGAACTCGGCAAAGCTCTCGGAGATGATTCAGACCGGCGAAGCAGGACTCTTTCCGCTCACGCCCACCGCCGTGGGCGACCTGAAGGACAAGGGCTTGCCCGTGGCCTACGTGAACCCGAAGGAAGGCGCGGTGCTGCTGCTCGTGGATCTGTGCGTCGTGAAGAACAACCCTGACCCGCAGCTTGCCCAGAAGCTCGCGCAGTTCCTGCTTTCCGCGCCCGCGCAAAGCAAAGCCGCGGTGGCCGGCAAGCAGATCCCCACCAACCGCAACGCCACCATGCCGCCCGACATGCAAAGGAGCCTCGGCGACCTGGACCAGCTCGTGAAGAAGGTGACAGTGGTGGACTGGGACGTGATCAACGCGCACCGCGCGCAGTGGGATTCGCGCTGGAACCGGCAAATCGAGCAGTAAGCAGCGACGGCGGGCCGGTCGGCCCCAGTGCCGTCAAAGCGCGCGTGGCGAGTTGCGCGTGGCGAGTGGCGAGTCCCACGCGCAACTCGCCACGCGCACATCAAGGCCGTACGCGCCTGTTACGCGTGTGACTTCACCTGCTACTCCGCACGTTCGGCTGCTTCGATAATCGCGTTTGCAACCGCTTGCGGATGGCTCACGAGCGAAACATGGCTGCCATGCACACGCGTGACGGTAGCGCCAATGGCCTTCGCCATGCGCTCCTGCAGCGCGGGAGCAATCATCTGGTCTTCGGTGCTCACCACGAAGTAGGACGGCCGGTCGCGCCAGGCCGGATGCGTGACCTTCTCGTCGAGGCAGCCCGCGTACCAGGGCCCCTGCGTGGCGGCCACGATGCGCTGCCCGGCAAGCGGCAGGTCCGGCGCGAAGAACTGGTGGATCGCCTTGTCCGAGAGCGTCAGATAGCCTGCGGAATCCTTGTGCAGCTCTTTCGACCAGGGCGGCGCGGGCAAGTCCTTCGTGATATCGGCAATCGATTGATTGGCGTCCGGCGCAAAGGCCGAAACGTAGACGAGCGCCTTGACCTTGTCGTCGTTGCCAGCCTCGCTGATGACCACGCCGGCCCACGAATGCCCCACGAGAACGACCCGGCCCGGCTGCTCATCCACGACACGTTTCGTTGCCGCGACGTCGTCGTTTAAAGAACTCAATGGATTCTGCACGGCCACCACGTGCAGCCCCTTTGCCTCGAGGACAGGAATCACGCGGCTCCAGCTGGAGCCGTCGGCGAACGCGCCGTGCGTCAGCACGATCGTGGTGTTGCTCAGGTCCTTCGTGTCTTCGGCGTGCGCCATCGTTCCCGTGGCAACGGCGCCAATGATCAGCATGGACTTTAGAAAGCCGCCAAAAAGTTTGGACATCATTTTCATCTCTCGTTTCAGGTTGGAAAAACGGGTGGGCGCGCTACAACGGTTATCGCGCCAGGTCGTGCCCTGTCCGGCCATCACGGCGCAAAACGCGTGAACACG
The DNA here is from genome assembly GCF_048957895.1 of Paraburkholderia sp. A1RI_3L. NCBI lineage: Bacteria > Pseudomonadati > Pseudomonadota > Betaproteobacteria > Burkholderiales > Burkholderiaceae > Paraburkholderia > Paraburkholderia sp. A1RI_3L. The sequence continues at coordinate 32,166 of NZ_JARCHA010000010.1, forward strand.
TAATCGTGGTCCTTCACGCGGGCGGCATGACACGCGAAGCACGTCTCATGCTGGGCTTGATCGACCGGCACGCCGTTGATGAAACGCCCAAACCCCCATCCGCCGGTGGACGCGTAGCGCTTCGCGTCTTTCACCATGACCTGCACCGTCGTGGGCTGGCCCGGCACCGTGGCGGGCGCGAACGCATCGGACTGCTTTTTCCGGTAAGCGAGCTTGACCAGAATCGTCCCGTCCGGAAACGGCAACGTGGCATTCCTGATGGCCTTGATCGCTGTCTCGTTGCCGAGCACCACGCGCAACTCGTCGAGCGGTGCCGCTTCCGCGGCGGGCGCGATCATCTGCCATTCGCGATAGCCCTTTGGAATCGTCACGCCGTAAATGGGCGACGCGGCTGCTGTCGTTTGCGCGTCGTCAGCAGTCGCGCCATCACTCGTCAATGCCGTGAGCCCGAGCAGGCCGCCCGCCAGCAACGCGCCGATGCTGCGCCATTTCGATTTCATCCTGCGCTCCCGCATTACAGATGCTGGACCTGGAGAATCGCGTCGGCGAATGCCCTGGGCGCTTCCTGCGGCAAGTTGTGCCCAATGCCGCCGCTGATGTTCCGATGCTGGTACTTGCCCGTGAACTTCTTCGCGTACGCCGAAGGCTGCGGATGCGGTGCGCCATTGGCGTCGCCTTCCATCGTGATGGTGGGCACCGATATATCGGGCGACGTAGCGAGCTTTTTCTCGACTTCGTCGTATTGCGATTCGCCCTGCGCGAGACCCAGACGCCAGCGATAGTTGTGGATGACGATGGCGACGTGGTCGGGGTTGTTGAACGACTCGGCCGAGCGCGCGTACGTTGCGTCGTCGAAATGCCATTGCGGCGAGGCAAGGCGCCAGATCAGCTTGTTGAATTCGAAGCGGTTGGCTGCATAGCCTGCTTCGCCGCGGTCGGTCGCGAAATAGAACTGATACCACCAGGCCAGTTCGGCCTGCGGCGGCAGCGGCTTCCTGTTTGCCTCCTGGCTGCCGATCAGATAGCCGCTCACGGAAACCAGCGCCTTGCACCGCTCGGGCCAAAGCGCCGCAACGATGTCGGCGGTACGGCCGCCCCAGTCGAACCCGCCAATCACCGCCTGCCTGATTTTCAAGGCGTCCATGAACGCGATGACGTCGACCGCGACGACGGCTTGCTGACCGTTGCGCGGCGTATCTGCCGACAGGAATCGCGTCGGCCCGTAGCCGCGAAGGTACGGCACGAGCACGCGATAACCGGCCGAGACGAGTATGGGTGTCACTTCGGCAAAGCTGAAAACATCGTAGGGCCACCCATGCAGCAGGATGACGACCGGACCGTTCGCCGGCCCTGCCTCTACGTATCCGATGCTGAGCCGGTTGGCATCCACCTGGCGCAGCGTGCCGAATAGCGCGCCCCCTCCGGCGGGCGTCAAACCCGCTGCGGCCGGGGCCGATTGGGCGCGCGCCATTTCGCTCAGTCCCGAACCCAGCACGGCAAGGCCGGCGATGGTGGTACCCAATACGCGGCGACGCCGCGCGTCGATCTGATCAGACATAGTCGTATCCCCAAAAAAGATGAGTTAGTTCGTCATGCCGCGAGCCGCGGCAAGTCTGCCGATCTGCGTTCTTCTCAAACGCGATCGCCGTTGATGGTCGAAGCTCAAGGAGAAGATCTAATGCACGATGTTCATCGAGGGGAGAAGCGGCGCACGCCTTGTCATGAGGCGCCTATACCTCGGTATTAGAGCGCTCGCCTCGAACACCGGACCGTACATAGGCATGTTGTCCGGCGATCGGGCATCCCTCACGCCATGGACCGCATCGCTCTGAGCCCGACACGCACGATTCAGGAGTGCGCGTAGATCGGCTCGAATCCCGGAATCGTGTCTTGCGCAGAGGTCGCACGCGAGCCCGACGACGAGGAACCGGTGATAACGGGACCATAAGCCGAGGCCGCGTCGCGGTTCTGGGCACTCACGCGCGCTTCGGCGGCCTGGATGTTCGCGGGGTACTGGGTGTAGTCATCCGCCGGGTTGTAGCCGGCCTTCTCGAGTTGAACGAGTTCCGCCCGAACCTGCGCACGCGTGATCGGCTGGCTGGATTGAGCAAACGAAACGGCGGGAACGGCGACAACAGCGGCAACGATCAGCGACTGGACGAGCTTCATGGTTTTCACCTGTGAGTATCGAGTTGATTCACGCCACACCCGCGTGGCGCCCGGTATCCGGTTGGCGTGAGGGCCGCTTTGCGGCATCGCCAACTGGCATGGGTGTATTTGAATCGCTCGACGTATCCGGCTTGTTTCCGCGAAGCGGCGTTTATGTATGCGTTCTTGTCTTTTTTTGCCGCGGATACACAACGATACAAAGCGGCGCCGGGCGGCGCCGTGCATCGGGATGTGAGGAAAGGGTTGCGCGGCCTGGCGCGCGACAGACAAACGGCTACGACTAGCGGCCGCCCCGTCTCGTCTGCGAAGGCAATTCGCCGAACAGTTCCTGATAGTCGGCGGCGAAATGGCTCATATGGAAGAAGCCCCAGTTGGCGGCGGCGTCGCCAATGGCGAGGTCACTGGCGCGCGTTGCCATCAACTCGCGGCGCACGCCGTTGAGCCGCACAGAGCGCAGATACTTCACCGGCGTCGTTTCCGCCACGGTGCGAAAACTGTTCTGCACGGTGCGCCTGCTGATCTGCAACCGCTGACACAGTTCGATCACGCTCGGTGCGTTCGCGGCGTCCGATACGGTCAACCGATGGCACTTATCCACGATGAAGCTTTGCGTCGAACTCCCCGGGCGCTGGTTGCGGTCACATGTCGGGTCCGTCAACAGTTGGAGCAGACCGTCGAGCATCTCCTGCTCGAGACTTCGTTCGAGGTCCGGCCCGTCGTTCGATGAATCCGCTGCGCCTGATGCGCCTGATGCGCCCGATGACTCCAACGGGTCCATCGCGAGCGCGCTCAAAAAGAGCGCCAGCAGTTGGTCACGGCATTGTGCGAGCCGTTTTGACGGCACCTTGATGACAGGCTGCCGTAACAGCGTGCGGATGTCGCCCGGCGAAGGCGTAGCTTCCAGCGCGCTTTCGAACAGTTCGCCGTCGAACGTGATGGAGAGCATGTCCATACCCATCGGCATATGGAACATGAATTCTTCACCGCCACGCAGCACGAAGATGCTGTTCTCGTCAGCCTCGCGGCCCTGCATGCGGATTGCGCCCGACACGGCTGTAGGAATCGCGAAACACATCTTGCCCTTCGGCGCTTCACCGTGCTGCACGACACGCTGGCTGATCCGCTCGCGAAACACATGAGTGCGCGTGCTTTTCAGTTGCATCAACGAGCTTTCCAGCGGCCCCGCCGATATCTGGCTATAAGTCTGATTCCAGTCCCGCACGGCACAGGCATGCATATGCACGTCCTGGAATCGGTTGATGCTTTGATTCATGACGTTGAATTACCTGTTGTATGAACGGGTTCCCAAAGAATCACTCCGACGCATTCCTAAACGTCGATGCACAGACCGTGCCAGCCAACATCGGGGATGCCGTGATTGTGCCCACCTGCATTCGCGACGTTCTACCAGGGATAACCCGTCGCGCTGCACGCCTTGCGCGCGTGCACGCCGGGCCACCTTGGCGCAAAAGAGTGCACAGGCACCAGCGCGGTGACAACGGCACTTCACTTCGCAGCCGTTGAGGCGACCTCGACACACGAAGCGACCTTCGAACTTGCTCATTTGGGATACCGCCGTGCCGGTGTTCGCAATGAAACTTCGTTCACACGGCGAGCGTCGGGCATAGCACCCGCCTCACGCCCGCTCGAGCACACCCGTTGCGCCTCGTGGCGCTTCAATGCACTGCACGGAGACACGATGACTTACGAAAACGCCCGCTTCTGGCACCCCATGATGCACCCCGCTGCGATGAAGGAACGCAAGCCTTTGCGCATTGTTCGCGGCGACGGCTGCTACGTCTTCGACGAATCCGGCAACCGCTTCGTCGACGGCGTGGGCGGACTGTGGAACGTCAACGTGGGGCACAACCGCCCCGAGGTCAAGGCGGCCATCGTGAAGCAGCTCGATCAGCTCGAGTATTTCCAGCTGTTCGACGGCGTGTCGAACCCGCCCGCCGAAGCGCTTTCCGCACGTCTGATGGAAGTGCTCGCGCCCGAAGAAATGAAGCGCGTGGTGTTCAGCTCCAACGGTTCGGACTCCACCGAAACCGCGCTGAAGCTGGCGCGCCAGTACTGGAAAATCCTGGGTCAGAAAGACCGCACGAAATTCATCTCGCTCAAAGAGGGCTACCACGGCAGTCACTTCCTGAGCGCATCGGTCAATGGCAACGCCGTTTTCCGCCGCAACTACGAGCCGCTCATCCCCGGCTGCTTCCAGGTGCAGAACCCCTGGGTGTATCGCAATCCGTTCACGAGCGACCCGGAAGAACTGTCGACGTTGTGTGCAGATCTGCTGGACCGCGAGATCCAGTTCCAGGGCCCGGACACCGTCGCCGCCTTCATCGCCGAGCCGGTTCAGGGCGCGGGCGGCGTGATCGTGCCGCCCGCAAGCTTCTGGCCCAAAGTGCGCGCCGTATGCGACAAGTACGGCGTCCTGCTGATCGCCGACGAAGTGGTCACGGGATTCGGACGTTCCGGCAGCCTCTTTGGCGTGCGCGGCTGGGGCGTCAAGCCGGACTTCATGTGCTTCGCCAAGGGTCTGTCTTCCGGATACGTGCCGCTGGGCGCCACGGTATTCAACGACCGCGTGGCGCAGGCCTTCGAAACCAATCAGGACTTCTCCGGGCAACTCATGCACGGCTACACGTACGCGGGCCATCCCGTGGGTTGCGCCGCCGCACTCGCGAGCCTCGACATCGTGGTGGGCGAAGATCTGCCCGGCAACGCCGGCAAGCAGGGCGCCTATCTGCTCGAAGCATTGCAGCCGTTCGCCGATCGCTTCGAAGCCATTGGCGAAGTGCGCGGCAAAGGTCTCATGCTCGCCATCGACCTCGTCAACGACAAGGCCACGCACGAGCCCATCAGCCCGATGTCGGGCTACGCCTACAACGTCGCGGAAGTGGCGCGCCGCAACGGCGCGATCGTGCGTCCGGTGGGCACGAAGATCATCCTGTCGCCGCCGCTCGTGATCCAGCGGCCCGAGATCGACCGCATCGTGTCCGCGCTCGATGCCGCCTTCAAGGAAGTGCCGTTCGTCCGCTAAAGCGGCCAACGTTCTCTACGCCCAATGAATTCATGAGCATGAGCCAGAACCTGAAGCACTTCATTAACGGCGCACCGGCCGATGCCTCCGACGGCGGCCGCATGCGCCTCCTGAATCCGGTTGACGAACGCGAATACGCGAGCGCCGCAGAAGGCACCGCCGAAGACGTGCAACGCGCCGTCGCCGCGGCCAGCGCGCAATTGTCCGGTGGTGCATGGCGCACGCTGGACGGCGCACAGCGCGCGCGTCTGCTGATCCGGCTCGCCGATCTGGTCGAACGCGACACGACGCTGCTCGCCGACATGGACGCCCGCGCGATTGGCCGCTCGCCCATCGAGCCGCGCATGATGGACGTGCCGAACGCTGTCGCCAACCTGCGTGCCGCGGCGGGTTGGGCAAACCAGCTGGAAGGCCGGACCATTCCCACCGCGGGCTACATGGGAAACAGGACGCTTTCGTACACCGTGCGCGAGCCCGTCGGCGTGGTGGGCGCCATCGTGCCGTGGAACGCGCCGCTCATGATTACCACCTGGAAGCTTGCGGCCTTGCTCGCCGCGGGCTGCACGGTGGTCATCAAGCCGGCAGAAGAAACGCCGCAGTCCGCGCTGCATCTCGCCGCGCTGTGCAAGGAAGCCGGCTTTCCCGATGGCGTCGTGAACGTGGTCACGGGGCGCGGCGACGTAGTGGGTCGGGCGCTATGCGAGCACCCGGACGTCGCGAAGATCAGCTTCACGGGCAGCCCCGAAGCCGGCCGCACCATTCAGCGCATTGCCGGCGCGCAGTTCAAACGCGTGACGCTGGAGCTGGGCGGCAAGAGCCCGCAGATCGTATTCGAAGACGCGCCGTTCGACGAAGCCGTGCGCGGCTGCGCCCTCGGCATCTTCGTGAACCAGGGGCAGGTCTGCGCCGCGGGCTCGCGCATTCTCGTGCAGCGCAGCCTCGTCCAGCGCTTCGCCGCAGCGATGGCCGAAGCCGCGGCCACCATCAAGGTGGGCGACCCGCGCGAGCCCGGCGTGCAGATGGGACCGCTCGCGAAGCAGCAGCAATTCGAACGCGTGAACCGCTACATTCAGGCCGGCCTCGACGAAGGGGCTGAGCTGCTCGTGGGCGGCGTCTCCCAGCCTGAGAAGGGATGGTTCGTGAAACCGACTGTCTTCGCCGGCGCGAACAACGGCATGACCATCGCACGAGAGGAAATCTTCGGCCCGGTCGGCACGATCATCGCGTTCGATACCGAAGAAGAAGCCGTGGCCATCGCCAACGATTCGGACTACGGACTGGCGGCCACGCTCTGGACCAACGATCTCACGCGCGCGCACCGCGTCGCGCATCAGGTGAAGGTGGGCGCGGTCGGCGTGAACTGCTGGAGCCCGCTGGATGCGAATCTTCCGTGGGGCGGCCTCAAAAGCAGCGGCATAGGCCGCGAAGGCGGCATCACCGGCGCGCTCGCCTACACCGAAGAGAAAGTGATCACGGTTCTACTGCCCTCCTGAGCTTTTCGCCACCCTCGACAAAGGAGACCGCCATGCGCTGGAGAAACACGCTGGAGTCCTACGGCAATGTCTCGATGCTGTTCCACTGGCTGACCGCCGCGGCGTTCATTACCGCGTATGTGGTCGTCTACTACGTCATCTGGTTCGTCGACCCGGAGACGAGCATCAAGCCCGCCCTCTTCGGCACCACGCCGAACGCAGCGCGCGTGGTGCCCATTCTCAACATCCACTGGATTCTGGGCATCACGATCGCGTTTCTCACGCTGCCCCGCCTGCTATGGCGGATCTTCGGCATCGTGCCGCGTCACCTTTCGCATTCGCGCATCGAGAACCGCGCAGCAGACGTGGCGCACTGGGCGCTCTACGCCCTGCTGATTCTGATGCCCGTTTCAGGCTACATGACCACCTACGACCCCACGAACTTCGGCTTCTTCGTCATTCCCGCATGCCGGAACACGGCGTTCGCGGCGTGGATCCGGTCGATCTTCGGTCTCTCCGTAACGGGTCTGGAAGACGTGATGTGGGCCGTGCACAGCTTCATCGGCCAATGGGTGGCCTGGCCGCTCGTCGTGATTCATGCGGGCGCGGCGCTCGTGCATCACTTCGTGCGTAAAGACGCGGTGCTCAAACGCATGCTGCCGCTCGCGCAGCACGACGAACCCGCCACCGGGGCGCCCACTGCCGCCACTCAGCCCAACCACCGTTAGTCCCGCCGCAAGCCGTTCCCGTACTTCCGAAGCGATCCCGAAATCACGAAGCACCGCGCTCAAGGCTGGAGTCTCTCCGCCTTGAGGCCGGCTTCGTGAGGGATGCGTTCGTCCGCGAAATGCCGGTCGTTCCCACGCATGTGCAGATCGCGCCCACTCCATCCGCAAGCATTGAAAGCGATTCAACTCACTCGAGGAAACGACATGAAGACAAAACGATTCCGGCGCACCGCCTGTGCAAGCACCACCCTGAAAACCACACTGAGCGCCACGCTCGCCGCCAGCCTCCTTTTCGGCACCGGCATGGCCGTGGGCGCGGACCCGGCTGCACTGGACCGGCTCACGCCATCGGGCGCGGAAAAAGAAGCCAACAAGGACGGCACCATTCCCGCGTGGCAGGGCGCCGAAGCGCCGTTGCCCGGCTGGGAATGGGGCAAGCTGCGCCTCGCGTACTGGAAGCACAAGGACGAAAAGCCGCTCTTTTCCATCGATGCCTCGAACGTCGATAAATACGCGGACCACCTTTCCGCCGGCGAGGCCGCCATGATCCGGCAAACGAAGGGCTATCGCATGGACGTCTACCCTTCGCACCGCACCTGCGGCGTGCCCGACTTCGTTGCGGCCAACACGCGCAAGAACGTGGGCACGGCCAAACTCAACGACGACGGCTGGAGCATCAAGGACGCCACCGTACCGGGCTACCCGTTCCCCATTCCATCCACCGGCGTGGAAGCCATGTGGAACGCGAAGCTGCGCTATCGCGGCGTAGGCATCGACTACAAGAAGACCATCACCGCCGTGTCGCCACGCCGCGGCGGCAGCGAATGGATTCGTGCCGAGTCCGAGCAGACGCTCTTCATTCCGTGGGGCGAGAAAGGATCGCACGCGCTCTCGTCCTACCCGCCCGTCGAGTTCTATGTGTACTTCGCCTATCTCTCGCCCACGGCGCTCGCGGGCCAGGCACTCGCCATCACGCAGTATCTGAACCAGCCGGAAAACGAGACGTTCTATTACTTCCCGGGCCAGCGCCGCGTGCGCCGCATGCCGGCCTACTCGCATGACGCGCCGCAGATCGGCATGGAAAACCAGTACACGCTGGACGAACCGAACGTGTTCAACGGCGCGCTGGACCGCTTCAACTGGAAGCTCGTGGGCAAGAAGGAAATCTACGTGCCCTACAACGACTTCGGCGCCTTCGACTTCCAGTCGAAGTTCGAAGACATCGCCCAGAACAACTTCATCGCGCCGAGCCATCGCCGCTACGAGTTGCATCGCGTGTGGGTGGTCGAAGCCACGGTGAAGGCCGGCATGCGGCACTCGGCCCCGCGGCGCGTGGTGTACCTGGACGAAGACAGCTGGGCCCCCGTGCTGATGGACGACTTCGACGGTCAGGACAAGCTTGCCAAGATGCGCGAAGGCTTCCTCATTCCCGTCTACGAAACCGGCACCTGCGACGTGATGGCCATGGTGCAGAACAACCTGGCCGAAGGCCGCTACGTGTTCGATACGCATGCGGCCGGCGTCGGCAAGGACGTCCGCTATTTCACGGAACCCACGGGGCCGCGCATGCGCGCCGACTTCTACACCGCTGAAAACCTGCGCGCCATCAGCGAGCGCTGAGTCGTTCCAAATCGTTCCAGCGCCCACAACAAACAGACAAGCCAAGGAGATCAACCATGTCCGGTGTCCAGGGGATTCGCATGCGCACGGCCGCCGCATCCGTCTGCGGTCTGCTTTCAGCAGTCGGCGCGCAAGCCGCCGACTTCGAGTTCAGCGACGTAAGAGGCAGTTTCGATTCGACCATCTCGGTAGGTACCGGCATACGCGCCAAGTCGCCCGCCTGCGATCTCATTACGGCGGGCGCGACCGGAGCAGGCGCCCCGGCCGGCTGCCTCGCGCCCACGTCTTCCATGGGCGATCAGGGCAACCTGAACTACGCCAAAGGCGATGCGTTCACGACGTACCTGAAAGGCAGTCACGAACTGCTGCTCAAGATGCCGGACGACTTCACCTTCCTCGGCCGCGTGAACTGGATACGCGACTTCACCGCCACGCACACCACCGGCTACCTGAGCCCGGCCACACCGTCGTATCTCACGAGCGGCCAGGCGTCCGATGCGAGTTCGGACCTGCGTTTCAAGGCTCGCCTGCTCGACCTCTGGGTCAGCAAGTCGTTTCAGCTGTTCGGCGAAACGGCGCGCGTGCGCGTGGGTAATCAGGTCATCAGCTGGGGCGAAAGCCTGTTCCTGCCGGGCGGCATCAACGCCACCAATGCCATCGACGTGATGCGCCTCTCGCAGCCGGGCACGCAGCTGAAAGAAGCGGTGCTTCCCGCACCTATCGCGAGCTTCGCAACGGGCCTCGGCCACGGGCTCAATCTGGAGACCTATATCCAGAGCAACTGGAACGGCAACTACCTGCCGCCTTCGGGCAGCTATTGGTCGTTCGCCAACGGCATGGGCCGGGGCCACGACGCCTACGGGCTCATCGAGGTCAAGCCGAAGAATGGCGGGCAATGGGGCACCGCGCTGCGCTGGCAGCCCGCGGGCACGCCGGTGAATCTCGGCTTCTACGTGATGAGCTACAACGACAAGTCGCCGAATTTCAGCACGAACGCGGGCGGCACGGGCCATTCGGGCTGGGCGTATGCCGAAGACCGGCGCCTCTTCGGCATCAGCGCGAACATGCCGATAGGCGACTGGGCCATCGGCACCGAACTGTCGTATCGCCCGCGCGATGCCGTCGCGCTCAACCCGGCCGTGAGCGGCTGCGCGTCGAACAACGGCAACTGCTGGGCCAACGAAAAGAAGTTTCAGTGGCACCTTACGGGCATGCTGAGCCTCACGCCCAGCAACGCCCACACCATCCTGAATCTGCTGGGGGCGGACACCGCCACGCTCATGGCCGAAGCCGTGGTGGTGAGCTACCCGGGCCTCAAGCAGTACTACGGCAACGACCCGATTTCCGCAGGCGCATGGGGATGGGGCCAGGAGTACAGCGCCAACGGCACGCCCAGGCCCGTGGGCACGAAAACGTCGTGGGGCTATAACCTGGACTTCAGCTGGGTGTACGACGGCAAACTGATTCCGGGCTGGCAGGTGATTCCCGAGGTCTATTACTTCCAGGCCGTGAGCGGTAGAACGCCGAATGCCGTGGGCCAGTTCATGGAAGGCGCGAAGTCGGTCAATCTCGTCGTGACGTTCATCCAGAACCCGGCGAACTGGCAGGCCGCCATCAACTACTCCGCATTCTTCGGCGGCAAGAGCGTATTCGACCAGCCATATCGCGACCGCAATTTCGTCGGCCTCACGCTGTCGCGCAACTTCTGACCGAAGCCGTCCCCTCTCAAGCAAACCGTTCCCGCGCCATGCCCACTCCGCCCGACACCACCACGGCGCTGCAACGCGCCGTGCTCCGCTTCGAAGCATTCGTCTTTTCTCACCGGCGCCTCATTCTTGCCGCCCTCGCCGTGTTCACGCTCGTCATGGCGTGGTTCGCCACGCAGTTGCGCATGGATGCGGGCTTCGACAAGCAGATGCCCGTCGGGCACGAGTACATCCAGACGTTCGAGAAATATCGCAACGACACCTTGGGAGCGAACCGCCTGAACATCGTCGTCAAAGCACGCCACGGCAACATCTGGAATGCCGCGGCGCTCAAGCGGCTTTACGACGTGACGCAGGCGGTCATCTTCCTGCCCAACATCGAACGACTGGGCGTGCAGTCGCTGTGGACGCCCAACAGCTTCGTGAATGAAATTACCGAGGACGGCTTTCGCGCGGACCCGCTGATCGACAGCACGATCACGCCCGCGCAACTCGATAGCGAAACCATCGGCAATATCCGGCGCGCGGCAAGACAAGGGGGCTTCGTCGGCACGCTGGTCTCGCGCGACGAAACGAGCGCGATGATCACCGCCGAGCTGCTCGAATACGACGCCCACGGCGCCAAGCTCGACTACGTGGATTACAACCATCTGCTCGAACAGCGCATTCGTTCGAAGTTCGAAGACGGCGACTTCGAAATCCAGATCATCGGTTTCGCCAAGCAGATAGGCGACATCGCCGACGGCGCGCGTTCCGTGCTCAAGTTCTGCGCCATTGCGTTGCTGCTCACGGCCGCCGCCGTGTACTGGTACTGCCGCTCGCTGCGCTTTACCCTGCTCCCCGTTCTGTGTTCGCTCACGTCGCTGGTCTGGCAGTTCGGCACGCTGCGCCTGCTCGGCTTCGGGCTCGATCCGCTCGCGGTGCTCGTGCCGTTTCTTGTGTTCGCCATCGGCGTGTCGCATGGCGTGCAGCAGATCAACTACATCGTGCGCGGCATTTCGCATGGGCATTCCAACTTCGACGCGTGCCGCGACAGCTTCAGCGGACTGCTGATTCCCGGCACGCTCGCGCTCGTCACGGCGTTCGTCTCGTTCATCACGCTGCTCTTGATCCCCATTCCGATGGTGCGGGAGCTGGCCATCGCGGCTTCGCTCGGCGTGGCGTACAAGATCGTCACGAACCTCGTGATGCTGCCCGTGGCGGCCTCCTTCTTCAACGTGAGCAAAGCCTACGCGGACAAGGCGCTGGTTCGCCGCGAACACCAGGCGTCCTGGCTGCGCGTGGTGGCTCGCGTGGCGGAACCGCGCAATGCGCTCGTCGTGCTGGCGCTCACCGCCTGCGTTTTCGCGGTGGCGGTATGGCAAGGCCGCGATCGCGTGGTGGGCACGTTGCAGCCAGGCGCTCCCGAACTACGCGCCGATGCACGTTTTAACCGCGACGCCGTAGCTATCTCCAGCAACTTCGATACGGGCCTCGACTGGCTGACGGTGATCTTCGAAGCGCCGCCGGAGAGTTGCAACAACGTCAACATCGGCCTCTACCAGGACCGCTTTACGTGGGCCATGCAGCACGTGGACGGCGTGCTTTCCGCAGCGTCTTACTCCGCACAATTGAGGCTCTACAACGAAGGCTATAACGAAGGCAATCCGAAGATGAGCGTGGTGCCCATCGACCCTGCCAATTACGCCGCGCTCTCCACGGAAATTGCCCGCGTGCGCGGCACGATGCGCAAAGACTGCAGCATGACCGCCGTGAACCTCTTCCTCACCGACCACAAGGCCACCACGATCCAGCGCGTCATCGACGCGGTGAAAGCGTTCCGCACCACCAGCGCGCCGCCGGGCGTGAGCATGCGGCTCGCCTCGGGCAATGCCGGCGTGCTGGCCGCCATCAACGACGAAGTGGCCAGAAGCGAACTGCCGATGATGCTTTACGTGTACGCGGCCATCGTGATTCTGGTGTTCCTGGTCTATCGCGATCTGCGCGCTGTTATCGCGTGCTGTCTGCCGCTGACGGTGGGCACCTTCGTGGGCTACTGGTTCATGAAGGAACTACAGATCGGCCTCACGGTAGCCACGCTGCCTGTGATGGTGCTCGCGGTGGGCATCGGCGTGGACTACGCGTTCTATATCTACAACCGCCTGTTGCTGCACGTGGCCAACGGCCAGCCCACCGTGAAGGCCATCGAGCACGCAATTCTCGAAGTGGGCACGGCCACCATTTTCACGGCCATCACGCTCGCCATCGGCGTGGCGACGTGGTCGTTCTCGCAGCTGAAATTTCAGGCCGACATGGGCAAGCTGCTCGCCTTCATGTTCATGGTGAACATGGTGATGGCGATGACCGCGCTGCCCGCCATGGTCGTCTGGCTCGAAAAGCTCTTCCCGCGCCGCCGCCCCGTGCACGCAACCGGACTCCAACATCATTGAACGCCGCCATGACTTCTCGCCTCTCTGCTCTCGCCTGCGCGGCGCTTCTGTCTTTGCCGCTCGTCGCCCTGGCCGCCGTGACGACGGACAACGCGCCACCTGCACCGTTGGCCGCACCGGCCGTCTCCGTGCCGTATGCGGCTTCGGCCACGATGCTGGGCACTGCCACAGCCGGCTCGCGCATCGTCGCGGTGGGCGACCATGGTGTCGTCCTGCTCTCCGATGACGGCGGCAAGACCCACCGGCAGGCGAAACGCGTGCCGGTGGACGTCACGTTGACCTCCGTCTCGTTCGTCGATGCGCGGCAGGGCTGGGCCGTGGGCCACTGGGGCGTCGTGCTACGCACCACGGACGGCGGCGAAACCTGGCAACTGCAACGCAGCGACACGAAGACCGACCGTCCGCTGTTCGCGGTCCACTTCTTCGACGCGGATCACGGTGTGGCCGTCGGCCTGTGGTCGCTGACGCTGGAAACGTCGGATGGCGGAGCGCACTGGCGAGCAGTCACGTTGCCCTCCCCCGGCGAGGGGCAACGCGCGGACCTGAATCTGCAAGGCCTCTTCGTGGATGCACAGAACCGGCTCTACGCGCCGGCCGAACGCGGCATGGTGCTGCGTTCCGACGATCGCGGCGCGCACTGGCGCTACCTCAGCACCGGCTACAAGGGATCGTTCTGGACCGGCGCAGCCGCTGCCGACGGCACGCTGTTTGTCGGCGGCCTGCGCGGCTCGCTGTACAAGAGCGCCGATCACGGCGAAACGTGGCAACGCGTGGAAACGCAGAGCAAGTCGTCCATCACCTCGCTCGTGCTGTGCGGCTCGACTATCGTCGGCGTGGGTCTGGATGGTCTCGTCGTGCACAGCGACGATGGCGGAGCGTCGTTTGCCTCCAACGTGCGCCAGGACCGCTTGCCGTTGACGGCCGTGGCCTTCGATGCGTCCTGTCATGCCGTGCTGTATTCGCGAGAAGGTGTAGTGGCCGACGCACCCATCCAGGCACGCGCAAAATAAGGCACATCAGGCGCAACGGCGGAAGCGAAAGAAGCGCCTGCGCCTACGTCGCGCAGACAGCGCTTTCGCGTCGCTCACTGCACCGCATACGCCAGTGTCGGCGCCGTCTCCTTCCGTGCGGGCGGATCGCTGCGCGGCGAGCTCTCGTGCCTCACGCGCTCCACGCAGTACCGAAGCTGTTCCTTCATCTGCGCGATCAATGTCTGCCGGCGCCGGAACGCCGCCCGCTTGTTCGACGGCACCTGGTCGATCGAGCGATGCGGCGGCACCAGCGGCAACGCGAAACGGTCCCCCGCTCGCGTTCCGCCCAACTCTTGCCAGAACGCGTCGTAGTCGGAACGAAACGCGTCGGCGCCTGCACTCGATACATGGGCCGAGCGCGCCACCGCTGTGAGCGAGCGGATATCCAGTAGCTCGCACAACGCGCCGATCGCCTCCATGACCGCCGCCTTCGGGCGCAGCCCATGGCTCGCCCGCGTGGCGATGCGCACGCGCTCGCGGTGCTCACCGCCCGGCCCCTGCAGGCCACCGATGAAGAGCCCCGGCGTGCGCGTGTCATATCGCATTTCGAGCGTGAGCGTGGCCCATGCGAGATCGACGCCGGTTTCGGCGTCGGTGCATGCGACGGTCAACAGTCCCTCGCGCCGGCAGCGCGTCACGCTCTTCAGCACGATCAAGAACGGCGGACACGCGGCCAGCACGACGTGCTCGCCCATCAGATAGATACGCCGCGTGAGCGCGTCGCCCAGCAGGCGTTCCATCAGAACGTGGTGGTCCCGAATCATCGCTACACGCTCAAGCGCGCCCAGGTGCAACTGCGCGAGCCCATGAAACGGCCGCTCCGCAAAGCGCCGGTCGTGCCGCGCGATATCGGCAAGCACCCGGTGCTCCGCGAGCGCGTTGAACCAGCAACAGGCAGCGCGCGGGTGAAGCGCCGCATACATCCAGATGCGCACTCTTCTGAACCGCGATTTCAGATCGCTGCCTGGAACGAACTCGGGGAGAAAACGCAATGCGTGTGCGACGAGCATGTTGGTGTCTCGCGTAGTGAGGTCAGTCCCGCGTCGTGTCGAGATGCGGGCCGGTGTGGGCGTCGACGACTTCCGGCGTCGACGTATCGATGTGTCCGTTCCAGCCGCCGCCCAGCGCCTTGTTCAACGCGACGTAGTGCGTCGCGAAGAGCACCCGGCTCTGGATCAGCGCGTCCTCGGCCAGATAGAGCGAGCGCTCTGCCGTGAGCACGTCGAGAAAGCTCGTGGAGCCGGCGCGATACAGCAGGCGAGCCAGATCCGCGGCGGTGCGGTACGAGGCAGCGGAGGCGCGCAGCGCCGCGATGCGTTCGTTCTCCTGGTACAGCGCGACGCTCGCGCCTTCCACGTCCTTCAGTGCGTTCAACACGGCCGCGCGCCACGCGATGAAGGATTGGTCCCGCTCGGCCTGCGCCACTTCGACACCGGCCTTGAGCCGCCCGCCGTTGAAGAGCGGCACCGTAAGAGACGGTCCGAACGCCCAGCCGATCGAGGAGCGCTGGCCCAGGTCGCCCGGCCGCGTGGCCGAGGTTATGAGACTTCCCGTGAGGCTCACGCTCGGGTAACGCGCGGCCTCGGCTTGCCCCACTTTGGCCGTGGACTGCGCGTACCGACGCTCCGCAAGACGCACATCGGGACGCGCAAGCAGCACGTCTGCGGGCACGCCGAGCGAGACGGGCAGCGTCGGCGTGGGCAGCGGCTCCGGCTGTTCCATGCGGTCGAGCAACGCCTCCGGCGGCTGGCCTGTCAGTACGGAAAGGCCATGCACGGTCTGCGCATAAGCGGCCTCGAAGGCAGGAATGGCGGCCCGCGTGCTTTGCGCCTGCCCCGCCGCGTTGGCTGCATCGAGCCCCGAGGAAGCCCCTGCCTCGAACTTGAGGCGCGTGATGCGCGCTGTTTCCTCCTGCGATGCAGCCGTGTCGCGCGCCAATGCGAGCCGCGCCTGATAACCGCGGGCCTGCACATACGACGACGTCACATCGCCGATCAGCGTGAGGAGCGCTGCACTGAGCCCCCACTGCGCCGCGTCGACGCCGTACTTCGCGGCCTCCTGGGCCCGCCGGTTCGCACCGAACAGGTCGAGTTCCCAGCTTGCGTCGAAGCCTGCCTGGAACAGGTCGCCTGCGTTACCCGTGCCTGAGTTGATGTTGGTGGTGGAAGAAGTGGTGGACGAAGTGGTGG
This sequence comes from Paraburkholderia sp. A1RI_3L, assembly GCF_048957895.1. Lineage (NCBI taxonomy): Bacteria > Pseudomonadati > Pseudomonadota > Betaproteobacteria > Burkholderiales > Burkholderiaceae > Paraburkholderia > Paraburkholderia sp. A1RI_3L. The sequence continues at coordinate 48,553 of NZ_JARCHA010000010.1, forward strand.
AAGAAGTGGTGGAAGAAGCGCCCGGCGACATGCGGCCCGGTCCCCCGGAGCGCGTTCCGGAAACGCTTGCCCGCAAAGACGGCCACGCAGTGCCCGCCGCCTGCCGATAGAGCGCACGCGCTTCGCGCACCTTCGCCCGCGCCGTGGCCACGTCGAGATTGCCGGCAACCGCTTCGTCGATCAGCGCATCGAGCAAAGGATCGTTGAGCCGCGTCCACCACTGCGCGAGTTCGGGCCGGCTGGCGGGCGTCATGGCGCCGACGCTGGCCCATTTATCGGGCACAGCCATCTCGGGTTGCCGATAGTCGGGGCCCACGGCGCACCCGGCGAGCATGAGACCGCTTGCAAGCGTCACCGCCGTGCGCGCATGGCATGTCGCGGTCACGCTCATGACGATCGATGTGATGGCGTTCATCGCGGACCATCCCTGTCGTCTTCCTTGTTGTCGTCCATTCGCGCGGCCGGGAACGCCATGCGCACCGCCACGAACAGCAGCGGTACGAAGAACGCGCCCAACACCGTGGAGGCAACCATGCCGCCCATCACGCCCACGCCGATCGCGTTCTGCGCGCCGGAGCCTGCGCCTGTGGCAAACGCGAGCGGCGCGACGCCAAGAATGAAGGCGAACGAGGTCATCAGAATGGGCCGCAGCCGTTGCGTGGCCGCTTCGAGCACGGCATGAGCGGCGCTGGCGCCGCGGGCCTCGCGATCCAGCGCGAACTCCACGATCAAAATGGCGTTCTTCGCCGCAAGCCCGATGGTGGTCAAGAGCCCCACCTTGAAATAGACGTCGTTGGTCTGACCGAAGGCGAGCGCGGCCACCACGGCCCCCGCAATGCCGATGGGCGCGGCCAGCATGACGGCAAGCGGAATGGTCCAGCTTTCATAGAGCGCGGCGAGGCAGAGGAACACCACGAGCACCGACATCGCGTAAAGCGCGGCCGCCTGATTGCGCGAGAGGCGCTCCTGCCAGGACAGCCCGGTCCACTCGTGGCGGTAGCCTGAGGGCAGTTGCGCGGCAATGCGGTCCATCTCCTTCATCGCCGTGCCGGAACTGACGCCCGGCGCCGCTTCGCCCTGAATTTCCACGGCGGCGCTGCCGTTGTAGCGCTCCAGTTGCAGGGGACCGGACGTCCACCGGCCGCTCGCGAACGACGAGAACGGCACCATCGCGCCACTCGCGTTGCGCACGAACCAGCTGCCGAGGTCGGACGGCTGCATGCGGAAATCGGCGTCGGCCTGCAGATAGACCTTCTTGACCCGGCCCCGGTCGATGAAGTCGTTCACGTAGTCGCTACCCCACGCGATGGAGAGCGTCGTGTTGATGTCGTGCAGGTTCACGCCCAGCGCGCTCGCCTGTTCCTCGTCGATGTCCACGGCGAATTGCGGGGCGTTCTCCTGGCCGGCCGGGCGCGTATTCGCGAGCAGCGGGCTGCGGGCCGCCGCGCTCAACAACTGGTCGCGCACGCCCATCAAGCGGTCGCGCCCGGCGCCGTTGCTGTCTTCCAGATAGAGATCGAACCCGTTCGAGGTACCCATGCCTTCGATGGTGGGCGGCAGCAGCGCATACACCTGCGCGTCCTTGATACGCGCGAACGCTTCGGTGGCACGCTGCACGACAGCCTCGGCCGAAAGCCGCTTCGAGCCCCGCTGGTCGAAGTCCTTGAGCCGCACGAAGGCGAGCCCCACGTTCTGCCCCGAGCCGCCAAAGCCGAAGCCCTCGATCGTCATGACGCCTTCCACTGCGTCGCGCTCGTTGTGCAGGTAGTAGTGCGTGACCTCGTCGAGCACGCGGGCGGTGCGGTCGCTCATGGCACCCACCGGCAACTGGACGGACGTCATCACCATGCCCTGGTCTTCCACGGGCAGAAACGACCCGGGCAGCCGCGTGAAGAGCCACGCGAGCGCAACGAGAAGCGCCACGAACAGAAGCAGGAACCGGGTGCCGCGCGCCATGACGCCCCGCACGCCCTCGCGATACTTGAGCGAGCCGTGTTCGAAGGTACGCATGAACCAGGCGCCAAAGCCGCGTCCGTTGTGATTGCCCTTGTGGTTTGCATCGCGGCGTTTGAGCAGGGTTGCGCACAACGCCGGCGTGAACACGAGCGCCACGAGCACGGAAAGCAGCATGGCCGTGACGATGGTGATAGAGAACTGGCGATAGATCACGCCGGTTGCGCCGGAGAAAAACGCCATCGGCACGAACACGGCGGAGAGCACCGTGGCAATGCCGATCAGCGCGCCCGTAATCTCGCCCATCGACTTGCGCGTGGCCTCGCGTGCGGAAAGCCCCTGCTCCGCCATCACGCGCTCCACGTTCTCCACCACGACGATGGCGTCGTCCACCAGCAGGCCGATGGCGAGCACCATCGCGAACATCGTCAGCGTGTTGATCGAATAGCCGGAGACGGCGAGCACGCCGAGCGTGCCGAGCAGCACCACGGGAATGGCGAGCGCCGGGATCAGCGTGGCGCGCACGTTCTGCAGGAACACGAGCATGACGATGAACACGAGCACCACGGCTTCGGCCAGGGTCTTCAGCACTTCGTCGATGGAGCGCGTCACGAACGGCGTGGTGTCGTACGGATAGAACACCTTGACGCCTGCGGGCAGCGTGCCGGAAAGCGCGTGGATGGCAGCCTTGACCGCTCTCGCGGTATCGACGGCATTGGCGCCCGTGGCGAGGTTGATGCCAAGGCCCGACGCCGGCATGCCGTTGTAGCGCGAGACATAGGTGTAGTTCTCCGCGCCGATCTCGACGCGCGCCACGTCTCGCAGGCGCACGATCGCACCGTCTGCCGCGCTCTTCACGATGACGTCGCCGAATTCCGCCGGCGTTTGCAGGCGGCTGCGCGCCGTGACGGTGGCGTTGAGCTGCTGCCCGGCGCGCGCCGGCTGGGCGCCGAGCTGCCCCGCCGATACCTGCGTGTTCTGCGCTCTAAGTGCAGTCTCGATGTCGCTCGGGATCAGCGCATAGCGCGCCAGCTTGTCGGCGTCGAGCCAGATCCGCATCGCGTAGCCCGAGCCGAACAACTGCGTGTTGCCGACGCCGGGCACGCGCTTGATGGTCTCGTTGAGCGTGCTGCTCACGTAGTCGTCCAGATCGGCGGACGACAATTTGCCGCCCACGGACGCGAAGCCGATCACCATCAGAAAGGCCGCCGACGATTTCGTCACGGAAAGCCCTGTGCTCTGAACGATCTGCGGCAACTGCGAGACGACGAGTTGCAGCTTGTTTTGCACCTGCATCTGCGCCACGTCGGCGTTGGCGTCCTGCGTGAACGTGAGCCGGATCTCCACCTCGCCCGTGGCGCTGGAGGTGGCCGACATGTACAGAAGATGGTCGAGACCCGTCATGCCCTGCTCGATCACGCGTGTGACGGAGTTCTCCACCGTCTGCGCATCGGCGCCGGGGTAAGACGCGCTGATCGATATGGTGGTGGGCGCAATCTCGGGATACTGCGCGACAGGCAGCGTTCGCAATGCGAGCAGCCCGCCCAGCATGACGGCAATGGCGATGACCCACGCGAATACGGGGCGCCTGATGAAGAACTCCGACATCGCGCCCTCAGCTTCGGCTTGCCTGCCGGTCGCGGATCAGCGCCGGGCGTGGGGCGCCCGGCGAATCGGCGTTATCCGCGCGAGCTACGGCACGCGTGGGACCAACCGCGCCCGTCGCCTTGTCGAGTTCGACATGCACCGCCGTCACGGCGTCGCCTTCTCTTACGAGCTGGCTGCCTTCCACGATCACCTGGTCGCCATCGGCCACGCCAGTCCGCACGAGCCAGTCGTTGCCGACCTGCCGCGCACCGGTCAAGGTCTGCTCCACCACCTTGCCGTTGCGCACGAAGAGCGCCGTGGCCTCGCCGCGCAGGCCCCGGCTCACTGCGCGCTGCGGGATCAGAAACGCGTGGGGCGCAGTGCCCTCGTCGACCCATGCCCGCACGTACATGCCGGGCAGCAGCAGACGCGCGGGATTGCGCAGCACGGCTCGCAGGACGTAAGTGCCCGTCGCCTGGTTCACGCTCGATTCGGCGAATTCGAGTTTGCCGGCGTACGGATAAAGCGTGCCGTTCTCGAGTTTCAGCCTCACGCCCACGCCGGAACCCGCCGACTGAAGACGTCCCGATTCGATTGCCTCGCGCAGCGCGAGCAGACTCGCGCTGGACTGCGTGAGGTCCACGTTGATCGGATCGATCTGGCGGATGGTGGTCAACGCTACGGCCTGACCCGCCGTGACGAGCGCGCCTGGCGTGAGCGAAGACCGGTCGATGCGGCCCGAGATCGGCGCGCGGATGGTGGTGTAGTCGAGCGCGATTCTCGCCGTCTCCACGGCGGCTTTGGCAACGGCTACGTTGGCGCGGGCCTGCGCGAGCACGTCCGCCGCGTCTTCGTATTCCTGCTTGCTGACGGCGTTGCGCCTGACGAGGTCGCTATAGCGGTCGGCCTTCGCCAGCGCGCCGGGCACCGCGGCCTCGGCTTTCACGAGCGCTGCACGTGCGCTGTCGTACGCAGCCTGATAGGTCGCCGGGTCGATCTGGTACAGCGCCTCGCCGGCCTTCACCTCGCCGCCTTCGCGGAAAAGACGCTTCTGGATGATGCCCGTGACCTGCGGACGAACCTCGGCCTCGAGCGAGGCCACCACACGTCCCGACAGTTCGGTGGTAAGCGGCACCGCCTGCGCACGCAGCATCACCACACTGACCTGCGCGCGCGGACTTTCCTGTGCGGCGCCTCTATTCGCGGCGCCACCGGGATCCTTGCATGCAGCGAGGGACATCAGCACCACCGCAGCGGCCACGCCCTTCGCGATGTGCTTGCCTTTCATGTAGAACACGTTCTCTCCAGTACTTCACAGGTTTTCAGGCGCTTCATCCGCGTGAAAAAAAGCCGACCCGGAAAGCGGTCGGCCAAATGGCTCCTGGCACTCCGAGGGTCTGGCCGGAGCCTTGTGCAAACAGCGTTCAATTCATTTCTCGCGCTCGCATGTGGGTTTGCATCTGTGCTTTCACAAAATCCGCAATCTCGATGCGATGCCGCATATGCGCGAGGAACGGCTAGATCATCGGAGCGCAGCGCCCATATCGTGTTGAGATACTGTTGAGATTCAATGGAGACAGGGCCGTTGCACGGATTTTTCGTATTCAAATGCCATCCATCGAATCTCGATTAAACGTCCATAATCGGCTGAAATAATTGGCCCGCTTCCTCAAGAGCAACAGCTCTTTTTTTCACCGGCCACAGGCCGGTATTTTTTTCGGCATTTTTTGGTTAACGGTCCTAAATAAAAACAACCATCGGCCGATAACGGAGAAAGGTTGCCCGATAACGATGCAATTTCCATCGCCGGCAACCCTGACCGCACGTTATCCATCTCTTACTTTCAAGAGGTCACCGATGCTCAATATCAATACCAACATCCTGTCGCTGACGACGCAGACAAACCTCTCCGGTTCACAAAGCGCCCTGTCGCAAGCGATCAACCGCCTGTCGTCGGGCAAGCGTGTGAACACCGCCGCGGACGACGCCGCCGGTCTCGCCATCGCCACCAGCCAGACCGCTGCCATCAACGCACTGAATCAAGGCGTGATGAACGCGAACAACGGCATCTCGATGGTGCAAACGGCCTCCGGTGCCATCTCGTCGACCGTGGCCAACCTGCAGCGCATTCGCCAGCTGGCCGTGGAATCGGGCGACGGCTCGCTCGGCTCGGCAGCGCAAGCGAACCTGCAAACCGAAGTGGCCACGCGTCTCACGGAAATCAACCGGGTGCAGACGCAGACCACGTTCAACGGTCAGGCCGTGCTCGGCGGTCTGGGCAGCGTGAACTTCCAGATCGGCGCATCGGCGAACCAGACGATCACCGCCAGTTTCGGCTCGACCACGTGGAACGCGGCAGGCCTCGGTGTCTCAGGTGTCGATATCTCGACCACCTCGGGCGCGCAGAACGCCATTACTGCAATCGACGCAGCGCTCTCGCAAGTCAACAACTTCCAGGCAACGCTGGGCGCAACGCAGAACACGTTCCAGTCGGCCATCAGCAACACGCAGACGCAATCGACCAACCTGAACTCCGCGCGGGCGCAAATTGTGGACGCGGACTTTGCTTCGGAAACGGCGAACCTCTCGAAGGCGCAAGTGCTTCAGCAAGCCGGTATCTCGGTGCTTGCGCAAGCGAACTCGCTGCCGCAGCAGGTGTTGAAGCTCTTGCAGTAAGCACAAAAAACGGCGGCACGCGGGGACACCGCGCGCCGCCCACGTGCTGCGAGCGTCGTTTTTTTCTTGCTCCGCTTCTATTGAACCCGCATCGCCTTACCGGCGATGCAGCGTCCCCGGCATGCCGGCCCCGCCGAACAGCTGGTTCAGATAGCGGGTGTTGTTCTGCATGGTGGTCATGAGCACGTTGAGCGCCTGAAACTGCGCGTTGTACTGCGCTTTCAGCGTGTCCTGGTAGCGCTTGAGCTGCGTCATATGGTCCGTCAGCTTGCCCAGGTCGGCGTTCAATGTGCGCGTGCGTTGATCGAACGTGCCGCTCGGCCTCGTGTACGTATCGATGAACGTATTCAGCTTCACCCCGATGCCGTTCGTCGAGTTGAACAACGCCGACACCGCGGAGCCCGCGCCCGCCAGCGCCTTTTGCAGCGTTGTGGCGTTCACGGCAAGCGTACCGTCATGTTGCAGGTCGATGCCGATGGACGAGAGGCTGTACGTTCGCCCTCCAACGGCGACACCGCCGCTGATCAGGCTGCCAAACCGATTGGTGATGGCGTTGGTCATCGCATCGCCCAGCAGCGGCCCCGCGCGCGAAGCCAAAGGCTGCGACGCATCCCAGGTCAGGCTCTTCTCCGTTGCAATGTAGTGGTTGTAGGCGGCGACGAAATCGGTAATGGCCTTCGTTGACGCTGTCGTATCCCGCTCGACCGAAACGGTTTGCGTGGTGCCCACGGCCTCTGCGGTCAGTGCGAGCGTGATGCCGGTCAGCGCTCCCTCGACGGTGTTGCTTGCGCTGGTTACGGTATTGCCGTCGATGGAAAATTTCGCGTCTTTTCCCGCAGTGATTTGCGTAAAGGCCGACGTATTGAGCTTCGCGCTGAGACCGCTGCCCGCCGATATCGAAATCGTGCTTGCAGCGCCGGTCTGCCTTGCCGTGAGCACGAGATGCTGGCCGTCCGTCGCGGTGACGATAGCAGCCGAAACACCCGGGTTGTCTGCGGCCGCATTGATCGCTTTCGCGACGCTCGCGAGCGAACTGCCCGTGGCAACGTTGATCTGCATCGTGCGGCTGCCCACGCCGACCGTCAGCGTGCCGCTGCCAGGGCTCGCATCGCGCGCGAACGCCTGCGACGAAATCTTGTTGGCGGTTGCAATGTTGGTCACCGCCACGCTGTATGTGCCGGTCGCCGCGCCCGTCTTGACCGTCGCCTTCAGACCGCTTCCGCTCACGGCCACCGTGAGCGCGTTGAGCGCCGTGCCGTCTGTGAAGCCGCGCAACGCGGATTGCAGCGAGGCAAGCGCAGCCTGAAGCTTCCCCACTGCCGAAAGCTCCACGTTGTCCGCGGTCTGCTTCCGGCTGAGCATGCCCGCTTGGCCCGCGGTCTTCGCGGTGACGAGCGCGGCCACCAGCGTATCGACGTCGATGGACGAGCGGGTCGCGCCGCTGATCACAGACTGCGTTGCTTGCCGGATCAATGCGCCGGTATCGCTCGAGGAAGGGGCGGTCGTCGTCATGCGCATGCTCCTGTCAGGCGGTGTGTGTTCCTGCTCCCGCTAGTGACGCATGCTTCAGTTGAGGCTCCGTCGAGTTTCTATGGATATCTGATGAATTTCGCCTTCTGACCCGCCTCTCATGCAACGCGCGACGCCTGCGCGTCGAGATACCGTCGAGATTCCATGAACGCCGTTGTGCGCCGCTGCGTTCCACCTCAGCATGTTCGCAGCCGGGCGGCCGGCCTTCGATGGTCGCCAGCATCATCCCAACGCGGGCGGCTTCAACTGGAAACGGAGACCATCATGGGTTACCAGCAAGGACTGAGCGGACTGGCAGGTGCATCGAAAGACCTCGACGTGATCGGCCACAACATTGCGAACGCGCACACAACCGGCTTCAAGCACGGCCAGGCGCAGTTCGCCGACATCTATGCAAACTCGGTTGCCACGGCGGTGCACAACCAGATCGGACTCGGTTCGCGGCTCGCCGGCGTCGAACAGAATTTCTCGCAAGGCACCATCACCACGGACAACGTCGCGCTGCACGTTGCCATCAACGGTAACGGCTTCTTCCAGATGTCGAACAACGGCGCGCTCACCTACTCGCGCGACGGCGTGTTCCAACTCGACCGCAACGGCTTCGTCACGAACGCGGACGGCCTGAAGCTGATGGGTTATGCGGCCAACGCGAACGGCATCGTGGAAACCGCGAACACGGTTGCGCTGAAGGTGCCGACGACGAACATTGCGCCCACCGCCACGAGCACCATCACGGCGAGCCTCAACCTGAACGCGCACGATGCGCTCAAGCTCGGCACGCCCACCGTCACCGCCTCGGGCGCGCTCGCGAGCAAAGGCGCAACGATCACGGACGGCACGCAAGGCACCAACGCGGACACGTGGACCCTGACGTTCACGAGCCCCACCACCTATAACCTGACCTCCAGCGCCGGCGCATCGCAAACGGGACTGAGCTACGCCGCCAATGCGCCGATCAAACTCGGCATGGGTGAAACCGTCACGCTCACCGGCGTCGCGGCAGCGGGCGACAAGGTCACCGTGACGCCCAACCCGATTGCCTTCAACGCCGCGGACAGCACCACGTACAACTTCTCGACATCGGTGCCCGTATACGACTCGCTCGGCGGCCAGCAACAGGTGTCGATGTATTTCGTGAGGAAAAGCGCCGGCATGTGGGACGTGTACGCAGGCCAGCCGGGCAACGTGCCCAGCACGCCCATCGGCAGCGCGAAGTTCGATACGTCGGGCAATCTGACCGGTACGGTAGACGCTTCTGGAAAACCGACCACCACGGCGCTTGCGTTCAACTTCTCCGTGACGAACGGCAACGGTTCCGCCACGCCGCAACCGTTGCTGCTGAAGCTTGGCGGCACAACGCAGTTCGGCAGCAAGGACGGCATCAACGCGCTGGCGCAGGACGGCTATTCGGCGGGACAGCTCGCGAGCTTCACGATAGGCAACGACGGCACGCTCACAGGCCGGTACACGAACGGACAGACCATGGCGCTGGGCCAGATCGCGCTCGCCAACTTCGCGAACCAGAACGGACTGGTGAATCTGGGCAACAACCAGTTTCAGGAGACGTCGTCTTCCGGCGTCGCGCAAATATCGGCACCGGGTTCGACGAACCACGGCACGCTGCAAGGCGGGGCAACCGAAAACTCGAACGTCGATCTGACGAACGAGCTGGTCAAGCTGATCACCGCGCAGCGCAATTACCAGGCGAATGCGCAGACCATCAAGACACAGCGCATGGTCGATCAGACGCTCATGAACATCTAATGCGCCGCAAGACGTGCGCGAGTCGTTCCTGCCGCAAACGCGCGCAGGAACGACGGAAATTCAACTCATCGATCCAACGAGTTCGGCATACATGCCGGAGCGCGCGACCAGGTTGTCGTGGTCGCCGCGCTCGACGATGCGCCCCTTGTCGAGCACGATGATCTGGTCCGCGTCGCGCACCGTCGAGAGCCGGTGTGCGATGGTGATGGTCGTGCGATTCTTCGCCAGCGCGGCGAGCGCTTCTGCGAGCAGGCGCTCCGTTCGCGTATCGAGCGCGCTGGTGGCTTCGTCCAGCAGCAGAACAGGCGGATTGCGCAGCACGGTGCGCGCAAGCGCGAGGCGCTGCTTTTCGCCGCCCGAAAAGCGATAGCCGCCTTCGCCCACGCGTGTCGCGTAACCTTGAGGCAGCGAGGCGATCAGGTCGTGGACCTGGGCCACGCGCGCGGCGGCCACGAGTTCGTCGTCAGTGGCGTCCGGTTTCGCGAAACGCAGATTATCTGCAACCGATGCGTTGAACAGATACGGCTGCTGCGTGACTACGCCGAGCATCTCCGTCAGCGATGCAAAGCTCAGATTGCGCACATCGACGCCATCGTAAGTGATGCTTCCGCCCTCCACGTCATACAGACGCGCCAGCAGATAGGCCAGCGTGGTCTTGCCCGAACCGGTGGGTCCGACGATAGCCACGTGGGACCCTGCGGGGATGTCGATGCTGACATCGCGAATCGCCGGTACGTCGCTGCCGTCGTAGCGAAACGTCACGTTTTCAAGGCGCACGTTGCCGCGCATCGCGGCGCGCACCAGCGTCACGGCATGCGGACGTTCCGTGATACCAACGGGTTTGTCCAGGTACTCAAAGATGCGCGCAAACAGGGCGCGGGCGGTGCGTAATTCGACGCTCGCGGCAAGAATTTCTTCAAGCGGCCAGAACAATTGCTCCTGCAACGTGATCATCGCCACCAGCGTGCCAATGGTCATTGCCATACCGAAATCCATGAAGGCCGCTCCAGCAAGCAGCGTGAGTGCCGGCAACACGGAGAGCGCGAAGTAGACGAGGCTCCATTCCCACTGCCCCGCGGAGTGCGAGCGCACCTCGAGGTGCGCCACGTCGCGCGACGTGCGGGTGAATCCGCCTAGCAAATGACGAAGACGGCCCGTGGTACGCGCAAGCACGATGCCGCCAACGGACAGCGACTCGTGGATGGTCGACGACAAATCGGCAATGCGTGCCTGCTGCTCGTGCACGATAGCTTCACGCATGAGGCCGATCCGGCATTGCAGCCACGCAAGGCCCGGTATGACGGCGAACGAGAGCAGCGCAAGACGCCAGTCGAGCACGAGCATGGCGATCGCTGTCATGACGACCACGCTTGCATTCCGGGCGGCCTCGACCGCGGTGTGCGTGACGAGCGCCTGCAGACCGCCGATATCGCTGGCAATGCGTGCCTGAATTTCGCCCGACCGCGTGTTCGTGAAGAACGACAACGACAGATTCTGCAGATGCCCATACACGCGCACACGCAGGTCGTGCATGATGGCTTGCCCGATCCGGGTCGAAACGAATGTCTGAATGGTGCTCGCCACGGCCGTAGCCGCCGCGATGGCGACCAACGCCGCCGCAAGACCCAGGAGAAGCCGGAAATTGCCTTGCGGAAGCGCTTCGTCGATGATGCGCCGGATGATGAAGGGGTTGGCCACGCCTGCAATGGAGGCGAACACCATCAATGCCGGCACGACGGCAAACTGAAGCGAATAGGGCTTGAAAAGCGCAAGTACTCTGCGCAGGAAAACGTGCCGTGCAGCAGGCGCGTGGCGACTCATGGAACACCTCAGGTTGACGAACTGACGCGTTTCGTCAGCACGTGCATCTTCGGTTGGCTGTCGCCACAGCGCATGGAGGTTCGATGGAGATTCGATGAAGACTCGCGCCACGACCGCTCATACAGTGCACCCATATAGCGGCTATGGCGATCCGGACGCACAAAGAAAAAAGGCCAACCCGCAGGGCTGGCCAGGGAGGCTCCGATACTCACGGACCAACGCCCGGAGCCTCAGGCAAACAACATCAGACTTCGGGGTCGCGCTTCGGCTCGCACATTGGCTCGCACATTGGCTCACGCATCGGTTCACGCATCGGCTCATATACCTGGCAAAACGAAAGGTTCGACATGGGCCACGAATTGCCGGTGCTATCCGTCAGAATCCAGTCGCCTGCCTTCACTTCGCGCCACCCGTCGGGCGTCGCGATCATCCACTTGCCGCCGCGAAACTGAACCCGAGGGTGCTTTTCAGGAAAAAACCACCGGCTGGCTTCGACAACGACACCATCCCGCCTGCGAAATCGCATCCCCGCACCTCGTATCGTTTTTCCGATATTTTGTCTGACCTGCCGCAGCAGTCCTGCCGTGTTTCGTACCACGTATTGACCGCTATACAGGCGTGCGCCCATCTTAGGCGCGTGGCCGCCAAAGAGTGTTGAGATACCATTGAGATTCCGTGGAGACCATTAACCGGCGCCCCGCCCTGTGCCAGCATTACAGGCGTAAGCAGCCGAATGCGCGCTGTCGAGACCCGAGATAGAAGCATGAACAATGCGCTGATCCTGATTGCGGAAGACGAACCGGAAATTGCCGAAATACTCGATGCGTACCTCGTGCGCGAAGGGTTTCGCACCTACCGCGTGACCGATGGGCAAACCGCCATTGATGTGCACCCCGTACTGAAGCCGGACCTCGTGCTGCTGGACGTCAAGATGCCGAAGAAGGACGGCTGGGAAGTGCTCGTCGAATTGCGTCGCCGCAGCAATACGGCCGTCATTATGCTGACGGCGCTCGATCAGGCCATCGACCGCCTGCAGGGCCTGCGTTTTGGCGCAGACGACTACATCGTCAAACCCTTCAATCCCGTGGAAGTCGTCGCGCGCGTGCGGGCCGTGTTGCGGCGCGTCGGCGTTTCGCGCTCGCCAGGGCTTCTACGCGCCGGCAAGCTCGAAATCGATACCGAGCGATACGTGGCCAAGGTGGTGAGCGAGGCCGGCGAAGCGCCGCTCGCGCTCACGTTGACCGAGTTCCGGATATTGGCCCACCTCGCGAAATCGCCCACCCGCGTATTCAGCCGCGGCGAACTGGTGGACGCCTGCCTGCCCGGCGGCGACGCGCTGGAACGCACTGTGGACAGCCACGTCTGCAACCTGCGCAAGAAGCTCGACCAGGGCGGTGCACCAGGCATGATGTCGGTGGTGCGCGGCGTCGGCTACCGGCTCATGGAAAGCTGATGCCGACTCAAGAAGGGCCGATGCCGCAGCGCAACCGGCTGAGCCGGCAGATCGTGATGTCGATGGGGCTCGTCGCGGTCATCACGACGCTGATCGCGTTCGTGGGTTCGTTCGTGATCTACGGTTTGCTCTATACGTTCATACCTCTGCCGCCGGGGCCGCCCGAGGACATGCTCATCCCGCAGGCGCCGGACTACCTGATCTTCGCCGCGCTGCTGCTCGTGGCGCTTATCGTCGCGGTCATCATTGCCTTGCGCCTCGCGAGGCGCATTCTCGCTCCGCTCAATTCGCTCGCGGAGGGCGCACGCCGCATCGCGGCAGGCGACCTCGCCGCCCGCGCCGTGCCAGGCGATCGCTCGCTCGGCGAAACGGCGCATCTGGTAGACGACTTCAACACGATGGCAATGAAACTGCAGGACATGGCCGCCGACATGGCGGCCTGGAACGCGGCCATCGCGCACGAACTGCGTACGCCGCTCACCATCCTGAAGGGGCGCCTGCAAGGCCTGAGCGACGGGGTATTCCGCCCCGACGAAGCGCTGTTCCGTGGGTTGCTGTTTCAGGTGGAAGGCCTCTCGCGTCTGGTGGAAGACCTGCGTGTCGTCACGCTGCAAGACAGCGGCCGCATGCAAATGCGCATTGAGCCAACCGAGATCGGCGCCGAAGTCGAGCACGCCGTCGATTCGATCCGCCCGGCGCTGGAGGAAGCCGGCCTTCGCGTCGAACTCCATATCGTGCCCGTCATCCTGCGTTGCGACGGTCCGCGAATCCGGCAGGCGTTGCTCGCGTTGCTCGATAACGCACGTCGCTATGCGCATGCTGGCCGGCTGCGCATCGAGGTGGAGCCCCGCGACACGCATGTGGTGCTGCGCGTGGAGGACGAAGGCCCTGGCCTCACCCCGGAATTCGCACGCCACGCCTTCAATCCCTTTACACGCGGCGACGCATCGCGCTCGCGGGAGTCCGGAGGATCCGGGCTCGGTTTGTCCGTCGTGCGAGCCATCGCCATGGCTCACGGCGGCGAGGTACGTTACGTTCAGTCGAGCGTGGGCGGCAGCATCTTCGAAATCGATATTCCGCGCGCGCCGCTTCCCGAACCGTGATACCGCATGCAGCGTGCGGAACCTGTTTAAGGCGTGTACGTGCCCAGCCGCCGATAGTGCTCCGCCGATACCCGACGCAGCCGCGCGGCCAACGCTACACCGAGCAGCACCGCGAGCGGCACGAGCGAACACAACGCGTCGGCCAGCCAGCCGCTCGCGCCCGTCAACACATCGAAGTGCCTGATCGCTGTAATGAGCACGTAAGTCAGCAGCACGCACGAGACGGCGGGCAATGCCTGCGTACGTACCCAGCTCTCGCGCGCGGCGGAATGAATTCCCGAGCGCCGACGAAAGAAGCCGATCACGGCTGCCGAGGTAATCGCCATGAGCAGGATCACGCATAGCGTCGCCACGTTCGAGAGCCAGGCGAACAACTGGAGCACCGGGTCCGCGTGCAGCAGCGCGAATATGCCCACCACAACCGCTGCAATGAAGGATTGCAGCAGCGAGCCGACGTGCGGGCTCTGATGTCGCCCGTGTGCACGTCCGAGCACTTGCGGCAACAAACGGTCGCGTCCGCTGGCAAAGAAATATCGGGCCGCGGAGTTATGAAAGGCGAGCAACCCGGCGTAGATGCTCACGATGAACAGCACACGGATCACCTGCGTGAGGCCATGCCCCGCATAGCGGTCGGAAAGGCCGTAGATGAACGTAGTCGGATCCTGCATGGCTTGCAGCGCAGGAACGATCTTGTTCGCGCCGGCCCCCACCACCATGGCCCACAGCGAAAGCGAATAGAACGCGCCAATGAGCAGCACGGCCGCAAATGTCGCAATGGGAATGGCGCGCTTCGGGTCGCGTGCTTCCTCGCCGTAGATCGTGGTCGCTTCGAAGCCGATGAACGCGGCGAAGCAGAACAACAGCCCGATAGAAGGCGAACCGCTCGATACGGCCGCGGGTTTGAAGGCATCCAGATTGACGCCCGCTTCGCCGCCTTTCAGCAGGATGCACGCGTCGAGCACGAGAATGGTCAGATACTCGGCGGTCACCATCACGGAGAGCAGGCGCGCCGACAGATCGATCTGCCGATACCCGAGTATCGCGACGCTCGCCAGCGCCATGAACGAATAGACCCACCAGGGCAACACGAGATGGAAAGCCGTTGAAACGGTG
The DNA here is from genome assembly GCF_048957895.1 of Paraburkholderia sp. A1RI_3L. Lineage (NCBI taxonomy): Bacteria > Pseudomonadati > Pseudomonadota > Betaproteobacteria > Burkholderiales > Burkholderiaceae > Paraburkholderia > Paraburkholderia sp. A1RI_3L. The sequence continues at coordinate 63,553 of NZ_JARCHA010000010.1, forward strand.
TCCGAAACAACCGCGCCAAAGAGACCATAGACGCCAATCTGCAGAATGTTGTAGCAGAACATGGCGAGCATGCCTGCGCCACCCCCCAGAAGGCCACCCAGGCCGCGGCACGAAAACGCGTAGAACCCCCCGGCATTCGTGACGTGGCGCGCCATCGCGGTATAGCCGGCCGAGAACGTGAGCAGAATGCCGAGCGTCACGAGCAGCAGCGCGGGCGTGCCGGGTCCATTGCCGAGCATGATGCCGATCGGAAAGCCGCCCGCCAGCACGCTCAACGGGCTCGCCGCCGAGACGACGAAAAAGATGATGAATCCGATACTCAAGGCACCTTGCCTGAGCCCGGGATGCGGGGCCTGCGTCTGCTGAAGCATTACGTCTCCTCCGTCATGTGTCGGTATAGTCGGGCCAGCGCACCGCCCGCAGTTCCGCTGCCGAAGAGCGAGGCGAAGCGCCCGCTGACGATCCGGCTACACGAACCCGATATTAGAAGTCCATTTTTCGCGCTGTTATCCCGAATCGGCACAATGCAGGATTGGCGATAAACTACCACGCCATAAATCGAAATTTCCCTGCTGAAATCCCGCAATATGAGCCTGCCGGGCAAGGTCGAAACTGACCGCAGCCGCCCTTGCTACGGCCTTTCTGCACAATACATTTCGCTACGGACCGTTCATGTCGAGCCTCACCAAAATGCTCTCCATCCTTGACGTCTTCTCGTCTTCGGCCATGTCGATGACGGCAGAAGGCATCGCCGAACACATGGGTTTCTCGCGAACCACGTGCTACCGCTACGTTAAGGAACTGGTCTCCGTCGGCCTGCTCGTGAGCCACAACGGCGCCTACACGCTGGGGCCGCGCATCATCCATCTCGACTACAACATGCGCCAGTCTGACCCGATGCTCATGGCCGCCACACCGGTGGTGCAGAAACTCGCGCAGCTGACGGGCGGCGACGCACTCGTGTCCACCTTGTACGACGAACAGATCATCAACGTCCTGCACGAAACGGGCGTAGAAAACCTGCAACTCGGTTTCGGGCGCGGACGCATCATGCCGCTCTTTCATGGTGCGTCTTCGAAAGCCATCGTCGCCTCGATGTCGCGTCCCCGGCTCAAACGTCTACATGAACGACATCGCGCGGAAATGGGCGAATTCGAAGACTGGACCGCATTCTGGCGGCATTGCCAGCACATCGTGGAGAGCGGTTACTGCCTTTCGCGCGGCGAACTGGACCAGGGGTTCGTCGGTATTGCCGCGCCCATTGCTGCCGCGAGCAACGGCGACATCAACAGCAGCGTGTCGCTCGTGTTTCGTGAAGAGCATTTCTCGCTGTTCGACCAGAGCGTGCTCGGCAAACTGCTCGTCGACGCGGCCACGCGCATCGGGCAGGCCATCTGAACCGTCGATACGCGTCATCGTTCAGTTGAGCTGCGTAACGAATTTCGTGACCAGATAGCCGTCGAAGGTCTCCGTTCCGCCTTCGCTACCGAAGCCGCTCTCTTTCACCCCGCCGAATGGAATCTCCGCCGGGCCCATGCCGAAGTGGTTGATGTTGACCATGCCCGCCTCCAGGTTTCGGCTGATGCGATGCGCGTTGCGCGACGACGTAGTGAACGCATAAGACGCGAGCCCGAAAGGCAGCCTGTTCGCTTCGTCAATCGCCGCGTCGAGTCCGTCGAACGGCACGAGTGCCGCAATGGGACCAAACGGTTCTTCGCACATCAACCGCGTATCGGAGCGAGGCGCCAGCACAACAGTCGGTGCGAAGTAATGGCCGCGACTGAAGAGCCGCGTGCCGCCCGCCGCGATTTCCGCGCCCTTTGCTTTCGCATCGCTCACGAAGGCTTCCATTTCGGCAAGCCGCCGTGCATGTGCGAGCGGGCCCATCGTGACGCCGGGCTCGAGGCCGTGGCCCACGCGAATGGTCGCCATCGCGTCGAGCCATGCGGAGACGAAGCGCTCGTACACGCGGCGCTGCACGAAGAAACGCGTGGGCGAAACGCATACCTGCCCGGCGTTGCGAAACTTGTAGGCGGCCAGCATGGCGGCGGCGCGCGCCACGTCGGCGTCGTCGCAGACGATCACGGGCGCGTGTCCGCCCAGTTCCATCGTCATGCGCTTCATGTGTGCACCCGCGAGCGCAGCCAGTTGCTTTCCGACGGGCACCGATCCCGTGAAAGAGATCTTGCGCACCTTCGGAGATTCGATGAGTTGCGCCGATACTTCGGACGGCACGCCCCACAGCACGTTCAGACAGCCAGGCGGCAGCCCCGCGTCATGAAAGACGCGTGCCAGCGCGACGATCGCGCTGGGCGCTTCTTCCGGTCCCTTCAACACCAGCGTGCAGCCCGAGGCGAGCGCGGCCGCAATCTTGCGCAATGCCTGGTTGAACGGAAAATTCCACGGCGAAAACGCGGCGCACACGCCAACCGGTTCGCGCAGCACCGTCTGCTGCACGTCGGGCGAGCGGGCCGGCACGACACGCCCGTAGATGCGCCGCCCCTCTTCGGCATGCCACTCAAGATGCTCGGCAGACGATGCCACCTCCGCTATCGCCTCCTGCAACGGCTTGCCCTGGTCCATCGTGATATGGCGACCAATCTCGACCGCACGTTCGCGGATCAGCGCGGCTGCCCTGCGCAGAATGTCGGAACGCGCGAGTGGCGACTCGCGTTTCCACCGCTCGAACGCGCGATGGGCGGCATCCACGGCACACGCAACGTCGTCTGCGTCGGCAAGCGGAAGTTCGCCGATGACCTGCTCCGTGCCCGGGTCGAAGACAGGACGCGTTTGGCGATGGTCGGCGGCATGGAAAACACCGTCGATATAGAAGCAAAGCGACGGGTAGGCCGACTCATGCGCCGGCGATGCAGAAACATTCGTTGGCATAGGCGTATTCAGCGGGTTTCAATGTAAGCACCTCGATCACGCAGGCTAAAACCAGACACTACTGAGGCGGACGGCGCGCGAGCACGCCACCGATTTCCTGCTTGAGAATAAGGTTCTCTTGCCGCACGAGCAGAGGGCGCACCTTGCCGCGGAAATCTCTGAATGCAGCGTCGGCCATCAGTCGCACGCGGCGTTCAGTGCGGTCCTGAAGCGACTCGAAGCCCCACAGATACACAAGCTGATTGAGCGGGCCGACCTCGGTCGTAAAGCAACCGAGCATCGTGCCGAGAATGCGCTCCTGCGCCTCGCGGCCGTGCTCCACGTACAGCCTCAAATATTCCGCTGTGCCGCCCGGCACGAGCGTGTAGATACGCTGTTCAACAAACATCGGCTTCCTCCAGCTGTGGGGACGCGAACGCCTGAAAGCGGCTGGCCAGATCGGCCAACCCTGCCACGTCAGTCTGCGCCGCGACGTAACGGTCAGGGCGTACGAGCACGATAGGCCCTGGGTGCTGATGGAACCACTCCGCCAATACGTTATCGACGTCTTCTACACACTCGCTGCCATATGCGCTGTCCACGCGGTCTTCACGGGACACCCCGCTGCGCGAACGACTCACCTGAACGAATTTCACGCCGAGCGCATGCCAGTAGCTCCGGTCGTCAGCCGACAGATGCGCGAGCGGATCGCAACGCCAGCCGATGATGGCGAACCACGGACCCAGTATGTCGTCCAGCTTGCGACGCACGCCGTCCGCGGTTTCCACGTCGGGCTGAACGATCATCCTGCCCGTCGCGACAGAAGTGCCCAAAGTGCCCGGCAACACGACGCCGTTCGTGTAGCTCGGCATGGGCTTGAACCGCATCTGCAACACGTAGTTGCGCAGAGCAGGCGCGAAGCGCGCAAGGCTGAAGAAACTGTCGCGCAGCCAGGCCGCCACGCGATTCGTGGGCATGAGCATGGCCCCGAAGGTGTCGGCAAGACTGATCATGGCGCGCACGTGATCGAGCCGTTCGGACTCGTAGGTATGCAACACCTCGGGCCGCAGGCGCCCTTGCACGACGCCGGCCAGCTTCCACGCAAGATTGCCGACGTCACGCAGACCCGCGTTGAGGCCCTGGCCGATCCAGGGCGGTGTCAGATGCGCCGCATCGCCGATCAATGCGACACGGCCCACGACAAATCGACTGGCGATGCGCGAATGGTGCGTGTAGGTTCGCGCGCGCACGATCTCGATCTCGTCGACGTTGCTCACGTACGGCGCAATCAATCGTCGGATCGATGCAGGCGTGGCGATCTCTTCCTCGTTCTCGTGAGGAAAGACGAGGAATTCCCAGCGTCGGTAGTTGAACGGCAGATACACACAGACGTTGGGCCGGCGCGGATCGCACACGAGTGCCGTGCAGGGCTGGTCCATGTCCGCGTTCCTGACATCGGTCACCACCCATTTGATGGGATGAGTCGTGCCTTCCAGCTTCACGCCCAGCATCTCGCGCAGCGGACTGCGACCGCCATCCGCGGCCACGACATAGTCGGCTTCCAGCGCGTACGTCTCACCGTCTACGCGGCGAACGTGCAGCGTCACGCCTGTGTCGTCCTGCTGCAGATCCACCACTTCTTCACTCAAGCGAAGCGAGACGTGCGGATAGCGCGCGAGCCCCGCGCGCAAGGTTTTTTCCGCAAGCTGCTGCATGAAGATGTTGCGCCGCCACCAACCGAATTCGCGCCCCGAAGGCCGGATGTCGGCAAAGCATCGTCCGTTCGCCTTGAACATGCGCAGCGGCACGTTCTGGATGATGTCGCGGCAGAGTTCGTCGGCGAGTCCTGCGGTCTGGAACAGGCGTAGCGCTTCGTCGTCGATGCCCACCGCGCGCGGAAACTCCACGATTTGCGGGGTCTTTTCGATCACCACGGTGGCGATGCCGTACAGCCCCAGCATGTTCGCCATCGCGACGCCATTGGGCCCGGCGCCCACGATGACGACCGACGGCCTGTATGTGTTGTCCGCCTTCACCGCTCAGGCCCCCTCGCGCCATACCGCGTCGTTCAGATGATCGAGCCACGCACGCAGCGCCGCGTTGAATGCGGCAAGCTGGTCGTCGTGAACGTAGTGCGTTGCCTGCGGAATGCTCACGGTGCAGATCTGCGGCGAAGCCGCCGCCATCTTTTCCAGCGTCGCCGCGGACAGGAAATCCGAATCGCTTCCACGCAGCACGAGCGTGGGCATCGCGAGTCCCGTCACGAACGGCCACAGATCAACCAGTTGCGCCGGCGTTGCCGCAAGGCGCGCCGCCGCGATGCCGGCGGCGTCATGCCGCCAGACGATGCGGCCGCTTTCGCCGGTCTTCAGGGAATGCGCAACGCGCGACTCCAGTGCGGTGTCCGAAATGTTGGGGCGCTGCCGGCGCCAGAATGCGCGGGCCTCATCCCATGAATTAAAGGCATCGGGCGTGTCGCGCAGTTCGCGTCTGATGCGCTCCGAACCCTGGGAGCTTGCCGACGCGCCAGGCCCCATGTCTTCAACCACGAGCCCGGCCAGGCGCTCAGGATGTTTGCCCGAGTAGACGAACGCGTTGGCGCCGCCCATCGAATGACCGACGAGCACGAACCGGCGCAGCCCGAGCGCGTCCACGAGCACTTCGAGATCGCGGGCATAGGCCTCGGCGTAATAGTTGCGCTGCGGGTCCCAGTTGCTCAAACCGCGGCCGCGCTGGTCAAGCGCGATTACACGGTAACTATCGGCCAACGCTGCGGCCACGGGCTCCCACGTGTACGCATAGCTGCGCAGACCGTGCAGCATCACGACGGGCGGCGCATCCTCGCGTCCCCAGCTGATATGGCGCAGCCGCAGCCCGTCGTTGACAATCCAGCCTTCCTGCACCGGCAAGGTATTCATCGCTCGCTCTCCAGGGCATCGATCCGCTTAGACGAGCCCGTCCTTGCCGACAATCTCCGAGGACTTCAGACCACCGAGCCGCGCATGCAGACGGCCGCGCGTCGCGAAGGCGAAGATCGCCACCACTTCGTCGGCGCCAGGAGCGTCGGGGACGAGACACGTGACGGTGTCGTAGTGCGAGCGGACATACAACGCGTCCTTGTGTGCGAGCGGCACGTCGATGACCGTGTTGATGCCCCCGCGCTTGCCGGTGGACGGCACCCACGCCTTGCCGCCGCCAAGCGCCTCACGCACCGGTTCGGCAAATATCGCCGTCAGCAATGCGTTGCCGTGCTCGTACTCGCCGGCCGAGCCGACGAGACAGGCTTTGCCATAGCTCTCGATATTGCGCTCGCCACTCAGCTCGCGGATTCGGCGGGCAAATTCGGCACCCAATGCCGGCGAGGGGTTCACGAGTTCTTCGAGGTTCTGGCTGAAGCGCCCGGCGTACGGGTTATGAATGACCGCCGCGATCACGATCTTGCGCAGCGGTTCGCCGTCGGCCAGTTCACCGGACTCGTTGGCAAGCGTATCTTCGATCTGCGTATACCACTTGCGAATATGATAGGTTTCGAAATTGGCGGTCTTGCTCATCTAAAGTACTCCGAAAGTTATTGGCGGGACGTGTGCGGCACATCGGTCGCGCGCTTATTCGAACAACGGTTCCAGCTGCGTCGGATCACTGGGCGCGTGGTGCCGGTTCAACACGCGCTTTCCTTCTTCGTCGTCCTTCACTGTCTCGCAGAAGAATTCGAGCCGGTTTCCGTCCGGGTCCGTGAAGTACACGCCGATACCCACCTTGTGGTCCGTGATCTTCACGATGGGCACCTTGCGCCGCAGCAGCATGCCGTAAAGGCGACGCAGTTCCATGATGTCGCCGGCAATCTCGAGGCCATAGTGCTGCAGGCCGATCGTGCCGAGTTCAGCGTCCGAGGCCGCGCGAATCAGCGCGATATCGTGGTGCTTCTTGCCGAACGACATGAACACCCACTGTTCGCCGCGTGCCGTCTCGGCCATACCGAGCACTTGCGCATACCATTCGCTCGAGGTGACGGGGTCGCGCACGAAGAGCGAAAGGTGCGTTCTCTGAATCTGCGGTGTGCGCAGCGGCAACCCCGATGCATTCGCCGCACGCACACGTTCCTCGATTTCCGAAGGCGTCATGGCTGGTCTCCCTCTTCAATCAGTGCGTCGACTGGACATGAGCGACAAGCGGTGCCTCGAATGGCGTCCACGCCACCGCCGTGATCTCGCTGAACTCGCGCCATTGCTTTGTCCAGCGGCGGCCACCGTCGTGCGAGCAGAAAAGATGACCGTATTTGGTGCCTGCATAGACCCGCTGCGGCTGCGCCGCATGCACGCCGAAGGCCCAGAACGTCGAGTTCGGCGGCATGTCGAGTTCCATCTCGATCCATTCGTGACCGCGGTCGTGCGACCGGTAGATGCGTGTGCGGCTGCCGGGTGTGCCGTCGCCGATCGCCATGAGCAGATCGCCGTCCGGCCCCGGCAGTTGCGTGACGGTCCGCGTGTAGTAGAGGCCGTCGAAGCGCTCACGCGAAAGTTTTCCGTTCCATGTCTCGCCGTCGTCCTCGCTCACGTAGACCGCGTTGACGGTGAGCAGCACCGTGGTCTTCGCTTTGTCGCTTGTGGCGGGCAGCACGGCGATGGCGTGAATGTCGCTGTTGCGGATCGCCGTACCGGGACCGTCGATGCGCGTCCAGCTCGCGCCCGCGTCGCGACTGCGCCAGGCCCCGCCCTCTTCCAGGCCGAACCAGACGTCGCGACTGTTATCGGGATCGACACAGATGGTGAGCAGCCGTGGACGATGAACGCCGGAACAGAACTCGGGGAACTCGGGCGTCGCACGCGTCCACGTGAGCCCGGCGTCGGTCGATTTGTAGAGCGCTGCACGCGAGGGCGCGCCCGTACCGGCATAGAGCACGGAAGGATGGTTGGGGTCGATCGCGATGGACCACACCGTCAGGCCGTTCAGCAGGTTTGTGGGCCGGTGCCAGTGCGCACCGCCGTCGTCGCTGATGCACAAGCCCGAGTCCGCTCCGGCGTAGATGCGCGAGGGCGTCGAAGGGTCCACGGCAAGTGCGCGAACGATGCCGTCGAACTCGATGGGTTCTTCGAGCCCGAGACGATGCCAGGTCTTGCCATCGTCATTGGAGCGCAGAATGCCCTGCCCCGCCGTTGCGACCAGTACAGTTGCGGTCATGAATCGATACTCCTCGTGTCAAAGGAAAATGCCGCGCGTGAGGCCGCCGTCGCAGCCCACAGATTCGCCGGTGATGGAGCCGGACTTCGGCGAGGCGAGAAACGCCACGATCCAGCCCATTTCTTCGGGCTGCAAAACACGGCGAATCGGCGTGGCTTTCACGTAGTTGGCCTCCACCTGATCGGCTGTCAGCCCCTGTTTTTGCGCTTCCTTCTCATAAAGTTCATGAATGTGGGGAGTCTCCACCACCCCCGGATGAATCGTATTCACCGTGATGCCGTCAGGGCCCAACTGGTCCGAAAGCGTCTTCGTCATGTGCACGACGGCAACGTTACGCATGCCGGAAAGCTGCTTGCTGCCGCGGCCCGTCAGCCCGCCGATGTTGATGATCCGGCCGAAGCCGTTGCGACGCATGTACGGCGCCGCGGCCTTGGCACAGCGCAGATAGCCCACCACCTTGATGTCGATGTCCTGCAGCAACCCGTCGGGATCCGCGTTTTCCAGTTCTGCGCGCACGAGGCCGCCCGGATGCGCGGCACCGTTCAGCAGGATGTCGAGCCGCCCGAAGCATTCGACGGTTGCCGCCATCGCCGCTTCCACCGAAGCCATGCTCGTGGTGTCCACGCTGACCGGCAGAATCGCGCCAACACTGTCGCCGGCCGACGCGAGCGCCTCGCGAATTTCCGCTGCAGCGCTTTCGAGATGCTCCATGCGGCGAGCCGCAATGGCAACGTTGACGCCTTCGCGAGCCAGTTCGAGTGCGACCGCCTTGCCGATCCCCATGCTGCCGCCCGTAATGAAGGCGACCTTTCCTTTGAGTTGCAGATCCATGACGAAACCCGTAGAGATTCAGGAAGTAGTGAAGTTGAGATTCAAGGCAGGCGCATCTCGATGAGCCGCGGCCCTTCCGTGTCCGCGAGCGCGCTTGCAAGAGCCTGTTCGAGCGCTTGCGTGGTGCTCACTGCTTCGGCCGGCACGCCGTAGCCGCGCGCAAGCGAAAGCCAGTCGATGGGGGGATCGTCGAGCAGCGTGAGGCGACGCGAGTTCGGGGCGTCGTCGGGAAAACCACTGCGCTTCAGTTCGGTCTGAAGGATTCCGTAACGTCTGTTCGACGCAATCAGAATGACGATGGGCAAGCGCTCCCGCGCCATGGTCCACAGCGACTGGATCGTGTATTGCGCGCTGCCGTCCGACTGCAGCGCGAACACACGACGATCCGGGCACGCCACCGCGGCACCCAACGCAACCGGCAAACCCTGACCGATTGCGCCGCCCGTATTGGTCAGAATGGTGTGCCGACGAGCACGTGCCGATGCCGTCACGAACGGATACCCGCAGGTGCCGCCTTCCACCGAAACGATCGCGTCGTCGGGCAATGCATTCGAAAGAATGCGTCCCACGGCCTGCGGCGTGAGCGGGCCGGCATCCACCGGCCAGTGGCCCGTTTCCACGCCGGGCACGCCGGCTGCCGCTTCGATGCGCTGAACCAGCGCCTCCAGCGCCTCGTCGGCGGCCTCGCCTGGCGCGGCCAACGTGAGAATGTTCTCGGGCGCCGCAAGCTCGCCCGGAATGCCTTCGTAGGCGAAGTACGTGACGGGCGCGCGCGCGCCGGCGAGCACGACGAGGCGCCCGGCCAGTGCTTCGCGTGCCGGCTCCGGGAAATAGGGCAGCCGGTCGATGTCGGGCAGGCCGCCGCCCCGCTCTGTCCGCGCGGGGAATGTCTCGCTGAAGCACGTCGATCCCGTAGCCGCTGCAATTCGGGCAGCGGCCCGTTGACCGCGAGCGGAGAGCGCGCGATCGCCCATCAGAAACGTGATCGGCGCGCCTGCAGCCACCAGATCCGCGACAGCCGCGACGTTTGCGGGGTCGAACGACGGTGTCGCAATCTTCGGTATGCCTGACGGGTTCGACGCAGGCGAATTCACGGATTGCAGATCGACGGGCAGCACGAGCGTCGCGACGCCACGCTGGGCGCCCATGGTCGCGGCGATGGCGTCGTTCGTATCACGGCCGAGGTCGGCTTCGGTCGCCACGCTGCGGTACCAGACGGACACGGGACGGGCCAACGATTCGATGTCGGATGTGAGCGGCGCGTCGTACTGCAGATGTGCGCGCGCGTGGTCGCCGACGATGTTGAGAATGGGCGTGCGGGCGCGGCGGGCATTGTGCAGGTTCGCAATACCGTTCGCGTGCCCCGGTCCCAAGTGCAGCAGCGTCATGGCGGGCTTGCCCGCCATGCGGCCGTAGCCATCCGCCGCGCCTGTGCAGACGCCCTCGAACAACCCCAGAACGGCCCGCACGCCGGCCACCAGATCGAGCGCACGGACGAACGGCATTTCAGTCGTGCCGGGGTTGGCAAAGCAGACGTTCACGCCCGAATCGCGCGCGGTCTCCAGCACGACGCATGCGCCGTTGCGTTGGTCGGGGGCCATGTTGGGTGTCTCCATGCGGTCACGCTCGGTTTGGTTCGGTTGGCGTGACTATAATCCCGCAATTGGAGATTTGTCAAAAATCAATCATCGAGCCCATGGAGTTTGATCTGACGCTCAATCACCCACGTTTTTCGATATCATAGAAGGCTAAGTGAGCATCATCCGTCGTCTATGCCAACATGGTGAACTATCCACAATACCGTTTAGTGGGATTCTCGTACACGCTTAGCCCATACGAAGGCACGGACACTGCCCCTCGTTGTGACGAAGACGGATGCCCAGCCTGCATGCGCCGCAAAGCGCCCGCGCCGTAGCGGCGCCGACATGTGCAGGGCACGCCGGCGCCCACTTCCCATAGCGGACTAGAACCGGTGCCGTACGCCTACGATCACGAGTTCCTGCGTTGCCTTCCCTCCGTCCACGTAGGCGTCGGATATCACCGCCTGCGCCGCGCCCGCGCCGTTGTTGCCTGACGCATGGCCGTAGCTCATCGTGCCGTACACGTCCGTGCGCTTGCTGAGTGCGTAGTCGGCAGCCAGCGTGACTTGCTGATACGTTGCGGATGAATCGCCGTGCGACTTCAGGTAGTTGTACCCAACCTCGTACAACAACGCCGGCGTAGCCTGCCAGGCTGCAAACACTGAACCGTTGTTGTAGCGTTCTGCATTCCTGAAGGTCGAGTTTCCATCGGCGAGATACTCGGCGTAGCTGTAGTAGCCGCCCAGCGTGACGGAACCCACTGCGTACGTTGCGCCCGCGCGAGCGATGTTGATCGCGCTGGCCGTTGCGTAGGCATTGTTGACCGGCGAAAGGAAGATGCTGTCAGCGCTGCTCGTGCCGCGCTTCGACAACACCGTGTTGCCATTGTCGATGTGCGCGTAGCCACCCGCTATCGTCAGCGGTCCGCGGCTATAGGAGAGTGCCGCGTTGTATGCCTGCCCCGAGCCCACTGAACCGGCCACCCCGCCGAACCCATACATCGCGGCGGCCTGCAGCCCGCCCCACGACGGGCTCGTCCATTTGACGGCGTTACCGTTGCGCACCGATCCGTCCGCGTTGTCCACGTCGCCCGGCGCGGTGAAGTACTCGAGAAAATTGTCGCCCTGAATGGGTAAAACGAGATCCTGCAACGTATCCTGTTGACGGCCCATCGTCACTGTGCCGAACGCACCCGCCAGTCCGACATAAGCCTTGCGGCCGAACAGCAACCCGGAGTTCATCTTGCCGTTGTTGACGTTGAAACCGTTCTGCAAGTTGAACAGTGCACTCAGCCCGCCGCCCAAGTCTTCCGTACCTCGCAAACCCCATTGGCTGATGGACATCTGCCCGGACTGCAGCTTGACTCCGTTACTCGCGCCGCCTGTGTTGTGCGTGTACTGGATCGATTCATCGATGACACCGTAGAGCGTCACCGAACTCTGCGCGAAGGCGTTACTGCACATGCCGGCGGCACATGCCAACGTGGTCGATGCTATCCATTTCATTGCTTTTTCTCCGTCGTTGCGTGGTCAAGGGAAGTCGATCAGAAGCGCGCGACATTTATGTCTAAATATTTTGTATACCTAAATTTATTGCTGACACGATTGCAAACTTCCGGGCGATGCCGACCACCCAGAATTCAGCAGCGTTCTAGCCGCACGCGCTCACCGGCCTTGCGCTTCGCGTGCCCGGTGCCGGAACAGACAGATCAATTCGCTCGCCACGTGTGCCGCCGCGAGCGCGGTAATGTCCGCATGGTCGTATGCAGGCGCCACTTCGACTACGTCTGCGCCCACCATATCGATCGACGTCAGCCCGCGAATGATCGACAACGCCTGCGCCGTGGAGAGACCGCCGGGTACGGGTGTGCCGGTACCCGGCGCGAACGCCGGATCCAGACCGTCGACGTCGAACGTGAAATAGGCGGGCCGCTCGCCAACAATTTCGACAATCTTCTGGACCGTCGCCTTGACGCCGTATTCGTGCACCCACGGTGCGTCGAGCACGTGAATGCCCATGAAGTCGTCATTCCACGTGCGTATGCCGACTTGCACGGAGTGCTCTGGATCGATGAGCCCCTCCTTCACAGCCTTGTAGAACATCGAGCCGTGGTTGAGGCTATCCGGTTGATCGTCGGGCCACGTGTCGCAATGTGCGTCGAAATGGATCAACGACAACGGCTTGCCATACTTCTGCGCATGAGCCACGAGCAACGGGTAGCTGATGTAGTGATCACCGCCCAGCGTCAGCATTTTCGAACCCGCGGCGAGTATGGCGTGGGCGTGGGCAACAATGGCCTCCTTGACGGTGGACGGATTGTGCACGTCCAGCCAGCAATCGCCGTAGTCGATCACCGCGTAGTCGTCGAACGGATTGATACCCCACGGATAAGGCAGCAATACGCCGAGCTGACTGCTCGCGGCACGAATCGCGCGTGGGCCGAGCCGCGCGCCAGGGCGATTCGTCGTGGCGATATCGAGCGGCACGCCGGTGATCGCGAGGTCGATGCCGGTCAGGTCCTTCGTGTACAGGCGACGCATGAACGACACGACACCCGCGTACGTGTTCTCTTTCGAAGAGCCATACGGCGACTCGCGGCGAATGGCGCCGTCGCCGCGCAGGACTTGCTGCTTTTCCATTATGTGTCTCGCCGTTGTGTGTCGGCGCCGCGAATGACGGCGCGTGTCAGATGCCCAATGCGCATCCGTCCTTGCGGTGATCGGAAGCACCGGCCAGCGTGCCGGCATCCCAATCGATGCGGATGGCCTGCGCGCCGCCAATCGCCCAGTTCGGCGCAATCAGTTCCACACCACGTCGCGTCAACGCCTCGCGCACCGCAGCCGGCAACGTGCTTTCGGCTTCCACCAGACGCGTGCCGGGTCGTGGGAACAGGCGCGGCAGGTCCATGGCCGTCTGCATGTCGAGGCCATAGTCGAGCACCTTCGACAGAAAATGCGCATGCCCCATTGCCTGATAGTGGCCACCCATCACGCCGAACGTCATCTGCACCCTGCCGTCGCGCGTCACCATGCCGGGGATGATGGTGTGCATGGGCCTTGCATGCGGGGCAATCGCATTCGGGTGCCCAGCCTCCATCGAGAAGCTCTGCCCGCGGTTGTGCAGCATGACGCCGGTTTCGGGCGCCATGATGCCGCTGCCGAATGGATGAAACAGCGAATTGATGAAGCTCGCGCAGTTGCGTTCTTTGTCGACCACGCAGATATAGACCGTGTCCTTGTGTTCGGCGGGCTTTACGGGCGGCCTGTCGTGCATCGCGTCGCCTGCGCCGACACGCGCGCGCAACGCACTGATCGACGCATCGGACAGCAGTTCGTCCACGTCCATCTGCCGGCTACGCGGATCGGCCAGCAGCGCATCGCGCAGTGCATAGGCCACACGCGTTGCTTCGATTTCGCGGTGCAGCCGTTCGGCGCCGAGCGGGTCGTCGTTGGCTTCGAACTGTTCGAGCATCTTCAGAATCAACAGTGCGACGATGCCCTGCCCGTTCGGCGGACATTCGTGCACCTCGTAGCCGCGAAAGCTCGCCTTGATGGGCTTGACGTATTCGCCGTGAAACTGCGCGAAGTCGTTCATCGTGTGAAGGCCGCCCATGCTGCGCAAACGCGCAACGATGTCTTCGGCGATGAACCCTTCGTAAAAGGCTCGTGCGCCAGACTGCGCGATCGCCTCAAACGTGCGGGCAAGCAGCGGTTGACGGTGCACGGTACCCGCGCGCGGCGACTCGCCGTCTATCAACATGTGACGCCGGCTCGTTTCGTCCAGCAACAACAACTGCGCCTGATGCGCCCAGTCCGCAGCCGCGCGCGGTGCCACTGCATAACCGTTTTGCGCCAGCTTGATGGCCGGTGCGAGCAGTTCAGAGAGCGGCAGCGAACCGTGATCGCGCGCCAGTGTGGCCCACGCATCCACGGCGCCAGGCACCGTTACCGCATGCGGCGAATGGCGCTCGATAGTAGACACGCCCAGCGCACGAAGCGACTCCACGCTGGCCGCTGCCGGCGCCCAGCCCGAACCGTTGAAGCCGACGATGTCGTCGCTGCCACGCCGCGAATAAAGCGCGAAGCAGTCACCGCCTATCCCGGTTGACCCCGGTTCCACGACGCATTGCACGGCGCACGCGGCAATTGCGGCGTCCATCGCGTTGCCGCCTGCTTCCAGAATCCTGACTGCGGCCAGCGTGGAAGCAGGATGCGAAGTCGCGGCCATTCCTTCCGTGGACATGACGAGCGAGCGGCCCGGCTGTTCGAAATCCCTCATGTATCCCCCAAACTCAGCGATGAGCCAGCGACCGCCGCCACGCGAGCGTATCGTCCAGCGCTTTCTTCGAACCGTCGAACATCTGGTCGATCTGATCGTGCGTGATGATGAGCGGCGGACAGAAGTTGAACGTGTCGCCCAGCGCGCGCGTAATCACGCCATGCGTGAGCGCACGCGCGCCCGCATACGTGGCCACGCCTTCGGAAGGCGGGAACGGTTCCTTCGTCTCTTTGTTTGCGACCAGCTCGACGGCCGCAAGCAGCCCCGCACCCCGCGCCTCGCCGACGAGGGGATGCGTGCCAAGCTCGGCGAGGCGCTGCTGGAAATGCGGCATCACGCTGCGTACGTGTTCGAGAACGCCGTCTTCTTCATAGATGCGTAGCGTCTCCAGAGCAACGGCGGCACACACCGGGTGGCCGCTATACGTGAAACCGTGGCCGAAGGTACCGATCTTCTCGCTTTCTGAAACGAGCCCGCGATAGATCGGATCGTTCACCATCAGCGCGGAAATGGGCAGGTAGCCGGCCGAAAGCTGCTTGGCCATCACGATCATGTCGGGACGCATGCCGTACGTCTGCGAGCCGAACATGTTGCCTGTGCGGCCAAAGCCGCAAATAACCTCGTCGGCCACGAGCAGAATGTCGTAGCGCTTCAGGACCGCCTGAATCCTCTCCATGTAAGTGGCGGGCGGAACGATCACGCCGCCGGACGCCATGATGGGCTCCGCGAAGAACGCTGCGATCGTTTCGGGGCCCTCTTTCAGGATCAATTGCTCAAGCGACTCGGCGCAGCGCGTCGCGAACTGCTCCTCGGTTTCGCCCGGATTCGCGTAGCGATAGTAGTGCGGGCAGTCCGCGTGCAATATGCGGTCAATGGGCAGATCGAAGTCTCGGTGGTTATTCGGCAAACCCGTGAGGCTTGCCGATGCGATCGTCACACCATGATAGGCACGCACTCGCGAAATGATCTTCTTCTTGTTCGGTCGGCCGATCGCATTGTTGTAATACCAGATCAGCTTGACCGCAGTGTCGTTGGCCTCCGATCCCGAATTCGCGAAGAACACCTTCGACATGGGCACCGGCGCCATGGAGATCAGTTTCTCCGCCAGCAGGATGGAAGGCTCCGACGATTTGTGTCCAAACGCGTGATAGAACGGCAGCTTTCTCATCTGCCTGTCCGCGGCATCGGCGAGCCGTTGCTCGCTAAAACCCAGCGACGCACAAAACAGCCCGCTCAGTGCTTCGATATAGCGCTTGCCTTCCGTGTCGTAGACGTAGACACCTTCGCCACGGTCGATCACCATCGGGCCAACATCGCGATGCAGGCTGAGATTCGTATAGGGGTGAAGATAATGATCAATGTCGTTCTGTTTCAGGTTTTGCATGGGATCTTCCCGGTGTCGTCTCTTCCATGAATGAATGACTGTGTGTTTGCCGCCCGCCGTGCTACTTCACTGCGCCGGACAGGAACTTCTGCAGACGCCCGCTTTTCGGTGTCTTCAATATTTCGCGCGGATGCCCTTCTTCCTCCACCACGCCCTGATGCAGGAACATGACGTGGTTCGACACCTCGCGCGCAAAACCCATTTCGTGCGTGACCACGATCATCGTGCGGCCCTCTTCCGCGAGGTCGCGCATCACCTTCAGCACGTCGCCCACGAGTTCGGGGTCGAGCGCTGACGTCGGCTCGTCGAACAGCAATGCCTCCGGCTCCATCGCAAGCGCGCGGGCAATTGCGACGCGCTGCTGTTGCCCGCCGGATAAATGGGCCGGATAGGCATTTGCAAAGCGCGACATTCCTACCTGTTCGAGATAGCGCTTCGCACGTTCGGTGGCCTCCGCCTTGCTGAGTTTCAAAACGTGCCGCGGTGCTTCGACGACGTTCTCCAGCACCGTCATGTGCGCCCACAAATTGAAGTGCTGAAACACCATCGCGAGCTTGGTGCGCATCTTGCGCAATTGCGCCGGGTCTGAAATGCGGATCTGGCCATTCCTGTCCATGGAGGTTCGCACCTCGCCGCCACTCAACGTCACGCGGCCCGATGAAGGCGATTCCAGAAAGTTGATGCACCGCAGGAGCGTGCTCTTGCCCGAACCGGACGAGCCGATCACGCTGATCACGTCGCCCTGCTTCGCGGCCAACGAAACTCCTTTCAATACTTCGTTTTCGCCGTACCGCTTGTGAAGATTCTCGACAGATAGTGCGTTCATGTGAGGTGGCTCTAGCCTCTGGCCAGTTTGATAAACGGTTGTGCCCGCAGATGCGCGAGGTATCTGCGTTCGGTCAGTCGGATCAGGAACGTGAAGAGGGTGGTGAGCCCGAAATAGACGGTCCCGACGGAAATGAACGCCTCGAACGGCGCGTAATAGTTCGCGTAGAAATCGCGCGCGGCACCTGTCAGGTCGATCAGCGTAATGGCGCTCACCAGCGACGTGCCGTGCAGCAACAGAATGATTTCGTTGCTGTAGACCGGAATGAACCTGCGCAACGCAGAGGGCAGCAGAATGCGGCGCCACGCCGTCACCCGGCTCATGCCGTAGGCCTGCGCGGCTTCTATTTCTCCGTATGGCGTCGCCCTGATGGCGCCCGCGAGAATTTCCACCGTGTACGCACAGGTGTTCGCAGTGAGCGCGATCATGGCGCAGCTGAATGGGTCGCGCAGCAGCAACAGCACCGGATTGCCGCGTTGCCACCCGTCCTGCACCCACTGGAATTGACCGAACCCGTAGTAGACGATCATCAGCTGCGCAAGCAACGGCGTGCCGCGCATGAACCATGTATACGCCGCCACCGCTCCGCTCGCGAGACGGTTGGGCGACACACGCAACACTGCAAGCGGAATGGCGATCAGGAGACCGAGCGCCAGCGAGTACACCGTCAGTTGAATGGTGACCCAAAGACCGTTTGCGTAAGCGGCAAACAGTGGAGCCATTTCTTCGTAGTTCATCGGTGCAGACTCCCTTCACGCACGCCCCGGTTCAATCGCACACGTGTTCTTGCGAGGCACGCGGTGGAACCCGACGTCACCAGCAGATAGACGGCGCATGCAGCGAGATAGAACGTCATGGGCGCCTGGGTCGTGCGGCCGGCCTGGTCCGCGATGAACATGACGTCCTGCAAACCGATCAGCGATGCAATGGCAGTGGTCTTCAACAGCACGAGCCAGTTGTTGAGTGCCGCGGGCAACGCGAGGCGCACCATCTGCGGAAACAGAATACGGCGAAACGCGAGCCATCTGGAAAAACCGTATGCGCGGGCGGCCTCCATCTGACCGGCCGGTACGCCGAGAATCGCGCCGCGAAACGTCTCGGTGTAGTAGGCACCGAAGATGAAACCGATGGTGAGCACCGCGGTCGCGAAGGCGTTGACGTCTGGCGCGTGAAGGCCGAAAGCGGCCGCAATCCGGTTCAGAACGATCTGGCCGCCGTAGAACACCAGCAGCATCATGACGAACTCGGGCACGCCGCGAATCAGCGTCGTGTAGGCCGTGGCCACGGAGACCAGAAAACGCGATGGCGACAGCTTGGCCATTGCCCCCGCCATTCCCACGCAAATGGCCAGCACGACGGAGAGCAGCGCGAGCACGAGCGTTACCTCGGCGCCTCTCAGCAATGCAGGTAGATATCTCTGCAGCTCTGACATGACTTTCCTTCAGCCCCTCTCAGGACCACGCGTGTCGAACATGCCGGCGGCCTTCACGCCGCCGGCTTCGAGACGGTCAATAAATGTCGAAATCGAAGTACTTCTTCTCGATCGACTGATAGACACCGTTGGCGCGAATGGCGTTGATCGCCTGGTTCAATTGCAGGCGCAGATCGTCGTCGGACTTGCGGACCGGAATGCCGTAGCCCTCGCCCAACAGCGTCTTCTGCTCGGGCGTCGTCCCGACAATGGGCGCGCCGACGAACTTGAAGTTGGCACCCTCGGGCTTCGTGAGGAACGCCGAGTACGCAGCGGTTGCATCCTGCAAAGCGGCATCGATGCGACCGGAGCGCAGATCGAGATACACCTCGTCCTGCGTCGGATAGCGGACCAGTTGGACGCCGTTCTGCACCCAGTACGCGGTTGCATACTTGTCCGCCAGCGTGCCGCGCTGCACCCCGACGCGTTTGCCTTTGAGTTCAGCCAGCGTCGCATCCTTGATCGGGCTGTTCTTCGCGACGACGAGCCGGCGCGGCGTGTTGTAGTACTTCTCGGTGAACGCCACTTTCTGCTTGCGTTCTGCGGTAATCGCGACGGACGCGACGATCGCGTCGATCTTGTCCGCCAGCAGCGCCGGAATCAGGCCGTCCCAGCTAATCTGCACCAGCGTGCAGTTCGCGTGCATCTGCGCACACAGCGCGTGAATCATGTCGATGTCGAATCCAACGGGCGTGCCGTCAGGCTGCATCGACGAGAACGGCGGGTAAGCGCCCTCGAAGCCGATGCGGATGTCCTTCCACTCCCTGGCGTGAACGTTCGTTGCGCCCAGCACGAAAGCCATGAGCAGTAGAAATTTCTTCATACCTCGCTTCATATCGATACCCCAGAAAAAGATCGCTTTTGAAATGACTGCGGGTTTAAAGCCACACCTTGAAAATCGTATTTCTGTAGCACTTCTTATCAATTTTGACGAAAGCCTTTCAGGCTTTGCGAAGAGATTCAGTTCCCGGTGGTCATCCACCGGCGCAGGGCGGGCACGGTCGCTTCGATGTGTTCCCGCACGGCCGATTCGAGCATCAGGGGATCGCCCGCCTTGATAGCGCTGATGAGCGTCATATGTTCGTCGCGCGACGTCATCGGCTTGTCATCCAGGCCCAGCCATAGCCGCATGTGCGGCTCCACCACTGCATGCAGACCCGCGATTTGCGCGACGAGACGCTGACGCCCGCATAGCTGGCAAAGGTACTCGTGGAAACTGCGATGGACAGTGACCCACTGCTGGACGTCGGACTCGACGCGCTCCATCGCATCGATCAGTCGCGCGAGTTCGGCAATGTGCTCAGGCGTGATCTTCGGCAATGCCATGCGCGCGGCCAGCCCTTCAAGCACGCCGCGCATGCCAAACACTTCTTCCATCTCGTCCGCATCGAGGCCGCGCACGACCGCACCGCGATTCGGCCGAATGACGACCAGGCCTTCGCTTGCAAGCCGGCGAAACGCCTCGCGCACCGGCATGCGGCTCGTTTTGATTTCCGCGGCGATCTCTTCGGGAACGAGCCGGTCGCCAGCCTTGAACGTGCCCATACGAATGCGGTAAAGCACATATGCGTAAGCCTCTTCCTCCGCCGTAGCAGGGAAACGGCCCAGCAGCGATTGGGGGCGTGTGTCCATGTTCATGGGTTGCCGCTTTGCGCGAGACGCAGCACGTCGCAGGCGACGCACCAGTGGCGGCCCACTTCTTCTCTGCTTGCGTGGCTTGCTTGACCTGCGCGTGCTTGCCGTCTGCCATCTTGCCGGCTATCGATTCGCTTCATGAAAGTATTTTGTAATAGTGGATATTTGTATCTATGGATGCACTATAAGTCGCCAAAAATCGTGTCGAGTAGGGGATATCCCTGATGATCCCTGGTGGTGAAGACGGAGATCGGGGAGCGGCACGCCGGCATGGCATCGTCCCGGAGAGGCGGCCGGCACGCGGTGAATCTTTACTGCTGTGGCAGTCCGCCCGTCGCCCTCATCCAAACCGGACACAATAAACAGGCGGCAAATGTGCCGAAACCAGTTGCCAGCTTTCGCCGCCATCGCCGGATGTCCATAGCGATCCCGTTGTCGACCCCATCGCGAGCTGTGTGCCGGAGTCGTCTACCGCAAGCCCGTGCCGATATACGAGGTCATACGCCGGTGCGGGCGGCAACCCGTTCGAGAAACGTTCGAACGTGCGGCCGCCGTCGCGGGTGCGTGTGACGACGAACCGACCGTCCACCGGGATCCGGCACTCGTCTTTCACTGCGGGCACGAACCAGGCGGTGTCCGGCTCCCGCGGATGCACGGCCACTGCGAAGCCGAAGCTCGACGGCTGCGCTTCGATGCGCTGCCAGTGCGCCGCGCCGTCGGTCGAGCGAAAGATTGCGCAGTGATGCTGTGCCCAGAGCGCCTCGGGGTTCGCCGCGCATTGCACAACGCGGTGCGGGTCTTGCACGTTGGCCTCGCCGCGCCGCTCCGGCGGCATGTAGTCGGCCTCCATGCCCTCGGCAGTGGGGTGCCAGGTCGCGCCGCCGTCGGCGGTTTGCCAGACGCCGCCGCACGACACACCGACTGTCACGTGGCGACTGTCGCGCGGATCGACCATGACGGAGTGAATCCCCGGAGCGTCATAGCCGCCTCCGAACCATTCGCGGCGCTCCGGCCGATCCCACAGCGCGCGGTTGAGCACCCACGTGTCGCCATGATCGTCGGAACGGAACAGCCCACCTGGAATCGTGCCGGCCCACAAGACGCCCGGCTCGTCCGGACCGCCCGTCTCCAGCGACCAGATTTGCTGAAGCGTCCAGGCAGGGGCCGGCGGGCTGGGCGTCGCGGCGCTCGCATGGTCCGCGCCGGCGTCTGCCGTCCCACTCGCGCCGTCGCCGGTGCGTGCCTCGTCGGCAGGTTGCGGCGGGTAGACAGGGACCGCACACGCTTCCCACCCGGCCATGCCCGCGCGCCGACGATGCAGCTTCACGCCGAAGTGGCCAAGATTGAGCGCGGCATAGAGCGATCCGTCGCGCGGATCGGGCAGCACCATACTCACCGGTTCGCCAACAAAATGCGGCTCGCCGAGACTCCAGTTGCCCTTGCCCTCAGCTTTCAGAACGAACAGACCTTTGCGGGTTGCGACAAGCAATCGATCACTCATGTCGGGTGTCTCCTGCGAGGCGGAGTCGCTGCTTCAGCGCCTGCTTTGGGTGCTCGGGTACGGATCGCTCGCTCTATCCGCCCGAGAGTGCCTGTACGACGTAGACCCGGCTTTCCTCGCCGAGCACATCGGACAGATGTTGTCGGTCGCGCACCGGCCGGCCGTCGATGAACACGGCGAGATGCCGCCGCAGTGAGCCCTGGTCGTCAAGTATGTAGCCGCGCAGCGGAGGCTGCGCCGTAAAGACGGCCTCGAGCGCTTCGCCCAGCGTGCTTGCATCGATCTCGCGCTCGGGCGTTGCGATATGCCGCTGGATCGAAGCGGCGAAGAAGATATGCGCCATGGCGGGTAGCGGCGCAGGAATGGCCGCGGCCGCTGGTTCTGTAGTTTAGGCGATCCGTTCGTTCGAAGCCGACTCACGCGTGAGCTTGTCCAACACCTGAACTGCATGTTTCAAAAGCTCGCGCTCTTCCTCATTCGTTCTCGACAGAAGCTGCATCGTCAGCCACTCCGTTCGCGCAGCCCTGTCTTTTTTAAGTTGTGCCCGGCCAGCCGGGGTCATATGCACGAGATAAGCGCGACCATCCTCGGCATCCTGCACCAGGCTCAGAAGTCCTTGATCGACCAGCTTCATCACGATCAGGCGCATGGTCTGATGCGTCACGCCCCTACCGGCCGCCAGCATCGCGATGCTGACCGGCCCCGTGCGTTCGAGAAAGCCAAGCGTTTCGTTCTGGGCATTCGACTGCGTTCCGCTGTGCTCGCGCACCGCTCGCACGAGGCGGCCTACAACGTCGCGAACCGATTCGGCGAGAAGCGCAGCACCGCGTGCAGATGCCGGCGAAGTCTTCGGAGAGGATTTACCCATATCGAAAACTTCACGCCTTCTGCAATTGCGCAATGACGGCGGCCAGCGTGTTGACGCCCCAATGCTCCACGTATTGGCCATCGCGCACGCGAACAATATCGATGACGTCGATCGAGACGGTGCGCCCCGTTGGCTCGATACCGAACAGCGGCCCCGCATGACGACCCGTGATGGTCTTTCGCGTGGCGACCTTGTCGCCCTCGCATAGCTGGTCATGAACGTGAACCTGCATGTCTGCAAGCGCGGGACGCAACAGCGTGTCGAACGTCTTCCACATGGTCTCGGCGCCCCGCAGCGCAGCATCAGGCGCAGACCAATTGACGAAATCGGGCGCCATTAAAGCGTCGAACGATTCACGATTCCCGTCCTGGATGACTTCGCGGTTGAAGCGCATTCCTACCTGTTTGGGGTGATTCGAGTCCATGCTGGGTGCCTGTCGAAAAGTAGCGGTATCGGCATACTATACAGCACAGCTGTATATATCAAGAGCGAACCGCTTTCTGCCTCCGGCCCCCGTTGGAGCCACTCAACGTTCTCGACCATGGACAGTGAGTGAGATTAGCTGCGCGCGATCTCCCTGAGAAATCTTTCGATCCGGCGATCGGGAACGATCCACATCGCGGCAACGAGCGCATACAGAAAGTAGGACGCGGCGGGTGCAACAAAGGCCAGTGCGATGCCGGCGAGGTAAAGCACGGGCGAAACCTTGCCCTTCCAGTCGGCACCCAGAACCTGCCTCATCACTGACGCTTTACCCTGGGCATGCATGATCGTGATCTGGAGCACGTACCAGGCGAGCGCACTGGTGAGCAGCGATACCCCATACAGCGCCGTGGGCAGCGGCGCGAAGCCGTGTTCCCCGGCCCATGCGGTCGTAAACGGAATCAGCGAGAGAAAGAACAGCAAGCCGAGATTGGCCCAAAGGATGCCGCCCGTGACGTCCTGGATCAGGTGGGCGAAGTGATGGTGATTGTTCCAGTAAATCCCGACATAAATAAAGCTGAGAACATAAGACGTGAATGTCGGCCACAGCGCCAGCAGCGCCTGAAACGTCGCGTCGTGCGGAGCGTGCATTTCAAGCACCATGATCGTGATGATGACCGCCACGACGCCGTCGGTGAAGGCCTGCAGTCTTTCGGCTCTCATATGGAGTTCCTGAAAACGTTATGGGTGTTCATTGCCTGTCCCCATGCGAAACGCCGGGAAACCCCGGCGTCGGTCTAATCCGATGAGGGACTGGCAGACCCGGAGGTGGATGCGTGCTCGCCCAGCGTCACACTGTTCGCGAGCACTTTGATACGTTCAGCCGTGTCGTTGTCGAGCGGCGTGTACACGATCATGCCAAGATCCGGCCGACCATCGACCGAGAATGCCGAGTACTCGAGCTCGATCGGCCCCAGCTTCGGGTGCGACAGACGTTTCACGCCACCATCGGCATGGTTGTGCAGATCGTTCTCACGCCACAACGCTTCGAATTCGGGGCTTGTTCCACACAACTCATCGACGAGCTTGCCGGCCTCCGAAACGAGGCCCGCACGCGCCACGTCGGCTCTGAACGCACCCACGACAAAACGCGCGACGCTCTCCCAGTCATGCTGCACCGCCCGCACGCGCGGATTGCCGAACAGGAAACGCAAGATATTGCGTCCGTCGGGCGGCAGTGCGCCGTAGTCGGTCAGCACGACGGCGGCGGCGCGGTTCCACGCGACAACGTCCCAAACAGGATTCTTGACGATAGCGGGACTGGATTGCAGTGAATCGAGAAAGCGTTGCAGCCGAGGATTGACGTCGCGGACGGCCGGGTATCGCACTTCCGGTGGTCTGCCCAACCCGAGCATGAACAGATGTTCGCGCTCGGCGTTCGTGAGCATCAGCGCGCCGGCAATGCGTTCGAGTACGTTTGCAGAGGGCGCTCCGCCCCGCCCCTGCTCAAGCCACGTGTACCAGGTGGAACTGATGTTCGCCCGCTGCGCCACTTCCTCGCGGCGTAGACCTGGCGTGCGCCGACGCCCCGAATATCCGAAGCTCGCGGGATCGAGCCGCGTGCGGCGGCTCTTCAGGAAGTCGCCGAGCGATGTGGGCTGGGTGACCGGCATGAGATTCCTGTTAGTCGTTTTACCGGGATAACGTCACTACTTTAACGGAATAAAAAATCGACAGATAGTTCAGGAGGTCAAGACCAGAGGAGTTGACGATGCGAATCTTTTTGACGGGCGCGACCGGTTTCATCGGTTCGGCCCTCGTTCCCGAACTGATTCAGGCCGGGCACCAGGTCACCGGAATGACCCGTTCGGAAGCCGGTGCACAGGCGCTCAGAGAGGCTGGCGCCGAGCCCCACCATGGCACGCTTGAAGATGTCGAAAGCCTGAAACGCGGCGCCGCGAAGGCCGATGCCGTGATCCACCTCGCGTTCGACCACGACTTTTCACGCTTCGTTGAAAACTGCGAAAAGGACAAGCGTGCGATCGCTGCGCTCGGCTCGGTGCTGACCGGCTCGGATCGGCCGCTTCTCATCACGTCGGGTACGGGCGTGGGCATCGGTGAGCACGGCGAACTCGCGCGCGAGGACGTCTTCAACACGACCCATCCCAATCCGCGCATCGGCTCGGAGATCGCAGGAAACACCCTGCTCGACGCGGGCGTGAACGTGTCGGTGATGCGGTTGCCGCAAGTGCATGACACGCGCAAGCAAGGACTGATTTCGGTCCTGGTGGCGATCGCGCGTGAGAAAGGTGCCGTGGCCTATGTCGGCGAGGGCCGCAACCGCTGGCCGGCAGGGCATCTATCCGACGTCGTACGGCTTTATCGGCTCGCGATCGAAAAGGCGGAACGAGGCGCGCGGTATCACGCGGTGGGAGAAGAGGGTGTCAGCAGCCGCGACATCGCCGAATCGCTCGGGCGCGGCCTCAAGCTGCCTGTCGTGTCGATCGCGCCGGAGCAGGCGCAAGCCCATTTCGGCTGGATGGCCATGTTCGTCGGAATGGACATGCCGGCCTCCAGCGCGTTGACTCAGGCTCGCCTCGGTTGGCAGCCAACCGGGCCGTCGCTCATATCGGACCTGGACCAGGGGCGATATCAGTAGCTACGGCGCCAAGCGGCACAGGGCCCCTGTCCACCGCACCAAGGCCGACGGCCCGGGCGGGCTACGGCCTTGGTCCAGACATTCAACAGCGTCAAAGAATGCGGTTCAAGGCGTCGGCGAACCTGGCGACCGCGCCTTCGACGTCATGCAGTTTGTCGAGGCCGAACAATCCGATGCGGAAGGTCTTGAAGTCTTCGGGTTCGTCGCATTGCAGAGGAACGCCGGCTGCCACCTGCAAGCCGGCCTCCGCGAATTTCTTGCCGGATCGTATGCCGTCGTCGTCGGTGTAGCTGACCACGACACCCGGTGCCTGGAAGCCTTCGGCCGCCACGCTTTTGAAACCTTTACCAACCAGCAGCGAACGAATGCGCGCGCCGAGTTCGAGCTGCTCCGCTCTCACTTTGGCAAAGCCATACGCCTCGGTTTCCTTGATTACGTCGCGCAGTTTCGCGAGGCTGTCCGTAGGCATCGTGGCGTGATAAGCGTGCCCGCCGTTCTCATAGGCCTCCATGATCTGCAGCCATTTGCGCAGATCGCAGGCGAAGCTCGTACTGGTGGTCGCCTCGATTCTTTCGCGGGCCACCGGACCGAGCATGACCAGCGCGCAGCAAGGCGACGCGCTCCAGCCTTTTTGCGGTGCACTAATCAGGACATCCACGCCCGTGGCTTGCATGTCGACCCAGACCGCGCCGGACGCGATGCAGTCCAGCACAAACATGCCGCCCACGGCGTGCACGGCGTCGGCCACGGCACGCAGATAGACATCGGGCAGCAGCATGCCAGACGCGGTTTCGACATGCGGAGCAAAGACCAGATCGGGCTTGCTTTCCCTGATCGCGGCGACCACTTCGTCGATGGGGGCGGGTGCATAGGCGGCCTGCCTTCCCGGTTCGACGGGACGCGCCTTCATCACGATCGATTCGGCGGGAATGCCCCCCATCTCGAAGATCTGCGACCAGCGGAAACTGAACCAGCCATTGCGGATGACCAGACACTTCCTGTTGGTCGCAAACTGCCGGGCCACGGCTTCCATGCCGAAGGTCCCGCTGCCCGGGACCACCACGACGGACTTCGCGTTGTAGACCCGTTTCAACGCACCGGATATGTCGCGCATGACTCCCTGGAAGCGTTGCGACATATGGTTGATAGAGCGATCGGTGTATACGACTGAATATTCGAGGAGGCCCTCGCGGTCGACATCGGGAAGTAAACCTGGCACGCTCGCCTCCGGTAAGGAGTGGACAATACCCGCAAGTATGTCCCACTTTTTCACAGACGGTTGCGGCTTGTTGGCAGGGTTTCTATGGAGCCCTTGCCCCCCTGCTCGACTTCAAAACGAGGGTGCGACGTCCACGGCAAGTGTCAGCCCACGGAATACCCACTTGATATAGATCAACCCTCTCCCGCAGAAATCATTATTCAAATTAGATCGTTTTTTGAAACACGCGTTTAAGGTTTTGCACCTTTAATAGGGGCGCAACCGATGGGTAGATATTACTGCCCAGACGCGGCCATCCCTAATTCGCCCGGATAACAAAAAGAGTATCCGTCGACGAAATAAGCATGGAGCCGGCAGTTCAGCCTCCCTGCGGAGCAGAACCTTTCTTCAGACGACTGAGATAGAAACAAAACCACGCTGTGCTCAAGCGTTGAACGCGTCCATTTTGAGCGCCGTCCTCTGCATTCTCGATTCCCCCCATCAAGAAAAAACATCAGCGAACGTAAACGCGCTCATATCGCTATTTGAGTATTCCCGAATATCGAACCGCACTCGTTCTCGTGCCGTTCAAAGATTATCCATAAGCCGATGACGCATACGCAAGATAGATTGGCCTGGCTGGCAGCCCCCCTTCTCGGATGTGCCGGCGCACTGGCTTGCCTCGCCTTTTCGTCGTTCAGCGTCGGCGGTGCCGCCGTCGGCGCGGGGCTTGCAATCGCCGGCATCGTGGCCGGCGTGCGGCAGCGAAACGCCAGCGTGCGCGTCTTGCAGCAGCTATTACGGTACTTCGATAGCCAGCGCGCGTTCAGCGACGAACTTGCGCCCGTCTGGGCCCGGCACATCGAATCGTCGCGCGCGCAGATGGAGGAAGCGATCACTGCGCTGAGCGGACGGTTCGGTGGTATCGCGTCGCGGCTCGACACCGTGCTCGGTGTCTCGACAAACCGCGACGGGACATCGGGGGGCAACGACGTCTACGCATCGAGCGAGCTCGAGTTGCAGGCCGTCGTGCAACGGCTGCGCGCGGCGGTGGACAGCAAGACCGCCATGCTCACCCAGGTGCAGGGGCTGCACGGTTTCGTCGACGAACTGCGCGACATGGTGGAAGCGATCAAGCTCGTCACGCAGCAAACGAATCTGCTTGCGATCAATGCGGCTATCGAGGCAGCGCATGCGGGCGACGTGGGGCGCGGATTCGCGACCGTTGCGCAGGAGGTTCGCGCGCTGTCGCGCAGATCGAGTGAAACGGGCGTGAGCATCGCCGCCAAGATCGAGACGATTCGGCATGCGATCGTCTCGGCATGCAACGCCGCCGAGCAGACAGCGGAGCACGATACCGTCGCCATGTCCGATTCTCAACACGCGATCGAGCAGGTCCTGGTTCGATTTCGTGAGTTCACCTCCTCGCTTGAATCGGATACCGAACTACTGCGCGGCGAGAGCCGCAGCATCAAGGCCGAAGTATACGAAGCGCTGGTCCAGTTGCAGTTTCAGGACCGCGTGAGTCAGATCATGCAGCACGTGAAGGCCAACATCGAGCGCCTTCCGTCTGTCGTCGACCAACACTGTGCGCAATACAAAGCCGGTGCTGAGATGCCGACACTCGACGCCGCGGAATTGCTCGGTGAGCTGGAGCGCACCTATGCAATGGCCGAAGAGCGTGCGCTGCATCGAGGCGACGTGCATGCCAAAACGCACGCCCAGACCCCAACGCCAGCATCAGCGTCGAACTCCGACATTACTTTCTTTTGAGGACCACCATGGCTAAGACCATCATGATCGTCGACGATTCCGCGTCGGTGCGGCAAGTCGTCGGGATCGCGCTGCGAGGCGCGGGCTACGAAGTCATTGAAGGATGCGACGGCAAAGATGCACTGACGAAGCTGCATGGACAAAAGGTTCATCTGATGATCAGCGACCTGAACATGCCCAACATGGACGGCATCGCCTTCATCAAGGCGGTCAAGCAGATGCCCGCCTACAAGTTCACGCCGATCGTCATGCTGACCACGGAAAGCCAGGACACGAAAAAACGGGAAGGACAGTTGGCCGGCGCCAAGGCATGGGTCGTCAAACCGTTTCAGCCGCCTCAATTGCTCGCCGCCGTCGAAAAGCTGGTGTTGCCTTGAATCGCGAAGAAGCCGGAGTCATTGCGATGGATGCCACCTATACCGCGCCGATCGACGTGCCGATGACGATCTATCACGCCGCGGAACTCAAGGAGTTCATGCTCGATGCGCTGGAGCGCAGCGGCTGCGTGCGCTTCGACTTGTCGGCCGTTCCCGAAATCGACTGCGCCGGCGTGCAACTGCTCATCGCCGCGCAGCGCCGTGCTGCGGAGCGCCAACAGGTCTGTGAATTCGTCGCTGCAAGTGATGTCGTGCTAACGACACTCGCGCTGCTCGGCCTGCCCCAGACACTGACGCAGGCGCAATCGCCGGCCCAAACGCTTTCGGCGCTTCAGGAGCAAGCTTTATGAATATCGACGACGCACTGCAGACCTTCATCGCCGAGAGCCGCGAGCTGCTCGGGATGATGGAAAGCGGCCTGCTCAGCATGCGCGAGAGCGCCGACCCGGGCGACGAAATCAACGCCGTTTTCCGCGCGGCGCATACGATTAAAGGATCGTCTGGACTCTTCGGCATCGACGGCATCGTAGCGTTCACGCATGTGGTCGAAAGCGTGCTCGACCGCGTACGGGACAACGAGATCGGCATCGATGAACCGCTGATCTCGTTGCTGCTCTCGTGCGGCGATCACATCGGCCTGCTCGTGGAGCTCACGGCGGAAACAGGCAATTGCGCAGACGAGGCGCTGCTCGCACAGGCGCAGCCGCTCGTCGATGCGCTGGGCCGCTATCTCTCGGTGCCGCAGCATACGGCGCAACCGAAGTCCGATATCGCAACGGACGACCGTGCTGAAGCGGCCGCGGCGTCAGGCATGCAGCGTTGGCTTGTCTCGCTGCAATGCGGCGAGCCTGTGTTGCGCAACGGGATGGACCCGCTCTCGATCATCCACTACCTCGCCCGGCTCGGCGAGGTCACCCAGGTGTGCGCGAATGGCGACCGCGTTCCGTCGCTCGACGTGCTCGATCCCGAAGCCTGTTTTCTCGGGTTCGAAATCGAGCTGCTCAGCGACGCGGGTCGGCAAGCTATCGAAGGGGCATTCGAGTTCGTCCGTGAGGACTGCGAGCTGAAAATCCAGACCGATAGCGAGCAAATCGCAATGCCACCGGCCGCACCGATGCAACCGGTGGCCGAATCGCCAGCCGACGCCGTCTCGAGGGTGGAGGACGCCTTGCCGGGCCAGAGCGCAACGGCTGCCGCCGCAGCGCCTGCGCGCAGCGGCAGCGCCGCGCGCGAGAACAAATCCGCCGACTCACACTCGATTCGCATTGACGCGGACAAGCTCGACCACCTGATCGATCTCGTCGGCGAACTGATTACGGCATCGGCAAGCACAGAGCTTGCCGCACGCAAGACGCAGAACACCGAGCTGCGCGAATCCGCGGCAACGCTCAATGGCCTGATCCAGAAAGTGAGGGACAGCGCGCTGCAACTGCGCATGGTCAAAATCGGCGCGACGTTCAACCGCTTTCGCCGCGTGGTGCATGACGTCGCGCAGGAACTCGGCAAGCGCATCGATCTGATCGTCGAGGGAGAGGACACGGAACTCGACAAGACGGTGGTCGAGAAGATTGGCGATCCGCTGACGCACCTCGTTCGCAATTCGATGGACCACGGCATAGAACCGGCGGACATTCGCCGCGCGCGCGGCAAGCCGGAACAAGGGACGGTGACGCTGAATGCCTTCCATGATTCCGGCTCTATCGTGATCGAAGTAAGCGACGATGGCGGCGGGCTCGACCGGAATCGCATCTTCGCCAAGGCGGTGGAGCGCGGGCTCGTCCCACCGGATGCCGCGCTCTCCGACGACGAAGTCTATGCGCTCATTTTCGAGCCGGGCTTTTCGACGGCCGAACGCGTCACGAACCTGTCGGGGCGCGGTGTCGGCATGGACGTGGTGAAGCGCAACATCACCGCGCTGCGCGGCAGCATCGGCATCGATAGCCGGCCGGGGCTCGGCACCACGATTTCGGTAAGGCTGCCGCTCACACTCGCGATCATCGACGGCTTTCAGGTTTGCGTCGGCGATTCGATCTTCATCCTGCCGCTGGACGCCGTCGAGGAGTGCGTCGAATTCTCGTCGAGCGGCGTGCATGACTACACGGATCTGCGTGGGCAAGTGCTGCCTTTCATTCGACTGCGTGAGCGTTTCGAACTGGAGGGTCCGGTCAGTTCGCGCCCGAACATCGTCGTCGTCAAGCATGCCGGGCAACGTTTCGGTCTGCTTGTCGATCGGCTCCTGGGTGAAGGGCAAACCGTCATCAAACCGCTGTCGAAGGTGTTCGGCAAAGTGCGCGGCGTGAGCGGCTCGACCATCCTTGGTAGCGGCGACGTCGCCCTGATTCTCGACATCGCCGATTTGATGGCAATGGCCGGACCCATGGGGTCGAACTCCGGGAGCCCGGCTCTCGCAACCTGTTAGGCCCTGAGGATCCGCCCCATGACTCGCTTGACACAGCCCCAGATCCTCTCGCCCGATGCGGCGCAGCGCTCGGCGCAATACCTCACGTTTCTGCTTGGCGGGGAGATGTTCGGCATTGGCATTCTGACCATCAAGGAAATCATCGAATTCCACGAGGTGACGCCGGTGCCCATGATGCCGCGCTGTGTGCGGGGCGTCATCAATCTGCGCGGCGCCGTCGTGCCGGTCGTCGATCTGCAGGCGCGCTTCGGGCGACAGCCCACGCCTGTTACCAAACGCACCTGCATCGTCATCGTCGAGCTGGGCACGAGCAGTGAAATTCCCGTGATCGGCGTGGTTGTCGATGGGGTGAGCGAAGTGCTCGACATCACAGCGAGCGACATTGAACCCGCGCCGGCGTTCGGCGCGCAAATGCGCACCGATTTCATCGCAGGCATGGCGAAGGTGCGCGATCGCTTTGTGATTCTGCTTTCCGTCGAGGACGTTCTCGCGATCGACGAACTGGCCGCGCTCGCAGGAGAGCAGCAGCTTGCAGCCCCCGCGCTCGCATAGAACCGTTGTATTGAATCCGCTCTTCGCTTTCGCCCGTCTTCCAGGAAACATCATGAACTCCAGCCATTCCTTCGCCTCGCGCCGCCTCTGGCTGTGCGCGTCAACGAGCGCAATTGCACTCGCCATCATCGCTATCCTCGGCGCATTGCATGCTCTGCCGCCGGTCGTCACGATCGGGTTGTCCATCGTTATCGGATTGGCCGCCGTCGTCGCCTGCACGGCATTCGACCGCGCCGCGGCACGCCGCATCGCGCTCGCGCGTCAGATGGCGCTCGAGATCGCGTCCGGCAAGGTCAACGTCGCGACGCCCCACGAGCACCTGGCGAGCGATGCGCTCATCGCCGCGCTCGACGAAACGCGAACCACGCTGCGCACATTGAACGACGAGCTCACGCGGATGTCGCAGAGTCACAACGAGGGTGACATCGACGTGACGATCGACCTCTCCCATGTAAAGGGAGACTTTCGTGCCATGGCCGACGGCATCAACAAGATGGTCGGCGGCCACATCGCGGTGAAGAAGAAGGCAATGGCCTGCGTGGCCGAATTCGGGCGCGGCAACTTCGAAGCGCCGCTCGAACAGTTCCCCGGCAAGAAGGCATTCATCAACGAAACGATCGAGCAGGTGCGCCGCAATCTGAACGGCATCATCGCGGAGATGAACAGGATGTCGGCCGAGCACGACAAGGGCGATATCGACGTGATGATCGCCTCCGAGAATTTCGACGGTGCGTTCCGCTCCATGGCCGACGGCATCAACAAGATGGTCGGCGGGCACATCGCGGTGAAGAAGAAGGCGATGGCCTGCGTGGCCGAATTCGGACGCGGCAACTTCGAAGCGCCGCTCGAACCGTTCCCCGGCAAGAAGGCATTCATCAACGAAACGATCGAGCAGGTGCGCCGCAATCTGAAGGCGCTCATCACCGACACGGCCGCGCTCGTCGCGTCGGCTCGCGCCGGCCGGCTCGAAACGCGCGCCGATGCGAGCGCGCACCAGGGCGATTTCCGTCGCATCGTGGAAGGCATCAACCAGACCCTCGACGCCGTGATCGAGCCGCTTAACGAGGCAGGCCGCGTGCTCAAGGCCATCGAAGGCGGCGACCTGACGCAAACGGCCAGCACCGCGTTCGAAGGGCAGTTGAAGGCGCTTTGCGAGAGCGTGAACAGCACGGCGACCAAGCTGGCCGAAGTGGTGGACGAGGTGAACGGCGGAGCGATGTCGCTGGCGAACGCGTCGGAAGAAGTCAGCGCGGCAGCGCAGTCGCTCTCGCAGGCCGCCAGCGTGCAGGCCGCCAGCGTCGAGGAAACGAGTGCCTCGCTCGAGCAGATGACCGCATCGATCTCCCAGAACACCGAGAACTCGCGCGTGACCGACGGTATGGCGAGCAAGGCAGCCAACGAAGCGAACGAAGGCGGGGACGCAGTCAGGGCGACGGTCGGCGCCATGAAGCAGATCGCGCAGAAGATCGGCATCATCGACGACATCGCCTACCAGACCAATCTGCTGGCGTTGAATGCCGCCATCGAAGCGGCGCGCGCGGGCGAACACGGCAAGGGCTTCGCCGTGGTGGCGGCCGAAGTGCGCAAGTTGGCCGAGCGCAGCCAGGTGGCCGCGCAGGAAATCGGCAACGTGGCGGCTTCGAGTGTCGAACTCGCGGAAAAGGCGGGACATCTGCTCGACCAGATGGTGCCGAACATCCGCAAGACGTCCGACCTCGTGCAGGAAATCACGGCATCGTCCGAAGAGCAATCCGCGGGTGTCAACCAGATCAACAGCGCTGTTGCGCAACTGAGTCAAACCACTCAGCAAAATGCTTCGAGCTCCGAAGAACTGGCTGCGACGGCGGAAACGATGAATACCCAGACCACGCAACTGCAGCAGACGATGAGCTTTTTCAAGATTCGTTCCGGCAAAACGGTCCGCCCCGCTGCGGCACGCCGCACGCCGGCAGCGCCCGTCGCCACGATCGCCAAACCTCGCGCGTCGCTCCGCCAGATGCCACTGCATGCAGCGCACGAGAGCGACGACGAGCCGGCGTTCCATCTCGACGAAGCGCAGTTCGTTTCCTACTGATCGGCGCCACCGGCATGCGCTCTGCCGCATGCCGGACGACGCGCAATAGCGAGGGCAGATGGAAACCATCACCGATTCCGAGTTCAGGCAGTTCCAGTCATTCATCTTCGATGCAGCGGGAATCAGTCTTGCGCCGGCAAAGAAGGCACTCGTCAGCGGCCGGCTGGCCAAGCGCCTGCGGGCCTGCCAGCTCGACAGCTACGGCGCGTACTTCGCGCTGGTTTCCAGCGACGCGCATCGCGCAGAGCGGCAGATCGCAATCGATTTGCTGACCACGAACGAAACCTATTTCTTTCGCGAACCTAAGCACTTCGACTTTCTGGGCACGGTTGCATCCGAAGTCCGGGCACCGGTGTTCCGCACCTGGAGTGCGGCCTGCTCCAGTGGAGAGGAGGCATACAGCATCGCCATGGTGCTGGCCGACCGGCTTGCGGGACGGCCTTTCGAAGTGGTCGGCACAGATATCAGCACACGCATGCTGCAGGCCGCGCAGCGCGGGCATTACCCCGATATTCGCGCGCGCCAGATGCCGGTCGATTACCGGAAACGGTTTTGCCTGCGCGGAACGGGTGCACA
Source organism: Paraburkholderia sp. A1RI_3L (assembly GCF_048957895.1). Taxonomy (NCBI): domain Bacteria; kingdom Pseudomonadati; phylum Pseudomonadota; class Betaproteobacteria; order Burkholderiales; family Burkholderiaceae; genus Paraburkholderia; species Paraburkholderia sp. A1RI_3L. The sequence continues at coordinate 98,024 of NZ_JARCHA010000010.1, forward strand.
AGAAGGAACGCTGCTCGTCGAACGCGGGCTGCGCCAACAGGTGCGTTTCGCACAGGCCAATCTTGTCGCGCCATTGCCCGATCTGGGGCGCTTCGATGTGGTGTTCCTGCGCAACGTCATGATCTACTTCGACGCGGCGACGAAACGCGAGGTGGTTCAGCGCGTCTCATCGCTATTGCGTCCCGACGGATATCTTTGTATCGGGCACTCGGAAAGCCTGCACGATCTCGGGGTCGACCTGATCCCGGTTTCCCCTTCGATCTTTCGCAAACCCGGCCGCGCCGGGCATTGAGGGGAGGCAACGATGACTCGAATCCGCGTATTGATCGTGGACGACTCCGCTGTCGTCAGACAGGTGGTTTCCGGCATGCTGACAGCGGCCGGCATCGAGGTGATGGATGCGGTTCCGGATCCGATCGCTGCGATGAGCCGTCTCGCGCACGGCTGGCCGGACGTGATCCTGCTCGACGTCGAGATGCCGCGTATGGACGGCATTACGTTCCTGAAGAAGATCATGGCGGAACGGCCGACGCCCGTCGTCATCTGTTCGACGCTCACCGAAAAGGGCGCCCGCACGACCATCGACGCCATGGCGGCAGGCGCCGTGTCGGTGGTCGCCAAGCCGCGGCTGGGTCTGAAGCAGTTTCTGCTGGAAGCCGCCGACGAGCTGACCACGACGATTCGCGCCGCAGCGCGCGTGAATGCGGCGCGGCTCGCCCGCCGGCATCCCCCGGCCGTGCCGGTCCCGAAACATACGGCGGATGTGGTGCTGCCACCGGGCATGCCGGGCGCGCTGTCGCAAATGACCGAACGCATTGTGGCAATCGGCACGTCAACGGGCGGCACTCAGGCGCTCGAAGTCGTACTGACGGCGCTACCGCGCGTCTCCCCCGGCATCGTAGTCGTGCAGCACATGCCGGAAAAGTTTACGGCTGCTTTTGCCGAGCGTCTCAACCGGATTTGCGAGATCGAGGTCAAGGAAGCCGAGCCGAACGATCGCGTGACGCAAGGACGCGCGCTGATCGCGCCCGGCGGCAAGCATTTGACCGTGCGGCGCAGCGGCGCACAGCATTTCGTCGACGTCATCGACGGGCCACTCGTCAATCGCCATCGCCCCTCGGTGGACGTGCTCTTTCGCTCGGTCGCCCGCAGCGCGGGCCGCAATGCGCTCGGAATCATCATGACCGGCATGGGCGATGATGGCGCGGCCGGGCTTGCCGAGATGCATGTCGCCGGCGCGCGTACGCTCGCGCAGGACGAAGAAAGCTGCGTCGTGTTCGGCATGCCTCGGGAAGCGATCAAACGCGGTGGCGTCGACAAGGTCATCCCGTTATCCGCGATCAGTCAGGAAATCGTGCTGGTGCAAGCTCACCGCGCTTGAGCGCGGCGCGACGCGGCACACCACTTCAACGTGTAAACGCATCGAGCCGCAACGGCATTCGCCGTTGCGGCTCGATGGCGCTTGCCATTTCAATGTGCGGTTTCGGCCGCGGTCTGGAGCGCTGCAATGTCGTTTGCCGACATCATGTGCTGCAAGGCGAGCAGGACGACGAACCGGCCGCGCACCTTGCCCATGCCTTGAATGAACTCGGTTCGGACAGACGAGCCGAACGCGGGCGGCGGTTCGATGTCCGAGGCCGGGATATCGAGCACCTCGTTGACAGCATCGACCACGATGCCGATATCCTGCCGTTCGCCTTGAACCTGCACTTCGACAATGACGATGCACGTGCGTTTCGTCACCTCGGACGAGGGCTTGCCGAAGCGCGCCAGCAGATCCATGACCGGCACCACCGCGCCGCGCAGATTGATGACGCCGCGCGCGAACGCCGGCATCATCGGCACGGTTGTCATCGCCGTGTAGCTGATGATTTCCTTGATCGACAAAATGCCAAGCCCGTAGGCTTCGCCGGCCAGCATGAAAGTCAACACCTGGGCTGGCTCGGCGATGTCCACGGTCTCGGGCGCGTTGACCTGCGCCCGCGGTTCGGCAGTAGCGGGAGTCTGATTCATGATCCGGCTCCCCCCATCAGAACTTCGCGAATTGTGATTCGTCGGGCATCTCCGTGCTGACGAACGCGAGCCCTGGCGCCAACGCCAGGCCGCCGGCCGGCTTTGCGGCGCTGCGCGCACGCGTGTGCGCCGTCGAGCTGCGGGCGCTGCCGGCATCGCTCGCGCGCGTCGTGCTGGCGCCCGCTGCCAGGCGGAAGAAGGTCATTGCCTGCCGCAACTGCTCCGACTGGCTGCTCATCTCTTCCGCGGTCGCTGCCAGTTCTTCGGAGCTGGAGGCGTTCTGTTGCGTGGTCTGGCTCAACTGGCTGACCGCCACGTTGATCTGCCCAACGCCGGACGACTGCTCTTCCGAGGCAGCAGTGATCTCCTGCACCAGTTCCGAGGTCTTCTTGATGTTGGGCACCATCGAATCGAGCAGTGCGCCAGCCTTCTCGGCCAGTTCGACGCTCGAGCCCGCCACAGTGCCGATTTCCTGCGCGGCCACCTGGCTGCGCTCGGCCAACTTGCGCACCTCGGCCGCCACCACGGCGAAGCCCTTGCCGTGTTCGCCCGCGCGCGCCGCTTCGATGGCGGCGTTCAGCGCCAGCAGATTGGTTTGATAAGCGATGTCGTCGATGATGCCGATCTTCTGCGCGATCTGCTTCATGGCGCTGACCGTTGCCTTGACCGCTTCCCCGCTGTGCGCGGCTTCTTTCGCGGCCTGCTGCGCCATACCGTCGGTCACTTTCGCGTTATCGGTGTTCTGTGTGATCGATGCCGTCATTTGTTCGATCGACGCGCTCGTCTCCTCGACGCCAGCTGCCTGTTCGCTCGAAGCCTGGCTCAGCGATTGCGCGGTCGCGCTGACCTCCTCGGCCGCGCCTGCCAGTGCCTCCGCCCCGCTATTGACTTCGCCAACCACGTTGGACAGCCTCGCGATCATGTTTTGCATCGCCCGCAGCAGTTGCCCAACCTCGTCTTTGTTCTTCGATTCGATGCGAACCGTGAGGTCGCCCTCGGCGAGCCGGTTGGCGGCCTCCAACGCCTGCCCCAGCGGCTTGCTGACGCCGCGACTGATGAGGAAGCCGAGCAGCACGCCCAACGCCAGAGCAGCCGCAATCGTGCCGATCATCAGCGAGCGGCTTTGCTCGTACAGCGCGGTGGTGTCTTCGGATGCCTGCTTCGCGGCGGCCTCTTTCACCTGAGCGAGGTCGGTCATTGTGTCGTCCAGCACGGTGGCCTTTTCGCGCACCGTTGCCATCGCCGCCGTGAGCGCGGGATCGCGCGCGGTCAGTTTGCTCGCGTTGATCAGCGTGACGAGCGTCGCCTGGTCGCGCAGGTAGGCGTCCCAGGTTCGGGAAAAGCTGTCCAGCAGCTGTTTGCCCTTTTCCGAGGTCATGAGCGGGCGCGCCTTGTCCATGTTGTTTTTCAACAAGTCGACCGACTTGTTCATTATGTCGAGATACTTCGCGCGTTCTTCCGTCGTGGTAGCCAGCAGCGCGTTGCCGCGAGCTCGTCCGATGTAAATCAGGTCGATGTTGGCTTCCTTGATGTAAGACACGCCGAGCACTTCGTTGCTGTACATGTGATCGGCAAGATCGTTGATCTTGCCGGCGTTGCTGATGCCTACCATGCCAACGATACCGCTGGCCGAAGCGACGACGAGAAAGGCGGCTACAAGGCGGATGCCTATCCTGATATTGCCAAGCATATGAAAGTGTCCTTGGAAAAGGGATTCAGCAGGGCTTACGTCAGTCGCGACTTCGGGGACGGATTAAATCGCGAGCATCACGCTCATCTCGGTCATGCGAGCCCTGCGTATAAACGTGGATATCGGTTAGAGACAACTACGTCTTAATCCCTGATCCGGAAAATTCTTTGTAACGCCTGGAGGGGAATGATTTACCACCTGTGTTTGCGCAAATTCCCTGGCCGTTGCGTCAGAGGCGATCGTATTGACACCTTTTCCCCGCTCAAAATGCAATCTGCATCATTACGATTTCAATAAGGAAAATAATCAGGCGAGGCTGAAAAACGGCAAATTGGACGCGCCCTCCTTTAGTACGTCCTGTGCGGTCGCCTTTTTATTGAAAATGGTCTAACGGGTTAAAACAAGCGAGTTTCGGCAGCGTGCCGCCACGTTTGGCTTGCGCTGTTATGGACGGCCGCAAGATGGGTTCGCGACACAACCAGACCGTCTCTCAAGCTAATGCGCGAGAGGTTTCGGTTGGAACGTTCCGTCTCGAAAGTCCCTCAAGGTCGGTGAGGAGTTCGTCCGGTATGAAAGAGACAGCTAGCATCCGCCACGTACGTCAGCAACACCTGGAGCAATGAGATTTCGTGCCAGTTCACGCAAAAGGTGCTGTGTCTGCGTGCTCTGGAGTGCCGCTTCGCGGCTGGCCAGCCATCAGATGCCCCTCCTGCGTCACGTTCGTCTCAATTGATATGCGTCAAGTTGTTTCCGAATGGTCTCCTGATAATCAGGTGCATCTGGCTGTGTGGGAGATTCCGATCCACCAGCGCTGCATCTTCTGAAGGGTTGTCTCCTCCATATCTCCATAGATATGGTTCGGCTCGCCACGGCGGGCTTTTTTTTGGGCTCCACACCCTGCTGTCGATGTAAGCGCAAGCGCCGTTCGTCCAGGAATTGCCGAAGTGCCTGGCGGGTGGCGCTTCGAACAAGAGAAAGGCAAGTGTCATGCTAAAGATCGACCGGGCGTTCACGAGCGGGATTGAGCAGCGGCCTGAATCACTCGCCGTCGTACGCGCTGTCACGGGCATGTGCAGCAGTCTCGGCATAGGCAGCACGGCTGAAGGCGTGGAGACCATTGCCCAATTGGAACTGCTTGGCATCGAACGATGCGGCGAAGTTCAGGGTTATCTGTTCAGCGAGCCGAAACCGGAGCGTGACCTCCAGGGCGTTCTTGCGTCATGCAATCTTGTAGATGTCGTGCCAACGGGCATGCGTTCCGGAAAGCGAGACACGGACGAGGCGCAGGTAATGGCCGTTTCTTTCGCCGAGGGATAACGATGTGTTAGCGTCGAAATCCGCCAACCGCCATGGGCAACGTCCAGACGCGGCGATGCCTGGGTGACGATCCGAAAAATTCTTGATGTCGTGGCGAAAGCGCGATGTAGAAATGAAACCGTCAATAGAGACTCATATGCAAGGCGCTGCCGATGCTCAAGCGAACGAACGGACGCTTTCCCGGGTTGGGCAGTTGACTCGCGTGCTGCACGATTCGCTGCGCGAACTCGGTCTCGACAGGCGCGTGCTGCTTGCCGCAGAGGTGGTACCCGAAGCCCGTGATGGTCTTCAATACGTGGCCTCTGTTTTCGAGCAGCGTGCCGATTGCACGCTGAACGCGATCGACTCGGCCAGACTGCTTCAGGATGAGCTCGAGAAACTGGCCGCAGCGCTGTGCGCCCGATGGGCGCAGTGGTACGCCGTGCCTGGCGGAGGCGACAAGGTGCCTCGTCTGTTGAACGACACGAGGGCATTCCTCTCGAAGGTGTCGGACACGGCCAGTTCGACCAATACCCAATTGCTCACAGTTCTCATGGCGCAGGACTTTCAGGATCTGGGGGGACAAGTGATCCGCAGAGTCCTGGACATCATCCTTGTGATCGAAAGGGAACTGCTTGCCGTGCTGCTCGAAAACGTGGCGCCTGAAACGCTTGCGCGCATCGCTGCGTCGGGTGAGGTTCAGCCATCGCCATCGATAGGGGGCGAACCATCTCAGCAACGTGAGCGCCCGGCGCTGGAAAAACTGAACGAATCTGAGGTTGACGATCTGCTCGCAAGCCTCGGGTTCTGACTGCCGTTACATGCGGCGCAATTCAAACGCAGAAGCGGCACTCACGCTCGCATCTTCCGGTATTGCCGCAACTGCAGTGCCATTCATGTCGCGTTGCAGGAGGCGACCCTCGAACCATCGGCTTCGGTCCGCTTCGCTCACGTTCGCGGATAGGGTGGAGGTGGGCAACGGCGGAACACCATCGCTGATCAGCACGACGTCGACGTCACTCGCCGTGCCCGTCGAGGCAGGCATCGCGTTCAGCAACAACGTGGGCGCCGCGTTTGGGACGACCGCATGTTGATCGGCGCGCCCAGCAGCTAGAAAAAAATTCTCCAAAGCGGCGAAGCTATAAAAAATATTGAAATTGGCTTCTCCTGTCAGAGCGATATGATTCCTCCATCGACCGCACTGTCCGATATGTGGGAGCCGGGCGAGCACGGCTGCTGGCAGGCAGTCGCTCGCCGGTTGCCCGCCTGCGGGCTTCAGACTCAACAAGGAAACGCATGGCTGTCCACGCAAGCAAATCTTCTGTGCAAACCCGCCTCGTCCATGGCGGGCGGAATCCCGCCTGTTTCTCGGGGATGGTCAACACGCCGGTTCATCGGGGATCGACAGTCGTCGCCGCATCGCTTGCCGAATGGGACAGCCGCAAGGAGCCCGGCAATCCCACAGCGTCTTACGGACGTTTCGGCACGCCGACCACACGCTCCTTCGAGCATGTGGTCGCGGACCTGGAAGGCGGCTATCGCAGCATCGTGTTCCCATCGGGATTGTCCGCGTGCGCCCTGAGCTTGCTGGCATTCGTCCGGAGCGGCGACCACGTGCTGATGAGCGACGCCGTATACGGACCGACGCGTCAGTTCGCGGAGAACGTGCTGACACGGTTCGGTATCCAAACGACTTTCTTCGACCCGCTGGCGGGCGCCGGCATCCGCGCAGACTTCAGACCGAATACACGCGTCGTCTTCGTCGAGTCGCCAAGTTCATGGACCTTCGAGGTTCTCGACATTCCGGCTATCGCCGAGGTCGCCAAGAGCGCAGGCGCAACGGTAATCATGGACAACACATGGGCTTCCCCGCTCTATTTCAACGCGCTGGGTCATGGCGTGGACGTTTCGATTCAGGCCGCAACGAAGTACATCGTCGGCCACTCGGACGCATTACTCGGTGTAGCGACAGCAACCGAAGCCGCATGGCCCACTCTGGCGAAGGGTGCGCACGACTGCGGCCAGACCGCAGGCCCGGATGATCTTTATCTCGCCTTGCGCGGCATCAGGACACTCGATGTGCGTCTGAGGCAGCATTGGGCCAATGGAGTGAAGCTCGCACAGAGTCTGGTCGGGCATCCGTTGATCGAGCGCGTCATGCATCCTGCGCTGCCCGACGATCCGGGGCACAAGCTCTGGACGCGCGACTTCACGGGCGCGAGCGGACTGTTCGGCGTCGCGCTCAAGCCGATGCCACGTGTCGCGCTCGCGGCCCTGATGGACAGCTTCAGACTGTTCGGCATCGGGCTTTCGTGGGGCGGCTTCGAGAGCCTGGCGTTGTTGTCCGAGCCTGTCCTGCGCCGGTCCGTGCGCCCCTGGCCGCACCGCGGCCACGTGCTGCGGATCCACGCTGGCCTGGAAAACGTTGACGACCTCATCGCCGACATGCGCGAAGCGTTGCGCAACGCGCAAGCGCAGCTTTGAGTGTGCTGTAGCAACGGATGCGAACCGGCCTCACGAAAGTTCAGGGAAACGAACCATTTTCCGGAAGACATATTCATGCAAAAGCACCGGAACCCTTCCACACGGGGGATTTGCCATGTCTGACGCGAGTCTCGACCCGAGCCGCATGCCTCCATCGCTGTGGGCGGCCACATCTGCTCCCGCCGTGCCCACCACACCGCTGCCGGCTGGCACGTACTTCGCGGACCTGCTGGTCATCGGCGCGGGTTTCACGGGCCTCAGCGCTGCGCTGCATGCGGCAGAGCGTGGAGCCAGGGTCATCGTGCTGGAGGCAACGGAAATTGGATGGGGCGCGTCGGGCCGCAACAACGGGCAAGTGATTCCGGCCATGACGCGCGCCGATCCGGATGCGATCGTTGCGGAATACGGCGCGGACAAGGGCGAAGCACTCGTCTCGCTGATCGGCGAGTCTGCGAATACCGTGTTCGATCTCGTGCGTCGGCACCGGATAGCGTGCGCGGCCGTGCAGGCGGGATGGATACAGCCTGCACACCGCGCGAGCCGCCTCGGCCTCGCCCGCTCGCGCGTCGACCAGTGGCGGCGTCGCGGTGTCGATGTAGAACTGCTGGATCGTGACCGTACCGCAGAATTGACCGGCTCGTCGTTTTGGCACGGCGGCTGGCAGAACCCGACGGGCGGGCACCTGAACCCGCTCGCATTCGTCCGCGGACTGGCGCGCGCGGCGCAGGACGCCGGCGCTTGCATCCATACGCACACACCCGTGTCGTCGCTGACGCGGCAGGGTGCTCACTGGGTGGCGGCACACGGCGATGCGTCCGTGCATGCGAGCCGGGTCGTCATTGCCACGCACAGCTACAGCGGGCGCTCCGCCCACGCGCCGTGGCCCGGCATCGCGAACGCGCTGCTGCCCATGCGCTCATATCAGATGGCGACCCAGCCGCTGCCCGCAGATATGCGCGCCACGATCCTGCCGTTCGATCATGCGATGTCCGATACGCAGTCCGATCTTCACTTCGCACGTTTCGATCACGAGGGGCGGCTTGTAACCGGAGGCGCGCTCGTCGTACCAATGGGTTATGAGCGCCGGCTACCGCTGCGCATTGGTGCGCGAGTGCGACGGATGTTTGGCCAACTAAACGACGTGCCGCTTCGTTTCGAATATCTCTGGCATGGCGACTTCGCGGTCACCCCGGACCGGATGCCTCGCTTCGTGCGGCTCGATGATGGGCTGTACACGTGGTATGGCTGCAATGGGCGCGGCGTCGCACTATCGACCGCGGTCGGCCCCGAGCTTGTGGATGTCGCGCTCACGGGGGACGAGCGCGCATCGAAGTTGCCGTTTTCCACGCTGCGGACGATCACGGCGCACGCGCTCGTCAGGAGAGTTGCGATCGGCGCGATGCTCTATTACCGCTGGAAAGACCACCGCGATTAGGCACCTCCCATGACACGACATCTGTCCGGCATCGATCATTTCGTCATCGCCGTGCGCGATCTCGATGCCGCGCGCGACGACTTCGTGCGGATGGGGTTCTCCCTCACGCCGCGCGGTTACCACACCATGGGCTCCGAGAACCATTGCGCCATGTTCGCCGGCTGCTATCTCGAATTGCTGACGGTTCGCCGGCCACATCCTGTCACGGCGTTCTTCTCGGACTTTCTTGAGCGCGGCGATGGCGCCGCCGCCATGGTGGTCGCGACCGACAGCGCGGACGCGCTGTATCGCGACTGGCGTGCGGCCGGCGTTCCGGCAGAGCCGCCTGTGGGTTTTTCGCGGCCCGTCTCAACGGATAGCGGCACTGCGGATGCGAGCTTCCGGATCACGCAGGTCGACGTCGCATACACACCGGGCGGCCGCGTGTTTGCGTGCGAACATCTGACGCCGGAACTCGTCTATCCGCCCGGCGGCACGCTGCATGCAAATGGCGTAACGGGCCTTGCGGGGATAACGATTTCGGTTGAGGCCGCCCAGCTTGCAACGACGGTCGATCGATACGAACGCGTGCTCGCAGCGAGCGCGATGTGCCTCGCCGATACGAGCTGCCTGATCCGCTGCGGGAATGTCGACGTTCGAATCGAACATGCCGCGCACGAAGACGCGTTCCGTGCAGGGCCGAAGTTCTCCGAGCTTGCGTTCACGGTCGAGTCGCTGGACCGGCTCGTCGATGTACTGCGCCGTGCCGGCATCGAGTCCACGCGAAGCGCGCGCGATGTGGTGGTGGACGGATCTGTTGCGCACGGAGCGGTGCTGCGCTTTGTCGAGCGCGGAAATGCAGCCCATGCCTGAGTGACGCAATTCGCGCCCGGAGTTCGATCCGGGCCTGGAATCGTTCGGCAGCAATCGCGCGACAACAATTAGTAGTCCGATTTTTAACCACTCAAACGGAGTAGTCGACCATGTGTTTCAAACGAAAGTCACGGTTGCTGTCGTCCCTCTTGACGGGCTTTATCGTCGGCGTGTCGGGCAACCTTGCGTACGCGTCACCCGTCACGGTCAAGATTGGCGTTGTCGGCCCGCTGACCGGCGAAGGCGCCGGCTACGGAAAAGACATCTTGAACGGCGTGACAATGGCGGTTGAAGAAGCGAACGCACGACACCTGAGAATCGGCGAAAACGACGTGCACCTGGAAATTGTTCACGAAGACGACCAGAGCGACCCTCGTACTGCCGTGCAGGTCGCGCAGAAGCTCGTCGATGACGGCGTGGCCGTCGTGATAGGCCATTTCAATTCCGGCACGACGTTGCCGGCCTCGACGCTATACGAACGTGCGGGAATTCCGATGATCACGCCGTCCGCGACGAATCCGGCGATTACGGGACGCGGCTATGCCAACGTGTTTCGCATCATCGCCACCGACGCGCAGAATGCCGGCAACGCGGGTGCTTATGCCGTGAAGGTAACGAAGGCGAAGCGCATTGCGGTGCTCGATGACCGGACTGCGTTTGGTGAAGGCGAAGCAGACGAATTCGTCCGCGCGGTAAACGCCGCCGGCGGCACGATCGTCGACCGCGAATACACGAACGACAAGGCGGTAGATTTCAGCGCGCAGCTCACCCACATCAAGTCATTCAACCCGGATCTGCTGTTCTTCGGCGGGCTCGACACGCAGAGTGCGTTAATCGTCAAGCGTATGAAGCAGCTCGGAGTGGATGCGCAGTTTCTGGCTGGCGGAGGGGTTGCGGACACCAATTTCCTGAAGTTGGCCGGAGCGGCAGCCGACGGGGCAATGGCCTGGGAAAACGGGCCTTCGCTGCAAAGCCTGCCGGGCGGCAGTGGTTTCGCGAACGGGTACAAGGCGCGTTTCGGCAGCGACCCGCTTCCCTACTCGCCGTTCGCGTACGACGGCACACGAATGGCGATTGCAGCGATGCTGACAGCGAAATCCGTCGAGCCCGCAAACATCTCTCAGGCGCTGAAGGGGCTCGATTTCAACGGCCTGACGGGAATGGTCTCGTTCGACCGCAAAGGCGACCTGAACCATGCGGTCTGCACCTTGTATCAGGTGAAGAACGGCGCGTGGCAAACGGTGACGAGTTCGGCCCGCTGACTGGACAGCGCAGAGCCGTACGACCAAGACGGCTGAGACGCCCTCAAGAAACGCTACCTGGTCGGGGAGCCTCGGCCTGAGACCGTGCATTTGCTGGCCCGCCTCAATGCCACTCGCCCAGTCGCACTTCGGCGCCAGGCGGAAACTGACGTGCCTCCGGGATTACTGCGCTAACCGCGCAGATCAGTTCCCGCGACGAGCAGTTCCTGGATAAATGCCGCCATTGCAGGCACTACGATGCATCTGCCCACCGTCGAACTGGAGGTCGACAGGGAGCTGATGATGCAAAACGGGCACGTCTGCCGTGAACCTGGCTGACGTGCCCGTCGCAAGCGCTACGCCGACCCGGGGTAGCGCTGCTCACACCGGTTTAGAAGCGGTGGCGAATGCCGGTGGTCACAGCCACCTGGTTTTGTGTGCTCGAAGACGGAATGATGCCGCCGATCGAGGTCGGGACAGCGAACGAAACGCCGTTCACGTTCTCAGACGACGAATGCTGGTACACGCTCGCCAGATACACATCGGTGCGCTTGCTCAGCGAATAGTCGGCGCCGAGTGTGACCGAATGCCATTTCGGGCTGAGCCCCGTGTCGCCGGACGACAGGCGGCTCCACGTATACGTGTAGTTGCCTACGAGCGCCAGCGCCGGCGTCAATCCATAGGTGCCGTTAAGCTCGACGTTGTCAAAGCGCATGTTCACGCCCGAACCGACGCTGCCAAGGTCCTGCAGGCGCGTGTGCGTCCACAGCAGCCCAACCGTTCCCGGACCATACGCGTAATTGGCGCCGACACCGACCGTGCGCTGCACGCCGGCCAGTTGCCCACTGCTCGTACCATTAACAGTGAACAGACCGGAATTGAGTACGGAATTGGATGCGATATTGGCATTGACGCCCGGGTTGCTCATCTGGCTATAAGCGGCGGCAACCTTCAGAGGCCCGCGGTTATAACCCGCGCCGACGCTCCACTGACGACCGTCGGCAAAGGCACCGGCCTGGTTGCTGAAGCTGTACATGCCGCCGAAGCTGAAGCCGGCGTAATTGGTGCTCTGATACTTGAGCGCATTCAGATACGAATACTCGGCACCGATATTGTCATTGTTGAACGGGTGGGCGGCGAGGTTGATGCCACCGGCCTGACCTGCGAGTCCAAGCGGCGATAGGTAGTCGGTGAAGGTGTCGTACTGGCGACCCAGCGTGACGGTGCCGTAGTCACGGCTTTGCACGCCGACGTAAGCCTGGCGCGTGAACATGCCCGAAGACTGACCCGTGAAATAGCCGGGGCTGAACTGGCCGTTATTCAGGTTGAATCCGGATTCCAGCTTGAAGATCGCGTTCAGGCCACCACCCAGGTCTTCCGCGCCCTTCAGGCCGAAGTACGTATTGGACATCAGGCCACTGGACTGCGCCCACAGGCTGTGCCCGCCCGCGTTGTTCACATAGGCAAGACCCGCGTCGAGCGAGCCATAGAGCGTCACGCTGCTCTGTGCATGCGCTGCCGCGCTGAATGCACCCAACACACCGAAGGCGACTAGGGTTTTTTTGAGGTTGCTTTTCATGGAGCTTTCTCCCTGTTATTAAAGTTTCGTTGCGTTAACAAAACCGCATCGGCGGACGGCGAGTATGGTGGCATCGGAGCGGAATCTGTCGGTTGCTGCCATGCAACGAGGCAGGGCTATCTCAGGCTACCTTGATAAATAGCAACCAATCTGTCGCGAGCGGGAACTTACTGGAAGGAGGGCGCATTGAGGCCATTGGCATATGTCGTGCTGACGACAATCGACGACCGGCACATCAAGGCGCCACGAGGAACAACTCATGAAGTGTCTCTTCGGCATCGCCACCCTCTTCCCAAGGCTGCGCCATGACGGTACCGAGCACGATGCCGGTACGGAGGTCGTCGTCGAACATGGGAATGGCGAGCAGCGCCGGCAGCGCTGCGAACGAAAAGACCAGCGAGAAAGACAGCCCATGATGGACAGAATGCGCACGCCGTCGGCTCACGGTCGTCGGTCGTGGCGGCAGTGCGCACGTGATGCAATGTGCGATTTGCTGCGGCCTGCTGAACCTGACGCGCACGCTCACCAACGTGCGCCCGCTCCTGTTCGTTGGCAGGTGTCACAGCACAGCCAGCAATTGCCCCAAGGTATCAACCGCCAGCTGGCCCTGGCGGCCCTGCACGCACTCTCCAGCGCAACGCATTGAACATCTCGTGCAGTTCGCACTTGCACTGCGGTGCGCTGATGTCCACCAGCATCAGATAAGGTGCCGCGAAACCCCAATCTTTGTCGGACACATCAGTCGGGTAGCGCTGCGGTTGGCTCTTTTCATTCCGCCAAAAGTGGCTAACGCACGCTAGAACGCCTGCCAGGCCGGCTTGCTTTCGTTCGCGACAAGCGGCGTCTCGCTTCTGTGCCGGACAGCGTTCCTCGCCGTCGACACCGGCCGCCGCTGTGCCACAGTCGCGCGCATAGGCAGGCTTGCAGAACCTGCGATGGAGTCCGGCAGGCGGAAGATCGAAACGAGTTCGCGCAGGGTGCTCGACTGCGATGCCATCGACTGCGCAGCGGCGGAAGCTTCCTCGACAAGCGCCGCATTCTGCTGCGTGACTTCGTCCATCTGTATGACCGCCTGGTTGACCTGCTCGATACCGGTATGCTGCTCGACCGACGCGGATGCGATCTCCCCCATGAGGTCGGTGACACGTTTGACCGAGTCGACCACTTCCTTCATCGTGGCGCCCGCATTGTCAACGAGCGACGTACCGGCCTCCACCTTGGCCACCGACTGGTTGATGAGCTCCTTGATTTCTTTGGCCGCCGACGCGCTACGCTGCGCGAGGCCGCGTACCTCGCTCGCCACAACGGCGAAGCCGCGGCCTTCCTCGCCAGCCCGCGCGGCCTCAACCGCGGCATTCAGCGCCAGGATGTTCGTCTGAAACGCGATGCCCTCGATGACCGCAATGATTTCGGAAACCTTGGCCGAACTGGCGGAAATGTCGTGCATGGTATCAACCACCTGTGCCACCACCTGCCCGCCTCTGGCTGCTACCTCCGATGCATTGCCGGCGAGCGCGTTGCCCTGACGGGCGTTCTCGGTATTCTGTTTGACCGTCGCAGTCAACTGTTCCATGCTTGCCGCCGTTTCCTCCAGCGATGCAGCCTGCTCTTCGGTACGCTGGCTCAGGTCGGTATTGCCTGCGGCAATCTGGGCGGAACCGCTAGCGATGCTTTCGCTGCTTGAGCGGACGCGGCTCACAACATCCAGCAGACGCTCGTTCATGTTTTTCAGCGCGTGCAACAGTTGGCTCGTTTCGTCGGTACCGGACACTTCGATGTCGGACGTCAGATCGCCCCGCGCAACGGTCTCAGCAATGCCGACTGCCCGACCCAGTGGCGTGACGATGGAACGGGTAATCAGCCATGCCACCACAACAGACAACAGCAGGGCAGCCGCGCACAGAACGCCCGTTAAAACGATCGTCGTATGGTAGTTGACCTCCGCTTCGGCCTTGGCGTCGGCTGCGCCAGCCCGATTCAGCTTTACGTCCTGCTCGATCAGCCGCAGTGCCTGAGTGAAAAGCCTCGCCGACTCGCCTGTTGCAAGTGTTCTGGCCGCAGCGAACCCGGCATCGCCCGATTCGGAAAGCTCAAGCAGTTTCGCGTCAGACGTCGTGTATGCGGACCACGCATTTTTTAGGTTGTCCGTAATTTGCTGTTCTTCGGGCGAGGACACCAGCTTCTCGTACGCGGCCATCGCGGCGTTAAAAGACGACAGATCAGCGTCATGCTGAGCGCGCTGACTTTGCTTTGCTGTTACATCGCTCTCCATAATCGATCGCAAGCTAGCCCGGCGTACGCCGTTCGCCAAGGCTCGGATATCGCCCAGCGTCTGAACACTGGGCAGCCAGTTTCCGGCGATCTCACGCGTCCCTCCGTAGATTCTTGAGGCTTGCAACATGGCGAGACCGCCTGTCATCAGCAACAGAAGCAGGGCAATGCCAAAGCCCACTTTAAGGCGGGTGCCAATACGTAGCGAACCTAAATATTTCATGTTCATATCTCCAGGGTGACAGTCCATATATCGGTCCTGTCCGGTCTACCTGAACTGATATCAGGGTAAACCCTTGCCGCCAGAGCGCTGTGCTCATTTACCAGAAATACGGAATCGCCCGGTTGAAGCGCTGCAGCGGCGCCTGCTACCGATCAAGGCCTGCCGGTAACGTGTCGACGCCCAGTGTTCCGAAGACCTGTTCTGGCACTTATCCCACGCCGCAAACGGCGCTGCTGTCGCTTCGCCGCCCGGACGGCTATCGTCCGCGGCAAGACGCCGGCGCAGGCGCAGGCCATGCGATCTGCGGGCTCCGTCGCGCAGGGGGCACGAGCGGTGGCATATGCCGCAGCCGAATACAGGTAAACTCGTATCCCGGAACGGCACGGCTGGGTCGTCCCGCAACGCTCAACCGTGACGCACGACCATTCGCAACGCGCGTACCTGTAGAGGGGCAGTCAAATGAAACTTGCAGACTTCATTGAGGCCGACCTTGACGGTTTGATCGACGCCTGGGCGGAATACGCCCTGGCCATCAGCCAGGAGGACACGCTTCTTTCCGAAAGCCAGTTACGAAATTCTGCTGCCGAGATTCTGACGGCAATTGCAGCGGACATGCGAACTGCACAGAACGCGGTGCAACAGGAAGCCAAATCCCGTGGCGACGATCGCGCCCCGCAATCGGAGTTCAACCGCGGGGCACACCATCACGCGGAGGACCGCCTGGCGCATGGCTTTGGCATCAACGACGTGGTGGCGGAATTCCGCGCCCTGCGCGCCACGGTGCTACGTCACTGGCACACGACCTCGCCCGAAGGTGCCGCGGCGTTCCAGGAAATGATCCGCTTCAATGAAGCGATTGATCAGGTACTGGCTGAATCGGTGCGGCACTATGCGGCCCAGACCGAACGCAGCCGCGACCTGTTTAACGGCGTGCTGGCCCACGACCTGCGCTCGCCGCTGGCGGCGATACTGAATGCAGGCGAAGTGCTGCTGCATGACAACGGTCTGTCTTCCGGCAGCGTACGGGCGATTGCGTTCATCCAGCGCAGCGCAACGCGCATGAAGCAGATGATCGACGATCTGCTGATTTTCACCCGCGCACGGCTGGGCGACACGCTGCCGGTCAGTTTTGCGTCGCAGGATATTGGGCGTATCTGTGGCGACGCCGCGGACGAAGTGCGGGCGTCCTACCCTGACGCCACTATCGACGTGCGTCTTGCGGGCGATCTGCGGGGCCGATGGGACGGCGCCAGGATCAGCCAGTTGATGGTCAACCTGCTGACGAACGCGGCCCGCTATGGCTCTGGCGGAGTTGTCGTCGAAGCCGATGGCCGCGAGGGGCACGTGACCATTGTCGTCTCCAACGAAGGCAATCCCATCCCGGAGAAAGCACTGCCCACATTGTTCGATCCGCTCACGAGGGCGAATTCGCCTGAGCGGAGCGGAAGCGCTGCGGGCATTGGGCTCGGCCTCTATATCTGCCGCTGCATCGTCAGCGCACATCAGGGAACCATAGCCGTTGCATCATCGGAACGCGGAACCAGCTTTACCGTGCACATGCCGAGCTTGCCTTCGCTTTCCGGTTGAGGGCGATGATCCGACGCAGCGTGGAAGGTCGAGGCGATCCGGCGATGGAGACAGCTTGCGCGTAAAAGCTTTGCGCGAGCGCGGCGGCCGAGGCGATGATCCGTGTGCCCTCGGTTTAAATGACAACGGGTGGGCACCTGCCTCCTGGAGTCGGTGAAGTCACAGACCAATGGAACGCAGAAAATTCGCTCATTCGCGGACGATGCGGCGTTGTTGCCTTAATCCGTTCTTAAGGTACGCCCTGTAGGCTTGCCTTCTGCCCAGCGACGACGCGCCAGGTGTGGACGAGGTTCATTGACCTCGCGATCACCCCAATGACGATGTTCCGTTAACGTATGCTGCAAGAGTCCATGACCGAACCGATCGAAGCATTTAATCGAGCGATTTTTCTTCGGCTCAACGCCACGCCAACTACCCCGCATTGGCTGACCGAAGCTGGTTTGCTGCTCGCCAACTACGCAATCTGGATCGTCCCGGTCACGCTCGCCTGCGTGTGGCTGGCGGCAGGCAGCGAGAGGCGTGAAATAGCCGTTCGCGCGAGCCTCGTTGGCTTTGTCGCGCTGGGCATCAACCAATTGATCGGTATGGTCTGGTATCACCCTCGACCGTTCGTGACTGGATTGGGACACACGCTTCTGGCGCATGCGCCAGACTCGTCGTTTCCGAGCGATCACGTTACGCTGCTCTCAGCCGTGTCGTTCACTTTTCTCTACAGCGGGCTGCGACTACCTGGCTTGTTTATTCTTGCAGTCGATATCGCGGTGGCGTGGTCGCGCGTGTTTGTCGGCGTGCACTTTCCGTTCGACATGGTCGGCGCGGCCAGCGTGGCCTGGATCACATACGCTCTGAGTTCGGCACTCTGGAGCCCATGGGGATCGGCCTTTACGCGAGCATGCGTTGTGGTGTACCGCAAAACGCTCGCCTGGCCGATCGATCAAGGATGGCTGCGCCCATAACTGCGCGTCCACGCGAACCCGCTCACTACCCTCTGTCATGAACAGGCCGGCCGCCCGCAAAGGCCTGCCCGATCACGAAAACGCCAGATAGTGCTTCGTAAAACTGTCGCTCAACACTTCCCACAGCGTAAGTGTTCCTTTTTCCATAAACCAGGAATCGCCCGTACGGAATAGCGCGCTTTGGCCGGTGGACTCGTCGGTGATACGCACTTCTCCCTGCAGGATCGTTGCCTGTTCGCTGAACGGGTACACAAGGCGGTATGTGCCCTTCGACGTACCGAAATAGCCCGCGTTGATGGCATCGGTGGGCGTGCCGTGCGTCGCGCTGCCATACGCCTGCACATCTCCCCCTTCCAGAATTTCGGCACCGAGCTGGCTCAGACTGCCCCACGGATGAAGATGCGCGATCGTCATGTTGCGATCGATGATGGTCAGACTCATGATGAAAATCCTGTATCAGAACAAGGATGGAACTCAACGGCGTCCATTCCAGTAGCCGGACATCTGGTGAAGCGCCTTGCCCAGGCTGACGAGCAAGGCGCGATAGCGGTCTTTACCGCCAATTCCCGCGCGGCTTATTGCGCTAATCAGCCGATAACGCTCCGAGCCGCCCAGGATGCCCTCCGCCAGAATCTTGCAGATGATCTGGCTCGGCGTGACGCCGAAGCCGGAATAGCCCTGTACGAAGAACGCGTTGGCGTGTCCGGGCAGAGCGCCGATCTGCGGAAAAAGGTTGCGCGTTGTAGCCATAGGACCACCCCACGCGAGATCGATACGGACGTCGTGCAGGTACGGAAATACCTCCAGCATCAAGCGCCGGTTCCATTGCTTGAGATCGGTGGGGACGCGTTCGATCACCTGCGTCGACGAACCGAACATCAGCCGGTTATCGTTCGTCACGCGGTAGTAATTGATGATCGGTCGGATATCGCTATACGCGCCGCGAATCGGGCTGATCTGCTCGATCAGTTCATGGCTCAACGGTTCTGTTACCGAGTTGAATGCGTACACGTTGATCGTGCTGCGATGCAGCTCCGGCTCGATCCGGTTATTGAATCCGTCTACGGCCCACACCAGCTTGCGCGCGCTTACCGATCCCTTTGCCGTTCTGACTCTGATCCGGTCGCCATAAATCACTTCCAGCGCAGGGCTGTATTCGAAGATCCTCACGCCGTAGATCTCCGAAATCGCCTTCGCCTCGCCAAGCAGCAGATTGAGCGAATGCACATGCCCGCCGCCCATATGCAGCAGCGCAGCCTCGTAGACGTCGGAGCCAATGATCTGCCTGACGTCGCGCCCTTCCATAAAACGTATTTCGTACGGAGAACCGAGCGACTTGAATTCTTTCTCCCAGCTGCGCAGGGTCTTCGCCTGGCGCGCGTTATAGGCGAGATAGCCGTATCCGCTGCGGAAGTCCGCATCGATGTTGTATTTAGCGATACGGTCACGCATGATCTGCGGCCCGAGGTCGCTCAACGCGAATATCGCGTGCAGACCTTCTTCGCCCACGTCGGCCTTGATCGCGTCGAGATCGTGTCCGATTCCGGCCATGACCTGCCCACCGTTGCGCCCCGTACCGCCATATCCCAGGTAGCGCCCTTCGAGAACGACCGTGTCCGTCACGCCCTGCTCCGCCAGTTCGAGCGCGGTGTGAATGCCCGAGAATCCACCGCCTACGATCACCACGTCTGCTTCAATATCGCCCTCGAGCGACGGGAAACTCAAATCGTATTTCCTGGTTGCCGTGTAGTACGTCGGCGTTTCATCCGTGTGCATTGCGTGTCCCGTCTGTTTCGAAAACGTGCGGGCCTGCAATGACCCGCACAATCCTGGTGGCAAACGATCTTAAGCAGACAGAGCGCGTGCCGTTATCACAAATCGGCAGGCGCTCAACCGAAACGAACGTGTTCTGCTCGCGTTGTTGTTTCCCGCACAGGATCCGACGTCTCAGAACATCACCCTCAGTCCCGCCATTAACGCGAGCTGGCGATTCGAATTGCTGTTCACGAGATTCGGAATCTGGGCGTAATCTGCCGTGCCGCCCGTTGCAGGGTTGATGCCCAGTCCCTGCCCGGAGGCCACCTGCCCGATCGCTACGCCGTACAGCGCCGTGCGCTTGGACAGCGCGTAGGTCGCGCCCAGGTTGACCTGATGGAAGCGAGTCGAACCGCCGCCTTCAACGTGCGCACGGTTGAAGATGTACGCAGCCCCGAGCGTCCATGTCGGCGTGAGGTTGTATGTGGTGTTCAATTCGGCGATATCGAACGTCACATCCGCGCCGTCAGGGCGGGCGCTGCTCGCGAAGTACGCACTGTTTTCAAGCTTCGTGTGCGTATAGACGAGCGCGACCATCGCATCACCTAACGTGATCGACCCGCCGATACCTGCCGCCTTCATGGCGCGCGCATTCTGCAGGTTGCAGTACATGGCGGCTGCGTTGCTGCAGGCAAAGTCGCCAATGTAGCCGGAGGCTCCGCCCAGTGCCGCATCGAGCAGATTATTGAGATCGAGATAGCCGGCACTCACCGACACGGGACCATGGGTATAGGCCGCAGCAAGCGCGTAGCCGCGTCGTGCACTGAAGTCGCCGGCCTGGCCGCCAAGACTGAACGTGCCGCCGAACGTGAACCCGCTGAAGTCGACGCTCGTGAACTTCACCGCGTTGTTCATGTTGAACGCTTCGTTGAGGTTATCGACGTCGCCGAAATGCGAGCCGTAGAGCGTCGACCACGCGTTGCTCGACGCATAGACGCCGAGAAAGTCGGAGTACGAATCGTATTGCCGTCCAAGACTAAGGGTGCCGTACCGGTCGTCTCGCAGACCCACCCACGCCTGGCGACTGAAGAGCGCGCCGTTCTGCAGCATCGCGCCGTTTCCGGTCAGGAACTGGTTCTCGAGCGCAAACGTTGCTTTCAGGCCGCCGCCCAGATCCTCGGTGCCCATGAGCCCCCACCTCGACGGCATCAGATAGCCGCCGCCAAGCTGCACGGCATGGCCGCCGTGCACGGCGCCGTTCGCGTCGGTGACCTGCTGGTTGGTCGAATACAGCACCCCTGCATCCACCGATCCGTACAGCGTCACACTGCTTTGTGCGTGTGCCTCGTGAACTGCTGCGCCGAACAGCATGACGCACGCGGCGGCATATCTCGCTTTAACTTTCATTTGCTACCTCCTATGTCTTATCAAGAATCCTGTGGCCGGGATGCACTGCGATCTGGAGCGTGTCGAACGTCGGGCAACACCCGTCCCTCTGAGCGGCGCAAAGCGCCCTCAGCCGGTGAGGAAAATGTGGGAATGAACCGCGGCTACGCGTGCGCTAGAGCCGCGAGTTGCCGAGTGCGTCGAACGCGCGTGGATTGCGCGCCTTGAGCCGGCGGGCGCTGACGATTCCAGCGACCGCGAAAACCGGCATCAACACGGTGAGCCCATACGAGAGCCCGACGCTTGCGCCCGTCAGAACCGGGAAGTTGATGATGGCGAGCACGAGCACAGCGAGGAGCGCAATGCCCGAAAGCACCGGAAACACGAAGACGCGCAACGCGCCTTCCTCGTGCTGCGCCGTGCGTGCGAAGAAGCGGAGCACGGCCGCGGACGACAACACCATCAGCGCGATGATGCAAAGCGTCGCAAGATTCGTGAGCCACGAGAACAACGTGAGCACAGGGTCCGACTTGCCGACGATGAACGCGATGACGACGCACGCGGCAATGACGGTCTGCAATACTGAGCCAACGTGTGGGCTGCTGTGCGAGGCATGCGTGTGCCCGAGCGATGCCGGCAACAGGCCTTCGCGTCCGCTTGCATAGAAGTAGCGCGCCGCCGAATTGTGGAAAGCGAGAAGACCCGCGTAGACGCTCGTGATGAACAGCACGCTCATCGCGTCGGTCAGCGCATGGCTGGCGTAGTGATCGGACAGCGAATAGAGAAACGTCGTCGGGTCGGACAGTGCGTTCAGGGTCTTCACGATCTCGCCGGCGCCCGCGCCAATCACCATGCACCACAGCGAGAAGGCGTAGAAGCCGCCGATCAGCAGCACCGAGATATACGTTGCAAGCGGCACCGTGCGGCGCGGGTCTTTCGCCTCCTCGCTATAGATCGTGGTGGCTTCGAAGCCGACGAAACTCGCGAAGCAGAACAGGAACCCGATGGCAGGCGTGCCGCTCAGAAATACGTGCGGCGTGAACGACACAAAGTTGATGCCGTGTGCACCGCCCGACTTGAGGATCGCTACGTCGAGAATCAGCACGACAATGTATTCACCGAACACGAGCAGCGACAGCAGCTTCGCCGACAGGTCGATTTGCCGGTAGCCCAGCACCGCTATGCTGGCCAGCGCGACGAGCGAACATGCCCACCACGGTACCGTGATGCCGAGCCGCGCAGACAGAAAGCCGGACGCCACTGCGCCAAACATGCCGTAGAGCCCGATCTGCATCGTGTTGTAGCCGAGCAGCGCGAGAAACGCCGCAGCACCGCCCGCGGTTGCGCCGAGCCCGCGGGCCGTGAAGGCATAGAAGCCGCCGGCGTTCGTGACGTAGCGCGACATCGCCGTGTAGCCCGCGGCGAACATCAGCAGGATCAGCACGGTAGCAATGAGCAGCGTCGGCGTGCCGGCCCCGTTGCCCAGCATGATGCCGATGGGGAAGCCGCCCGCAATCGCGACGAGCGGGCCCGCGGCCGAGATGACGAAGAAAACGATGAAGCCGAGGCCGAGCGCGCCCTTGCGTAGCTCGGTCGAAGGTGTAGGGTCCATTGCGACACTCATTTGATTCGCTCCCGATGGAATGGCCTGTCTGCTGTCGTGGTGCACGGCATCGGGGCCGCTCGTTTGCGGTCCGACTGGACCGGACGATAGCCCGCCGTGTGGATGGCAATGTATGAAGCCAAAAGTCGAGTCCGGCAGCACAGATTGGCAAGACGTCGCATGCCTGGGGTTTACGCGTTCCCATGAGAGCGGGCTGCACCATGCCGTAGCGTGATCGAGCGAGGGATGGGCAAGGCGACCCGGCATTCATACGAATGCCGGACCATGTGAGAGCGCTGGGACACGACACCACATCGCGCCGCGCCAGATGCAATCTTGAAGAAGGGACACCTGGATCATGCAGCGCACTGCGCACGCAGCGTTTCGACGTGCGCGCAGCACGTCGCGTCAATTCTTTCGCGGCGTCTGCGAGGGCAATTCGCCGAAGAGGTCGCGGTACTCCCGCGCGAAGTAGCTGAGATGCGTGAACCCCCAGCGGGCGGCGGCATCGCCGATCAGCAATTCGCCCGCCGCTGTCGAGCGCAACAACTGGCGCACCGCGTTGAGACGGATGGAGCGCAGGTATTCGACCGGCGTGACGTTCGCGACGCGCTGAAAGCTCGTCTGAAGCGTGCGGCGGCTACAGCGCAGATGACGGCACAAGTCCAGCACCGTGAGAGGCTGGTCGGCCTGCTCCTGGATCAGGCGTTCGCAACGCCGCACGATTTCACTGTAGGTGCTGTGCGTCAGGTCGCGCGTCTCCTCGGTGGCGGCTTCGAGAAGACCGAGCATGAGGCTCACCACCTCATCCTGAAAAAGTCGGGTGGCCGACGGGTTGACGAAGCCAGCCGGATTGCGTGCCGCAGCCTCGAAATAGCGCGTCAGACCTTCGCGCAGAACGGCAACGCGTTCGCCGGGCACGGGCAACACGTGCTTCCTCAACTGACGCACGGCAGCGTCGCCGACCGTGATCCCGACGAGTTCCTCCATCGTTCCGGCCGCCAGGCTGACGACGGCGTAATGCATCGATTCCGGGGTGTAGAGGCGAAACTCCTCGTGCGTGCCGAGCGCCATGATGGCGTAGCCATCGACACGCTGCCCCTGGAACGTGCCCTGCATGGGCGCGGTCAGCGGCACGGCTATAGACGAGAGGCCGTTCGGCGAAACGCCCGCCTGCACGACCCGCCGGTTGGTCGCTTCCTGGAAGAACTGGAAGCCCGGGCTGTTCACCTGAAACAGCGTGCCTTCAAAACGGCCGGGCGTGAGCTGGCGATAAACCTGCTCCCAACCGTTGACGGCATGTGATAGATCGTGGGCGTCGGCGAGGGCGGCAATCCGAAATTCCATCATCCTCTCCTGCGAAACACCAGGCATCGTGCCCGATCAAAATTCGGATTGCGACAAGGTCTTTAGGACTTTCGTATAGCCAATGCCGACGCGCTTCGTTCAGTGCGCAATACAGACCGATTTCGTCTCGGTGAAACCCTCGATTGCATGCCGGCCAAACTCGCGGCCAATGCCGGACTGCTTGTAACCGCCAAACGGCATGGCGGGATCGAGCGGCACATGGCAATTCACCCACACGGTACCCGCCTCCATCTGCGGCACGAGGTTCATCGCGGCGCGCAGGTCGTTGGTCCAAAGGCTTGCAGCGAGGCCGTATGGGCTGTCGTTCGCCAGATGCAAGGCTTCGGCCACATCGTCGAACGGTGCGAGCGCCAGCACGGGGCCGAATACCTCGTCGCGCACGATAGCCGCGTCGGGCGGAACATCGGCGATTACGGCAGGCCGCACGTAATAGCCCGGCTCTTCGGCTCGCGCGCCGCCGGCCAGAAATCGCAGCCCCTCGGCGCGGGCGCGCGCAAGGTGGTCTTCCACGCGCGCGCGGTGGTGCGCGGAAACCAGCGGATTGATCTGCGCAGACGGGTCGAGGCCTGGGCCCATCGTCATGGCGTTCGCGCAGTCGGCCAGCCCTTCGGCCACCTGCCGATATTTGCTGCGATGCACATAGATGCGCGACACGGCCGCGCACACTTGCCCCTGGTTCAGGAACCCGCCCGCAAGTGCTCCTTGTACGGCCTGATCGACGTCGATGTCGGCCAGCATCACCGCCGGATTCTTGCCACCGAGTTCGAGCGAAAAACGCGTCATGTTCTGCACGGCCGCCGTGCCGACCCGCTTGCCGGTAGGCGTCGAACCGGTAAACGAAATCTTGTTGACGCCTGGATGCGCCGCAAGCGCCGCCCCGCATTCCGCGCCGCCTGTCACCACGTTGAACGCGCCCGCCGGGATGCCGGCGTCGCTGGCCAGTTCGGCAAGCCGCAACGCCGTGAGGGGCGTTTCGGGCGACGGCTTGATGACGACCGAACACCCGGCGGCAAGCGCGGGAACGAGCTTCCAGACCGCGATCATCATCGGAAAATTCCACGGCACGATACCGGCCACGACGCCCACTGGCTCGTGCCGCGTGAACGCCGTATAGCGGGCGCCAGGGGGAAACGGAATCGACACGTCGAGCGTCTCGCCCACGATCTTCGTTGCCCATCCGGCCATATAGCGGACGTACTCGAGCGTGGCCCCCACGTCGATCGCACGGGCAACATTGATCGACTTGCCCTGGTTGAGGGTCTCCAGCTGCGCGAGTTCCTCGGCGTGCGCCTCCAGCACGTCTGCGAAACGCAACAGGATGCGCTCGCGATCGGCGGGCCGCAGCCCGCGCCACACGCGCGCCTCGAACGCGGCGCGAGCGCTCGCCACGGCCCGGTCCACGTCGGTCGCATCGGCATCCGGTACCGTGGTCAGTACATGGCCCGTCGCGGGATCGAATACGTTTGACCGGCGCGGCGAATGGGCGAGGCCAATGGCGCCGTCGATGAAGAGGCCGTGTTCCCGTCCGACGAATGCACGGACGGCGTCGCATAGGGCGACTGTCGCATCGCTGCTCATATCGTTGATCTCTCGAACCTGGGGTGAAATGACGTGCCCGGTGTACGTTTGGCCCGCAGCGTTCGCGGATCGGACACCGATTGCAGCCCCCCGACTCTAAAGAGCCGGCGCGACGCGCGTTAGCGCAAATCGGCAGATACGCGGGAATTGCGGGTAAACCGCGACGGGCGGCGCGCCGGGCCGGGCCGGGCAACCCAACGATCTGCCCGGCGAGCGGGCCATACTCAACGATCGGCCCGGCGAGCGGGCCACACGCACCGTTCAAACGTGCGGCGCCCGCGGAACAGCCGGCGCGGCAATAACACCGAGTCTGCTGCGTTCACCTGCATGAGCAGGACAAACCGCGTGCCGTCGTCGTGGGCCACGATGGCGCAACTCGCGTGCACCAGCCCGCGGCGAAAACGCGGATCGACAGCCAGCACGTCGATTTCGTCGTGCAGACCCTCGCAGCGTGCACCGTCTACGACATTCCAGCTATCCGGCAAGCGCAACAGAATGTCTGCCACGTCCTCCTCGTGAGAGATCACGGCGGCAAGCGCGCCGGGGCAGCGCCGGAACCACGCCGGCACGCCCGCCGGCCTGACCGCCACCGCGGCCACCGCGTAGAGCAGCAGTGCCGACTCGTCTGGCCTCCGGCCAGCGGTCGGTTGCCGGGACGAGACGGGGTTCATTGCGCGCAACGCAGAAATACCGGCCGTCGCGGCGGGCTTCGTCAATGGAACAGCACACCGACCAGTTCGGTGCGACTCGATACGCCGAGTTTGCGGAACATGCGCAGCAGGTGCGTCTTGACCGTGGGCTGGGCGAGCGCCAGATCGCGGGCAATCTGCTTGTTCGAGAGACCGTTGCGCACCAGCCGCGCGACCTGTTCCTCGCGATGCGTAAGACGCGCCGCGCGGTCCGCCGCCTCGGGCCCGGCCTGGGAGAGACACAGCGCCGGTTCGCGGCGCAGCCTGGACGCCAGTGCGACTTCGAGCAACGGCGCAAGCGCATTCGCGCTTTCCACCTCCGTTCGGGAAAAGGGCGCCTCGGGCGCGAAGCGCAGCAGCGAAAATGCGCCGACCACATGGCCGTCGGCTCGCAAGAGTACTTCCATCACGTCGACCACGTGATGCGGCCGCAAAAAGCGCTGCCAGTAGACAGACTTGCCGCGCAGCGTCTCGGGCAGTTCACCGGCGAGCGTGACCACGCTGCCTTGCTGTTGGACACAGCGCGATGGATGTAACGGGTCGAGCAGGCAATAGCGCTGCAGATAGGTGCGATGCATGCCCTCCGCCAGGCCGAACAGTTCGAAGCCCGATGGCTGGCGATCGCTGCCGATCCGGTAGAACACCGTGGCGCTGGGCCGCACGAGTCCGGCGAGTGTGGCCACGGCGGCTTCGAGCGCATGATCCTCGCGCCTGGCGTGCCGCACAGCGGGGTAGGGGCGAATACCGGGGTCACAGATCATGACGTCTCCTTCATGAGCCAGTCGAGGTTTTGCCCTACCGATAGTAGTGACCGGCGCCCCGAAGCCGTGAGCCTTAATTGGCAAATCCCCTTCCCTTCGCCCATGGATCGCCTCGCGCTGTGGCGGGTTTCGCGGGCCAGCGCGCGTACCGGCGCCCCTTGCCCAGCGGTCAGGATGACGTGTTCATTCGGGATGCCGCGTGACGTTGAGCACCTGGGCATGCGCACCGACCGGGAAATTGGAGAGCGCGTCGAAGCGGCTGCCGTGATAGCCGAATATCTTGCCGTCGGTCTTCATGCGTTCGAGGTCGATCATCACGACGCCGAGCGTCGGCACGATCTTCTCGCGCCAGATGAACAGATACAGCGCGGTGTCGATACCGATCGTGTGGCAACGGTCGACATCGCCCAGCCCCGCCTCCACGCCAGACAGACACTGCCACGCGTAGAAGTTGTCGTTCAGATAGATGTGCTCGTAGCGCTCGGTCGCACTGTAGATATACAGGTTGCGCATGCCGATCAACTCCGTCGTCGGCGCATGGAGCGCGGCACCCTGGGTGCCGGTATCGGCGCCGATGCGGCCATGACGTATCTGTGCCTGCACGCCCGTCAGTTCCATTGCGCGCTCGACGCGCGTGAATGCGTCGATCCGCGTTTCCTTTTCGCCCGGCAGCACGCCCACGACGACCGTGCAAAGCTGTTTGCCCAGGTCCAGCACATAGCTGGTGCTGGACGCTCGCGATTGGCCGTTCGCGTCCACGAGCGGCTCGTCGGCGCCGATGTAATCGACGAAGTAGATGCCCGCGCGCAGCGAGGTCACGCGGCACGCATGCCGTTCGCGCGGTTGTGCCGGTTGCGCGGCCCCCGCCGGGACACGTTCGACCTCCACCGATTGCGCGGTGTCGAAATGCAGCGTGTCGACGCCTCCATCTGCGAAGGTCAACACCAGTGTGCGTCCTTCGAGATCGCCGACGGGCGCAAGGATGTGGCTATTGGGCGCAAAGCCGTCGGCAAGCGCGCCGACCTGGATGAACGCGGGTTGGGACGTCATGATGAAGCGGGCTCCTGTGGACGAAGGCTGAACACGCACCGCCCATTGAACGGCGGCACAGGCATCCACTCTACAGACGCGTCGCCGCGCGCGGCATCGACCAGAAGGATGACAACGGCTGCAACACGCCGTCGATGCAGCCACGAAACGGCGTTCGTGTGTCCGGGGTAAAAACGCATTGCCAACTTTTTTTGTTTGCGCCAGATCGCCGGTGACCATCGCCGACGGCCCGAAAATCCATGCAGCGCAGGCGCCGACGGGCTCTTATCGCGCCACGCGCCTCTTCAACCGGGGCGTCAACCACTGGACCTTCTCGCCGATCGTCGGCGCGACGTACATCACCAACAGCGGATTCGAAATCTCGAGCGGCATCGAGATCGATCAGAACACGACGAACCACGCAACGAACTACCGCAGCGGCACCGGGTTCCGGCAGGAGTTCGCGATCGGCCAGCACATCGGCCCGAACGTCGACGGCACGCATCGGGACGCACGTTCGGTCACTTGATGGAGCGCTACGACGTGCTGTTGACGCCCACGCTCGCCATGCTGCCGCTGCCGCCAGCCGACCCTGCAACAGTGGACGACGCTCAGTCGTTGAGCGAAGTCATCGATCGGTCCCACCGGTTTTCGCCGTTCACGGCCTGGTTCAATGCGACGGGACAACCGGCGATGTCGGTGCCGCTTTACTGGGACGAAAAGGGGCTGCCCGTCGGCAGTCATTTCGCAGGTGCGTTCGGCGCAGAGTCGCTGCTGTTTTCGCTTGCGGCGCAACTCGAGCGGGCTGCGCCCTGGTCCGATCGACGACCACCGATCTCCGTTGGCGGTCCGACGTCGTAAGCTATCCGAAGGACGTTCCACCGCGCCGGCATCGCGACGTATGCCGGCGCTTCGTGATGATCCTAGCCATACTTCGCGTCAAAGCATCTGCGGTTACCTCGATAAACCGATCCTGGCGTTTACGGGGGAAACCGGGTAGTGCATGACAGGCGTTCCGCGCGCCGTGCATCGCGCGCGAATCCTCGGAGGTGGTTACGCTCCCCCTTCCCGCTGAAACACCGACGCTAGATGCTTCAGCGCGCGCCATGCGAAGCTTTGGCGCGCCCCGCCGATAGTTGCCGTGCCGTCGATCTCGCGTGGCCAGGCCTCGTTGGCCGGACATTCGTCGATCCGCACCCGGTAGATGGCCGCGAGCGGCACCAGTTGATGCGTGCCGGGCTGCTGCTGTACGGGCAGCGAGCCGCCGTAGACGCTCGCGAGCGAAGGCGTGTCGAGTGTCGCCACGTTCACGCGGTCGACCGCCGTCACGCGGCAACGCACCGCACCGAGTTCCGGCAACGACGCCACGAAGTCGACGCGGTCGCCGGCAGCGACGCGCGCAGCGTCGTCTTCGCCGACGAATGCCTCCCCCTTCACGCCGATCGGCCCAACGACATCGAAAACGTGCTCGCCGCGCGGCAACCAGGTGCCCGGCGCCAGTTCATCGTCGGTTTGCACGACGCCGTCGAACGGTGCGCGCAGCGTCAATTGCGCGACTTGCGCGGTAAGTCCCGCCACGGTTTCGCGCGCGGCGTCCCAGCGCCGTCGCAGCGCCACGCCCTGCTCGAGCAAGCGGCCGTCGAACGATTGCTGCTCGACTTGCCAGTTGAGCAGCGCTTCATCGGTCCGCGCCGCTTGCAGCCGATGCGTCAGATCGGGCGACGCCAGCACCGCGAGTACATCGCCAGCATGAACGCGCTGCCCGTCGCGCGCGATCGGCGCCTGCTCCGTCACGTAAGCCGCTTCGGGGGCATAAAGCCCTTGCGCGCGCGACGGCCCGAGCACGGCCGGCGCGCTGACGCCGCCGTGCCACGGCAGCACGAAGAAGCCGAGAAGCAGCACGCCGATGAACGCGGTGCGCCGCGTCTCGCGCCGCCAATGCAGATCGGTGCGGCGACGCCAGCACGCCGCGATTTCGCGCACGATCGGGCGTGCGATGAACCAGCCGAATTCGACGAAGAACAACATCAAGCCCAGCGCCTTGAAAAACGCGTGATAGACAACGAGAGCGATCGAGAAGAACACGACCAGCCGATACAGCCAGGTCGCAAACGAGAAGGCAATCAGGAAGCGCCGGCGCTTGGGCACGCACGGCTCGGGCTGCGGATCCCGAAAACCGAACAGCCGCTCGCGCATCCACCAGCGGCCGAACGCAAACGCCCTGTCATGCAGATTCGGCATGTCGAGCCAATCCGACAGCAGGAAGTAGCCGTCGAAGCGCATGAACGGGCTTGCATTGATCGTCAGCGTGCCGATCCATGTCGTCGTCGCAAGCAGGAACGCGCCGGCGCGCAGCGGCCCGTCGGGCAACACGCTCCAGGCCAACGTCGCCAAAGCGGCCAACGCCAGCTCCGTCAGCATGCCGGCCGCGCCGATCCGCAACCGCTCGGCGCGCCCCGGCACCTTCCACGCTTCGGTCGTATCGGTATAGAGCACCGGCACCATCACGAGCAGCGCGACGCCCATCGTCGGCACGCGGCAACCGTAGCGATGCGCCGTGAACGCGTGTCCGAACTCGTGCAGCACCTTGGCGCAGCCGATCGCCACCCCAACCGCGATCAGCCCGCGCAGGTCGGCATACGCATGGAACGTGTGGATGAACTCGTCCCAGCGGCGCGACACGAGCACGAGGCCGGTCAGCGCCATCAGCATCACGGCCATCCAAAACGCCGGCCGATAGGCGATTTCGGCGTAGCGAGCGAAGCGCCGCAGGAACGGCATCGGGCGCCAAAGCGGCACGCGGATCATCAGGTAATGCTTGAGCAGCCACATCGCGTGGGAGAGCTTATGCGCCGCGGCGGCGCTCGCGAGCCGGTCCGTATCGGCTGGGCTCGTCGCAACGAGCAAATGCTGATGGTGCAGCATGCGCACGAGCGACTCGAAGTCGTCCATCGTCAGATGGAGCGTGGTCTCGGCGTTGACCGAAGCCACGATCGCCTCGGGGTCGTCGAGGGGCCAACGCGAGAGCATCTCGAACGCGGGCCAGCCGATCTGGAAGAACCGATTCCCCGCGGGATCGTGGAGCATCCACGTGGGTGCGCCTTCCGGCGTGGCCGCACCGGACGTGAGGCTCAGTTCCTGGCGTAGGGACGGAAGGCGTGCCATTAGTGCGCTGCGTCAGTGAAAGCGGAGACCGTGCGCGGCTTACCAGCCGAGCCACTGCCGCGCGGTCGCCAGCGGGCGGCGCAACAGATAGTAGGCGAGCGGCACCCATCGGCCGTGAATGCGCGCAGTGCCCATCACGCCGAGCGGCGGCTTGACGCTGCCCGTGAACGTCGCCTTGAGGCGATACGCGACGACACCCTCGGGCGTCGGCTCGGCGCGATAGGCCACCGTATCGATGCGCGCATCGTATGAGGCGAGCGGAGAGCTCTTCGGATAGAGCGTGACGCTCGCGCCCGGCACGACGTCGACATTGTCCGCGGCAGGCACGTAGGCCGTCAGCTCGACATGCGCCGGATCGGCCAGCAGCATCACCTTTTCTCCGATGGACACCGCCTTGCCGTTCCAGTCGTTCGGATCGGAGAAGACGGCGACGCCGGCGCGCGGTGCATTGACGCTCACGCGCGCCAGTTCGCGCGCGGTGTAGTCGAGTTCGACCGCGCTTTGATCGAGCTTGCCCTTGCGCAGCGCCATGTCCAGCCGGTCCTTGTCGTCGGTGACGGCGAGCTGCGCGGTCTGCCGATATTCTTCCTGCGCCGTCGCGTAGTTTTTATTCGCCAGCGCATAGCGCGAAGCCAGCGCAGTGGAATCGAGCGCGAACAGCGGGGCGCCGGCTGCGACACGCTGGTTCGGTTGCGCGAACAAATGGTCGATGACGCCGTCGAGCGGCGCGCGCACGACGAACGGGTCTTTCGCCGTGACCTCGGCGGGCGCGAGCACCGTGAGCGGCACCGGCACGACAAGCGTGCAGGCGAGCGCCACGAGCATGCGACGCCGGTATTTACCCACGCTCAGCGCCAGTTTGGCGCGCTGTATCCACGAAGCCCGGGGAGAAAACGCCGCGAGCGCATGCGACCAGACGCGCGCGAGTTCGGCGAGAAGCGCTTCGTCGACAGGCGTCCACGGTTCTTCGCGCGCGAAAACCACCCCACCGAACGAGCGTCCCGTCCGATCGACGAGCGGCACCCACAGCGCGTGCGTCGGCCACCAGGCGTCCCATTCGGCCGCAAGCGCATCGGGCACGCTATCGGCCGTGAAAACGCGCGGCCATGCGGGCGGCGGCGAGTCGGCGCTCTGCGCCGGCGTGTCCGCGGCCACGTTCACGTGCGCTTCGCCGCCGGCCGCCATCGCCGGGTCAGGTTGCGAGGTGGACGCCGCGGGCGACGCAGAATGCACACGCCGTTCCAGCGCTCGGCATACTTCGCCGAGCCATTGCACATACGGCGCGCCCGGATCGCTTTGCGGCAAGCCCGACACCGCGGCCACCGCGCCGGGCACAGGCGCCGGCGCGCGCCACCATGCCGCCTGCCGGTACGGTACGAGCGAAAGCGTTTCGTTGACGACGACGAAACCAAGCGTCTCCTCGCTCGACGCCTCGCGTGCGCGCGCCGACAATTGCCATAGGAGGGCGAGCGCGCTCGCTTCGATCCGCAGCGGGGCGTTCATCGCGCGGCTACCCTCTAACGACCGGCGGCGGCGAAGCGCGCCCAGCCGCTCATGCCGGGCAACAGCTCGGGCGTGTGGGCAGCGAGCGCGGCCGTCACGTCTACCGTCTGCGTAACGGGATCGACGCGCGCGCCGATGCGGGCCACCGTGGCCGGATAGCTCTTGCCGACTTCATCGACGCTGACCGTCAGCGCGTGGCCGGGCTTGAGCCAGGCCAGCCACTTCGACGGCACGATCATCTTCAGTTCGAGGCGGCTCGTGTCGACGATCGTCAGGAGCGGCTTGCCCGGTTCGGCGAACTGCTGGGCCGAGGCGCTGCGCTTGACGACGCGTCCGTCGAACGGCGCGGCAATGCCGCACTTGCGCACCGTCGCCTGCATGTAGGCGACCTCGGCCGCGCTGGCCTTCGCTTTGGCATCGGCTTCCTGCACTTCGATCTCGCCGATCGAATGCAATTGCGAAAGGCGATCGTTGACGCGCTTGAGCTGCACGGCCGCTTCGGCTTCGGCCTGAGCCTTGCGTAGTTGCGCCGCGTAGAGCGAGCAATCGAGCGAGACGAGCGTCTGCCCCACACGGAACGCGTCGCCGTCGCGAAACGGCATGGAGGCGATCTTCGCGCTGATTTCGCTCGACACGTCGACTTGATCGCGCGCGACCAGCTGAACGCGGATACGGCCGTCGTCGTCGGCGCGAGCGGCCGAGGAAACGCCGGGCGCCGCAGGCGTCGTCGACGCATTCGGCAACGCCGGCGCCGCGATTGGGGCTTGCGGCCCCGCGGCTTGCGCACTACCGGCCAAACAGCTGAAACCCACTACCATCAAGGCCGCGCTGCGCAGCCCTGCCATGCACCATCGATTCATTGCGTTCTTGCTCCATCCACGTGGCCGAATTGGGCCCAGCGCGTTTGCTCCTGGTCGATCGATTGCTCGATCGATTTCAAATCGCCCTGGCCGGCTTCGGCCGGCAGCGGGTCGAGCCCGAGCGTCGCCAGCATCTGACCGTAAGCGCTTTCCAGCTCGCCGTAGCTTTGATACAGGCGCAGCTCCGACATCATCGCGGATGTCGCCGCACGAATCTCCTCGAGCTTGCCTTGCGCATTGGCGATCGTGGCGTTGTGCGTGTGCTGCAGGATTTGCCCGTCGACGTCGTTGATCTGCTTGAACAGATCGAACTGGCGCTCTTTCGCGCTCAACTCCGCACGCGCGACATGCACTTGCGTGAGCACCGCCATCGACAGTGCGAGCTGCTGCGCCCGCGCAACGTCGCGCTGAGCGTCGGCCATGCCGCGAATGTTCCTGGCGTTGAGCAAGTTGAGCAAGTTCCAGCTCACGTTGATGCCGGCCGCGCGCCACGCGTGATAAGCAAGGAAGCTGTTGCTGTCGTAGTGCGCGCCCAGTTGGAATTCGATGCCGGGCAACAGCTTGGCGATTGCCTTGTGCGTCTCGTTGATGCTGATGCGTTCGTTGTAGCTCGCTTCGACCAGTTCCGGCCGGCGCTCGAGCGCCGTCTCTTCCATACGGTCCATCGGCATGTCGAACGTCGGAACCGAGAAGCCCTCGGGCGGCGCGAGCGTGATATCGGTGCCGGGGGCGATGTTCATCAGCGAGGCGAGCCGCGGCTTCGCTTCGTCGAGCTGGTCGCGCACCGCTTCGAGCTGACGCATGATGTCGAGCAGCGCGTGCTGATAGGCGAGCGTGTCGAGCGGCGAACGCAAGCCTTCCTGCTGCGACTTGCGCGAGTCCTCGAGCGCTTGCTGGGCATGGCCGAGCAGCGGCCCGACGCTTTTCTCGAGACGCTGCGCGCCTACCGCTTGCCAGTAAGCTTCGCGCACTTGCTGCATCATCAGTTGCACGACCTTGCGCCGGCGCTGCTCGACGACGAGCACGCGGTCGGCTTGCTCCTTTGCCTCGAAGTAGCTGACGCCGAAGTCCAGCACGTTCCAGGAGAAGGTCAGATCGGCCGTGCGGTCGTTCTGATCGGTCGAGTACGACGGCTCCAACGACACCTGGTGCGTTTGCAGCGAAATCGATTCGGAGGCGAGCGGATGATTTCGGTTCGTATAGCCGGCCGCCGTGGTCAGCCGGGGCAGCATGTCGAAGTTCGCCACGTCGAGCTGCTTCTGCGCCAGTGCCTCTTCCATCATCTTCAGGCGATGATCGAGATTGAAGCGGATCGCGCGCGCCATGGCCTCTTCGAGCGTCACGGGCCCGGTGATCGGCGGCTGGTCCGCGAACATCGCCGTGCGATCGGCCTGGGCGCTTTGCGCGCGCTCGGCGTCGGTGAACGGCGTCGGTTTGATCGAGCAGCCCGACAGCCACAAAGCGGCCACCGAAATCGCGATCAGCGTCGGACGCATTGCGCGTTTGGAACGGGCTTCGCACGAGGCGTTTGCGGCGGGCGCCAACGCGGGCGTAGGCATCATTTCGGCAACTGTCGGTTGTAGTCTCATTGGTCTAGACGGATGACGGGAATTCATACGCGACGCGCGGCGTCGACTGGATTCGTAACATGCAGCGCCGCACGCGCCTGCGCAAACTGCTGATCGAGCGAAGGCTTGCCGACGGGGCGCGCCGCACGTGCAACGGTCGGTTCGACCAGCGCTGCATGGCCAGGCGTCTTCGGATGGGCGACACCGTGCTGGCCGTGCGGCGCGAGCACGATTTCGCGGCGCGTTTCGTGGCCGGATGCGTCGCGCGTCTGAACGACGATATGCACGTCCTCGACGCCCGGCGGCAGTTCGCCGCGCAGCACGCCGTTCGCCGCGTCGTAGTGAATCCAACCGGGCAACGAGCGGCCGTTGGCGAGTTGCACCGTGACGTCGGAGCCGCCGTGCATCGCTTCGGACGGCGGCAGCAGCGTCGCGACGTCAACCGAGAACGGGTCGTTCGGCGCAATCGTGATCGAAACGTCGGGCAGCGCGAGCGGCGCGTCGACGGGCGAAACCGAAATCAAAGCGTTGAGCGCCGTCATATCGAAGCGCGGCACCGAAGCATGATCGAGCGAATGCATATTCGCCGGCGCGTTCGGATCCATGAACGTCATGGTCGTGACGACCGGCACCGAACCGATCGGCAACGATTGATCGAACTCGTCCAGCACGTCCGGAGGCGCGGTATTGTCGTCGCCCGTGAACTGCGAAGTATGCGATGCCCCCGGCGTATCGACGATCGTTGGCGGCGGGGAAGGCAGAATCGGCGGGAACAAGGGCACGTTGGTGATCGCGATCGTGTTGGAGGCCACCGCGCTCGACTTCACACCGTCGTTGACCGTGAAGGTCACCGTCCGGCTGCTGCCTGCGTTTTGTGCTCGATCGGAGTACGTGACCGCTTGAAGGGCCGCGGTCCATTGCGCGATCGTCGCCGTGCCGCCGGCGGAAGTCAGCGTGAGCACACCCGTCGCGGCGTTGTAGCTCGCCGCGATATTGCCCGTCGCCGCGTTGCCCGTGAAAGCGAGCGTATCGTTCGACGAGTCGAACCCGCCCGTGATCGACACTTGAGCCGACGCAAGCGTCGTGTTGTCCAGATCGCTGATCGTAACTTGCGGGGCCACCGCCACCGGTGTCGAGCCGATGCCTCGCGCCGTGAACGACACGTTGCCGCTGACGGTCAAGACCGGTGTTTGGTCGGTATCGGTCACGGTGATCGTCCGTGTCGCCGCTACGCTCGTATTGTTCCCGCCGTCGATGGCCTGGAAGCTCACCGTGCGCGTCGTGCGGTCGGGTGTGAGCGCGGTATCGTCATAGGTCACCGACCGCAGCGCGCTCTGCCATTGCGCCAGTGTGGCCGTGCCGCCGGCGGAGGTGAGCGTCATGACACCCGTCATCGCGTCGTACGACGCGTCGATGTTGCCCATGGTCGCGCCGTCGTTCGTGAATGCCAGCACGTCCTCGCCGCTATGCAACCCGCTCGAGATGCTGACCGTGACCGAGCTGAGGGTGTTGCTGCTGCCGTCGGTTATCGTCAGACCCGAATCGACGGCGACGGGTGTGGAGGCTGTCCCGTCGCCGGCCACGAAAGCCGCCGATCCGGCATCGGTCGTGATGACCGGCGCAGCGATGTGCACCGTATCGGATGCGACCGCGCTGGTCTTCGTGCCGTCGCTCGTCGCGAACGAAATCGTGCGGTCGCCCGAGGTCGTGTTCGGGCCGGTGGCAAATGTGACTGCCGACAAGGCGCTCGCCCACTGGGCGTCGGTGGCGGTCGCACCGACCGACGAGAGTGTCAACACACCGGTCGCTGAGTTATACGAACCGACGATGTTGCCGAACGTCGTCGTGTTCGTATTGGCAAATGTCAGCGTGTCGCCGCTGTGGAAGCCCGTGCCGATTGAAACGGTTGCCGTCGATTGCGTCGTGTTGTCGAGGTCGGTAACTGAAATGCCGCCGTCGATCGTCGCGCCCGACGTGCCCGCCACGTAGTTCGTCGTGCCGCCTGTCGTAGTGACGATCGGCGTTTGATCGGTATCCGTCACGGTGACCGTGCGCGTCGCCGTATTGCTCGTGACGCTGGCCGTGTCGACCGCCGTGAAGCTGATCGTGCGGGTGGCGGCGTTCGGCGTAACGGCCGTGTCGGTGTACGTCACGGCATCGAGCGCAGCCTGCCACTGAGCCAGCGTCGCCGAATGGCCGGAGGACGTAAGGGTCAACACGCCTGTGGCGGCGTTGTACGAGGCGGCGATATTGCCGTACGTCACCGCGCTCGTGTTCGAGAACGCGAGCACGTCTTCGCTCGACTGGAAATTGCCGGTGATCGCAACGGTCGCCGAGGACAGCGTGGAGGCCGCGCCGTCAGTGAGTGTCAGCCCCGAATCGATCGCCACCGGGGTGGATGCCGTGTTGTCGCCCGCGACGAATGCGGCCGAGCCCGAATCGGTCACGATCGTGGGCGGACCCACCACGTCCACTGTGTGGGTCGCCACCGCACTGGTCTTCGTGCCGTCGCTCGTCGCGAACGAAATCGTGCGGTTGCCCAGCGTTGCGCTCGACCCTGCCGAGAACGTCACGGCCGACAGCGCGCTCGCCCACTGCGCATCGGTGGCAGTCGCACCCGAGGAGCTCAGCGTCAGCACGCCCGTCGCCGAGTTGTACGAACCGACGATGTTGCCGAACGTCACCGAGCTCGTGTTGACGAACGTCAGCATGTCGCCTGCGTGGAAACCCGTGCCGATCGAGACCGTCCCCGACGATTGCGTCGTGTTGTCGAGGTCGGTAACTGAAATGCCGCCGTCGACCGTCGCGCCCGACGTGCCTGCCACGTAGCTCGTCGTGCCGCCTGTCGTGGTGACAATCGGCGTTTGGTCGGTGTCCGTCACGGTGACCGTGCGCGTCGCCGTATTGCTCGTGACGCTGGCCGTGTCGACCGCCGTGAAGCTGATCGTGCGCGTCGCGTTGTTCGGCGTAACAGCCGTGTCGGTGTAAGTCACGGCATCGAGTGCGGCCTGCCATTGAGACAGCGTCGCCGAATGGCCGGAGGACGTCAGGGTCAACACGCCTGTGCCCGCGTTGTACGACGCGGCGATGTTGCCGTACGTCGCAGCGCTCGTGTTCGTGAACGCGAGTACGTCTTCGCCCGACTGGAAGTTGCCGGTGATCGCAACGGTCGCCGAGGACAGCGTGGAGGCCGCGCCATCGGAGAGCGTCAGCCCCGAATCGATGGCCACCGGTGTCGATGCCGTGTTGTCGCCTGCCACGAAAGCGGCCGAGCCCGAATCGGTCACGATCGTGGGCGGACCGAGCACAGCGACCGTGTCCGTTGCCGTGGCGCTCGTCTTCGTGCCGTCGCTCGTCGCAAAAGAAATCGTGCGGTTGCCCGGCGTCGCATTCGAACCCGCCGAGAACGTCACGGCCGACAGCGCGCTCGCCCACTGCGCATCGGTGGCCGTCGCACCCGCGGAGGTCAGCGTCAGCACGCCCGTCGCCGAGTTGTACGAACCGACGATATTGCCGAACGTCACTGAACTCGTGTTGACGAACGTCAGCATGTCGCCTGCGTGGAAACCCGTGCCGATCGAGACCGTCCCGCTCGCCTGCGTCGTGTTGTCCAGATCGCTGACCGAGATACCGCCGTCGATCGTCGCCCCCGAGGTGCCCCCGACATAGTTCGTCGTGCCGCCCGTCGTCGTCACAATCGGCGTTTGATCGGTGTCGGTGACCGTCACCGCGCGCGTCGCCGTGGCGCTCGTATTGCCTGCCCCATCGACGGCCGAGAAGCTGATCGTACGCGTCGCATTGTTCGGCGTGACCAGAGAGTCCGTATAGGTCACCGAACGCAACGCACTCTGCCATTGCGCCAGCGTTGCCGTCGCCCCCGATGAAGTCAGCGTCATCACACCCGTTGCCGAGTTGTACGACGCCGTGATGTTGCCCATGGTCGAGCCATCGTTCGTGAACGCGAGCACGTCTTGGCCGCTGTGAAAGCCACCGGTGATCGCGACCGTCGTCGAGCCAAACGTCGTCGCGCTGCCGTCGGTCACCGTCAAGCCCGAGTCGATCGTCACCGGCGTCGACGTCGCGTTGTCGCCTGCGACGAATGCTGCCGACCCCGAGTCGGTTGTGATGACCGGCGGCGCCGTCATGTTCACCGTGTCGGTCGCCGCGGCACTCGTCTTCGTACCGTCGCTCGTCGCAAACGAGATCGTCCGGCTACCGTACGTCGTACTTGTGCTCGAGAACGTGACGGCCTTCAGCGCTGCAGCCCACTGCGTCATATCGGCCGTGGCCCCGGCGGACGTCAACGTCAGCACGCCCGTCGCGGCGTTGTACGAGGCCGTGATGTTGCCCATCGTCGAGCCGTCATTGGTGAAACTCAGCGTATCGCCGCTGTGGAACCCCGCCGAGACCGACACCGTGCCCGACGATTGCGTCGTATTGTCCAAATCGCTGACCGAGATGCCGCCATCGATCCTCACGGCCGAGGACGCGCCCACGTAGCTCGTCGTACCCCCCGTCGTCGTCACGATCGGCGTTTGATCGGTCGCCGTCACGGTTACGTCGCGCGTGACCGTGCTGCTCGTGTTGCCGGCGCTGTCCACCGCCGTGAAGCTCACGGTGCGCGTAAGGGCATTAGGCGTCACCGCCACATCGGTGTATTTGATCGAATCGAGCGCGCTGCGCCATTGCGCGAGCGTTGCCGTCGAGCCGGCCGAAGTGAGCGTCAATGTTCCGGTGATCTGATTGAACGAGGCCGCGGTGATGTTACCCATCGTCGAGCCGTCATTCGTGAACTGCAGAAAGTCTTCGCCGCTCGTAAAGTTGCCCGAAATGGTGACGGTCGCCGATGACAGCGTACCGGTGGCCGAATCGGTCACGGTCAACCCCGGATCGACGACTACCGGCGTCGACGCGGTGTTGTCGCCGGCCACGAATGCGGCCGAACCTGAATCCGCCGTCAGTTGAAGCGGATTCACGACGTTGACCGTATCCGTTGCCGCTGTACTCGTCTTCGTGCCGTCGCTCGTCGCGAAGGAAATCGTCCGCGCGCCGAGCGTCGTGCTCGAACTCGAGAAGGTGACCGCCGACAGCGCGTGCCCCCATTGAGCATCGGTGGCCGTCGCCCCGGCGGAAGTCAGCGTCAGCACGCCCGTCGCCGCGTTGTACGAGGCCGTGATGTTGCCCATCGTGGAGCCGTTGTTCGTGAACAAGAGCGTATCGCCGCTATGGAAGCCGCCGGAGATGGATACGGTGCCCGACGATTGCGTCGTGTTGTCCAAATCGCTGACCGAGACGGCGCTGTCGATGGTGACCGCTGACGATCCATCGGCGTAGGTGGCCGTGCCGCCCGTCGTCGCGACGATCGGCGTTTGATCGGTTGCCGCGACGGTCACGTTCTTTGTGACCGTGTTACTGGAAGACGAATAGGCGTCACTCGTCAACGTGAAACTGACGGTGCGTGTCGAAGTGCTCGGCGACACCGCCGTATCGGTGTAGGTGACCGCCCGGAAGGCGCTCTGCCATTGCGCGATGGATGCCGTGCCGCTTGCCGAGGTAAGCGTCAACA
Source organism: Paraburkholderia sp. A1RI_3L (assembly GCF_048957895.1). Classification (NCBI taxonomy): domain Bacteria; kingdom Pseudomonadati; phylum Pseudomonadota; class Betaproteobacteria; order Burkholderiales; family Burkholderiaceae; genus Paraburkholderia; species Paraburkholderia sp. A1RI_3L. Next base: position 138,482 of record NZ_JARCHA010000010.1, read on the forward strand.
CGCCGGTGCTGCCGTTGTAGCTGGCGGAAATGTCGCCGTATGTCGCGGCGCTGGTGTTGACGAACGCCAACACATCCTGACCGCTCGAGAAGTTGCCCGTAATGCCGACCGTGCCCTGCTTCGCGGTGGTCGCATCGCCATCGGTCAACGTCAGCCCGCTATCGACTGCCACGGGCGTCGATGCCGTGTTATCCGCCTCGACGAAAGCGGTGCTGCCGCCGCTAGCCGTCACGACCGGCGGCGACGACAGATCGACATAGGTGAAGTTGTTGAGTGTCGGCGTCAGGAAAAAGCCGTCCGTCTCGCGCAATCTCAGGGTGGTAATACCGGCAAATCCCGCGATACTCGAAAGATCCACATGACTCGTGGAACCATTGATTGGCAATGATGCGACAACGGTACCGGACGAATTCAGTCCCTCGATGGTCACCGCTCCGCCGAACGTGTCGACATCGAAACTCTGGACAGCCATCTTGTCGCCGTTCGTCAACGTCATCGTCATCGACGTCAACTGGGTGCCCTGCACATTGCCGAACAGCACCCCATCGGTCGAACCCGTGGTCAACGGCGGCGTGCCGCCTTGATTGACGGTTGTACTGTCGACGGCAAACTCGACGGCCTGATCCGTCGTGTACGTGAAGGCGCCGAGCGAAAACGACGTAACGCCCGATGCGCCGCCTGGCGTAACGTAGCCGAGTTCGCTGTCATACGTTTCATTCGCCACTGCTAACAATGCGCCATATTGCTGCTCAGCCGCCGTTGAAAAAATCACCGACGTATGCACAGCGCCCGCATCATATTCGAGCGACCAATCGCCGCCCAACGCAGCTGCGCCTGTCGCATCGGTCGACGCCGCCACGTTCAGCCCCGTCACCGAGGCGATCTGCTGCACGAGCGCCTTGCCGTCCGCATTTTGAGCGACGTCGCAGCCGTAAATCAGAAAGTCACCGCCGGGCTTCATGGCTGCGCCGATCTGCGCAAGCTCGGCGCTATACGCCGATATGTCACCCGCATTGAGCCACGTGCCGCCGATCTGCACGTTGCCGTCGGACCCGTGCGAGACGAGATGGATCGCACTGACGCCCGGGTGCTGCTGCAAGTATTGATCGATTTGCACGAGGCCATCCTTCGACGAATCGAGAATGACGACCTGCGTTCCTTGCGGCACGCCGGAGAGCAGCGTTTGATAGTTAGCGACGTTCGAATTGACGAAGACAACCTGACGATCCCCGGACTGCGCCGCCGTATCGGTGAAGCCATGCACGGCACGCATTGCGGCGGAATCGCCCGCGACGCCGTTCGACGCCTCGTTCATGTTGCCTTGCACGGCGCGCATCGACGCTGCCGCGTTGGATGCCGGCGCGTGGCCCGCCGCCCCTTCAGCGACGCCGGTCTGCGCGGACGCGTGTGCGGAACCGGCATCGCCGACATTCGCCTGCGCAGCCGGATGCTGAGCGGCCGTCACGGCCGCCCCGATCGCAACAGCGGACGCGTCATAGACGATGCGCGGCTCGAGCGCGACGATGTGCGGCGCGGGCAACGCAGGCTGTGCGCTGCGCGTGCTCGCGCCGGATCCGCGAATCGCGGCGAGAAGCTTCGTGAGGCTGGCGGCGAGTTTCATCGCTTGATGTCCTTTGAAGCGCGCCGCAACGCGGCGCACCCTTCCTCTGTTACCCGCGCGAGGGGAAGACCCCTTGTAGCGCAATGATGAAGTTGATGCCGAGATACGGATTACGCGACGCGAACGGAACGCTGCCCCCCATGATGCTGTTTTGAACGGTGGACGCGCTGGCCTGCAGATTGACGTTGAACGGCTTCAGGCTGGTCACGTTGTCGGTCGCCGTGCTGTATAGCGATGCAGGCCGCCCCCCGGCGTTGCATGGCCCGAGCACCGTGGTCGGCCCCGGAACACCGCCTTCGCCCTGGGTCGACGTCGTCGCCGGGATCGAAATCGCACCCGTCACGGCGCCGCCGCCGGAGACCGTCGCCACGTGCGTGTGCTGCGGCATGTTCTCCGTCGTGAGCGCGATGTTCTCCGTCCCGCCGACTTCGCCGATATCGATATTCGACAATCCCAACCCCTGCCCGATGCCCACGGGCGTGCGTCCTTGCAGGTTCGGCAACTGGTAGTTCGACACGCCGTTGCCGCCGTAGTACGTGCCGAGCAGCCCGAACAATGCCTGGTTTTGCGAAATGGGCAGCAATTGCCCCTGGCACTGCGCCCAACCGGTCGGCGCAAAGTTGAAGCCCACCATGCGGATCTCGCCCAAATACGGATCACTCATCGAACGCCTCCTGTCGAAGAAAGGTAAATCGCCTTACGTCACGTCCGATGAGCCGGCCGCCTTGGCCAGCTCGTCGGCACGAGCGTGCACAACGACAGTGAGCGTCGATCGTCCGTCCTCGGTGGGCCGCGTCGGCGTGGCGAGCAAATCCCACGCTCGGCCAGCGGGTGAACCGATGCGATAAACGTCCTGCGGAAGAGAAACGCCCGCGGGAAGTTCGAACATCGCCGCGTAGCAGACAAAACTGTCATTCATGGGAATGCCGGCGTTCGCATGCAACAGCACCGCGTCGACGGTTTGCCCGTCGGCGGCGCCAAACGTGAAACGCTGCCCGATGGCATCGAGCAACTCGGCATGGGTAGGAATGGACAGCAAACAAGCCCTCGCTCGTTGTTCGTTATGTATCTGGCCGGTATTGCCGGCCGTGATCTATGTTGTTACCGTCGCATCCTTCACTTCATGCAGCCGTCCGCAAGCGAGCCGCTCATCGAACGCTGAAACGCATACGCGCTAGCTCACACCGCCTTGCGCGAGTCCTTCGATGTCCGTCACATCCGCATCATCGAACGGCATGACGGGTCGCCGCATCTGCATGTAAATCCCGTTCTCGCCCGTCGGCTCGAACCCGAGCCGACGATAAAGCCCTCGCACCGGATTGTTCATCTCGACGTACAGCATCACGGGCATCTCCCGTGCCGCCGCCTGCGCCACGAACGCGCGCATGAGCCGCGTACCGATGCCCGCGCCGCGATAAACGGGCAACAGTGCGATGTCGACCAGGCGCGCTTCGCTGCCGCCCCAATGGTGATAAAGACGCCCGATCGGATTCTCGCCAAGCATGATGACGTCGAAACGGCAGTGCGGATAATGCTGCCGGTAATACCTGTCTTGCATCGAGAACTGATCGGCAAGCAATGCCGCGATTTGCTCCGCACTCCAGCCTGCGTGGGCGAATTCCTGCGCGCGCGTGCTTTCGAAAACGATATACAGAAAGGCACAGTCACGATCGTTCGCAGGCCTGATGCGCACACGATCAGCATCTTCCACGCCTTGTTGCGTGGCGGCCAGAGCGCCATCGATGCTATCGGCCATCTGACATCTCATTTCCTTGCACGGACGAACTCAGCCAATCGATGGAAAGACTGTGTCGATCGGCCCGGGAAAACTGATCAAGGCGATGTGGATATTAGTCTAGAGATACTGCCGTCGCAACCGCGCCCATACGACGCCTCCTACGTAAATACCCTGATCGACATTTGCGGCCTTTCGACGAAAAAGGTTCTATATGCGTTATCGGCCACTGCGACGATTAATTGAATGGTTTTTTTACCTTTTTTTGGGGCGTATTGCTGCGCTCAATGTGCCGGACACCATCGCCTCCAGTGACCAGCCTTCCGAGCACTGAATCGTCCGCAGCAACGCCGGCTCGGGAAAAAACCATGGAGAACGAAATTCTTCGTGAGACGGTGGAGCCGCCTGGAGGACAACAGCGGAAGAGAGCGGAACAGGCTGGAAAGCCCATGTGGCGGAAGGCAGCAGGAGTCGAACCTACAAGGGAACGGCTGACGTCCCCTACTGGGTTTGAAGCCCAGCCGCACCACCGGATACGAATGCCTTCCTTCGGAGAGAACTGCAGGCGACGGTGGTCGAATCCGGTTCGGCCATAAGCCGCGCCTTGAATGCGGTCCGCCTGCGAGCGCCGAATTATCGCACGCTGCCCGTCTATGTGCGCGCCGGGAATAATCTGCGCACTCCTCCGGTATCACAGTCAGACGCCGCACACGCCGGCTGTCTCCCTCAACCGGAAAGACCGGAGGAAGCGACGATGAACGACGACAAAATGCCCGACCGCGCACCCGCTCGCATGGACGCGGGCCATGGCGACGACCTGGGAAACCCGCCCGGCAATCTCACGGGGCACGGCAAGGCGCGCCGCCGTGCCCTCACCTGCATGGCGTGGGCCGGCACAGGCGTGGTGTGGACCTTGAGCGGCGGTGTACCGCGAACGCTGGGCATCGTCGGCGATGCCTGGGGTGCCACCTCCGACGAGCGCGCCCTTACGTTCGTGCAGATCAGCGACAGTCATATCGGCTTCAACAAGCAGCCGAACCCCACGCCCGAGAAAACGCTTCAAGAAGCCATCGACAAGATCAAGGCCCTGCCTCGCCCTCCCGCTTTCATGCTTCATACCGGCGACGTGAGCCAACTTTCGAGGCCCGCCGAATTCGATACGGCCGAACAGATCGTGCGTGGCGCAGGGCTCGACGTGCACTACATTCCCGGTGAGCACGACGTGCTGATCGACGACGGCCAGCCCTTCTTCGAGCGCTTTTCGAAGGGCACCAGCGGCAAGGGCTGGTACAGCTTCGATCAAAACGGTGTGCACTTCGTCGCACTCGTCAACGTGCTGAACCTGAAAAGCGGCGGCCTGGGCTCGCTGGGCGCGGAGCAACTGGCGTGGCTCGAACGGGATCTTCGTGGCCGCACGAGCAGCACGCCAATCGTGGTGTTCACGCACATTCCGCTGTGGTCGCTATATCCGGAATGGGGATGGGGCACGGACGACAGCGCAGAGGCGCTCGGCTACCTCAAGCGCTTCGGTTCGGTCACGGTGCTCAACGGCCACATTCACCAGGTACTCCAGAAGGTGGAAGGCAACGTGAGCTTCCATTCGGCGATGTCGACGGCGTTTCCCATCGCAGCGCCTGGCGTCGGTCCCGGGCCTGGCCCGATGAAGGTACCCGAAGACCGCCTGCATGCGGTGCTCGGCGTACGCACGGTGAATTTCGTGCCGGGCCGCACGGACCTGGCGCTGGTCGATTCGCCGCTTGGGGCGTGAGCGCTACTCGCGTCGATATCGCCCTTATGTCGCATTGCCTTGAACAGCTACGTGCCGTCCATCACTCAAGAAATCCTGGAGAAACCAATGAAGTCCTTCGTGAAAGCCGTGGCGTTGCGCATGGTTGGGCGATTCAACGTCATGACGCCAGCCGTACCGCTCCTGTGCGCCGCGCTCGCGCTGCTTCCCGTCGCGCCCGCGGCCTTCGCCGCAGACGCGGCCAAACCGTCACCCAATACGGTGAATATCGACAATTTCGCGTTCAGCCCGGCCACGCTCACGGTGACGAAAGGCACCACCGTCACGTGGGTGAATCGCGATGACATTGCGCACACTGTGGTCAACGACGCGAACCCGCGCACGTTCAAGTCGCCGCCCATGGATTCGGACGACAAGTTTTCCTTCACCTTCAGCACGCCGGGCACCTACAAGTACTTCTGCTCGATTCATCCGCACATGACAGGCGTGATCGTCGTGAAGTAGGCATCAAAGCAGTTCGTGCAGGCGGCTATCGGCGCGCAGCAGATGCAGATCGCGGTGAAAGCGCGTGTAGCCGATGCGGTCGAAGAATTCGAGGATCTGGATGGCGCGTTTGCGGCCCAGCCCGGTGGCATCGCGAAACGTCGTCGCGCTCACCGCGCCGCCGTGTTCGCGCGCGAGTCCGGCAACGAGCCTGGCCAGTTCGAGTACCACGTCGCGATGGTAGAAAAGATCGCGCACGACCTGGTACACGTCGCCGAGCCGCGCCAGCTTGCGCAGCAGCGCGCGGACCTTTTCCTCGGGTTCGTTCGTTGTACGAGCCAGATCGCGTACCCAGGGCGGATCGAAACGACCTGCGGCGATCAGCGGTCGCAGCACGCCGGCAAGCCGTTCCTCGTTAGCATCCAGCGCCACGCTGTGCGAAGGCAGATGCAGCCACGGCCCGCTCCTCGCGATGAGGCCATCGCGTACAGCGGCATCGACGAGTGCACGCCACAGCGCATCGGTGGCGAGCGGCGCCGACATGCGCCGCAAACGCGCGCTGTCAGGGCCCTGTTCGTCGGGAAAGCGCGTGTGGAACGCCTCGAGCGCGGCCACCGTCTGCTCGCGCATGTGTGTCCAGTGGCCGCGCGTGATAATGACCGCGTCGTCGCCGTCTTTGCCCGCGAGCGGCACCTCGATGGCATGGACGGGTAACGTGAGCAGATTCGCGGGCAAACCCGTCAGACGCATCAGCATCGAACGCGTCAGGCCGCGCGGCGCACAGTCGAGCAGCGGTTCGATCCGCCCGGTATCGAGCCAGCTAAGCAATGCGTCGAGCCATGCCATTCGCTCGGGCGTGCGCCGCTTGCGCACAGGGCCGAACGGGTCGAGCACGCGCGCGCCGCCCACGGTTCGCGTGGCCTGGGCGTTGCGCACGATCAGGCGGTCACCCGGCAACGCGCAGACGGGTGTATCGAAGACGAGTTGCACGCGCGCGGTCTGCCCTGCCTCCAGCGTGTCGCCTTCGAGCAGTGCAACGTTTGCGACGCGATGCAGCGTGCCGAGATGCACGTGCAGCGGCGACCAGTGCCTGAGCGTGAGATCCGCATCGTCTAGCAACGTGAGTTCGACGTCGATGCGTTCGCACGCGCTGGCGAGCGCGCTATCCACGATCCAGTCGCCGCGCGCGATGGCATCTTTGTCGATACCCGCCAGATTGAGCGCGCAACGCTGGCCCGCATGGCCCACATCCGCGGAGCGGTTCTGCGCGTGAATGCTGCGCACGCGCACGGCACGCCCCGCGGGCGCGAGTATCGGGGTATCGCCTACGCTTACGCGCCCCGCGAAGACAGTGCCCGTCACGACCGTGCCCTGGCCTGCGAGCGTGAACACGCGGTCCACAGCGAGGCGGAACAGGCCGTCGTCGCGACGCGCACGGAACGCGATGGCCGTATCGCGCAGATATACGTCGAGCGCTGCTACGGCGGGATCGTTCGGTATCGTCGCGCAGGTCTCGAATACGGGAATGTCCGCAAACGGGCCACCCGCGAGCCACGCTGCGATTTCGGCGCGCACCTGCTCGCGTCTTGCGGCATCCACGCGATCCGCTTTCGTCAACGCCACTGCGCCGCGCGTTACGCCGAGCAGTTGCAGGATCGCGAGGTGCTCGCGCGTTTGCGGCATCACGCCGTCGTCCGCGGCGATAACGAGCAGCGCGAAGTCGATGCCGCACGCGCCCGCCGCCATCGTGTGAATCAGTTTCTCGTGACCCGGCACGTCGATGAAGCCGAGCACGTCGCCGTTCGCGAGCGGCGTGTACGCGTAGCCCAGTTCGATGGAAATGCCGCGCGCCTTTTCTTCCTTCAGCCGGTCGGTATCCACGCCCGTCAGCGCACGCACCAGCGTGGTTTTGCCATGGTCGATATGGCCTGCCGTGCCGACAATCACAGACGCAACTCCACACATTGCGCGACGAACGCGGCTTCGTCCGCGGCTTCGAGGCAACGCAGGTCCAGATGCAGCGCATCATCGGCAATGCGGCCGATCACCGGCCGCGGCAACGCGCGCAGCGCAGCTTCGAGCTTCATCAGCGCGCGGCCACGGCCTGGACGCTTGCCTGCAGCTGGATGCGTTGCAGCCAGGACGCCGCTGCTACGCACGACGAGCCCGAAGCTCGGCAGCACGTCCACGGGCAATGCGCCGCTGCCGATCTGGCTGAACATCGGCTCTACGCTCACGCTATACGCGTCGCCCAGCGCGCGTTGCAGCGCCGGCATCACGCGTTCCGCGCTCGCGCGCATCTCTTCGCCCGGCCGCGTGAGCAGGCGCAGCGTAGTGAGCCGCTCGCGCAGAAACTCCGGCGCGCGGTAAAGCTGCAGCACCGGTTCGAGCGCGGCGAGCGTGAGCTTGCCCACACGCAGCGCGCGCTTCAACGGATGCTTTCTGATCTTGCGGATGAGGTCGGCACGACCCACGATCAAACCGGCCTGCGGGCCACCGAGTAGTTTGTCGCCGCTGAACGTCACGACATCGGCACCGGCTTCGATGGTCTCGCGCACGGTAGGCTCCGCGGGCAGGCCGAACTGCGCGAGATCGACGAGCGTGCCGCTGCCCAGGTCGACCGCAACCGGCAACTCATGCTGGCGGGCCAGTGGCGCGAGTTCATCGAGTTCGACGCTTTTCGTGAAGCCCGAGATCGCGTAGTTACTGCAATGCACCTTCATCAGCAGCCCCGTGCGTGGGCCGATGGCTTCTTCGTAATCGCGCAGGTGCGTGCGGTTGGTCGTGCCCACTTCGCGCAGCTTCGCGCCGGCACGGCTCATGATGTCGGGAATGCGAAACGCGCCGCCAATCTCCACGAGTTCGCCGCGCGAGACGATGACGTCCTTCTTCGTGGCCAGCGCGGAAAGCGTGAGCAGCACGGCGGCCGCGTTGTTGTTGACCACGGTGGCCGCTTCAGCGCCGGTGAGTTCGCAGACAAGCGCTTCGATCAGATCGTCGCGTTCGCCCCGGCGGCCGGTGGCGAGATCGAATTCGAGGCTCATGGGCTGCGTGAGCGCACGCACGACAGCGCGCACGGCTTCGTCGGGCAACAGCGCGCGGCCCAGGTTCGTATGCAACACCGTGCCGGTCAGATTGAAGACGCTGCGCAGACGGCTTTGCGCGCGTGCGGCAAGCACCTGCGCTGCCGCGGCTGTGGCGCGGGTCTCGTCGAATGGCGCATTGTCGGCGGCGGCCGGCTTGCCGGCCTGGACGTCGCGGCGCCAGCTATCGAGCGTCTCGCGAATCGCGGCAAGCACCTGCGTGCGGCCATATTCGGCAACGAGCGGCTGCGCCGCAGCCGATGCGATCACGCGCTCCACGGAGGGAATGGATGCGAGCCGCGCCTTGAGGTCACGGCCGCCGCTCGTGCAGCCGCTCATGCCACCCTCATCCCGCTCTTCGCCCGATTGATGCTGTGCCACTTCGCCCACGCCCCGCTTCTCCGTGTTTTGTCTTTGCCCGTCCTGGCCAGCCGTCATTCGTCCGACGGCACTTCCGGCCACAGCAGCGGATTCGGCCCGCTGCGCCGGTACCCGGCTTCGTTCATCAGCAGATCGAGCGTGAGACTCGCGAGGTCGTCGGCGAGCGGCTCGAAGTCGAAGTCTTTCTCCTGATAGCCGATCTTGCGGTAGGTGTGGCATTCGTCACACGACTCGGCCTTCAGCGCCTCGCTCACGCCTTCGATGCCGTGATAAGCGATGCCTTTGGTCGAACCGCAGTTCGAGCACTTCACGCGCACCATGTGCGACTCGCTTGCGCACAAGCCGCACTGCAGGTAACGGTAGCCCTGGTAGCGGCCGCCCACGCGCACGACGCTCGCCACCGGCTGCCCACCGCAGACGGGACAGACGCCGGGCGTATCGACATAGGGAATGTCGCGCTCGTTAAGCCGGCTCGCCAGATCGGTCCACACCACTTGCAGTGCAGCCATGATGAACGGCGCCGTGGCGGGCGCCACTTCGTTGAAGCGCTGCGCGAGCATCGCGTCGGCCTGGCGTTCGAGTTCGTCCGCGGGCATCGCGCGGAGTGCAGAGAGCACGCCGGCCAGCGTCGGCGTGACCTGGCCCGCCGCTTCCACGCTATCGAGCAATTGATGCAGCACGTCGTGCCATGCCGTATCGCGTTCCGGCGAAAGCGCGGGCACGAGCGGCATGCTGTGCTGCTGCGCCTGGGCGATAGCGTCCGCCGACGGCATGCGCGCCGAGAAGCCTTGTTCCAGCGTCTTTTGCTGCGCGTCGACCAGCACGGCCATCAGGCGCACGTAGCCGGCAATCGGATTGCCCTCGGCGAGCTTGCGCAGGCGCGCCGCGCGCGTGGCGAAGAGCGTGGCGCGTTCGGGCAAACGGATGCGGGCAATGGCGGTATGGTCCAGCGCTTCGATCTGGCCCGGCTCAAGAATGCGTTGAACCACAACAGTCCCTCTTCAAACCCTCTACGGCACGTGCGCGCCATAGAGTTCAAATGAAAAAGCCGCCGCCCTTGCGGGGGCGGCGGCCTACGATGCACCGGCCGGCCGCCTCTAGAAACCGGCGGTACCGGCGCGGTGCCCGGCTTACTTGATGCTCTCGCGGAACCAGCGCGGATGATGCTTTCTCGCCCACCCGAGCGTGACCGTGCCGCGCACCATCGCCCCCAGCGAGCCCTTCACCCACAACGCCGCATAGACGTGCACGACGATGCCGATGATAAGGACGAACGCGCTCGCGGCATGCACGACAGCGGCAAGACGGATGACTTCGATCGGGAAGTAGAACGAGAAATAGCGCCGCCAGATCACGACACCGCTTGCAAGCAACAGCAGCAGGCAGGCCACCATCACGAAGAATAGCAGCTTCTGTCCGGCGTTGTAGCGGCCGATGGGCGGCAGCTTATCCTCGCGATTAGCGAGCACGTCGTTCATCTGGCGCAGCCATTGGTAGTCGCTTTCGTCCAGATAGTTGTGGTGCCAGAAACGCAGCGCCAGCACCAGGAACGACACGAACATCACCACGCCGATGAACGGATGCAGAATGCGCGTCCACTGCCCGCCGCCGAGCAGCGCGGAAAGCCAGAACATCGACGGATGAAACATCGCGAGGCCCGAAATCGCCAGCAGCACGAACGAGATCGCGGTGATCCAGTGGTTGGTGCGCTCGTTCGGCGTGTAGCGCACGATCAGGTTGGGATCAGTTTGTTTCATCGCTACGCTCCCGTCGTTCGCCCCTCAACTGCTCCGCTTCCTTGCGTGCGGACGCTTCCTCTTCCGGCGTCACCTCGTTCGGACCAACACGCGTGTAATGGAAGAACCCGGCCAGCGCCGCAATGGCCATACCGGCCACGGCGAGCGGCTTGGCCACGCCCTTCCACAACTGCACGAGCGGACTGATCTTCGGATTGTCCGGCAGGCCGTGATAGAGCGAAGGCTGGTCCGCGTGATGCAGCACGTACATCACGTGCGTGCCGCCCACGCCCTGCGGATCGTAGAGGCCCGCGTGCTCGAAGCCGCGCTCCTTGAGATCCTCGATGCGCTCGGCCGCGTGCTGCTTCATGTCTTCCTTGGTGCCGAACACGATGGCGCCTGTCGGACAGGTCTTCACGCACGCGGGCTCCTGGCCCACGGCCACGCGGTCGGAACAGAGCGTGCACTTGTACGCGCGGTTGTCCTGCTTCGAGATACGCGGAATGTTGAACGGACAGCCCGTTACGCAATAGCCGCAACCGATGCAGTTTTCCTCGTGAAAATCCACGATGCCGTTCGTGTACTGCACGATCGCGCCCGGCGAAGGGCAGGCCTTCAGGCAGCCCGGGTCCTCGCAGTGCATGCAGCCGTCCTTGCGGATCAGCCATTCGAGGTTGCCGTTCGGGTTCTCGTATTCGGAGAACCGCATCACGGTCCACGAGTGCTCCGTCAGGTCGCGCGGATTGTCGTAAACGCCGACGTTGGTGCCTACCTCGTCGCGCAGGTCGTTCCACTCCATGCACGCCGTCTGGCAGGCCTTGCAGCCGATGCACTTCGAGACATCGATCAGTTTCGCCACGGTGCCGGTAACGGGCTCGCGCACAGCCGGAGGCTGCACGGTGGTGGCCGACTGGCGTTTGATATCGAGTGATTGCAGTGCCATGTCCGCCCCTTAAGCCTTCTCGACTTTCACGAGGAACGACTTGAACTCGGGCGTCTGCGAATTGCCGTCGCCGACTGCCGGCGTCAGCGTATTCGCGAGATAACCCGGCTTCGCCACGCCCGTGAAGCCCCAATGCAGCGGAATGCCCACTGTGTGCACCTTGTGGCCGTCCACCATGAGCGGCTTGATGCGCTTCGTCACCACTGCCACCGCTTCGATATGCCCGCGGTTGCTCGATACCCTCACACGGTCGCCCGCCACCACGCCCACGTCGCTCGCCAGCTCTTCGCCAATCTCCACGAACTGCTGCGGCTGCACGATCGCGTTGAGCCGCGCGTGCTTGGTCCAGAAGTGGAAGTGTTCGGTGAGGCGATACGTCGTTGCGGCGTGCGGGAAATCCTTCGCCTTGCCAAACGACGCCCGGTCATCCGGGAACACGCGTGCGGCCGGATTGTTCGTGGCCTGCGCGTTCTGCGGATGCAACGGGTTGTAGCCGAGCGGCGTCTCGAACGGCTCGTAATGCTCGGGGAACGGACCTTCGTTCATGCCGTCGCGGGCAAAGAAGCGCGCCACGCCTTCCGGATTCATGATGAACGGACCCATGCCCGTTTCGGGCGATTCGTCGGCCTTGTAGTCCGGCACGTCGGCGCCGGTCCACGCCGCGCCGTTCCACGCAATCAGCTTGCGCGTGGGATCGAACGGCTTGCCGGCCGTATCGCACGATGCGCGGTTGTACAGAATGCGCCGGTTCGCGGGCCAGGCCCACGCCCAGTTCAGCGTCTGGCCGATACCGGTCGGGTCCGAGTTGTCGCGCCGGCCCATCTGGTTGCCGGCCTGGGTCCACGAGCCGCAGAAGATCCAGCAGCCGCTCGATGTACTGCCGTCGTCCTTCAGTTGCGCGAAGCCTGCCAGCTGCTCGCCCTTCTTCACGAGCACCTTGGTGGGATCCTTCGGATCCGGCAGGTCAGCAAGCGCCTTGCCGTTGAACTCCTTCGCGAGTTCTTCGGGCGTGGGGCTTGCCGGATTGGCGTAGGGCCAGCTCAGCTTCACAATGGGATCGGGCAGCTTGCCGCCGTCCTTGCCGTAGGCCGCACGCAGACGCAGGAACAGCCCCGACATGATTTCGAGGTCGCTGCGCGCTTCGCCCGGTGGCTCCACGCCCTTCCAGTGCCATTGCAGCACGCGGCCCGAATTCACGAGCGAGCCGTTTTCCTCGGCAAAGCACGTGGTGGGCAGACGGAAAACTTCGGTCTGGATGGCCGACGAATCCACGTCGTTGTACTCGCCGAAGTTCTTCCAGAACTCCGACGTTTCGGTTGCGAGCGGGTCCATGATGACGAGCCACTTGAGCTTGGCCAGCGCCGCCGCGTTTTTCGCCTTGTTGGGCGCCGCCGCGAGCGGATTGAAGCCCTGCGCGATGAAGCCGTTCATCTTGCCCTGATGCATCAGCTCGAACGCCTGCAGCAAGTCGTAGGACTTGTCGAGCTTGGGCAGCCAGTCGTAACCCCAGTTGTTGTCGGCCGTGGCCGCGTCGCCCCACCACGACTTCATGAAGCTCACGAAGAAGGCGCGGTAGTTCTTCCAGTAGCTGAGCTGGTTCGGACGCAGCGGCTGCTGCGCACGCTTCTTGATGTACGCCTCGTAGTCCTGCTCCGCTTCGGTCGGCAACGTCATGTAGCCGGGCAGCAGGTTCGACATCAGGCCGAGGTCCGTCAGGCCCTGGATGTTCGAGTGCCCGCGCAGCGCGTTCATGCCGCCGCCCGCAATGCCGATGTTGCCCAGCAGCAATTGCACCATGGCGCCCGTGCGGATCATCTGCGCGCCCACCGAGTGGTGGGTCCAGCCGAGCGCGTAGAGCACCGTGCCGGCGCGGCCCGGCTGCGCCGTCGTGGCAAGCATCTCGCACACCTTCAGGAACTTGTCCTTCGGCGTGCCGCAGACCTTCTCCACCATCTCGGGCGTGTAGCGCGAGTAGTGCTGCTTGAGCAGGTTATAGACGCAGCGCGGATGCTGCATCGTCTCGTCGACCTTCACGAAGCCGTCGTCGCCGCGCTCGTAGTCCCACGACGATTTGTCCGCGTAGGCGTGCTTCTGCGCGTCGTAGCCGGAATAGATGCCGTCGTTGAAGGCGAAGTCTTCGCGCACGATGAACGTGAAGTCCGTGTAGTTCTTCACGTACTCGTGCTGGATCTTGTCGTTCGTCAGCAGGTAGTTGATGACCCCGCCGAGGAATGCGATGTCCGTGCCGGTGCGAATGGGCGCGTAGTAGTCCGCGACCGACGCCGTGCGCGTAAAGCGCGGGTCGACCACGATCAGGCGCGCCTTGCGGTGCGCCTTCGCCTCGGTGACCCATTTGAAGCCGCATGGGTGCGCCTCGGCTGCATTGCCGCCCATCACCAGGATTACGTCTGCGTTCTTGATGTCGACCCAATGGTTCGTCATCGCGCCGCGGCCAAACGTCGGGGCAAGACCTGCCACCGTCGGGCCGTGTCAGACACGCGCCTGGTTGTCGAACGCGAGCATCCCCAGACTGCGGATCGTCTTGTGAGTCAGATAGCCCACTTCATTGCTGCCCGCCGACGCGGCCAGCATGCCGGTGGTGAGCCAGCGATTCACCTTCTTGCCATCCGCGGTGGCCTCGACGAAATTCGCGTCGCGGTCGGCCTTCATGAGCTTCGCGATGCGATCGAGTGCGTCTTCCCACGAAATGCGCTGCCACTTGTCCGAACCGGCGGCACGGTACTCGGGGTACTTGAGTCGGCTCGGGCTGTGGATGAAATCGATGAGGCTCGCGCCCTTCGGGCACAGCGTGCCGCGATTGACGGGGTGGTCCGGGTCGCCCTCGATGTGGATGATGCTCGCGGTGGCGTTCTTGGCGCCGTCCCCGAGACCGTACATCAGGATGCCGCAGCCCACGGAGCAGTACGGGCAGGTATTGCGGGTTTCAGTGGTACGCGCCAGTTTGTACTGACGAACCTCCGCAACCGCGCGCTCTGGGGAGAAGCCCATAAGCGCAAGACTCGATCCGGCGAGCGTGGTTGTGGTGATCTTCAGAAACTGGCGCCGGGACATTTGCAACATGTCGTCCTCGGCTTCTGGTTATTGAGTGTGAATCAAAAGTATAGGTCGTCTCTTACAGGAGCGTCAGGAACGCGGCACGCGCGAAGCGGTGCGGCGGCCAGGCGAGACGGGCCGAACGATAGCACGACACAAAGACACACGTGTTTTCACCGGCACGCCCGCTGGGCGGGCGTGGTGCGTGCTTCGGGCAGGCCGCTGCTGTCGTGCAGCAAAATGGCTGGAGCGCGGGACGGGCGTAGCAGATCATCGGTCGGGGCTGCTGCGCGGCGTGCATGCCTGCATGGCATCAAGGCGGTGCTCCTGCCGCTTATATACAGTGGAGTGTGCGGACACCCTTAGGTCTCCGCTTTGCTCTGGACTCGTGCAAGACCATTGGACGGCGCGCCCTGACTCGCCGTGAAGGAGCACCATGGACACGCTTTCCCCGGACCGGATTCAGTCCGCCGCGCGCAAAGAAGCCTCGTGGGCGATCGGCGCGTTCAGAAAGTTCTCCGACGACCGCTGCACCTCCCTTGCGGCCAGCATCGCGTTCTACTCGGCCTTTTCGCTCGCGCCCACCCTCGTGATGGTCATTGCGGTGGCAGGCTGGTTCTTCGGCACCGATACCGCCCGCAGCGAACTCTTCGACCAGGTGCGCATGGTGCTCGGCAACGACGCCTCCGCGGCCATCACGACCATCGTCGAGAACGCTCATCGCAGCAAGAGCGCGGGCGACGTGGCGGCCATCATCTCGTTTTCGATGCTGGCCATTGGCGCCTCGGCCACCTTTTCGTCGCTCAATACGGCGCTCAACATCGTATGGCCGCCGCCCGTCGGGGCACGGCCTTCGACGGTGCTCGCCCTCGTGCGCGTGCGGCTCATCTCGTTCAGCCTCGTGCTCGGCGTCGCATTTCTGCTGATCGTCTCGCTCGTGCTCGACACGGCCATCACGTTCGTCGGCGAGATGCTGTGGGCGGCTTCGCCGTATGTCGTGATCGGCGACCTGCTGCAGCTCGGCGTGGGGCTGCTCGTGCTCGCCGTGGCCTTCGCCGCGCTGCTCAAGTTTCTGCCCGACGCGCCGGTGCGCTGGCGCGACGCGATTGTGGGTGGCGCCGTCGCCGCCGTGCTGTTCTCGGCGGGCAAGAAGCTCTTCGCGCTGTATCTCGCGCACGCGGGCATGGCGAGCGCGTTCGGCGCGGCGGGGTCGCTCGCGGTGCTGCTCATGTGGCTGTATTTCTCGGCAGCGGTGCTGCTGCTCGGCGCCGAGTTCGCGGCGGCACGCGGACGGCTGCACGATCCGCGCGGCGCCTGGGGCAGCCAGGACGACCTGCCGCCCGGTAGCCGTGCCAAGCTGGCGTCCGTGCTTGCGGCCTCCACGGTTGCCGACAGGTTGCGACAGCCGGATGGAGCCGCGGCGCGCGTGACGGATCAGGCGACCGTGGCGGCTGAAGGAACGGGGCGACGTGGGTCAGCGAAAGATTCGGGGAGCCGTATCGCGATGGCCCCGCATGTCTCCAACGGCGATGCGCATCCCGCCTCGCTATATAGGAAGGACAACAAGGAGCGCTTCCCGGCGCGCGTAGTACGCGTGGGTCGGACGGCGGTCGGCATGGAGCGCAAGGCAACGCGAGCAGCCGCCGACGCCATCGTTCAATCAGGCCGCGCCGCTGCAGCGGCGAATCGATACGTGAAGCAGCACCCCTGGACGTCGGTCCTGCTTGCCACGGGCGCTGCGCTGTTCATGACAGCGGCCAGGAACCGCCTGGCCGGCGGCCGGCACCCTGTCCATGGCAAGCTCACTCCTTCCAACGGCAGCGATACCGACGACGCCCAGCCGACGTTGTCACGCAAACGCTGAGGACGCCGGCGCGTCTTGAGACAGATCAGTTTCGGCGCGGCCGGCCGGATCGGCCGCGAAACGGCTTGCCGCGGGTGGTCAGCGGCTTCTTAATACAGTCGCGGCGCGCGCCATCGAATTCATTTCATTCGACTTTCATTTACACGAGTTGCCTGACCAATTTCAGGGCGTCACTGTGCGCAAAACAACAATAATGTAGAAATGGTACACAGTGTTGCGACTTCCGCAATTATCGTGAACACGCTTTATATACAAGGCTTTGTGAACGTTGTTACATTTTGGCTACACTCAATTTTTTTCAGTTCTTGCCGTTGCATGCCCTGCGTTATTCTCCATCGCGCAACAACAAATCAATCATCTGCGTGGAGAAATGGATGAAAAAGCTTACACTTTCGACCCTCTCGCTGGCCCTGCTCGGCGTTGCCGGCGCAGCGCATGCCCAAAGCAGTGTCACGCTGTATGGCGTGATCGACGAGTCGTTCCAGTACGTGCACAACGCAGACTCGAACAACAACAGCCTGTACCACCTGCTCGGCGGCAACCTGCAAGGTAACCGCTGGGGCCTGAAGGGTCAGGAAGACCTGGGCGGTGGCCTGAAGGCGATCTTCCAGTTGGAAAACGGCTTCGACATCAACAACGGTCGCCTCGGTCAAGGCGGTCGCATGTTCGGTCGTCAGGCATACGTTGGTCTGACGCACGACGCGTACGGTACGTTCACGCTGGGCCGCCAGTACGACCCGCTGGTCGACCTGGTTCAGCCGCTGACGGCCGACAACTACTGGGGTTCCACGTTCACGACCCCGGGCGACGTCGACAACAACGACAACAGCTCGCGTACCAACAGCGCCATCAAGTACACGTCGCCCGTGTACGCCGGCTTCCAGTTCGAAGCGTTCTACGCGTTCGGCGGCGTGGCAGGTTCGACGGGTTCGGGCCAGACGTGGTCGGCTGCAGCAACCTACGCGAACGGTCCGTTCAGCGTGGCTGCCGGCTACATCGTCATGGACAACGCAAGCACGTTGGCTGGCCGTGGCTTCGTCGCGGCGACGGGGACCAGCGCCGGTACCGCTGCAGGCTGGGGCTCGGGCGTGACGTCGGATGCGACGTTCGATTCGTCGGTGAACAGCGCGTTTGCATCGGCCAAGTCGATCAACATCGCTTCGGTGGCCGCGCAATACGTGGTTGGCCCGTTCACGGCCGGCCTGCGTTACAGCAACGCTCAGTACAAGCCGGACGGCTACTCGACGTTCACGGCAACGCAACGTTACGACGTTGGCGCTGGCTTCCTGAACTACCAACTGACGCCGGCAGCCCTGATCGGCCTCGGCTACACGTACACGCACGGCAAGGGCAACTTCTCGCAGACCTACCACCAGATCTCGCTGGGTGGTGACTACAACCTGTCGAAGCGTACGGACGTGTACCTGGTTGGTGCATACCAGCACGCATCGGGCAACGGCGTGTTCGCATCCGTCGCCGACTACGGCTACGACTCCAACGCTCGCTCGTCGGAAATCGTCAGCCTGGGTATCCGCCACAAGTTCTAATCGAACTTCGTGCGAAGCTGCGGCGAAACACTGCCGCAGCAAAAAAGCCAGCCTCTTCGGCTGGCTTTTTCTTTTCCGGGCCCATCTTGCAGGCCCCGGCAAACGTCTCCGGCGTAGCCGCGCTGCTAGCGTCGCGACTTCACCGTCTCCGCTTGCGCAAGCGTCTGCGCCGGCTGCGCAGGCACCTCGCGCGCAGCGCCCGCGGCGGGCAGCACGAGCGGCGCACGCCCACGCTGCTGCAGCGGAACACCCTCGGGGCTCTCCCACGCCGGGTCCGGAATCTCCGCGAACACCTGACGCAGCTGCTCGCCCCAGGTGCGGTGGATCATCTCGAAGTATGCGTTGTCATGGTCGATCGTGACGAAGCGCGTCACGCGCAGCGCATTCGCTTCGTACACCAGCAGATCCAGCGGCAACCCCACCGAGAGGTTCGAGCGCAGCGTGGAATCCATCGAGATCAGCGCGCACTTCGCGGCCTCGTCGAGCGGCGTGGAAGGCTTCAGCACACGGTCGATGATCGGCTTGCCGTACTTCGATTCGCCAATCTGGAAATACGGATTCACGTCCGACGCTTCGATGAAGTTGCCCGCCGCGTAGATCATGAAAAGGCGCGGACGCTGCACGAGGCCCGTGCCCATGTCGGCGGAACCTTCCCCCGCGCCGCGCGGCGCAGCGATCTGCCCGCCCAGAATGAAGCTGCAATTGAAATCGACGCCGAACTCCTGAAGCGAGCGCGCCTCGTGCTGGTGGACCTCGCGCACGGCGTCGCCCACCACGCGCGCAGCCTCGGTCATGCTGGACGCCGTCCAGAGCGTGGGGCGGCCCGCGGGAGCGGCCTCTTTCAGCACGTGCAGAACGGCTTGCGTCAGCGAGAGATTGCCGGCGCCCATCAGCACGAGCACCCGCTCGCCGGGCTGCTCGAACACCGACATCTTGCGCGCCGTGCTGATGTGATCGACGCCCGCGTTGGTCCGCGTGTCCGACAGGAACACGAGTCCCTCATCCACACACATCGCCACACAGTAAGTCATGAATCTGCCCTGCCAAAAGCCAATAATCACGGCATTGTACCGCCGCGCCACCGCGATCCCGAGGCCCGCTCCGAGGGACTTTGCCTCACGCGCGCGACACCGGCCAAGAAAAATCCCCGCAGGCATGCACCGGCGGGGATTGCGTCAAGCATGCCGGCGACGATGCGCCGGCGCAGCCATTATCAGGCTGCTGCGTCCTTCAGCTTCTTCAGCGCACGTGCCTTCACGCGAACCGAAGCGGGCTTCGCCGGGAACCAGCGTTCCTCGCCCGTGAACGGGTCTTTGCCGAAGCGCTTCTTCTTCGCCGGCACAGCCTGCACGACGATCTTCAGAAGACCCGACAGCGTGAACTCGCCTGCGCCCTTCTTGTGCACGGAACCGAGGATGGTGTCCTCGAGTGCGCCAAGCACGGCCTTCACGGACTTCACTTCGACTGCGGCACGCTCGGCAATGTGAGCAGCCAGCGAGGCCTTCGTGAAGGTGTCCTTGATCGGCGACGGAGCGCCGGACGCCTTCACGGCGACCTTCTTAGCTGCAGCCTGCTTTGCGGGCACTTTCTTCGCGGCAACCTTCTTGGCCGGGGCAGCGGCCTTCTTGGCCACTTTCTTTGCGGAAGTCGGCATGTTTCTCCTACCAGTGTTGGTCAATGAATCATGAAGGCACCGCGCCATGCGGGCTCTTCAACGGCGGATTCTACAAGCGCTCCGGCGTTTTGCGCGAATCTTTTGTGGGGGCGAGGCGCAAGTTGTTGCGCGGCGCAGACTATGGCGTGCGTTTTAGCGCCTTTTTTATGGGGTAAACGCGGCATGGCGGCTGCGCCACCCCTTTGCCAAGGCACTTTTCTCGATGCGCGCGCCCACGTTACGCGCCATTACGCGAACGCGCGAGGCGCGGCATCAGCGCGGCGAGCGCATCCAGTCCTTCGTCGATATGGGCAACGTCCATCGCGCCGTAGCCGAACATAAGCCCCTGGTCGGGGCGCGCCTTCACATAAAACGGCGTGAGCCCGTAAATGCCGAGCGAAACGTCGGCGGCCGCACGCACCAGCGCCGCCTCGTCGACGGAAGCGTTAAGCCGTGCCGCGAGATGAATGCCCGCGGTGGTCGGCGTGATCGGCGCTAACCACTCGGAAAGCGGTCCTCGCAGATGCGTGAGCAACGCTGCGCGCCGCGCGGCGTACTCCTTGTGCATGCGGCGCAGGTGCCGCGCGAAGTCGCCGTTGAGCATGAAGGTGGCGAGCGCGCGCTGCGTGAGCGTGCAGCCGTGCCAGTCCGTTGCCTTGCGCGCCGTGACGAGCGGCTGCGCCAGCGACGCCGGCGGCACCACGTATCCCACGCGCAGTTCGGGAAAGATGGTTTTCGAAAACGTGCCTACGTAGGCCACGATTGCGCTGCGATCCAGGCTTTTGAGCGGCTCCATGGGACGCCCTTCGAAACGGAACTCGCAGTCGTAGTCGTCCTCGATAATCACGGCGCCGCGTTGCTGCGCCCATTCGAGCAAGGCGACGCGACGCTCGAGGCTCATCGGCATGCCGAGCGGAAACTGATGCGAAGGCGTCACGTAGACGAGCCGGGCGTTCTTCGGCAACCGCTCGACAATCAGCCCTTCGTCATCCACCGGCACCGGCACGACCTTCGCGCCCGCCGCGAGCAGACAGGCACGCGCCGGCGGATAGCCGGGGTCTTCGATAGCCGCGACATCGCCCGGGCGCAGCACGACGCGCGCCATCAGATCGAGCGCGTGCTGCGCGCCCTGCGTGACGATCACGTCCTCCCAGTTGCTCGCCACCGCGCGGCTGAACGCGAGATAGCGCGAAATCGCGAGACGCAATTCCTGCTCACCCGCCGCGTCCCGATAGGCGCCCACGCCGCGGGCCTGCGCGCGCAGCGCCTGGTTCACGCAACGGCGCCAGACGTCGAAGGGAAAGCGCGACTTGTCCGTTACGCCGCCCATGAAATCGACGCGCAGACGTCGATCGGAACGCGGTAACAGCTGCGTTTGCGATAGCGCCTCCCACACGGGCGCGGCCTTCGCGAGCGTTCCTGCGCCCGGGCGCTCGTGGCCCGCACGAGACGCATGAGACACATGAGGCGCGCGGACGCCTCCGGCCATCCGCATCTGCACAGAAGGCTCGGACGGCAGCCGTTGCAGGCCCGTTGCGACGAACGTGCCCGAACCGGCGCGCGCAGTGAGATAGCCTTCGGCGAGCAGCCGTTCGAACACGTCCAGAGTCGTCTTGCGCGATACGCCCAGTTGCACCGCGAGGTCGCGTGTGGAAGGCAGACGCGTGCCGCCGGCGAGCCGTCCCTCGACGATTCCCGCGCGCAACTGCCTGTAGATCTGCCCTGCCAGGTCGTGGCGTCCCTCTACGGTGACGTGAATGTCCATCGCGACTCCTCCGCTCCCCGGCTCCTCGTCTTCGAAGCAGCTATTCTGGCAGACCGCACTCGCGATCGACCCGTGAAGCAGGTGACCGGCAGCCGGACAGCCCGACGCAAAAAAGCCCCGCCATGCGGGGCTTTCTGCCTTCCAGGTTGAAACTGAAGCTGAATCGCAATCTACGTCCGCCCTCAATGCACGAGGGCAAACCGACGCAGCCGCCGCAGCGCTACACGAATCAGTCCAACGCAGCCGAGGCGGCAGCGCGACGCTCGTCGGCCTGCGCACGCGCACCGTTCGACGACCGATGATGTTCAGACGAAAGCCGCCGCATCAGCGGCAGCAGCACCACCGCAATCGCAACGCCCACCGCCGCGAGCCAGCCGAGCCCCCAGAACAGCTTCGTATAGAGCGGCAACGAGGTCAGCGGATCGAGCTCGCCGGAAGGCATCTGCGCGAAATTCGCCACCACGCTGCCCAGATACTGCGAAACACCGGTCGCGACGAAATACGCGCCCATCATGAAGCCGCTCATGCGCGCGGGCACGTAGCGCGCGATCATCGCGAGCCCAAGGCCGCTCACGAGCAGTTCGCCGAGCGAGTAGAGCCCGTAGCCCCACACCATGAACCACGACGACACACGGCCCTCCACGGCGTACCGGCCGCTCACCGCGAAGACGAAGAAGCCCGCGGCCACCACCGCGAAGCCCGCGGCGAACTTGCCCGCCACCGGCACGTCGCGGCCGTTGCTGGCGAGCCGTGTGTACAGCGTGGCGAGCAGCGGGGAGAGAATCATGATCCAGATGGGATTGAGCGCCTGGAACTGCGCGGCGCTCCACGAAAACAACGGCACGCCCGCAATCGAGAACAGCGGGTCGACATTGCGCAGCGCAAACAGCGTGAGCGACGTCGACATCTGCTGATAGAAGATGAAGAACAGAATGGACTGCAACGTGAGCACGAGCGCCGCGATCAGCCCCGCGCGTTCAGCGCGTTCGCAGCGCGCAAGCATCCACGCGAAGATCGCGAGAATCGCGACGCCCGCCGCATAGACGCAGGCCACGGCAATCGCCTTGTGCTGGAGCACGAACACGGTGGCCAGGCCGAGCGCGATGCCGCCCAGCGCCACCGCCGCCGCGCGCGCGAGTTTGAGCGGTTGCGCGTCCGGCGCCGAACCCACCTGCGCCACCGTGCGATACATGAGCGCGAAATTCAGCACGCCAAGCACCATGCCGGCGCAGCACACCGCGAACGCGGCGTGCCAGCCCCAGTGGTCCTTGATCCACGGCGTAGCGAGCATCGACACCGTGGAGCCCACGTTCACCGCCATGTAGTACATCGTGAACGCGCTGTCGATGCGCGCTTCGTCGCCTTCATAGATGCGACGCACGAGGTTGGCGGCGTTTGCCTTGAAGAGCCCGTTGCCCACCACGATCACACCGAGCGACGCATACATGTGGTCGAGGCTGTCGTCGGGCATGGCGAGCATCAGATAACCCACGGCGAGCACCGCTGCACCGAAGATCATCGTGCGCCGCGCGCCCAGCACCTTGTCGCCGATCCAGCCGCCAATGGAAGGCGCCGCATAGACCAGCGCCGTAAAGGCGCCCCAGGTGAGGTTGGCGTGCCCGTCGGCGAAACCGAGCTTGTCCACCATGAACAGCACGAGCAGCGCGGCCATGCCGTAATAGCCGAAACGCTCCCACATCTCGATCAGAAAGACCGTCGAGAACGAGCGCATCTGCGAAACAGGTTGATTCATCGGGTACCTCGTGTGGATGCAATTGCAACGACGCCCGGGGCTCACCGCCCGGACCATGCGTGAAGAAACGGCGCAGCCGGCATCACGCCGGAGCGCTCATTTGCGCTTGCGCGTCGAAGAAGACAAAGCAGGAGAAAAAGCGAGGCAGGAAGGAGGCCCGAGGCCATGCCGGCTGCGTGACCGACATTCGTCGCGTGGCGACACGCGAAAGCGTTTCGTGCAAGTGGAAGTGCGGTTCATTTTTCAGGTCTGCAGGCGAACGCCCCGATCAGGGTGTGCCGTTGCGAGGTGCCGCACGCAGGATCGCTGCGCGCAACAGGGCTGCAAATCAAAGGGTATTGAAGGGAAAATGCAGGCGATGCGAAAGGTTATGTCGCGCCGCTAGCGCAGCGATTCTGCAGACGATAGACGCTTCGATCACCCAGGGTTATCCCGGCGCCGGATTGTAGCCCGCGAAATTCAGCCGTGCTCGATGTCAATAAGCGGCACGTCGAGCAGGCGCGCAAGCCCTTTGCCGCCCTCGCGCATCACGTGGTCGTGATTCCATTGGAAGAGCGGCCGGGCAAGGGGAGCCACGAGGTTCATCCACGGCCGCATGGTGCGTACCTGCCATTCGTAGCGAATGACCGTCACGCCGTCCTGCTCTGAAAAACGCCACCGGCCAGCGCCTTCCACGGCACCCGTGGCATAACCGTCGAGTGCGACGAGCGGCTCGATGCGCGTCACGCGCATGTCGAACACGAGCCGGTACGGCAGCGCGCCCTTCCACGTGTAGCGATGCAATGCGCCGATGCCGCGTGTGTCGCCGGCCTCGATGGCTTCCACGCGCTCCACGCTCTTCCACCATTCAGGCCACCGCGCGCAGTCTTCTATGGCGGCCCACACCGCCTGCAACGGCGCGTGGATGCGCCATGTCGTCGTGAACGCGTACTGGCTGTTGCGCACGGCAGCCTCCGTGGTCGTGTGCCGGTTCTTATTCTGAACCGGCGCGAAGCACATGGAGGTCCCGGTCCGTGCCGGCGAGGCCCAGGCGGAATCAGTAACGGTCGATGCGGTTGCCGTTGATCTGCACGCGGTCGCCAGGACGCAGATCGCCGGGGTTGCTCACATCGAACGCGCGCGACGAGCCGTCGCTCAGTTGCACCACGACGCGGTAGCCCGACGGCGTCGACGTGCTATTGCTGTATTGCTGGCCGATCTGGTTGCCGGCCACCGCGCCACCCAGTGCGCCCACTACCGTCGCGACGTCGCGGCCGTGGCCGCGTCCGAACTGGTTGCCGATCACGCCGCCCACCAGCGCGCCCGCCACCGTGCCGACCACACCGCCCGTGCTCGCCGGACCGCCGTTTGAAACGAGCGGCTGGATGCTCGACACCACACCGTATTGCGCACCATAACCCGCGGCAGGCTGCTGCGGATACGGCTGCGGCGCAGGCTGCTGCGGGTAGCCCTGCGTGTCGTATTGCTGCTGATAGCCCGGCTGTGCATACGGCTGCTGCACGTACCCCGGCTGCGAGTAAGCCGGCTGAGGCTGGGCATACGCCGGTTGCGCCTGGTACCCGCCGCCGTACGACGATCCATAAGGCGACGGTCCCGGCACGGCGCATCCGGTAAGCGCAAGTGCCGCGCCTGCCGCGATGGCAACGGTCCCAACAAAAAACCTGACTGAACGCGTGTTTTTCATGATCTGTACTCGATGTGCTGCCGTAGCGGTGGTGCCCGCGCCCGCGGGCGTAACGGATGATGCGCGGAGTATAGGGAAAGGCGCCGCCGATTTTTCGTGGTCCCGAGTAACAGTGTGTAAAGTCTTTTGCCGCCCATCGCGCGGGTCTGATGAAGGCGCCTCGCTTGCTCATCGAAGAGAGAAACGTGCGAGGAATAACGCCGCTCCATTGAGTGTTGTGTGGGCATGTCATCACGACAACGAGGCGCGACGCCATGCACCCACCTTCCCTGTGCCGCAACGTGCGGCTCGCCGTCGTAACAGGCAGCGCGAGCCTGTTTGGCCTCGTCAGTGCGTGCTTCGGCGAAGACGGCGCCACGTGCGTCCATTTCGCCGACAGCGCAGCGCTCGCGCGCGCCGCTGCATCGAATCAACCGACCTTCAGCGCGATCCTGATGGACGCGCAAGGCGACGCGGCATCGTCACCGCCAGCCCTCGCGCAGCACAGCGGTCACGAGGATTCGCGCGTGCCGCTCATCGCGGTGGGCATCCGCGGCGGCATCGACGCCGCCGAGCAACTGCTCGATGCCGGCGCCGATGAAGTCGTGCTCTCCCCGGTCGATTCACGCGAACTCGTCTTGCGCGTGCATCTCGCACTACGACGCACGTGTGGCAGCGCGGGGCCCACCCACGCAGACGATCGGCTCGTCGTAGGCGCGTATGCGCTCAACCGGCGCACGTGCACGGTGCACATCGGCACGCAGACCATCGACCTCACGCCACGCGAGTTCGCCGTGGCGTGGATCCTGTTTTCGCGGTGCGGGGAATATGTGAGTCGCCGGCAGATGGCCGGCGCGGTGTGGAGCAGTTCGGACGACATCGTGGGACGCACGCTCGAACAGCACATCTACAAACTGCGCAAGAAGCTGGAATTGAACGGCACGCGTGGGGTGCAGTTGCGTGCCGTGTATGCGCGCGGCTATCAGCTGGACGTGGCGGACGTCGCAACGTCCGCCGAAGTCGCATAGCCGTACACGTCAGTCTGTAACGCGGTCAGTTCAGCAGATCCGGCGACGGAGACGGCGTATGCGAATCCATCCAGTCGTACGTGTCGTTGCTGTTGGCCCATGCCCAGTTTCGTGCAGGCACGGCCGCGCGTGTCGCGTTGCTGCTATCCGGACGCACTTCGGCATGCGCACGGCGCAGTTCTCCGCTCCGCAGTTCTCCGCTCTCATCGTGCACGCGGCGCGCGACGTTGGCGCGTTGAAAAGTCGAGTCGTCGAAGCTCATGGTCTTCTCCTTGCATCAGTTTTCGCGGGCGGACTCGCATTCGAGCGACGCGGCCACCAGTTCCGCAAACCGCTCCAGTGCAGCGACAGAGCCATGCACGGTGCGGTATTCCTCGCGCCCGATGCGCGCATCGAGCACGACCGTCATGCCAGCCTGCCGGGCGAGATCGACGATATCCATCTCATGCTCCACGTCCGCAAATGCGATTGAGTCAGGTTGATCGGTTCAGCGGGGCTACCACTTCTGGCCGCCCGTTGATGCGTAAGTTGGAGCATTTCCCGATTTGCATCAACGGGGCAGCGCTGAATTCATAGTTTGCTGTTCCACAACAATGGCTGAATCGCCCGCCTGGCGGGGCTTTGCGGGGTCTTGAACCCTCGCCCGCCTCGCAGGTGCGCCGGGCATCGTGCCTCGCCGTGGTGCCTCGTGCGCCTTGCCTCGGTGCACGCGCCGCTTCGTGAACGCGCACGGCGGCTTGCAAACGGCCTTCAACGCGCGTGCCGTGCGCACGCACACATGCGGCGCAACGCTTGCCCTGTAGGGCCTGCGCGCGTCTATAGCGGCTTCCGCACGCACCTCTGGCACAGAACTCGCTAAGTTACCCCGCGAGAGGTGCGAAGCAATTTGCATCATCTTAGGATCGCTAGGGTTCCGGTCGTGACCGCTGCGCAAGCCGCACACACGACGCCTGGTCCGAGAGCAATCCGGTCTCGTCTCCACCTTCCTGCAAGGCGGCGCCGAGGCTCCACGGAGGGATAAAAGCCCGGGAGGTCGCGATGTCGTTCGTCGCCCTCTCACGCTTTGTCCAATCCGACCCAGGAGCCTCCATGCCGTCCAGCCTCCCCGCCGACGCCGCGTTGCCCGCTGCGCGGGACACGTCCCTTCCCGCCATCACGCCGCTGTGGGAAACCGTGATTCCCGCGGGCACCCACTGGTCCGCCGTCGTGCGCCGCGGCCTCGCGCTGCGCATCGTCGATATGGAAGGCGGCGCGAATCTCGCTGCCGTGTTCTATCGCCAGGAAGATCCGCTCGAACGCTACAACATGCCCGACACGTTGAAGGCCCAGCACACCGCACACCTCACGCGCGGCCACGTGCTGTATTCGGACATGGGGCGCGTCATGGCCTCGATCACGGCCGATACGCTCGGCTGGCACGATCCGCTCGGCGGCGTAGGCGATGCCGCGCTCTTCGCGCACAAGTACGGCACCGCGCGCTATCAGACGCATCGCAACGACATGATCCGCAACGGCCGCGACAGCCTCGTGCTCGAACTTGCGAAGTACGGCCTTGGCGAGCGCGACCTCGTGGCCAACGTGAACTTCTTCAGCAAGGTCGCCGTGGGCGACGACGGCGCGCTCGAATTCGTGCCGGGCCATTCGCCGGCGGGAAGCACGTTCGATCTGCGCTTCGAAATGAACACGCTTGCAGCGTTCTCCACGGCGCCGCATCCGCTCGACCCACGCACGCAGTACGAGCCCAAGCCCGTGCGCGTGATCGCGTACCGCGCCTATGCCGCTGACGCATCCGCCCCCGCCGACGACCCGTGCCGCACCGCCTGCCCCGAGAACACTCGCGGCTTCATCAACACCGACCGTCTGTTCGCGTAAGGAGCGCCGCCATGCCGATCCTCGAAAGCGCGCTCGATCTGCGCCATGCCCACTACGACTTCACGCTGCCCGCGGGCGAGCCCTGGCTGCACGACGTGAAGCGCGGCGAGACGCTGCGCATCATCGACCTGGAAGGCAACCAGGCCGTGGACACGCTCTTCTACAGCAGCGCCGACCCGCACGAACGCTACAGCGCGCAGGACACCATTCGCGCGCAACGCAACCTGTACCTCACGGCGGGCAGCGTGCTGATGTCGAATCGCGGCAACGCGTTGCTCACCATCGTTGCGGACACCTGTGGCCGTCACGACACGCTGGGCGGCGCCTGCGCGGCCGAGAGCAACACCGTGCGCTATGCGCTCGAAAAGCGCCACATGCACAACTGCCGCGACAGCTTCCTCAACGCGATCACGCATTGCACGTGCGGCGCGGGCGCGCTGCTCACGAAGCGCGACATCGTGAGCAACATCAACTTCTTTATGAACGTGCCGGTCACGCCGCTCGGCAAGCTCACGTTCGAAGACGGCATCTCGGCGCCGGGCAAGTACGTGGAAATGCGCGCGGAGCAGGACGTCACGGTGCTCATCTCGAACTGCCCGCAGCTCAACAACCCGTGCAACGGCTATAACCCGACGCCCGTGCGGCTCGTGATCTGGAGCGCGTGATGGCACACACGCTTCAGAAAACCTTCGACAAGGTCCTCATCGCGAACCGCGGCGAGATTGCCTGCCGCGTGATCCGCACGCTGAAGCGGCTCGGCATCGCGTCGGTCGCCGTGTATTCGGAAGCCGACCGTCACGCCATGCACGTCATGCAGGCCGACGAAGCCGTCTGCATCGGGCCCGCGCCCGCCGCCGCGAGCTACCTCAACGCGGCCGCGATACTCGATGCGGCGCGCCGCACGGGCGCGCAGGCCATTCATCCGGGCTACGGTTTTCTCTCGGAAAACGCGGCGTTCGGCGAGGCATGCGAAGCGGCAGGGCTGCGTTTTATCGGCCCACGTCCGGAGCAGATGCGGCGCTTCGGCCTCAAGCACACGGCGCGCGAACTCGCGCAAGCGAGCGGCGTGGCGCTGCTGCCCGGCACCGGGCTGCTCGCCGATGCAGCGGCGGCGCTCGACGCCGCCGCCACGCTCGGCTACCCCGTCATGCTCAAGAGCACCGCGGGCGGCGGCGGCATCGGCATGTCGCTGTGCCGCGACGCGGCGCAACTGGAAGCGGCGTTCGCGTCGGTGGCGCGGCTTGGCGAAGCGAACTTCGCGCACGCGGGCGTCTATCTGGAAAAGTTCGTCGAACACGCACGCCACATTGAGGTGCAGGTGTTCGGCGACGGCGCGGGCAACGTCATCGCGCTCGGCGAGCGCGATTGCTCGGTACAGCGGCGCAACCAGAAGGTGATCGAAGAAACGCCGGCACCGGGGCTCTTGGACGAAGAACGCGCCGCCCTGCATGCCACCGCCGTGCGCCTCGCGAAGTCGGTCAACTATGCCTCCGCGGGCACCGTCGAATTCGTGTTCGACGTCACCACGCGCGCGTTCTACTTCCTCGAAGTCAACACGCGGCTCCAGGTCGAGCACGGTGTGACCGAGGAAGTGACGGGCGTCGATCTGGTGGAGTGGATGATCCGCCAGGCCGAAGGCACGTTGGCGCCGCTCGCCACGTTGGCGCAAGCGGTAAAAGCGACGCAGGCGCCGCGTGGCGCAAGCATTCAGGTGCGCGTCTACGCTGAAGACCCGAACAGGCACTTTCAGCCCGGCTCGGGCACGCTCACCCACGTCGCGTTTCCCGCCGATGTGCGCGTGGACACCTGGGTCGATGCCGGCACGGAGGTGAGCGCGTTCTACGATCCGCTGCTCGCGAAGATCATCGCGACCGGCGAGTCGCGCGAAGCCGCGCTCGCGAAGCTGCGCAGCGCGCTCGCCGAAACGCGGCTCTACGGCATCGAAACGAATCTCGACTACCTGCGCGCGATTGCCGGCTCCCCTACGTTCGCGAGCGGCGAGCAGACCACGGGCTTTCTCGGCCGCTTCCACTTCGCGCCGCACACCATCGACGTGCTCGACGGCGGCGTGCAGACCACGGTGCAGCAGTTGCCAGGGCGGCTCGGTTACTGGGACATCGGCGTGCCGCCCTCGGGGCCCATGGACGACCTCTCGTTCCAGCTTGCCAACGAATTGCTCGGCAACGCGCCTGATGCCGCGGGGCTCGAATTCACGATGGTCGGCGCCACGCTGCGCTTCAATACGGAGACGCTGTTCGTGCTGGGCGGCGCGGCGCTCGCTGCCACGCTCGACGGCGAGCCAGCGCCGTTCTGGACCGTGACGCGCGCAGCCCCAGGCGCGGTGTTGAAGCTGGGCGGGGTGACAGGCGCGGGCATGCGCGCGTGCCTCGCCGTGAAGGGCGGCCTCGACGTGCCCGACTATCTGGGCAGCAAAGCCACCTTCACGCTCGGTCAGTTCGGCGGCCACGCGGGCCGCGCGCTGCGTAAAGGCGACGTGCTGCACGTCGGCCCGCACGCGGGCCACGGCGAGCCCGGTGCCACGCTCGCACCCACGCGCGTCCCTGTGCTCACGCACGCGTGGGAGCTACGCGTGCTGGACGGCCCGCACGGCGCGCCCGACTTCCTCACGCCCGACGACATCGCGATGCTCTACGAGGCGCACTGGACCGTGCACTACAACTCGAGCCGCACAGGCGTGCGCCTGATCGGCCCGAAGCCGCAATGGGCGCGCACGGACGGCGGCGAGGCCGGGCTGCATCCGTCGAACATTCACGACAACGCGTATGCGATTGGCGCCGTGGATTTCACGGGCGACATGCCGGTGATTCTCGGCCCCGACGGCCCGAGCCTGGGCGGCTTCGTGTGCCCCGTCACGGTGATCGGCGATGACCTGTGGAAACTCGGCCAGCTGCGCCCGGGGGATACGGTGCGGTTTGTGCCCGCAGATGCATCCGCTCTTGCGTCGGCATCTACATCGCCAGGCACGAAGCCGAACGCAGCACACGACTGCGTACTCCACCGCGACGACCACGCAGGCGACGGCGTCGGCGTGGTCTATCGCCGCTCCGGCGACCGCAACCTGCTGATCGAATATGGGCCGCCCGTACTCGACCTCAAGCTGCGCTTTCGCGTGCACGCCCTGATGGACTGGCTCGCCGCGAACCCGCTGCCCGGTATCGTGGACCTCACGCCCGGCATCCGCTCGTTGCAGGTGCATTTCGACAGCGCGACGCTCTCGCGCGAGCGGCTGCTCGACCATCTGCGCGAAGCCGAGGCCGCGCTGCCCGCCGTGGACGCCATGCGCGTGCGCAACCGCATCGTGCATCTGCCGCTTTCGTGGGACGACCCGTCCACGCGCATCGCGATCGAACGCTACATGCAGTCGGTGCGGCCCGATGCGCCCTGGTGCCCGAGCAACATCGAGTTCATTCGCCGCATCAATGGGCTGGAAAGCATCGACGACGTGAAGCGCATCGTGTTCGACGCGCGTTACCTCGTGCTCGGGCTGGGCGACGTCTATCTCGGCGCGCCTGTTGCGACGCCCGTCGATCCGCGGCATCGGCTCGTCACGACGAAGTACAACCCCGCGCGCACGTGGACGCCGGAGAACGCCGTGGGCATCGGTGGCGCGTATCTGTGCGTCTACGGCATGGAAGGCCCGGGCGGGTACCAGTTCGTCGGACGCACCGTGCAGATGTGGAACCGCTACCGCACCACGAAGGAGTTCGTCGCCGGCAAGCCGTGGCTGCTGCGCTTCTTCGACGAGATCCGCTTCTTCGAAGTGAGCGAAGCCGAACTGGCCGAGTGGCGCAGCGACTTCATCGCGGGGCGCCGGTCGCTACGCATCGAAGAGTCGGTGTTCGATCTGGGTGAGTACCAACGCTTTTTGAAGGACGAAGCGGAATCCATTGCGGCATTCAAGTCGCGCCAGCAAACCGCCTTCGAAGCCGAGCGCGAGCGGTGGCGCGCCGCGGGCCAGGCGGACTACGCCGCGGAGGGCGAGGCAAATGCGAACGGCGCCGCAGGCGATGCAGCGGATGAAGCGGCTCTGCCCGACGACCGCCGCGCGATTGCCGCCGACGTGTCGGGCAGCGTCTGGAAGCTGCTGGTCGCCGAGGGCGAACGCGTGACCGAAGGGCAAGACGTTGCGATCGTGGAATCGATGAAGATGGAAGTCGCCGTGGCTGCGCCTGCGAACGGCGTGATCGAAACCATCGGCTGCGCGGCGGGCGATGCCGTTGTCGCAGGCCAGCGGCTGATGGTGCTGCAGATAGCGAGTGCCGCCGCGCCTTGCGTCGAGACAACCACAAGCGCAATCACAAGCGCAACCGCGACCGCGACCGGCGAGGAGGCCACATGCAAGTGAACGTTCAATCCGAAGTGGCTGAGTCGATGTCCATAGCGTCGCTGCGCGCCCGCTATCTCGACGGCAGTCTTACGCCCGCACAGCTGGTGGACGCGCTCGCCGCGCGCACATCGGGCGAGGACACGCACCACGTCTGGATTCGCGCGCTCACGCGCGACGAGATGATGGCTTACGCGCAGCGCCTGGAGGGCCGCGATCCCGCTACGCTGCCGCTCTACGGCATCCCCTTCGCGATCAAGGACAACATCGACCTCGCAGGCGTGCCCACCACGGCCGGCTGCCCCGCCTACGCGTACACGCCGGAACGCAGCGCGCCGGTGGTGGAGCGGCTGATCGCGGCGGGCGCGATTCCCGTGGGCAAGACGAATCTCGATCAGTTCGCCACGGGCCTCTCGGGCCAACGCTCGCCTTATGGCGCGTGCCGCAACGCGCTCGACCCGCGCTACGCGTCGGGCGGCTCCAGTTCGGGCAGCGCCGTAGCGGTGGCGCTCGGGCTCGCGGCGTTTTCGTTAGGCACCGACACCGCCGGCTCCGGGCGCGTGCCTGCGGCCTTTCACGGCCTCGTGGGCCTCAAGCCGACCAAGGGCGTGTTGAGCACGCTCGGCGTGGTGCCCGCGTGCCGGTCGCTCGATTGCGTCTCGATCTTCGCGCAGTCGGCCAGCGACGCCGCACGCGTATTCGACGTGGCCCACGGCGTGGCGGATAGCGACCCGTATGCGCGCGCCTGGCAGCCCTCCGCCAGCGCTTTCGCCTTCGCGTCCGCCACGCTGCGTGGCGTGCGCTTCGGCGTGCCGCGCCAGGCGCAACTCGCGTTCTACGGCGACGACTCGTACGCCGCCGCATTCGATGCCGCGCTGAACAAGCTGAAATCCGCGGGCGCCGAACTCGTGGAAATCGATTTCGAGCCGTTCCTCGCCACCGCGCGACTGCTCTACGAAGGACCGTGGGTCGCGGAACGACTCGCCGCAATCCGAGCGTTCTTCGAAGCGCAGCCTGACGCGCTGCATCCGGTCACGCGGCAGATTATCGGCGGCGCGGCACGCTGGAGTGCCGCCGACGCGTTCGCCGCCTTCGACCGCCTCGCCGCACTGCGCCTGCAGGCGGAACAGGTCTGGACGCAGATCGACGTCATGGTCACGCCCACGTCGCCCACCACAGCGACGATTGCGGAACTCGAAGCCGATCCCATCGGCGTGAACGCGCGCTTCGGCTACTACACGAACTTCGTCAATCTGCTCGATCTTTCCGCGCTCGCGGTGCCGGCGGGTGTGTGCGCCGAAGGTGCGCATGCGGGGCTGCCGTTCGGCGTGACGTTCGTGGGTCGCGCTCACGACGACGCGGCGCTGCTTGCGCTTGCGCGGGCATGGCTGGGTGAAACGCAAGAGGCTTCTATGCCTTTCGCGCGCGTCGAACCGCAATCGACGGATGCCGCCACCGTCCGCGTCGCCGTCGTCGGTGCGCATCTGAGCGGCGAGCCGCTCAACGGCCAGCTCACAGAACGCGGCGCGCGGCTCGTTTCGACCACGTCGACGGCGCCCGCCTATCGGCTCTACGTGCTGCCCATCGCGACGGCTGGCACGCCGGTGAAGCCCGGCCTCGTTCGCGTGAGCGAAGGCGGCACAGCTGTCGAAGTCGAGGTGTGGGACATGCCGGTGGCCGCGTATGGCTCGTTCGTGGCGGGCATTCGCGCGCCGCTCGGCATCGGCACACTCACGCTCGCCGACGGCAGCACGGTGCAGGGCTTCCTGTGCGAGAACGCAGCGCTCGCAGGCGCCGAGGACATCAGCGCATTCGGCGGCTGGCGCGCCTATCGGCGTCATGTTTCGCAGGCCGCTGAGCCGCCAGCCCGCGAGAACGCCCGTGCCGCCGAAACGCCATGAGTCGCACCGTCACCGAAAAGAAACGAGACCCAACCCAACCGATTCACTGAAGCAAGCCGTTGACCATCCTGCCTGGAGATCACCCATGAAGACGAAGTTCGCAATCGCATCCGGCTCGCCCTCGCGAGCCGCCACGAGCGCCGCGGTTCTCGCGAAGCGCTCGGTATGCCGGTGGCTCGCGCGTGCAGCCGGGGCCGCCGCGCTCGCCACGGGGCTCTTCGCCGCCGCGGCGCAGTCCGCTGCCGCCGCGCCGCTGCGCGTGGGCTACAGCGACTGGCCGGGCTGGGTCGCATGGCAAGTCGCCATCGACAAGGGCTGGTTCAAGGAAGCCGGCCTCGACGTGCAGTTCGAATGGTTCGACTACGCCGCCTCCATGGACGCCTACGCCGCCAACAAGCTCGACGCTGTGCTCGTCACGAACGGCGACGCGCTCACGATGGGCGCGAACGGCGCGAAGAACGTGATGGCGCTCATCACGGACTACTCGAACGGCAACGACATGGTGGTCGCGAAGCCGCCCGCGCGCACGCTGAAAGACCTGAAGGGCAAGAAGATCGGCGTGGAGTTCGGTGTGGTCGACCATCTGCTGCTGCTCGACGCGTTGCAGCGCAACGGCATGAAGGAAAGCGACGTGACGCTCGTGAACGCGAAGACCAACGAGACGCCGCAAGTGCTCGCCTCCGCAGACGTTTCCGCCATCGCCGCCTGGCAGCCGAACGCGGGCGAGGCGCTGCGTCAGGTGCCGGGTTCGCGTCCGGTGTTCACGTCGGCCGACGAACCGGGGCTCATCTACGACGTGCTCGCCGTGAATCCCGTGAGCCTCGCTTCGCATCGCGCGGACTGGGAAAAGCTCGCGAAGGTCTGGTACCGCGTCGTGCATTACATCGGCGATCCGGCCACGCAAGCCGACGCCGTGAAGATCATGGCGAACCGCGTGGGCCTGAAGCCGGAGCAATATCTGCCGCTGCTCAAAGGCACGAAGCTGCTCACGCTGCCCGAAGCGCGCGCAGCCTACGTGAAGGGCGACGGTTTCAAGTCGCTGTACGGCTCGAGCCGCACCGCCGATGCGTTCAACGTGAAGTACGCGGTGTACAAGACGCCGCAGGACGTGAATGCGTATATCGATCCGTCGCTGACGGCGGCGCTGAAGTAACACGGCCACGGGCACTGCGCCCGTGACCGCCAAAGAACATTGCTGGAGAACGCCATGGCCGGAATGAGTCAGACGGGATGGTTTGCCGTGCGGCGCGAACTGCCGCCGCGCGCGAAGTGGATGCTCGGGGCCGGCTCGTTCCTGCTGCCGCTTATCGTGTGGTGCATCGTGAGCTATGTGCCGTTCGTCTGGCATCCTCAGATGCTCATCACGACCCCGGGCAGCGTGGACTATTTCCAGCCCGGCATGCGCGTGGACAAGGCCGTGTTCGCCGACGAACTGGAGCACGCGCGGCAAACACACGCCGCGCTGCCCGTGGGCGTGAGCGCGAATCCCGTCTATCTGCCGGCGCCGCACGAAGTGCTGCGCGCGTTCTATACGGCGTTCACCACGCCGCCCGCGGGCCAGGACGGCGTGTGGCTGCACCAGAGCCTCTGGCACAGTGTCCAGGTGATCTTCTGGGGCTTCGTGGTGTCGTCGGTAATCGGCGTGCCGCTCGGCATTGTGTGCGGCACGTATAGCGCGCTCGCGCGGCTTCAGGAGCCGTTCTTCGAGTTCTTCCGCTATCTGCCTGCGCCCGCGTTCGGGGCGCTCATGGTCGCGATACTCGGCATCTACGACGCGCCGAAGATCGCCATCATCGTGATCGGCACGCTCTTTCAGCAGGTGCTCATCATCGCCAACACCACGCGCAAGCTCGAATACGGGCTGCTGGAAGCAGCGATGACGCTCGGCACGCGGCGCCTCAAGCTGCTCACGCACGTGGTGGTGCCCGGCATCTTGCCGGACCTGTACCGCGATCAGCGCATTCTGCTGGGCTGGGCGTGGACCTATCTGATCGTCGCGGAACTGGTGGGCACGAGTTCGGGCATCACCTGGTACATCACGCAGCAGGCGCGCTACCAGCATTTCGACAACGTCTACGCGGCCATCATGATGATCGGCATCATCGGGCTCGGCACGGACCTCGTGCTCGCGCTGCTCGGCCGCAAGCTGTTTCCGTGGGACCGTACGCTCAAGGCGTGAGGTTTCGCTGCACGGTTCGCTGTATTCGCATCGACTCTCAAGGAGCGCAACATGCTGTCCCCGCAATCCATACCCGACTACCTCCTGCAGTCCGATGCGGTACGGGCGCGCTTTGCGCGCATCAAGGCCCGCGAACCCGTGCTGGAGGTTCGCAATCTGGGCAAGCGCTTCGCGTCGCCGCAAGGCGAGCACGTCGCGCTCAACAACGTGAGCTTCACGACGCACCGGCGCGAGTTCGTCTGCGTGATCGGACCGTCGGGTTGCGGCAAATCCACGCTGATCCGCATTCTCGCGGGGCTCGAAACGCAGACGAGCGGCGAAGTGTGCGTGAACGGCAAAGCCGTGGACGGCCCCGGCGCCGACCGCGGCATGGTGTTCCAGGGCTACACGCTGTTCCCCTGGCTCACGGTAAAGAAGAACGTGATGTTCGGGCTGCGCATGAACGGCCAGGGCGCGGCGGAAGCGGAACGCGAAGCGCTGCAATGGCTCGATCTGGTGGGCCTCGAGAAATTCGCGAACGCGTACCCGCATCAGCTTTCGGGCGGCATGAAGCAGCGCGTGGCGATTGCGCGCGCGCTCGCGAACCGGCCGCGCATCCTGCTCATGGACGAGCCGTTCGGCGCGCTCGACGCGCAGACCCGCGCGAAGATGCAGGCGCATCTGCTCGACATCTGGCGCAACGTCGACATCACGATCCTGTTCATTACCCACGACCTCGACGAAGCTATCTTTCTCGCCGACCGCATTCTCGTGCTGAAGGCGCATCCGGGTGAGGTGCAGGAGTTGATCGAAGTACCCGTGCCACGGCCGCGCAGCTACGAGCAGTTCACGTCGCCGGAATTTCTCGCCACGCGCGCGAGGCTCGACGCGCTGATCCATCCGTCGCAATCGCACGAATCGCCCGAGGACGAAGCGCGCGTGAGCCCGCACATGATCCGCATGACGGACGTCAACGACGAGGTGGAGTGAGCACAGGCGCGCCGCAAATAGCAACACTTCACTCGCTCAAGTTTTGTGCAGCCCCGCCGATAAGCGGTTTGTCGGCCCACCGGACGCGGTTCTATCAGGACAGCTGATTTCGAAAACTTCTTCCGGTATGCCGCCGATAGAATCGTCGAGGCCCACACGGTATCCGCGTCATGCGGCGACACCGCAGGGCACCAAAACAGAGACATCCTGGGGATTGCAGCCATGAAACACGCATTGAGCCTCTTCGCACGCGACGAGCGCGGCGTAAGCGCCATGGAATACGCCATCATGGCGGGCATTGTGGCGGTGGCGCTGACGGCTGTCGGCGTGGCCTTTAGCAACAACATCGGTGCGCTTTTTACGAACCTGTTCACGCAGGTGACCGCGGCGCAGAACTCCGGCAGTTCCAGCTAAACGGGATGATTTGATGCGCGCCGGGCTGCACGGGCTTCGTCCACGTGCGGCCTGGCGAGAGCGCGGCCTTTAGCGGATGGCCTCTTCATCTCTTCATCATTTGCTGGCGTCGGCCGTTAATTTCGACTATATTGGAAATATGGAAGAAAACGACGTCATTCGCGCCTTGGCGGCGCTCGCTCACGCGCTTCGGCTTCGCGTGTTCCGCATGCTGGTGGTGGCAGGTCCGGCAGGACTCACGCCAGGCGCCATCGCGGGGCAACTGGACATTCCCAACGCGACACTCTCCTTTCATCTGAAGGAGTTGATGCACGCGGGGCTCGTCACGCAGGAACGCGATGGGCGCAGCCTGATTTATCGAACCGCCTTCGAGCAGATGAATGCGCTGCTCGGCTTTCTGACCGAAAACTGTTGCCAGGGCGAGACGTGCCTCACGCCCGGCGCCGATTCCTGCAAATGCTGAAGGAGAACGTTCATGAAGCGGTTTCACGTCCACGTCCACGTTGAGGACCTTGCAGCCAGTGTCGCTTTCTATACGAAGCTGTTTGCCGCCGAACCCGCGAGGGTGGAAGCGGACTACGCGAAATGGATGCTGGACGATCCCCGCGTGAACTTCGCCATTTCGACGCGCGGCACAAAGGCCGGCGTGGATCATCTGGGCTTCCAGGTGGACCACGCCGACGAACTCGCCGAACTCGCGCAGCGCGCCCAGGCTGCGGACATGGCCTTGCTGGACCAGGGCGAAACCACCTGCTGCTATGCGCGCAGCGACAAGCACTGGATCGTGGATCCGCAGGGCATCGCCTGGGAGCATTTTCATAGCCTCGGCAGCGCGCTCGTCTATGGCGAGAGCAACCGGCAATTGCCGGCTTCAGGCGCCGCCGCTTGCTGCGCCCCGCGTGGCAACACCTCATGTGCGGCCGCGGCACCCGCCGCTGGCGAGCAATGAGGCGATGGCCGCGATGACCATCAACGTACTCATTCTCTGCACCCACAATTCGGCACGCAGCGTACTGGCCGAGGGCATGCTGAACCATTGGGCGCACAAGCTCGGCAAGGACGTGCGCGCCTATAGCGCCGGCAGCGCGCCAAGCGGCCGTATCAACCCGTTTGCGCTGGAAGCGCTCGCAAACGCGGGCGTCGATACCCAGGGCTATCGCAGCAAAAGCTGGGACGAATTCGCGGCAGACGGCGCGCCCCGAATGCGCATCGTCATCACGGTGTGCGACAGCGCGGCCGCGGAACAATGTCCGTTCTGGCCGGGAAGCCCGGTCAAGGTCCATTGGGGCTACGCCGATCCGTCCAATGCGCCGGGCGGCGACGAAGGCAAACGGCAGGCGTTCGAACTCACGCGCGAGGCCATCGGTTATCGCATGCTGCAGTTGCTCGCGCTTCCCCTGGATCGTCTGAACGATGCCGAGCTTCAGCATGCGCTGAACGACATCCTGAAAAGCTGAGCCTTCTTTTGCGAATCGCCTCATGACCGCCACCAACGTCACCGCTTCGAACAAGCCGCCTGCGGAACCGCCTGCAAAGCCGCCTGCCAAGCCGCCCATCGGCTTCTTCGAGCGCTACCTCACCGTCTGGGTCGCGCTGTGCATCGTTGCCGGCATCCTCGCCGGACAGTTTTTCCCGGCCGTTTTCCAGGCCGTTGGCCGCATGCAATACGCCCAGGTCAACCTGCCGGTGGGCCTGCTGATCTGGGTGATGATCATCCCGATGCTCGTCAAGGTGGACTTCGGCTCGCTGCACGAGGTCCGCCAGCACATCAAGGGAATCGGCGTCACGCTGGTCGTGAACTGGCTCGTCAAGCCCTTCTCGATGGCGTTTCTCGGCTGGCTCTTCATCAAGCATCTCTTTGCGCCGATGCTGCCTGCGGCGCAACTCGACAGCTACGTTGCGGGCCTCATCCTGCTGGCTGCCGCGCCCTGCACGGCGATGGTGTTCGTCTGGAGCCGGCTGACCGGGGGCGATCCGCTCTTCACGCTCTCGCAGGTGGCGCTCAACGACAGCATCATGGTGGTCGCCTTTGCACCGCTCGTCGGCCTGCTGCTCGGCATCTCGGCCATCACCGTGCCATGGGCGACGCTCTTGACTTCGGTGGTGCTCTATATCGTGATCCCGGTCGCGCTTGCGCAGATGCTTCGCAAGGCGCTGCTCGCGAGAGGCCAGGCGGCATTCGATGCCGCGATGGCAAAGATCGGCCCCTGGTCCATCACGGCGCTGCTCGCCACGCTCGTGCTGCTGTTCGCGTTCCAGGGCGAAGCCATCCTCGATCAACCTCTGGTGATCGCGCTGCTCGCGGTGCCCATCCTGATCCAGGTGTTCTTCAACTCGGCGCTTGCCTACTGGCTCAACCGCGCAGTGGGCGAGAAACACAACGTGGCCTGCCCGTCGGCGCTCATTGGCGCATCCAATTTCTTCGAGCTGGCGGTTGCGGCCGCCATCAGCCTGTTCGGCTTCAATTCCGGCGCGGCGCTGGCCACGGTGGTGGGCGTGCTGATCGAAGTGCCGGTCATGCTGCTCGTGGTCCGTATCGTCAACCGTTCAAAGGAGTGGTACGAGCGTGCGTAAGATATTCGCGAACCGTCGGATGAAAGGCCTCGCGGCATCGGCTGCCGTACTGCTCGGCACGGCGGTTGTTGCGCCGCTCACCCTTGCCGACGTCACGGCGCGCCAGAAAGAAGTCGCGCAACACGGTGCGGACGTGATGCCGTTCTCGCTCACGGCAACCACTCACATCTTTACGAAGACGGCCGATGGCGGCATCCAGCGCGTCGTCACGAAGCATCCCGACCCGAAGCAGACCGCGCTGATCCGCGGGCATCTCGCCGCGATCGCCCGTCGGTTTTCGGCGGGTGACTTCGGTGCGCCGGAGCAGATTCACGGCAACGACATGCCCGGCCTCGCCGTATTGCGTACGGCACAGCCCGGGGAGTTGAAGATCGACTATCGCGACGTGCGCGACGGCGGCGAAATCGTGTATCGCAGCGAGCAGCCTCGTCTCGTGGCCGCGCTGCACGAGTGGTTCGACGCGCAGTTGTCCGATCATGGGCACGACGCGATGGCAGGGCACGACGCGGGCGCAATGCACCACCATCCGGCGGACATGTCCGGGCAGTGAACGTAGAGGAGCGTCGGCATGAGCACACCTGATGACGAAATTCGCCCGGCCACCGCCACAGACTTCGACGGCGTCCTCGCGTTGCTGGATACCTGCGGGCTACCGGCCAGCGACCTCACGGCGCAAAGCCTCGACGGCTTCCACGTCGCCGTGCGCGATGCCGCCATCGTCGGGGTAGCGGGACTGGAGCAAGCCGGCGATGCGGCCCTGTTGCGTTCGGTCGCCGTTCACCCGCGGCTGCGCGCATCCGGCCTCGGCACGCGCCTTGTCGACGCTTCCATTGCGCTAGCGCAAAAGCGATCGCTCAAAGCGCTTTACCTTATTCCGAACGATGAACCCGCCCACACGTTCTTCGCGCGGCGCGGATTCACTCGCATCGAGCGAACCCACATTCCCGAAGCGATCCGCGGTCTGCCTGAATTCACGCATCTCTGCCCGCAGACGCACCCGTGCTTGTGGAAACCGCTGAATCCCGATTGCTCCAAGGTGCCTGCCATGAAGAAACTCGAAGTGTTCGATCCCGCCATGTGTTGCTCGACCGGCGTTTGCGGCGTGGACGTCGACCCCGTGCTGGCGCAATTCGCCGCCGATCTGAAGTGGGTCGAGGCGCACGGCGTGACGGTGGCCCGCTACAACCTGGGCCAGGCGCCGCAGGCGTTCGCCGCCAACGCCGCCGTGGTCAAGGAAATGGAGGCCGGCATGGAGCGGTTGCCGATCCTCGTGGTCGACGGCCATATCGTGTCGACGGGGATGTATCCGTCGCGTCAGCAACTCGCGCAAAAACTCGGCATTGCGCTGACGACGGCGGAAAAACCGCACATCAAGGCCGGCAGCTGCTGCACGCCGGGGTCGGGCTGCTGCTAGGGAGCGCTCATGTCCCTTCCCGAAACGCAGACCCGATATCTCTTCTTCACCGGTAAAGGCGGCGTCGGCAAGACATCGCTTTCCTGTGCCACGGGCCTTGCCATGGCCGATGCCGGCAAGCGGGTGCTCATTGTCAGCACCGACCCGGCCTCCAATCTCGACGAGGTGCTCGGCGTCCGTCTGAGTCAGCTGCCGACCGCGGTGCCGGGCGCGCCGGGCCTGTTCGCGTTGAACATCGATCCGGAAGCGGCCGCGCAGGCCTACCGGGAACGCATGGTCGAACCGTATCGCGGTGTCTTGCCTGCCGCGGCGATCCGCAACATGGAAGAGCAGTTTTCCGGGGCGTGCACGGTCGAGATAGCGGCCTTCGACGAATTCTCCAAACTGCTCGGCGACCCCGCCGCAACGGCCGATTTCGATCACGTGATTTTCGATACCGCCCCGACCGGCCACACGCTGCGCCTGTTGACGCTGCCTTCGGCGTGGAACGAGTTCATCTCGTCGTCGACGGGAGGTGCCTCGTGCCTCGGGCCGTTGGCGGGGCTGGAGAAGCAGAAGGCGCTGTACGCGGCGACCGTCGAACGGCTGTCGAGCGCAGCGCAAACCACGGTCGTGCTGGTGAGCCGCCCCGAAGTCGCCGCGCTGCGCGAAGCGAATCGCACGCGGCACGAACTGGCCGAACTCGGCATTCGCAACCAGGTGCTGGCAATCAACGGCCTCTTTGCCACAGACCGCAACGACGACGCGATTGCAACTGCCATGGCCCAGCGCGCGCAACAGGCGCTGGCCGACATGCCGCACGAGCTGGCGGGCCTGCCGCAGACGCGCATTCCGTTTCTGCCGCGCGGCA
The DNA here is from genome assembly GCF_048957895.1 of Paraburkholderia sp. A1RI_3L. Taxonomy (NCBI): domain Bacteria; kingdom Pseudomonadati; phylum Pseudomonadota; class Betaproteobacteria; order Burkholderiales; family Burkholderiaceae; genus Paraburkholderia; species Paraburkholderia sp. A1RI_3L. Next base: position 181,057 of record NZ_JARCHA010000010.1, read on the forward strand.
CGGTCGGGCTGGATGCGCTGCGCGACATGGCGCATCCCGAACGCGTGCGCATGCCGACCGAACGCCGGATGCCCGACACCGCGTTGCCGCCGGGTCTGGGCGGCCTCGTCGACGAACTGTCGGCTGCGGGCCACGGCGTGATCATGACGATGGGTAAAGGCGGCGTGGGCAAGACCACGGTAGCGGCCGCGATCGCCGTTGCGCTGGCCGGCCGCGGACACGACGTGATTCTCTCGACCACCGACCCGGCCTCGCACGTGGCCGCCACTGTCGATGGCGTCGTGCCTGGCCTGAGCGTCACGCGCATCGACCCGGCGCGCGAAGTGCAGCAGTACACCGAAGAGGTGCTGGCCAAAGCGGCATCGCACCTCGATGCGGGCGGCCGGGCGATGCTCGAAGAAGATCTGCGCTCGCCCTGCACGGAGGAAATCGCCGTCTTCAGGGCCTTCGCGCGCACGGTCGATCAAGGCAAGTCCGGCTTCGTGGTACTGGACACCGCGCCGACCGGGCACACCATTCTGCTGCTGGACGCAGCCGAGGCTTATCACCGCGAAGTAATGCGCACCCAGGGCGACATGCCGGAGTCGGTCCGTCAACTGCTGCCGCGCCTGCGAGACCCGGATTACAGCCGCATCCTGATCGTCACGTTGCCGGAAGCGACGCCCGTTCACGAAGCGGAGCGCCTGAGCGCCGACCTCGCGCGGGCGGGAATCACGCCGTACGCGTGGGTCATCAATCAGTCGTTGCTGGCGAGCGGCACGACCGACCCGATGCTGTGCCAGCGGGGCACTTACGAGGTGCCGTTCGTGCGCCGCGTGGCGGACGATCTGGCGCAGCGCACCGCACTGATTCCGTGGCTCGCCGAGGCACCGGTCGGGGCAACCGGCCTCGAACACGTGATCACGTCGCGGGCGACCACGTAGCGCGTCGATCATCGCCTGATCCCTGATCCGTACCGCTCACCATCCGTCAATCTGTACCGGTACCGTACTGGCTCCTGCCGCTAAACTGGCTCGAAATCGCCAACAAGCCAGGAGCAGCCCCACATGTCCGCAGAACTCCTGAGCGCGCTGCCCGCCGGCATCCTCTTCGCGCTCGTTACCACCATCACGCCCGGTCCCAACAACACCATGTTGCTGGCCTCCGGCGTCAATTTCGGCTTTCGCCGCACGCTGCCGCACATCCTCGGCATTAGTGCGGGCGTCGTGTTGCTGATGCTCTCCGTCGGCTTCGGGCTGGGCGAAGCGTTCCGGCGTTTCCCGATGCTCTATAGCGTGCTCGAAGTGGCGAGCATCGCGTATCTGCTTTATCTCGCGTGGAAGATCGGCACCTCGGGCGAGATCCAGGTGCGCAAGGGCGAACGTCGTCCCATGCGTTTTCACGAGGCCATTGCGTTTCAATGGATCAACCCGAAGGCATGGATGATGGTGCTCACCGCCGCCACCACGATCCGCCTCTCCGCAGACTTCGGCGTGAACGCGGTGATCATGGCGTCGCTCTTCTACGTGATCGGTCTGCCGTGCATCTGCCTGTGGGCCGCGTTCGGCACGGCATTGCGGCGCTTTCTCGCGGACTCGCGGCGGCTGCGCGTCTTCAACGTGGTCATGGCGCTGCTGCTCGTGGCTTCGATGTATCCCGCCGCGCTGCATCTGCTCGGCTGAACGATGGCGGCTTTTGCCGCCTCGTTTCTGCCGCCTCGTTTCGTTTCTGCTGTCTTGTTTCTGCCTGGCCCCGCTCTGCGGCTCTGCTTTATTCCCCCCTCCCCACCCTCTCGCCGCTTCGGCCAGTCCCGCGCCGCCGTCCTCAAGTTTTGTCGGACGAATGTCGATATCCCGTATTCAGACTTCTCTTAACAGCTTCCCCGCAACACAGAATCAGCAAGGCCGCCATCGCGCCCATGGCAGGCCATTGCCCGCGGCACGTTGTCGTGCCGCTGCGCGGCGCATCGCGAAATACATCGACGAATGTGAAAGGAGACCACGTTGAAGAAGCTGTCGATTCGTGCCTGGCTCACCTGGATGGTGGCCTTCTTCGGCCTCGCGCTGCTGGTTGGCGCGGCGGCCGGCCTGTTGTCGCTACGCGCGAGCAATCTCTCGCTGCAGCAGATGTACACGGTGGACACGCCAGCCGTGGCCGACCTGGAAGGCAGTTCCGGCCAGTTGCTGCGGCTGCGCCTCGCGCTCGCCACTTACGCGTCGCTCGTCGATCTGAACGATGAAAAGGGCGCCGCGGCCGTCCTGCAGCGCTTCGATCAGTACCAGAAGAACTCGGACGAGCGCCTCTCCCACTATCTGAGCATTGCGGGCGCAGGCGACGAAGAGCAGCGCCTCATCAAAGACATGCAGGACAAGCGCAACACGTTCCTGCACGAAGGCGCGGAACCCGCGCTCGCGGCACTGAAGGCCGGCGACCGCAACGCGTTCCAGCAGCTTCAGGGCCACAAGCTGCCCTCGCTTTACAGCGCCTACGAAAAGGCAATGCTCACGCTCGAAAAGCTGCAGATCGATCATGGCGCGCAGCGCTACCAGGAAGCGCACGCGCGCTTCTACGCCGTGTGCATCGCGGTGGCCGCGGGCATGGCGTTCTCGCTCGTGCTGGTCTGGATTGCGCGCATCGTGCTGGTCCGCGCAATCGTGGGTCCAGTCGACGCAACGGTCGCGCAGTTCGAGCGCATCGCCGCCGGCGACCTCACGGGCCGCATCGCCACGACCGGCGAGAACGAAATGGGGCGCCTCGCCACAGCGCTGCGCAGCATGCAGGAATCGCTGGTCAGCACCGTGAACACGGTGCGCCAAGGCACCGAATCGATCAATACGGGCGTGAGCGAAATCGCGTCGGGCAACGCGGACCTCTCGCAGCGCACCGAAGAGCAGGCGGCCTCGCTCCAGCAAACGGCGGCGAGCATCGAAGAACTCACCTCCACCGTGAAGCAAACCGCGGACAACGCGACGCAGGCCAGCTCGCTCGCCCGCAACGCCTCGGACCTCGCGGCGCAAGGCGGCGAACTCACGCAGCAGGTGGTGGGCACGATGCACCAGATCGTCGACGATTCGCGCCAGGTGGGCGACATCGTGGGCGTGATCGAGGGCATCGCGTTCCAGACCAACATCCTCGCGCTCAACGCGGCGGTGGAAGCCGCGCGGGCCGGCGAGCAGGGGCGCGGTTTCGCGGTGGTGGCAAGCGAGGTGCGTTCGCTCGCGCAGCGCAGCGCGACTGCGGCACGCGAAATCAAGACGCTGATCGACAGCTCCACAGCACGCGTCGAATCCGGCTCGCAACTCGTGGAACGCTCGGGTTCCACGATGTCCGAGATCGTCAACGCCATTACGCGCGTGAGTTCGATCATGGGCGAGATCGCGGCGGCGGCATCGGAGCAAAGCACGGGCATCGACCAGGTGAATCGCGCCGTCGCACAGATGGACCAGGTGACGCAGCAGAATGCGGCGCTGGTGGAACAGGCGGCCGCGGCGGCGAGTGCGCTCGAAGATCAGGCGCAGCGTCTGAGCGCGGCCGTTTCCGTGTTCAATACGGACGGCTCGCGCCACGCATCGCACACGTCGCACCTGCCGCGGCTTACCGCACCGACGCGATGAACTTCCACAGCGCGTCGTCCGTGGAATACGGCACGTTGAAGCGGAACCACGCGCTCGCGGCATCGTCGGGACGAAAGTAGGAACCGGGCGCAAGCCAGATGCCGGCGCGCAATGCGTCGGTCGCCACTTCGGCGGCGCGCCCGGGTTCGATGGGCAGCCGCGCCCACACGAAGAGCCCCGCGCGCGGCCGGTGGAACACGTCGAGCCCGAGTGCGTCGAGGCGCTCTTCCACGGTCGCGTGCGCAGCCTTCAGCCGTTCGTTGACGCTTTCGACGTGCCGCGCGTACCGCCCTTCCACGAGCACCTTGTCGACAATGCGCTCGATGGCCTCCGACGACGTCAGCCCCACCGCCATCTTCGTGCGCGCCAGTTCGCGCAGCACGTCGCGCTCGGCCACCACGTAGCCGCAGCGCAGCGCGGGCGTGACGGTCTTCGAAAAACCGCCCACGTAGAGCACGCGTTGCAGGCCCTCCATCGCGGCGAAGATCGGAGCGCCCGCGGGCGCCAGCTCGCGGCTCACGTCGTCTTCGATCACCCACATCTGCTGCCGCTCCACGATCTGCAGCACGCGGAACGCGTTGGCCATGGTGAACGTGGCGCCGGTCGGATTCTGCAGCGTCGTGTTGACGAAGAGCGCCTTGGGCGCGTGCGCGGCTACGACGCGCTCCAGCGCGTCGGCGTCGATGCCGGCCGGCGTACGCGGCACGCCGTGCACGGCGAGGCCGGCAAGCTTCAGGATCTGCAGGAAATTGCAGTAGCCCGGATCTTCGACCACCACCGCATCGCCCGGACGCAGCAGCGTGCGCACGACAAGATCGAGCGCCTGCGTGGCGCCATGCGTGAGCAGCACGTTCGAGACTTCGACGGGCAGCCCGTGGCGGTCCAACTGCTCGGCGAGGCGCTCGCGCAGCGGCGCGAAACCGTACGGGTGCCCGTAGTCGCCGAGCCGCGCGGCCGGCACGCGTGTCATGGCACGCAGCGCGTGCCGCAGGCCGCCTTCGTTGATCCATTCGGCCGGCATCCAGCCGCAGCCGGCCTTGATGGGCACGGAGTGATCGGCGAATACGTCCGAGAGCAGCCACGTCGCCGTGAGGCTGGGCGGCTGCCAGCCGGCCGGGCTGGGCCGCGCGGCCTGCGCGCGCGGCGCCACGCGGTAGCCCGAGCCACGCCGGGCAACGACGAGGCCCATCGACACGAGCCGGGTGTAGGCCTCGGTCACGGTGAAGGTGGAAAGCGAATGCGTCTGCGCAAGCTGGCGCACGGAAGGCAGCAGCGCGCCTGCACGCAGCGTCTGCGCCTGGATAGCCGCGGCAAAGCCTTGCACCACCTGGTCTACGAGCGTGGGCGCCGTGCGGCGGCCGCGCTCCAGTTGAAGTTCGATCATCGTCACGGCACCCCAGCGGCAAAGGCGGCTGGGTTGAGTTGAGTTCGTTGGGGAAGGGTTCGCCAGGCGCGGACACGCGGCTGGAAACCAACACAGTCCGCGCAGATCGGCCAGCACAGTTATCAGCGCAGTACGTGAACTGTATATGCCGACATTTAACTCTGGGCGCTACAGTTTCGCTACCTGTTCGAGGAGAAAAAACCATGACTTCGCGCCCTGTCATCGACGATCTGGCGTCTTTCTGGATGCCCTTCACCGCCAATCGCCAGTTCAAGGCCGCACCGCGCCTGCTGGAGTCGGCCAAAGGCATGTACTACCGCACCACCGACGGCCGCCAGGTGCTGGACGGCAGCGCCGGCCTGTGGTGCGTGAACGCGGGTCACGGCCGCGAAGAGATCATTGCCGCCATCACGCAGCAGCTCAACACGCTCGACTACGCGCCGACGTTCCAGATGGGCCACCCGCTCGCCTTCGAAGCGGCCAGCAAGGTGGCGGAACTGATGCCGGCCGGGATCGACCGCATCTTCTTCACGAATTCGGGTTCGGAGTCAGTGGATACGGCGCTCAAGATCGCACTGGCGTACCACCGCGCGCGCGGCGAAGGCCAGCGCACCCGGCTGATCGGCCGCGAGCGCGGCTACCATGGCGTGGGCTTCGGCGGCATTTCGGTGGGCGGCATCTCGCCGAACCGCAAGACGTTCTCGGGCCAGCTGCTGCCGGCCGTGGACCACCTGCCGCACACGCACAACCTCGAACACAACGCGTTCTCGAAGGGCCAGCCGGCGTGGGGCGCGCATCTGGCCGACGAACTGGAGCGCATCGTCGCGCTGCACGATGCGTCGACCATCGCCGCGGTGATCGTGGAGCCCATGGCGGGCTCCACCGGTGTGCTGATTCCGCCGCAGGGCTATCTGCAGCGGCTGCGCGAGATCTGCACGAAGTACGGCATCCTGCTGATCTTCGACGAAGTCATTACGGGTTTCGGCCGGCTCGGCAAGGCCACGGCCAGCGAGTTCTTCGGCGTGACGCCGGACCTCATCACGCTCGCGAAAGCGATCAACAACGCGGCCATTCCGATGGGCGCGGTCGCCGCGAGCCGCCAGATCCACGACACAGTGGTGAATAGCGGCGCGCCGGGCGCCATCGAGCTGTTCCACGGCTACACCTACTCCGCGCATCCTGCGGCGGCGGCAGCGGCCGTGGCGACGCTCGATCTGTATCGGCGCGAAGACCTGTTCGCACGCGCCCACGCCCTCGCGCCGAAGTTCGAAGCCGCGGCCCACAGCCTGCGCGACGCGAAGTACGTGAAGGACATTCGCAACCTCGGGCTCGTGGCGGGCGTCGAACTCGAATCGCGCGACGGCGCCCCGGGCGCGCGGGCCTATCAAGCGTTCCTCAAGTGTCTGGAAGCCGGCGTGCTGATCCGCTATACGGGCGACATCCTCGCTTTCTCGCCGCCGCTGATCGTGAGCGAGGAACAGATCGACACGCTCTTCGGCACTGTGCGCGAGGCGCTCGCCAGCGTGGATTGAGGCTGTACCGCCGCGGCGCCTGGTGGCTCATCAGGCGCCGCGGTGGCGGTTTCACTCGAAACGCTTCACTCAAAACGCTTAACTCAAGCTTCAGTGATGTGTCCGGGCGGCTCGCGTATGAGCCGCCTTTTTTGCGGCCGCTGAACGCCCCGCGGCGCCCTTCGTGCGCGCCGCCTTCTTCGCGGCGGCCGAGCGGCTGGACGCCGAACGGCGGTTCGCGGCCGAGTGCGACTGCTTCGACATCGCGCGATGCGAGGCGCCCTCGCCGCTCTCGCGTTTGAGCACCGCGGTGGTGGTGCGCGAACGCTTCGTCTTCGATTCGGTGCTCGCGCTCTTCGCCCGCTTCGACGCGGGCTTGTGGCCGGCCTCGTAGTCCTTCTCGGCCTTCTTGCGCGTCGCCGTGCTCGTCTTGCCCTGGGCAGGCGGCTTCATGTCGACGCCGGCGCGCCGCGCCTTCGAAAGACCGATCGCGACGGCCTGCTTCGCCGACTTCACGCCGTGCTTGCCTTCGCGCACGTGGTCGATTTCTTCCTTCACGAACGCGCCCGCCTGGGTGCTGGGCGCCTTGCCCGCGCGCTTCGCGCTGCGGGCTCGTTCCATGGTTTTCTTTTCAGGCATGACAGTCCTCCAGAGTGGCTGTTGGCATCAGTCAAGCGAGCAACGGGTATGCCCGGCCTGTGCTGGAGGGTGCGTTCGGGGCGTCGACGGCGTATCGTGGCGGCAGGTGCCAAGGCACGCGGCGCGCATGCGAAGCGCAAGGCGTGAACGAGCGACTCCGCGGAGGACATCATGAAAACATCGATTCGGGCAGGAACGCACATCGACGGCGCGCACTGGATGGCCGAATACAGCGAAAACGGCCATGAAATACGCGTGTTTCGCGAAGGCCACGAGGTGGGCGTGTACGACGCGCCGCCCACGCTGTTCGGCGACGAACAGGAGGCGGGCTCGCTCAGCAACGCGGATCACCGCGCCATCGAGGCAGCGCTCGTTGCGAGCCTGCGCCAGTACGTCGCGGAGCACAATCGCGAAGCGTGAGCGCAGGCGTACTGATCGACGCGCCGGCACCGCAGGCAGCGCCGGCCGCTCTGCCGGCCGGCGACGTCTTCAGGACTTCGCTTCGTCCTCTTCGCGGAAGAGGCGGTCCGCCAGGTGAAACGCGGAATTGGCCGCCGGCACGCCGCAATAGATCGCGGTCTGCAGCAGCACTTCCTTGATCTCGTCGCGCGTCACACCGTTGTTCTTCGCGGCGCGCAGATGCAGCGCGAGCTCTTCGCCCCGGTTGAGCGCCACCATCATCGCGATGGTGAGGAGGCTGCGCGTGTGGCGCGGCAAGCCTTCGCGCGTCCAGATCTCGCCCCACGCATAACGCGTGATGAAGTTCTGGAATTCCTCGGTCAATTCCGTGCGGTTCGCGAGCGACCGGTCGACGTGCGCGTCGCCCAGCACGGCCCGGCGCACGCCCATGCCGGCCTGATAGCGTTCGTCGTCGTTCATGCCTGCTCCGTGAGGAAGTCGAGCACGGTCTTCGTGTACGCGTCGGCCTGCTCGATGTTGGAAATGTGCGAGGCGTCGAGTTCGACGTAGCGCGCCCCGGCAATCGACGCCGCCAGTTCGCGGCCTTGCGCAGGCGTGGCGGCCACGTCGTGGGTGCCGGAGATGACGAGCGCGGGCGTGCGGATGGCGGAGGTTTCGCCGCGCAGGTCGGTCGCGTTGAGCGCATCGCAATTCGACGCGTAGCCTTCGTTGTCGGTATGCACGAAGACATCGCGAATGAACGCGAAAACGAGCGGCTCGCGCGCGACGAGCGCCGGCGTGAACCAGCGTGCGAGCACGGCGTCGGCGAGCGCGGCCATGCCTTCGCTGCGCGCACGCTGGGCACGTGGGCCCCACACCTCGGGCGAGCCGATCTTCGCCGCCGTATTGCAGAGCGCGATGCGGCCAATGCGCGCGCTGTGCCGCGCGGCGAGGCCCACGCCCGTCAGGCCGCCCATCGAGACGCCGCAGAAATGCGCCTTCTCGATGTCGAGCGCATCCAGCAGACCCACCACGTCGCCCGTCAGTTGCTCGATGGTGTACGGGCCCGGCGGCACGTCGGAATGGCCGTGACCGCGCGTGTCGTAGCGCAGCACGCGGAAGTGCTTCGCGAAGGCGGCGACCTGCGGCGTCCACATGGAAAGGTCGCTGCCCAGCGAGTTCGACAGCACGAGCCAGGGCGCGTCGCTGCGCTCGCCGTCGACGCGGTAGTGCAGCTTCGTGCCATTTACGGTGGCGTACGGCATGAATCGCTACTCCTTTTTTCAGGGTTGTTCGTTCGACGCAGCCACGGATGACGGCGGCGCCCAGGCCGCATGCCGCGCAAGCACGGCATCGACGAAGGCCTGCGCCTCGCCTGCGTAATGGGCCGGATCGAGCAGCGAGCGCAGCTGCGCGGCTTCGAGATGACGCGTGACGGCGGGGTCTTCAGCAAGCACGTCGAAGAGCGGCCGGCGCGCCTGCACGGCGGCTTTGGATGCCTTCTCCACGAGATGATGCGCATCGAGCCGGCCGATGCGATCGCCCAGCGCAAGCATCACGGCCTCGCCCAGAATCAGCCCGTGCGTGGCGTCGAGATTCGCGGCAAGGCGCGCAGTGTCCACCTCGAGCCCCGAGGCAATCTGTTCGATGTTCGCGAGCGCACCGCCCGCCAGCCGCGCGAGATCGGGCAGCGCGTCCCACTCGGCCTGCCAGCCGCCCAGGGCGCGCTCGTGCTCCTGGACCATGCCGGCCAACACGGTGGCTACGAGTCCAGGCGCGCGCGTCGCGGCGGTGAGCACCGCGGCGCAGCCCACGGGATTGCGCTTGTGCGGCATGGTGGACGATCCGCCCTTGCCGGCCGCCGCAGGCTCCGCGAGTTCGCCGATCTCGGTCTGCATCTGCAGCGAGATGTCGCGCGCAATCTTGCCGAGCGTGCCGATCAACATGCCGAAGAACGAGGCGGCCTCCGCGATGCGGTCGCGCTGCGTGTGCCACGGCAACGCGGGCTGCGCGAGCCGCAGTTCTTGCGCGAGCGATGCGCTTATGGCCGGAGCCGCATCGCGCAGACTCGCCAGCGTGCCCGCCGCGCCGCCGAATTGCAGCACCAACGCCCGCTCGCGCAGCGCAGCAAGACGGTCGCGATGGCGCAGCAAGGCGTCGAGCCATTGCGCGAACTTGAGGCCGAGCGTGATAGGCAGCGCCTGCTGGAGCCACGTGCGCCCAACCGCCGGCGTCGCACGATGCGCACGCGCGAGGTTGGCGAGCACCGCGCAGGTGGATTGCAGCGTGTGGTCGATCAGGTGGAGCGCGGCGCGCAGTTGCAGCACGGTGGCCGTGTCGATGATGTCCTGGCTCGTCGCGCCCCAATGGACGTACTTCGCGGCTTCGGCATCGGCGGCCTTGACGCGCGCCGTGAGCTGGCGAACGAGCGGAATGGCGAGGTTGCCGCCGAGCGCGGCATCGCGGGCGAGGGCATCGGCATCGAGTGCATCGGCCTGGCAAGCCGCGACGATGGGCGCCACAGCTTGCGGCGGAATCACGCCGTGCGCGGCGCACGCCCGCGCGAGCGCGGCTTCGACATCGAGCATGCGCTGCAACGTGGCGCGCGGCGACCAGATGTCGTTCATCGCCTGCGTGCCGCAGATCAGGCCGGTCAGGCGTTCGATACGGTCGAGACGTTCGGGCATGGTGACGGAAATCCCGTTGGCAGTCGGATGGAGCGTGGCGGCGCCGTGCGGATGCGTCGGCAGGCGAAGCGCCAGTCAGATCGCCACGCAGACGGCAGCGTGACGCTCATTGTCGCCCAACTACCGTGCGCTGACCGCTTGCTCGTGCGCGCCGCCGCGGGCAGTGACGCGCCGCGCGGCCCGTTAAGGCCGCGCGGCGGCCCTGCGTGGCGTCGATGAGCGGCACGCCCGTCAGACGCTGCAATTCGTCGAAGCCGATATCCGGGAAGATCTCGCGCACCGCCAGGCCTTCGGGCGTCACGTCGAGCACGGCGAGATCGGTATAGATGCGGTCCACGCAGCCCACACCCGTGACCGGATACGAACACGTCTGAACGATCTTGCTTTCGCCTTGCTTGGTGAGGTGCTCCATCATCACAAAGACCTGCTTTGCGCCGATGGCGAGGTCCATCGCGCCGCCCACGGCCGGAATCGCATCCGGTGCGCCGGTGTGCCAGTTCGCGAGGTCGCCCGTCGCCGATACCTGGAACGCGCCCAGCACGCAGTAGTCGAGATGGCCGCCGCGCATCATCGCGAACGAATCGGCATGGTGGAAGAACGCGCCGCCCGTGAGCAGCGTGACGTGCTGCTTGCCGGCGTTGATGAGTTCGTCGTCCTCTTCGCCCGGCGCGGGCGCGGGGCCCATGCCGAGCAGTCCGTTCTCGCTGTGCAGGAAGATTTCCTTGTCGGCATCCAGATGGTTCGCGACCAGCGTGGGCACACCGATGCCGAGGTTCACGTAGGCGCCTTCGGGAATATCGCGTGCGACGCGCTTCGCCATTTCATCGCGGGTAAGTCGTTTCATGAAGTGTCTCCGTCCTTCAGGCTGCCTGTTGCGACCGTGGCGACCGTTGCGCGGCGTGCGCCGCCTGCGGCACCTCGATCACGCGCTGCACGAAGATGCCGGGCGTGACGATCACTTCGGGATCGAGCCCGCCCAGCGGCACAACTTCCGAAACCTGCGCGATGGCGACCTTCGCGGCGCTCGCCATGATGGGCCCGAAGTTGCGCGCCGTCTTGCGGTAGACCAGGTTGCCCCAGCGGTCGCCCTTATACGCCTTGATGAGCGCGAAGTCCGCATGCAGCGGCGATTCGAATACGTAGTGCTTGCCGTCGATCAGGCGCGTTTCCTTGCCTTCGGCCAGCTTCGTGCCGTAGCCCGTGGGCGTGAAGAAACCGCCAATGCCCGCGCCCGCCGCGCGAATGCGTTCCGCGAGATTGCCCTGCGGCACCAGTTCCAGTTCGATTTCGCCGGCGCGATAGAGGCCGTCGAACACCCACGAATCCGTTTGCCGCGGGAACGAGCAGATGATCTTGCGCACGCGCTTGGCCTTCAGCAAAGCCGCGAGACCGGTGTCGCCGTTGCCGGCGTTGTTGTTCACGATGGTGAGTTCACGCGCGCCTTGCTCGATGAGCACGTCGATCAGTTCCGACGGCATGCCCGCCGTACCGAAGCCGCCGATCATCACGGTGGCGCCGTCGTGAATATCGGCCACGGCCGACTGAAGCGACTCGAAAATCTTGTTGATCATGCCAGGTCCTCGGCCATTCCATGCCATTCCGGGCGATGCCCGACGTTGCTGCGCAGCGCCGCTCATTCACTACACGGGCACCGCTCCAACCGCGAATCACGCTGCTGGTTCACAAGAAACGGCAGCGTGCGCTGGAAGTGTTCGTCTCGCGTTGTTGTTCGTATATAGAACTACGATTCGATTAACGAACATCTCGGCGCATTATCGGAGGCGCTGACGCGCCTTGTCAAGGCAGGGGCTTCCATGAGCAAAAAGGCCGTCCTCGCGGGACGGCCTCCTCTGTCTTGATACTTGATAGGCGTCTGATACGGGCAGCAATCCGCTTACGCAGCGAACGGCAGGCCCACGTAGTTTTCCGCGAGCGAGCGCGCCGCCGCCTCGGACTTCGTCACGTAGTTCAGTTCCGACATCTTCAGGCGATTGACGAACGGCGTGTCGTCGGCCGACGGGTGCAGCATGTTCGTCATGAACCACGAGAAGTGCTCGGCGCGCCAGACACGTTCGAGACACGTGGACGAATAGGCGTCGAGCAGGTCTGTGCGTCCGTCGCGATAGCGCGCGGCCAGCGCCTTCGAGAGCACGCGCACGTCGGCCACCGCGAGATTCATGCCCTTCGCGCCCGTGGGCGGCACGATGTGCGCGGCGTCGCCGGCGAGGAACAGCCGGCCGTACTGCATCGGCTCGGCCACGAAGCTGCGCATCGGCGTCACGCCCTTTTGCAGGATCGCGCCTTCCGCGGGCTGCCAGCCGCCGTCGTTCTCAAAACGCGTTTTCAGTTCGGACCAGATGCGCTCGTCGGACCATTGCGAGAGGTCCTCGTCCGGTGCGCATTGCAGATAGAGCCGCGTGATAGTGGGCGAACGCATGCTGTACAACGCGAAGCCGCGCTCGTGGTGGGCATAGACCAGTTCGGCGGCGTTGGGCGCGGCCTCGGCCAGAATGCCGAGCCACGCGAACGGATAAACGCGCTCGTAGGTGCGCAGCACCGAGGCCGGAATCGCGTTGCGCGACACGCCGTGAAAGCCGTCGCAGCCCGCGATGTAGTCGCACTCGATGCGCTGCTCCACGCCCTGGTGCGTGAAACGCACCTCGGGGCGGTCGCGCTGCGCATCGCCTGCGAGGCCGTGCAGCGATACGCCGCTCGCTTCGAAAAACATGGGGTGGCGGTGCTCGTCGGCGGCGTCGATCAGGTCGCGCACCACCTCGTGCTGGCCGTAGATCGTGATAGCGCGGCCGCCCGTGAGCCCCGTCATGTCGATGCGATGGCGCTTGCGCCCGAAGAGCAGGTCGATGCCGTGATGCACGAGCCCTTCGCGCTGCATGCGCGCGCCGAGCCCCGCTTCGTTGATCGTATCGACGGTGCCCTGCTCCAGCACGCCGGCGCGAATGCGCTGCTCGCAGTACTGGCGCGACTGCGCCTCCACGAGGATCGAATCGACGCCTTCGCGCCGCAGCAGATGGGAAAGCAGCAAGCCCGCCGGGCCTGCGCCGACGATGGCAACCTGGGTGCGCATGTTCGTCTCCTGAACAATTTTTCGAATGGTGGAGCGATTGTCGGCGCTTTCCCCAATATGCGGCAACCGCATTCCGGGCATAGCTTGTATACGCGAACACGATAGTGCCGCGCCGCCCGCCACGCTTCACCCTGCCGATGACCGACCTCGACCTGAACCTGATTCCGTACCTCGTTGCCATGGAAGACACGCGCAATGTGAGCCGCGCCGCCGAGCGCCTCGGCGTAAGCCAGCCGCGCGTCAGCACCGCGCTGGGACGCCTGCGCGAATACTTCGGCGACCCGCTGTTCGTGCGCACCTCGCGCGGCATGGAGCCCACGCCGCGCGCGCTCGCCTTAATCCCGGCCGCACGCGACGCGCTCGTGCGCATCGAAAAAGGCATGCTGGAAGCTCAGGACTTCGACCCGGCCACGACCACGCGCACGTTCTCGCTCGCCCTTTCGGACGTGGGCGAGATCGTGTTCCTGCCGCGTCTGCTGCAACTCTTTGCCGAGCGCGCGCCGCGTGCGAGCCTGCGTTCGGTCTCGCTGCCGCCGGCCCAGGTGGAACGCGGACTGGAATCGGGCGACGTGGATCTCGCCGTCGGCTACTTTCCCGATCTCACCGCGAGCAACTTCTTCCAGCAGCGTCTCTTCACGCACCGCTTCATCTGCCTCATGCGCAGCAACCATCCGCAGGCGGGCGAGAAGCTCACGCTCGAACAGTTCCTCTCGCTCGGCCACGCCGTGGTGCGCGCCGAGGGCCGCAGCCAGGAAGTGCTCGAACGCTTCCTCGAAAAGAAGCGCCTGCACCGCCGCGCCGTGCTGGAAACGCCGCACTTCATGAGCCTGCCCTTCATTCTCGCGCGCACGGATCTCGTCGCCACCGTGCCGCACGCCATCGGCTTCGCGTACGTGGCCGAACACGCGTCCATCAAGCTCGTCGAGCCGCCCATTCCGTTGCCGCGCTTCGATCTCAAGCAGCATTGGCATCGCAAATTCAACAACGACGTGCGCACGGGATGGCTGCGCAGCGTCGTCTCCGAACTCTTCAACGACGCCATGGACGAGTGGCCCAAATGACGTCCGGGCATCCAGATGGGGGCTTTCGCCAGGCACGTGCGGACACAAAACGTGGAACAATGGCCGACACCCTAACGGCGCAACGCCAGACGGACCAGCAGACAGGAGTGGATGGATGACCGACGCAACGAGGACCGCAAGTCACGCGAAACCCGCGCCGCAGGAAACCGATGCCGCGAAGAGCGGCGCGGAACCGCGGCCCACACGAGAAGAAGCCGAAGCCGCGGTGCGCGTGCTATTGCGCTGGGCCGGAGACGACCCCAGGCGCGAAGGTCTCGTGGACACTCCGGCGCGCGTCGTACGGTCCTTCGAGGAATTCTTCGCGGGCTACGCCACCGACCCGCGCGAGATTCTGGCCCGCACGTTTGCCGAAGTGGACGGCTACGACGAGATGATCGTGCTCAAGGACATCCGCTTCGAGAGCTACTGCGAGCACCACATGGTGCCGATCATCGGGCGCGCGCATGTGGCCTATCTGCCGGATCGTCGCGTGGTGGGCATTTCGAAGCTCGCGCGCCTCGTGGACGCATTTGCGAAACGCCTGCAGATCCAGGAAAAGATGACGGTGCAGATCGCGGATACGCTCAACGAGGTGCTGCAACCGCGCGGCGTGGGCGTGATTCTCGAAGCGTCGCATCAATGCATGTCGACGCGCGGCGTGCATAAGGCCGGCGTGGAAATGGTCACGTCGCGCATGCTGGGCACCTTCCGCACCGATCCCTCGACGCGTCGCGAATTCCTTTCCATCGTCGGTAATCCGGTGGGGACGAGTATCGCCAATACGTGAGGCGGCGCGAGGCTCGCGCTGGTCGCACCGGTCGCACTAGTCCCGCTAATCGCGCGCTTCGCGTGGCGCCGCATGCAGCGGCGTCCCGCCCGACGTAGTGCCTTGCGCCGTGCTGCGCTGCCGCGCACGTCCCACCGTGGCCAGCAAGATGGCGCCGAGCACGCAGGCCATGCCGGCCAGTTGCGCCGGCCTGATCGTTTCGTGCAGCAACAGCGCCGCGAACACGAGCGACGACACCGGTACGAGCGCAGTCGTCACGCTGGCCTCGCCGCCGGTCACGCGCTCCGAGCCCGCGTACCAGAGCATGAAGCCCGCCACCGTGGGCACCAGCGCGTAGTAGACGACGCCCATGACGGCGGGCGCGTCAAAGGCAGCGCGCCAGGGCGCTTCGAGCAGCGCGGGCACGATGGCCACACAGAAGCCGATGCCGCTCATCAACGCGGACAGTTGCAGCGGCGTCACCCTTGCGCGCAGCTTCCGGTTGATGAGGATGAACAGGGCCTCGCACACCACCGCCGCGAACACGAGCGCATTGCCCGCGAGCGCCTCGGGCGCGCGTTCGTTGCCCACGGTAATCCACGACGTGCCGGCCGCGCTCAACGCTGGAAGCGGCACGGTACACACGAGCACCCCCGCCGTCGCCAGCGCGACGGCACCGGCAAGCGCCGCACTCATCCGCTCGCCCAGCGCAACCACCGCCACGAGTGCCGACACCGCGGGCAACGTGCCCGCAATCACGCCCGCATCGGCGGCAGACGCGAGCTTCATTCCGCTAATGAGCAGGACCGTATAACCGACGCTGCCCGCGCCGGCTTGCGCGAAAACCAGCAACGCATCGCGCAGATCCAGACGCGGCCAGCGCACGCCGCGCAGACGCATGATCGCGAGGAACAACGGAAACGCGATCGCGAAACGCAACGCGGTAGCCGAGAACGGCGCGAGCCCCGCCGCAATCTCGCGGCTCACCACTACGGTGCTGCCCACGCCGATCATCGCGAGTCCGCAAAACAGATAGCCCACGTGCCTCGAATTCATGCTGCGCGCTCCATGACAGGGAATGGAGACGCAGCTTAGGGTCCAGCGTCGTGGAGGGTCTTGAACGAAATTGCAGCGTGAGGGTGCGACGTACCGCGTGCAACGTACCGCAGCCCACGTGGCTGCTTATCGCACTGCACCGGCGTAGACGGCCGGCGTCACGCCGAACATGCGCACGAACGCGCGCGTCATGTGGCTTTGGTCCGCGAAGCCTGCACTGGCGGCCGCATCGGCGAGCGCAAGGCCAGACGCAATTGATCGCCGCGCCAGCATGACGCGACGCTGGACCAGATAGGCATGCGGCGTCATGCCGACGTCGCGTGCAAATGCCCGCAGCAGCTGGAAGCGGTTCATGTCGGAATCCGCGGCGAGCGTTGCGAGTGTGTGTGATGCCGAGGGATCGTCGTCGATGCGGGCCTTGGCGTGCGCGACCGACCCGGGCGCGAGACGTCGGGGCGTCAACGTAGCGTGCGACTCGATCGCGCATTCGAAGAACGCGGCCAATGCCTCGTCGCGAACAAGTGCGTCCGGGTACGCCACAGGACCGGTGGCAATCGCAAAGAGTCGCTCGAACAGCTTTTTCAATCGAGGGTCGTACACGACGGGACGCGTCAATTCGAGGTTGCATGCGTTCGTGCCCGCAAGCTCGCGCGCGGCATCGAAGACGAGCGACGGCTCGAAGTACAGCATCTGCCATGTGCGACCGCGTTCGTCGAAGGGTCGGCCGTCATGAACCTCGCCAGGATTCACGGTGATGACGTCGTTCGTGCGCGCCTCCACCGGTCCGCGCCCGCTCGCCGAGCGATGCCCGCCGTGCGTGATGACGCCTACGCCGAAGTGGTCGTGCGAGTGCCGTGCGAACGTGTGTGACGTGGCGGCGGCGGTGGCCTCGACGCCGGCAATCGCGCTGCGCAGCATGCGCACGCGGCCTGATGGCGCGCGTTTCATGGCCGCGCATGCGGACCGTTCACGTCGGCCGCCCTGCTTCGTTGCGTTCCACTTCGCGCGCCTTGCCCTGCGTCACGCTGCTGCCCGGCGGCACGCTGTGCGTGAGCCACACGTTGCCGCCGATCACCGAGCCGCGACCGATCGTGACGCGGCCCAGAATCGTTGCACCGGCATAGATCACGACGTCGTCCTCGACAATCGGATGCCGCGCGTTGCCTTTCACGAGCGTGCCGTCGGTGTCCGCCGCAAAGCTCTTCGCACCGAGCGTCACCGCCTGGTAGAGCCGCACGCGTTCGCCGATGATCGCGGTCTCGCCGATCACCACGCCCGTGCCGTGGTCGATGAAAAAGCTGGGGCCGATCTGCGCGCCCGGGTGAATGTCGATGCCGGTGGCCGAGTGCGCAATCTCGTTGATAAAGCGCGCGAGCAGCGGCACGCCGAGCCGGTGCAGCGCATGCGCGAGCCGATGATGCGTGACCGCGAGCACGCCCGGGTAGCACAGCAGGATTTCGGTGATGTGCTGCGCGGCCGGGTCGCCGGCATAGGCGGCCTGAATGTCGCTGACCAGCAGCGCGCGAATGCCGGGCAACTGCTTGCCGAACTCGCGCGCCACGTCGAAGGCACGCACGCGCAGCAATTCGTTCGGTGTCTCCGCATGCTCGGGCAAAAAGCGCAGCGCGCGGCGAATCTGCTCAGCGAGCAGTCGCAGCGTGCTTTCCAGCGTGTGTCCAACGTAATAGTCGACGCTTTCGTCCGTCAGATCGGGCGCGCCGTAGTGCGTGGGAAAGAGCGCTGCGCGCAGGCCGTTGACGATGCCGACCATCGCGTCGCGCGACGGCAATTCGCGAATACCGCGCGGATGGCGCGTTCGATGCAGTTCCTCGCGCGACGCGCGCAGCTCTGCGACGATCTGCTCCAGGCCCCAGTTCGAAGAAGACGGATTTGACATGGTGACAACGACAGCCGCGCGTGGCACGGCGAAAAGTGAAGTGTCCCCAGAGATTACCGCGTTTTGTCGTGAATCGCCGCGCGGGCGGGGCATGCGCGCGTCGTGTCGACGTGCGATGCAAGCGGAAAGACGCGCCTTCGCGCGCCTCAGATGGTTATGCTGCTGGCGTCGATCCAGCGCACGGCCCAGTCGCGCGCGTGGGCGATGGCGGCGGCTTCGTCGGTGAAGCGCAGGTCGGTGGGAAAGAAGCGGTTAGCGACGAGTTCGCCGTCGCTCGAGCGTGAAATGACCACGTAGGGTTGCCAGCTGCCGTCGCCGGCGCGCGCCGGGGCGCAATTCAGCAGATAGCCGCGATGCGTGAATGCAGCGTCGAAGTGCATGAGTGTCACCCGCCCTGACTGCCCTTGTCTGGTTCAAAAGGCGCGTCGGGAACTGCCGTGAAACCCACACCCGGCCGCTCGATGAGGCCGTTATTACGCACGCGCCAACTGTCGAAAGAGGATCATACTCTCAAGAAAATTGGCGATCCAAGGAAAAAAGCAAATTACCGCGAGCCGTTCAAGTCGCGAACAAAGGCACGGGTGGTAGGGCGCAAAGCCATCAGGAAAAGTACCAGGACGTCATGTCTCTTGCGCGTTTAGTGAATCTCCGGTTCGCCTGCACGCTGCGCGCCACCTGCCCCGCCTCGTTGCAGGAAATCGAAGTCGCAGCCCTTGTCGGCCTGCATGACGTGGATCTGATGCATCGCGCCGTAGCCACGCGTGAAGCGCGGCGGCGGCGCCACCCACTCCGACTTGCGGCGCGCCAGTTCTTCGTCGGAAACCAGCACGTTCAGCTTGCGCTGCGGCACGTCGAGTTCGATGAGGTCGCCGTCGCGCACCAGCGCAAACGGTCCGCCGATGAACGACTCCGGCGCCACGTGCAATACACACGCGCCGTAGCTCGTGCCGCTCATGCGTGCGTCGGAGATGCGCACCATGTCGCGCACGCCCTTTTGCAACAGCTTCTTCGGAATAGGCAGTTGGCCCCACTCGGGCATGCCCGGCGCGCCGACGGGACCCGCGTGTTGCAGCACGATCACGCTGTGTTCGTCGACGTCGAGCGATTCGTCGTCGATGCGTGCCGCCATGTCGTTGTAGTCCTTGAACACCACGGCGCGGCCCGTGTGCACGAGCAGATGCGGTTCGGCCGCACCCGGTTTGATGACGGCGCCGTTCGGCGCAATGTTGCCGCGCAGCACCGCGAGGCCGTTGTCGGGCAGGAGCGGCGCGCGGCGGCGGCGGATCACGTCGTCGTTGAAGACCTGCGCGTCCGCAATGTTCTCGCCGATCGTCTTGCCGTTTACCGTCTTCTGCGTACCGTCGATCAGATCGCCCAGTTCCTTCAGCATCGCGCGCAGGCCACCGGCGTAGAAGAAGTCTTCCATCAGGTACTCGCCGGTCGGCCGGATGTTGGCGAGCACCGGCGTACGGCGCGAAATGTCGTCGTAGCGGTCGAGCGTAAGTTCGATGCCCGCGCGGCGCGCCACCGCGATCATGTGCACGATCGCGTTGGTCGAACCCGACAGCGCGAGGCACGTGGTCACCGCGTTATCCACGGAACCGGCCGTGAGAATGTCCGAGGGCTTCAGGTCTTCCCACACCATCTCGACAATGCGCATGCCCGTCTTCGCCGCCATTTGCGCGTGCCGCGAATCGGGCGCGGGAATGGATGCGAAGCCGGGCAGCGTGAAGCCCAGCGCCTCAGCGGCGCTCGTCATGGTAGACGCCGTGCCCATCGTCATGCAGTGGCCCGGCGAGCGCGCAATGCCACCTTCCACGCCCTGCCAGTCGTCTTCGGTGATATGTCCGGCGCGCAGTTCGGCCCAGTATTTCCAGGTGTCCGAGCCGGAGCCCAGCGTCACGCCGTTCCAGTTGCCGCGCAGCATCGGGCCGGCGGGCAGAAAGATGGCGGGCAGGTCCATCGATATCGCGCCCATCAGCAGCGCAGGCGTCGTCTTGTCGCAGCCGCCCATCAACACGACGCCGTCGGCGGGATACGAGCGCAGCGTCTCTTCCACCTCCATCGCGAGGAAGTTGCGATAGAGCATGGTGGTGGGCTTCTGGAACGGCTCGGAAAGCGTCTGTACAGGAAGTTCGACGGGAAAGCCTCCGGCCTGCCAGATGCCGCGCTTCACTTCCTCCACACGCTGCTTGAAGTGCGTATGGCAAGGGTTGATTTCGCTCCACGTATTGAGAATCGCAATAACGGGCTTGCCTGCGTATTCTTCGCGGCTGTAGCCCATCTGCGAGGTGCGCGAACGATGGCCGAACGAACGCAGGTCGTTGACGCCATACCAACGGTGGCTGCGCAGCGTTTCCGGGGTCTTTCTCTTCGTCACTTTCTCTCCTTCACACGCGAAACGATCTGGGTCGGGCTCACGAACTGCAGCGCGATGATCACCCAGATCAGCGTGATCGCCATGTAGATCATGGCCATGGCGTCGATGGATTGCGGCGCCCGCACGCCCGTCGAGAATACCGCGTAATAGAGCGCGACGACGAGTGTCTGCGTAGCGGGCCCCGCCGTGAAGAACGTGAGTTCGAAGAGGCCGATGGTGCGCACCAGCACCAGCAGACCCGCCGCGAGCATACCCGGCACGAGGAGCGGCAGCAGCACGTAGCGGAAATAGCGCAACGTGTTCGCGCCGAAGATGCGTGCAGCGGCTTCGAGGTTCGGGTCGATCTGTTCGATGAACGGCGTCATTACGAGAATCACGAACGGCAGCGCCGGCACGAGGTTCGCAAGAATCACGCCGCTCAGCGTGCCTGCGAGACCGAACTTGTACATGGCGGTGGCCATCGGAATGCCGTACGTGACAGGCGGCACCATCAACGGCAGCAGGAACACGAGCATGGCAAGCCGCTTGCCGCGAAACTGCACGCGCGCGAGCGCGTAGGCCGCCGGCACACCGAGCACGATGGAAAGCAGCACGACCGCGCCCACCACTTCGACCGTGACCCACAGCACACTCGCCAACTGGAAGTCGGACCAGGCCTGCGCGTACCAGTGGAGCGTGAACCCTTGCGGCAGCGGCGTGCCGAACCAGCGCGTCGCGATCGAGTTGATCGCCACGGTGGCAATGAGCAGCAGCACGTTGAGCAGGAAGAACGCCATCGCGCCCCACACGAGCGCTTTCCATACGAGGTCGGGCAGACTCGCGCGCGGCCCTCGCCTCGCCGGCTGCTCGCCACGGCGGCCGTGGTTGCGCGATGCGCGGTCGTCCTCGCTGCTCGCGGACAGGTTCATGGCGGCAGGCGACGACGACGCCGCGCCGGCATTCGATGCCAGCTCGCGCGGCACGGAGCGGCGCCACGCGTGCCTCGCCTCGCGATCGGTCGTCATCAGCCTTTTCCTCCCGTGGTGGGTCCGCGATAGAAAAAGCGGCGCGCACCCAGCATCGCGGCCACGACGATCAACTGCACGAAGCCCATCACGATGGCGACGGCCGAAGCGAGCGAGTAATCGTAGTTCTCGAACGCGGCCTCGGCGGCGGCAATCGACATCACGCGTGTCGGCCCCGCAGGCGCGCCGAGCAGCACCGCGGACGGAAACACCGAGAACGCCTGCACGAACGAAAGGCACGCCGCCATCGTGAGTCCGGGCACGAGCAGCGGAAAATAGATGCGGCGGAACTGCTGCCACGGCCCGGCGCCGAGCGTGGCGGCCGCGCTCGCGAGCGTCGGGTCGATGCCCGTGACGTAGGAGAGCGTGAGCAGAAACGCGAACGGAAAGCCCGACACCACGAGCGAAATCAACACGCCCCAGTAGTTGTGCGTGAGCCGCACTTCGTCGGCATAGAGATGCAGCACGTGCAGCGTCTGCGGGAACCAGCCGTTCGGGCCGAAGTAGGTGAGCATGCCGTCCGCGATCAGCACGGTGCCGAGCGTGACCGGAATCACGAGCAGCGTGGTAACGAGCTTCTGATACGGCGACGGACGGCGCAGCGCGAACGCCACCGGCACCGAAACACCGACGTTGATGAGCGTGGCCGGCACGGCGAGCTTGAGCGTGACGAGAATCGTCGGCCAGAGTGAGGTGTCGGAAAAGAACGTGGCGTAGTTAGCCCAGATGCCGCCGCCGTTCATCGGCTGGAACGACAGCACGAGCCCGTACGCAAACGGATAGATGAACAGCGCGACGATGAAGACAAGTGCGGGCGTGACGAGCCAGCGCTTCGGATCACTGGGCGCTGCGGCAGTTGCGGGTAGCGTGGCGGCGTTCGCGTTCATGGCGCCTCCACGTCGTAGACCAGCGTGCGAGCGGCCGGCACGCGCAGGCTGATGCGCTCGCCTTCCGAAAATTCGCCGGCCAGCCGTGCCCATAGTGCGCCGAACGCGGTCTGCACGCGAATCAGCGAATCGCGGCCGCCGTATTCGACGGTTTCCACTTCGGCGTCAAAGGCGTTCTCGGCGCCGGGGGCGGCACGCTCGATGTCCTCGGGTCTCAGCGCAACGCTCACGGCCTTGGCGCTGAACGCTTCCATCGGCGTGCCGACCAGTTGCACGCTGCCGTTCGCGAGCCGCACCCGCTCGCCCTCGGCGGCTTCCACCGTGAACGGCACCACATTGCGATAGCCCATGAAACGCGCGACGTGCAGATTCTTCGGCCGCCCGTACACCTCTTTCGGCGTGGCGACCTGCTGCACGACGCCCTCTTTCATGACGACGATGCGGTCCGCCATCGAAAGCGCTTCGTCCTGGTCGTGCGTCACGTAGAGGGTCGCGCGCTCCAGCTGGCTATGAATGCGCCGGATCTCCGCGCGCATCTCGATACGCAGTTTCGTATCGAGATTCGAGAGCGGTTCATCCATCAGCACGAGCGGCGGCTCGATCACGATGGCGCGCGCAATCGCCACGCGCTGCTGCTGGCCGCCGGACAACTGCCCCGGCAGCTTGCGCTCGTGTCCCACGAGTTGAACGAGTTGCAGCGCCTCGCGCGCGCGCCGCTGCGTTTCGCCCTTCGCCACGCCGCGCATCTTGAGACCGAAGCCCACGTTGTCGAGCACGGACATGTGCGGAAACAGCGCGTAGTTCTGGAACACCATGCCGAAGCCGCGCTTCTCGGGCGGCAGCACGTCGATACGCCGGTCGTCGAGCCAGATGCCGCCGCCCGAAAGCGGCTGCAGTCCCGCGATGCAGTTCAACGCCGTGGACTTGCCGCAGCCCGACGGCCCGAGCAGCGCGATGAACTCGCCGCGGCGGATATTCAGATCGAGCCCCTGCAAGGCCGCCACCGCATGGCCTTCTGTGCTGGTGAAGCTGCGGCTCACGGATTCGAGACGCAGTTCCTCAAAGTGACGATTCATCGTGCGTTCCTCGTCTTTCCGTCCGGTATGGGGACGGCCGGGTCCTGATCCTTGAGACTGGCCCTTGGCCCTGGTCTGCACGGCGCGGCCGACGCTGGCGATACCACCCGCGCCGGCCACCCGTATCGATGTCGCGACAATGGCGCCACGCTGGACGCCTTGCCGGTCTATTTGGTCTTCTGTGCGCCGATCTCGCGGTCCCACTTCTGGAACGCCGCCACCATGGCCTGCGCGGAAAGCGGCAGCGCCTGCGGATGGTCGGCGATCAGTTTGGGATACTCAGGCCGGCCGTACTTCTTGAGCACGTCCTGGCTGTGCGCCGGCGCCTGTTCGAGCGTCACGCCCTTCACGGCGGGCCCGGGATAGAAGTAGCCGTCGTCCCAGGTCAGGGCTTGCTGCGCCGGCTCCAGCATGAAGTTCATCAGCTTGAAGAGCACGTCCAGCTTTTCCTTCGGCACGCCCTTCGGGATCACCATGTAGTGGGCGTCGTTCACCCAGGTCATGTTGTCGAAGGCCTGCACGCGATAGTCGGCCGGCACGATGCCGAGCGCACGCGGATTGATGTCCCAGCCCGTCACCGTCACGGTCATGTCGCGCGTGCCTTCGCCCAGTTCCTTCATCACCGCCGACGTGCCGCCCGGGTAGTACGGAATGCAGTCGTTCAACTGCTTGAGGAAGGCCCACGTCTTGTCCCAGCCGTGGATCGGGTCCATGGGGTCCTTGTCGCCCAGCACGTAGGGCAGGCCCATCAGGAAGGTGCGGCCCGGACCCGAATTGGCGGGACGCGCGTAGATCAGGCGGTCGGGGTGCGCCTTGCACCATTGCAGCAGTTGATCGGGCGTCTTCGGCGGATTGCTCACCTTGGCCGGGTTGTACTCGATGAGCGGCCCCGCCGGCATGTACGCGACTTCGAGCCCGAAGCCCTGCGCCAGGTCCTGCATCTTGCGGGGGCCAGGCGCATAGCGGTCCAGCACGCCAGGAAACACCGAGGCCTGGTCGGGCAGGAGCTTGAGCCAGAGGTTCTGTTCGATGCCGGCCGCGAGCGCGTCGGTGCCGGTCAGCACGAGGTCGATGTCGGAGCGGCCCGCCGCCTGCATCGCCTTGATCTTGCCCGGCAGTTGCGGCGCGGGCGCGTTGGTGTACGTGATGTTCGAGACCAGGTTCGGATACTTCGCCTTGAACGCCTCGAAGCCCTTTTGCGTGAGCTGGAGGTCGCCCGCCACGTCCACGATGTTCAGCGTCACAGCGTCCGCCGCCTGCGCGGCAGGAACCTGCGCGGCCACTGCGGCCACCGCGACGGCACATGCTGCCAGCAGCCTGACTGACAATCTGCCAGAAAAGGTCATCGCATCTCCTCGGTTGTTCTCTTGATATGGACGCCGCGGACGGTGCGGATGAGGCGCGGCAGGTTCGCACGGCGCCCTGCCACCGGTCCCCGGTTACCGCAAAATAACGAACGCGGCGCGCCGATGTCAAGCAAATTATCCGAACCGGATAGGGCTGCACGAGACCGCTGGAGTGCGCACAAAACCTTTACCAGCAAGGGTTTCCGTTTAATCCCCGCGAGCGGATCGTACTGCGGCGTGGTAGTGGAAACCTTTACTTGTTTGGCAACTTGACGGCAGCGAAACCCCTTGGCTCAACCGCCCTTCACGCCCTGCGTATTCACGTAAAGCGCGTAAAGGCCGTGGCTCGCCGCCATGAAGAGTCGATTGCGGTGGCGCCCGCCAAAGCAGACGTTCGCACAGCGCTCGGGCAGCGCGATATGGCCGATGGCTTCGCCCTGCGGGGTGAAGACGCGCACGCCGTCGAGTTCGTCGGTACCCATCCCCCAACCGCACCAGAGGTTGCCGTGGATGTCCACGCGAAAGCCATCGGGCGTGCCGGGGCCGGCATCGATCACAACGCGATTGTTCGACAGCGTGCGGCCGTCGCCGCTCACGTCGAACGCGCGAATCTTGCGCGGCTCGGAACGCGACTCGACCACATAGAGAAGCGACTCGTCGGGCGAAAAGGCGAGACCGTTCGGGCCCGCCACATCGTCGATCACGACCGTCACCTCCGCCGAGTGCGGATCGACGCGATAGACGCAGGCCGGCAGTTCGGACGGCTGCTTCTCGCCCTCGTAATAGCTGTCGATGCCGAAGGTGGGGTCCGTGAACCAGATCGATCCATCGGACTTCACGACGATGTCGTTCGGTGAATTGAAGCGCTTGCCGCGATAGCGGTCGGCGATCACGGTGACGGTGCCGTCGTACTCCGTGCGCGTGATGCGGCGCGTGAGGTGCTCGCACGTGACGAGCCGGCCTTCGCGGTCGCGCGTATTGCCGTTCGCGTTGTTCGACGGCTGGCGAAAGGCGCTCACGGCGCCCGCTTCCTCGTCCCAACGCAGGATGCGGTTGTTGGGAATGTCGCTCCACAGCAGGTAGCGGCCATCGCCGAACCAGACCGGCCCTTCGGACCAGCGCGCGCCCTGATAGAGACACTCCACCGACGCCGACGCGAGCCGCAGCGCCGTGAAGCGCGGATCGAGCACGCGGATGGCGGGGTCGGGATAGCGGCGGCTGGGGTGGTCGGTCATGGTGAGAGGCAAGCTTGGGCGCGATGCAGCACCGTGGCGGGGAGCGTTGCGATACGGCCGCGAACGAAGACGGAGAAGCGGGCCGGAGAAGCGGGTCGGCAAAGCGGGTCGGCAACGCGGGTCGGCAACGCGGCGCGAGGAACGCGAACCGAGGAATCGCGGCGGCAACTCCGATGTCACCGCCGCAACGCGCTACACGGCGCTCTCCCGGTTCTCCCCGTCCGCTCAGTCGCGTCCGAGCTGACCGTCGCGCAGACGCCAGAGCTTCAGCGGATTGCCGTCCTTCACGGCCTCAGGCAGCAACTCGGCCGGCAGGTCCTGATAGCAGACCGGACGCAGGAAGCGATCGATCGCGGTCGCACCCACCGAGGTCGCACGCGGATCGCTCGTGGCCGGGAACGGTCCGCCGTGAACCATCGCGTAACAGACCTCGACACCCGTCGGATAGCCGTTCGCCAGAATGCGGCCCACCTTGCGCTCCAGCGTGGGCAGCAGACCGCGCACCAGTTCGTAGTCGGCAGGCTCGATCTGCAGCGTAGCCGTGAGCTGGCCTTCGATCTGCTCGGCCACCTTCGTCATTTCGCTCACGTCGGCGCACGTCACGATCAGCGACGTCGGCCCGAAGATCTCGTCCTCCAGCGCCCGCGTGGCGAGGAACTGGGCCGCCGTGGTCGTGAACAGCGCCGGCAGCGCGGAGCACGACGCGTCGCTCGTCGTGCCTTGCGCCACGCTCTTCACGCCGCTCGTTTCGGCGCGCTGCGCCACGCCTTCGCGATACGCGGCGGCGATGCCCGCGGTCAGCATGGTCTGCGCGCCCTTCTTCGCGAGCGCCTGAGCGGCGGCGTCGATGAAGCCCTGGGTATGCGGTCCGTTGAGCACGATGACGAGACCCGGATTCGTGCAGAACTGGCCCACGCCCAGCGTGACCGATTCCACGAAGCCGGTTGCAATCGAGTCTGCGCGTGCCGCCAGCGCGCCGGGCATGACGAACACGGGGTTGATGCTGCTCATTTCCGCGAAGACGGGAATCGGCTCGCGGCGCTTCGATGCGATATCGGCCAGCGCCAGACCGCCGCGGCGCGAGCCCGTGAAGCCGACCGACTTGATCGCGGGATGTGCGACCAGGGCTTCGCCAATTTCATTGCCGGCACCGATCACGAGCGAGAACGTGCCTTCATGCAGGCCGCAGTCCGCAACGGCCTTCTGGATTGCGCGGCCCACGAGTTCGGACGTGCCGAGGTGCGCCGGATGCGCCTTCACAACCACCGGGCAGCCGGCCGCGAACGCGGAAGCCGTGTCGCCGCCCGCCACCGAAAACGCGAGCGGGAAGTTGCTGGCGCCGAACACCGCCACCGGGCCCACCGGAATCTTCTGCATGCGCAGGTCGGAGCGCGGCAGCGGCTTGCGATCGGGCATCGCCGAATCCAGCGTGGCCGTCAGCCAGCGCCCTTCGCGCACGAGCGAGGCGAACAGCTTCAATTGACCGACGGTGCGTCCGCGCTCGCCTTCAAGACGGGCGCGCGGCAAGGCGGACTCGGCCTGAGCGCGCTCGATCAGCGTATCGCCGAGCGCGAGGATGTTCTCGGCGATGGCTTCCAGGAAGCGCGCCCGCGTTTCGAGCGGCGCGCTGCGATAGGAGTCGAAGGCCTGTGCGGCCAGATCGCACGCGCGGTCCACATCCGTGACGCTGCCCGCGCCGAACGTGGGCTCGATTTCGGCATTGCGCGCGGGGTCGAAGGCACGCAACGTGCCCTTCGTTCCTCGTACGGCGCTCGCGCCGATCAGCATCTCTCCGGTAATCTGCATCGTCAAACTCCTGTGAAGCGCCGGTGGCCGCGGTACCTGTCACGGCACAGCCATGTCCGCCTGGCGCGTAGTGTGTGGAAGAGGGTTGTGCCGGTTGGCCATGCGTGGTGACCATCCGGGCAGGACCGGGCGCCGCGGGTGCCGTGCGTCTGCGTCGCAAGCGCTTGCTTACCAGCGCACCCGCCGGCGCGCCGAATCGGTCCATCGGCTCGTACTATGCAGGCCTCGTGTCCATGCGGACACAGCCGGCAGCCGAGCCGTTGTCAGTGAACCCGGGACTGGCCCGGGTGAATCCAGCCCTGCTCCTGCTCGAACGCAAGCAACGCCTGCGCCGCCGCCTGGATATTCGCATGATCCGAGGCCGGCGTCGAACTGAGCAAGGGCAACATGGCGCCCATGTCGGCAATGCCCGAGAACGTGACAGCATCGTGAAGCACGCGGATCAGCGAAATCTCGTCGCGCAGCGTCTCCAGCGGCATGAAGGCATCGTAGATTCCCACAGCCTCCCCCAGCCCGTTTTGCTGCGCGGCACGCAGCAGCGCCATCACGGCGCGCGGCGCGATGCAGCCAGAACCGGTGGTCCACGAAGCAAGACCGAAGTCGCGAACATGCACGAGCGCGGGCCGCTCACCCATGCCCGAAATCACCTTGGCCCGGCTCACGCTCTGCAATAAGCGCCTCAGCCAGGCGTCATCACCTGGATCGTCGCGCACGACCGCGTACTTGACCGCAATCAGTGTGCCCCTGTCGACGAGCCGCGCGAGCGTATCGACGTCCACGTAGTCTTCGCTCTTCACATATAGCGTGAGCGGAATGCCGGCAATGTCCGCAATGCGCGTAAGTCCGGTCTCGACGCCCTCCGGCGTGGTGAACCCGCCAAGCGGCAGCACCATCGCGGTGCGGTACGGCGTCTGCGAGAGAATGCGGGCCTGGTCGAGCATCTTGCCGTAGTCGGGCCCGATGGCCGGAATCACGCGGGTGGTGTCGGCGGTACTGTCTGCGAGCATGTCTAGCAACTCGCGATACTCGCTCACCGGCACGTGGTACAGGTTCGCGTTGCCGCCGTACAGCAGCGTGCGCACGCCGCCCGCCTCGATGTGCCGGATCAGCTCGAGGTTCTGCGCCGCGTCCAGCGTGTAGTCGACGCGACGGGCCAGCGGCGGCACGGCCATCACCGTGGCGGCGAATTCGCTTTCGACGATCGGAGAGACGTTCATGACACCTCGGCCAGCGTGTTCGGGATGCCGCAGTGTGGCACCTCCGCTCGCCAGTTGTCAAACAAGTTTATCCTCGACCAGCGATGCGCGCGGGCCGCTTCGGAATATGGGCGAAACACCGAAGAATATATAAACCCCGCGGGTGATTAACTCCGTGAACGGAATATTGAGCCGCGATCAAAGCAAAATATTCTTTTTAAGGATCTAATCCGCAGGTCGCGTTTTTAAACAGACGTCTCCCGTGCGCAACATTCCGGGATTTCCCGCGAGGGATTTGCGCGTTCAGTGTGGCGGCCCTGTAATAATCACGGGCAAAAATATCTGCAACGCCCATACCAGTTGCGCCGCGGTCCCACGTGGCGGCGCTGTGCCGCGCCATGACCGCTCCGGCACGACCTGTCACGCAAGCGGAGGCAGGTCGGTTACGTCAATACGAGGAACAAAAACGACCCCGCTGAAATTTAGTGATAAATTGTTACAACCGAAGAGGGGGGCGCAACCCTCCCCGCGCCGCCTGCGGCATTGGCCAGCCGCGAATCGAGAGTAATACCGTGCCGCTACATTTCATTGAGCAGATGTCGCCGATACTGGCCGCATCCGACGAGACGCAATGGTTCGACGCCGTTGCCGATCTCGCCGGCTCGTGGGGCTTCAGTCAGGTTCTGCTCGCCATCCTGCCGCGCCCGGGCATGCGCCTCGAGGATGCCTACGTGCGCAGCAACTACGCGTCGTCGTGGCGGCAAGCCTATACAGACCAAGGTTTTGCCTATATCGATCCAACCGTCTCGCACTGCACGACGCATTCGTCGCCGCTCGTATGGTCGCCTGATCTGTTCGCCACGACGCCGCAGAAGTCCATGTACGAAGAAGCGAGCGCGCACGGGCTGCGCGCCGGCGTGACGCTACCCATTCACGGGCCACGTCAGGAAGCCGGCATGCTGTGCTTCGTGAACGATTCGAATCCGAATGACAAGTTCTGGCAGCACATCGACACTGCACTGCCGAACCTCGTATTGATGCGCGACCTCGTGATCGACACGAGTCAACGCCATTTGAGTGCGCATGCACAAACGCTCATTCCCAAGCTCACGCCGCGCGAGCGCGAATGCCTGAAGTGGACTGCGCTCGGCAAATCCACGTGGGAAATCTCGCACATCCTCAATTGCTCCGAGGCCGTGGTGAATTTCCACATGAAAAACATTCGCGCGAAATTCGGTGTCAATTCACGGCGGGCGGCCGCCGTGATCGCCACCCAGCTGGGCCTTATAGATCCGGGCTGATCGAGCCGTCCGAATCACGACGGAACAGCATGCGCTCCGCCCTGCCCAAGTCGCCGTCCGAGATCGTCTTGTTGAAATAAAGCCCCAGCAGAATCGATACCGGCGCGGGAATTTCCGCACCCGATTCAAAGCGGCTTCCACGCGATTGCGTCACGCCAAAGCGCGCCCAGAAACGCCGCTGGCTTTCCTTCTTTCTTTTGCGGTACGCAATGATTTGAACGCGGTCGATCGCCGAGGCGAGCTCGGCCGTCGTCCGTACCTGTCCCGTCGCGGGTTGCCAGTGATTTTCCAGAAGTTCCATGGTGGTCCCTGCCCGTTATGCCTGTTGATTAATTGCTGCCGGACCGATTCTCCGCACTTGCGCGCACGCGCGCACCTATCCAGGTAGGTAGGTAGTTTTTCTACCCAAAATGCATAACTTTCGACACGTATTTAGGCCATCAACACGTGTCGGGAGAACATCATGCAAGCAACAATCCGGATTGGTTTGCGGCAGGAATTCGATAACGAACATATCAACGAGATGTACCGGCTCAGGGCTCGCGTCTTCCGCGACCGCATGGGCTGGGATATCCCCACCATTGCGGGCATGGAGATCGACGGCTACGACGCGCTCGGGCCGCATTACATGCTGATTCAGGAGCCGGCGGGCGAGGTACGCGGATGTTGGCGTCTGATGCCCACCGAAGGGCCGAACATGCTGCGCGACACCTTCCCGCAGCTGCTGGCCGGCAAGGCTGCGCCGACGGGGCGGACCATCTGGGAGCTGAGCCGCTTTGCCATCGAGGCGGGCGGCGACCAGTCTTTCGGTTTCGCCGACGTGACCATGCATGCCATCCACGCCCTTGTGACCTTCGCGGACCGCATGGGCATTACGCGTTACGTCACGGTGACCACGACGCCTATCGAGCGTCTGCTGCGCCGCACCGGCATCGAGCTGGCGCGGCTTGGGCCGCCCATGCGCATCGGCACGGAAAACGCCATCGCACTCGACATCGCGGTGAGTCCGCAAACCCGCGTGGCACTGTTCGGACCGATGGCGGCGGCAGCATGACGGTGGTCTGACAATCGAGACGGGCGGCTGCCGCTGCAAGCAGCCGCCCGTCGTGAAAACCGCTCAGCCGGCTCGCGGAGCGCGCCGAAAGGTGATGTGCGAAATGCGTCGCACGATCAACACGGCCGCAAGCGCCGCGCAGCCGGTCAACACCACGCCGATGTGAATGGACTGCACGAGGATGTGCCTGACGGCCTCCATGAGCGCGGGCCCGTCCAGCCCGGCCGCACGCAGCTGGTTCAGCAGACTGTCGCGCAACCCTTCGTCGATGAGAATGCGCGGATCGGCCAACTCCGGCTGCCAGCGCGCCGCCACCGGCTTGCCGAGCACCTGAAGCGCGTCCTCCACGCCCGAGGCGTAATGCCGGTTCACGATGGTCGCCACGATGCTCGTGCCCAGCATGCCGCCCACCATGCGGGTGGATTGCAGCAGCGCCGTGGTGATGCCGAAACGCTCCTGCCCAGCGATCTCCTGGCCGAAGACGTTGAGATTATTGAGAATGAAGCCGAGGCCGATGCCCACGGCCGACATCGCCACTTCGAGCCACAGGTGCGGCGTGGACCGCGTCGCGAGCGCGAGACCCGCGGAGGCCGCAACAAGCAAGGCAAAGCCGATCGAGAGGATCAGCGTCGGCTTCGGCAGATGAATCACGATGCGCGTGTTGATGAGGCTGCCGATAGCGATACACGCGGCAATCGGCGTGGCGAGCAGACCGGCCTGCTGCGGCGACAGCCCGAAGCCGCCCTGCAACAGGAGCGGCGCGAAGAAGATCAGCGAGAACATCACGAAGCCCGAGAGCGTGGACAGCATGAAGAGCGTCACGATCTGCGCGTCGCGAAAGAGGTCGAGCGGGATGATGGGATGCGTCGCGCGCCGCTCGCAGGCGAGCAGTGCCGCTGCGCCGCCCGCCACCACGGCCGCGAGAATCAGGTTGCCCGTGGTGAAACCGTCCTTCGGCACCGCCTCGATGAACACCTGAAAGCAGCCCAGCACCAGCGCCACCAACACTGCGCCGCCCCAGTCGATGCGCACCTCGCCCGTGCGTTCGCGGCGGTAATACGGCAGATGCGCCCAGATGAAGTAGAACGCGAGCGCGCCCACCGGCAGGTTGACGAAGAACGTGGATCGCCAGCCGAAATGCTCGCTCAGCCATCCGCCGAGCGACGGCCCCGCCGCCGTGCCGATGCCGTACGCCGCCGCCATCACGACCTGCCAGCGCACGCGGGCGCGCGCATCCGGAAACAGGTCGGGAATGGACGCGAAAGCGGTGCCCACCATCATGCCGCCGCCCATGCCTTGCAGCCCGCGGGCGATGGCGAGGAACGGCATGCTCGTGGCAAGGCCGCACAACACCGAGGCCGCCGTGAACACGATCACCGCGGCAAGCACGAAGCGCTTGCGGCCGAAGTAGTCGCCCAGCCGCCCGAACACCGGCACCGTGACGACGGAGGCGAGCAGATAGGCGCTCGCGATCCACGCGTAGTACTCGAAGCCGTGCAGTTCGGCGACGATGGACGGCAGCGCGGTACTCACCACGGTCTGGTCGAGCGCGACCAACATGTTGACGAGACCGATGCCCAGCATGGCGAGCAGCGCGTGGCGAAAAGGCAGGGAGGCGGGAGTGGAGGCAGACGAAGTCACTTCAGGGCGGCGCAAATAGAGCGCGGAAAAGACGCAAAAAAGACGCAAGGGAAAGAACAGGCCGGGGGCGTGAACCGGGAAATCGACCCAATGGACCGGTCCCCGGGCAAGCCCGCGGACCGAACCCTGCGGACAGGCTGGCGCACCGGAAAACCGGCCGCGCCATGCGATCACGAACCGAACATCCGGTCTCGTGCGTTCTCCAGATGGCGACGCATAGCATCGGCCGCGCCCGCCGCGTCGTGACGGCGAATGGCTTCGAGCACCGCGAGATGCTCGGCCTGAACCATGCGCTGACGCTCGATCGTCTTCACCAGCGAAAGGTTGCGCGACAGATTCATGCTGAACACGATCTGTTCTTCGATGAAGGACATTACCGTAATAAAAAACTGGTTTCGAGAAGCGCGGGCCACGGCGAGATGGAACGTGAAGTCGTCTTTCGCGCCGATGCCCTGCGTTTCCACCACGCGCTCGAGGTCGTCCCATGCCTGCTGGATGGCCTCGATGTCTTCGGGCTCCGCCTGCTGGGCCGCAAGCGCTGCGGCGCCAGCCTCGGTGACGACACGGAATTCGTAGCAGCGGCGAATGTCCGAGAGCGTTTCGAGCGGCGCGAAGCGACGCACATCGGGATCGGGCCGGCGCGCAACCGTAGTTCCCGAACCATGCCGCGTGACCACGATGCCGTCCGCGCGCAGCCGCGCCAGCGCCTCGCGCACGGTGGGCCGCGACGTCTCGAAACGCTCCGCGAGGGCGTGCTCGGTGGGCAACCGGTCGCCCTCCTTGTACTCGCCTTCGAGAATACGGTTGAGAATGTCCGTGTAGATCTGTTCCGGCAGACCGGTCGCCTTACGTTCGCTCGCCATGGTCGCTTGCTTGTGATCGTCGCCTGTCGTGGTCACGGGTGGTCGCGGGTCGAAGCAACAGCGGCGTACAGCCGCCAGCTTGTCAAAAATTGGTGTCGATTGTAAGGCAAACCCGGGCGCGATCATGCGCAAAGATGCACCCATGTCGATCGATTTGCTGCCCGAAGCCCGAACGCACGCACCCGAGAGCGACGCCGGCCGCGCGATTCAACTTGGCAAGCGGCGAATTGACATCCTGCTTTCAGGCGTCTTTCGATGCGGCGCGCCGCGCGATCGTTTAAGCTGCCCGGCGTCCTTTCCTGTCAACGTGGAGGTTCCTCATGTACAAACGCATTCTCGTCGCGGTCGATGGCAGCGAAACATCCCGCCGCGCCTTCGACGCCGCGCTCGAACTGGCCCGCTCGACGGGCGCCGAACTGCAGCCGTTCTATGTGATCGAGAACACGCCGCTCTACTTCGAGGCCCCCGGCTACGACCCGTCGATCCTGCGCACGCAGATGATCGAGCAAGGCAAGACGCTCACCGCGGAGCTTGGCGCAGCCATGCGCGCGAAGGGCGTGGCAGGCGAACTGGCGACGGGCGAAGCGTCGTCGCTGGACGACGTGCCCACGCTGATCCTCGCGCGCGCGAAGGCGTTCAACGCCGACCTCGTGGTAATGGGCACGCACGGCCGCCGCGGATTCCGCCGTCTGATTCTCGGCAGCATCGCCGAACACTGCGTGCGCCAGGCAAACCTGCCCGTGCTCCTGATTCCATCCGCCGCGAGCGGCGTGCAGGAGGTGTGACCTCGCGCAAAGGGCCGCGCGGCGGGTGCGCGTCGATTTGTCGCTGATCAACATCGGCGTGCGATGGGAAAATTCTTCAAACGTTCCCAGGAGCAGGCCATGCTGACCCCGACCGCTATTCCGCAAACCACCGTGCGCCGTACCACGCACGTGGCGGCATCCACGCCGTCCCGCACAGCCGCCCGTTGCTCCACCTGCGCGATGCGTCAGCTCTGCATGCCGCAGGGCCTCGCCGCCGACGAAATGCCGAAGCTCGAATCGCTGATCTGCACGGCGCGCGCCGTGCGGCGCGGCGAAGCGGTTTATCGCATCGGCGACCCGTTCGAAAGTCTCTATGCTGTGCGGTCCGGTTCGCTGAAGACCGTCATGGCGCACCGCGGCGGCCGCGAGCAGGTCACCGGCCTGCGCCTCGCAGGCGAGGCGCTCGGCCTCGACGGCATCAGCGAAGACCGTCACGCGTGCAGCGCCATCGCGCTCGAAGACAGCTCCGTTTGCATCATTCCCTACGGCGCGCTCAAGACGATGTGCCGCGAAGTCAGCGCCATGCAGGAACGTCTGCACCGGCTCATGAGCGAGCAGCTGATTCGCGAATCCGCGCAAATGATGGTGCTCGGCTCGCTTTCCGCAGACGAACGCGTGGCCGCGTTCCTGCTCGACATTTCGGAACGCAACGCGCAGCGCGGCTATTCGTCCGCGGAATTCAACCTGCGCATGACGCGCGAAGACATGGGCAGCTATCTCGGCATGACGCTCGAAACCGTGAGCCGCACCCTGTCGAGATTACAAAAGCGCGGCCTGATCGACACGCAAGGCAAGTTCATCCGCATCGTCGACATTGAAGGGCTGCGGCAAATCTAAGCCGCTCCGCACAGGCCGCTCACGTCTCGACGCGGCCGTCCGCCTTGGCTTTCAGGGCCTTTCCGTTCCACACCATCCAGTGCGCCGCGCACCTCGTCACGAGGCCGCGGCGCTGTCGCGTGACGTGGCACGTGTTCTGCGAAGACGGTACAGTTTCACGACCTTCCCTTCAGGAGAGCCGGCGCAATGAACCGCGACGCAGTTGAAATTCACCCGCTCGTCCAACGTCTTCTCGAAGCGCGCCGCGTGAGCGATGCGTTGTTCGCCGCCGTGAAGCGCGACTTTCTCTACGAACGGCCCATCGGCGAACGGCACCGCATCGTGTTCTACATCGGGCACCTGGAAGCGTTCGATCGCAATCTGTTCAGCGAACGCCTGTTCGATCTGCCTTCCTTCGATCCGAAGCTCGATGCGCTGTTCGCGTTCGGCATCGACCCGGTAGATGGCGGCTTGCCTACCGACGTGCCGAGTGACTGGCCCCCGCTCGATGTCGTACTCGATTACGCGCAGCGCGCCCGCGAACAGATCGACGCCCGCCTGCGCGCCTTCGATCTGGGCAGCGGCGCCATCCACACCAGTTCGCCCGCGCAACTGCTGAACGTGGCGATCGAGCACCGGCTGATGCACGTCGAAACGCTCGCGTACATGCTGCATCAGTTGCCGCTGGACCAGAAGCATGCGCCGTCGGATGCGGCGCACGCAGGCAGTAGCGACGGCTCTCACACCCTGTCGCCCTCAATGGTCCATGTGCCTGCGGGCACGGCAATTCTCGGCATGCCGCGCGAAGGCGGCCGGTTCGGCTGGGACAACGAATTCGGCGAAGCGCGTATCGATGTGCCCGCGTTCGAGATCGACCGCTACATGGTTACGAACGGCGAATATCGCGCGTTCGTGGAGGCCGGCGGCTACCGCGAGCGCGCCCTGTGGAACGACAAGGACTGGGCCTGGAAAGAAGCGCAGCAGATCGAACATCCCGTCTTCTGGTCGCAAGCCGGCGACGGTTGGACCCTACGCACCATGTTCGACGAAATCGACCTGCCGCCCGCATGGCCCGCGTATGTGAGTCACGCCGAAGCAAGTGCCTATGCACGATGGCGCGGCAAATCGCTGCCGACGGAAGCGCAATGGCAGCGCGCCGCGCACGGCATCGATCAGCCCACCAGCGGCAACTTCGATTTCCGCAGCTGGGACCCGCAACCGGTGGATGCCTTCCCCGAAAGTCGCAGCGCGTTCGGCGCGGAAGGGTTGCACGGTAACGGCTGGGAATGGACCTCGACGCTGTTCGAACCGCTGCCCGGCTTCGAGCCGTTCCCGTTCTACCTGGGCTATTCGGCGAACTTCTTCGACGGCCAGCACTACGTGCTCAAGGGCGGCTCCGCGCGAACCGCGCGCTGCATGCTGCGGCCCACGTTTCGCAACTGGTTTCAGCCGCGTTATCAGTACGTGTATGCGGGGTTCAGGTGCGTGAGAGCGTGACGAATAAAGCGAAACTTGACGCTAGAAGTCAGCTATCGCTTTAACGCAAGCCTGGTCAGCTATCGGTTGACATCGGTGCCCCAAAAAAATGGGTTGCGGGGTCGCCGAGGGCGCAGACGCGCGTCTACGGCCACGAAACCTCCACTAAAGGCGGTTTCGTACAAGCAGGTACTCGCGATGTTCTGGACTACCCTCGAACAACATCAGCCCGGCACGCTCCACGATGTTGTACGGATTGAAAGAAAGCCCCTCAATTTCGTTATCCCGCCGTATAGCCGGAACACGTTATTGCGGAATAACGCCATCACCGACCAATCGACTTCGGCAGCGCCCTGCAAAAAGTATCGGCCAGCGGATTGCCCTCGCCTGCACGCGCGACCACCGCGCGACCACTACACGCCGGACTGGCCGCGCGGCATCGGCAACGTAGCGGCGAATTCCGCGATTCGCCTCCTCAGCCAGCCATGCGCCGGGTCCTGGTCAAGGTGATGTGGCCAGACCATCGTCTCGACCACGCGCGGCATATCGACAGGCACGTCTCGCACCACGACGGGCAGATGCTGCGCAAAGTGCACGGCCATGCGCCAGTGAAGCGTCGCCACGCGCTGCGTTCCCACTACCAGGTAACCGAGCGTGCTGAAGTTGTCCACCGTCGCTTCGATGCGCCGCTGTTGCCCGTAGCGCGGCAGGAACCAGTCCTCGAACGTCATGCTGCGTGCGTCGCCGAAACGCACGGCTACGTGCCCGAGCCCCACGTAGTCTTCGAACCTCATTGGCTGATCCGCCAACACGTGTCCCGACCAGAGCAGACACGCATGCTCGTCCTCGAATAAAGCCTCCTGCGGAAAAGGCAACGGACGCGCGTATTGCTGCGGCATGACGAGCAGGTCGACCATGGCCTGCTCCATCGCGCTTTCCAGCGAAGCCGGCGGATTGCGGATGTCGAGTACCACGCCCGGCGCTTCAACGGCCAGAGTCTGCATCAGCCCAGCCAGCAGCACAGTCGTGACGTAGTCCGACGCACCCACGCGAAAGCGGCATTGCGCCTGTGCCGGATCGAACCCGGTGCGGTACGCAAGCGTTTCTCTCGCCTGGCGCAGCGTGTCGCGCACCGGCTGGACAAGCGTCTGCGCGAGAGGACTCAGCACGAGCCGGCGTCCCACCGGCATCAGCAGCTCGTCACCGAAGTGATCGCGCAGGCGCCCCAACGCGGCGCTGGCTGCGGATTGCCCCACGTGCATGCGGGCTGCGGCGCGCGTGACATTGCGTTCTTCCAGCAACGCCTCCAGCGCAATGAGCAGATTGAGGTCGAATCGATCGAGGCGCATGAAACACCGTAGGTGGAGTAACGGAGAGCCTCCAAAGGTATCGATAGCGTTGATGCAAATCAACGATAAGAAGTGTTTTTCTTTGTAGCTGCACCTTCCTAACATCTGCTCCTGCACCCATCCGGTCACGGCACCGGACAACAACAAGACCGCCTCCAGACGGCGGTCCACCATGGAGACGCGCATGAGCACCCCCGACACGCCCGCAGGCCGGGCCGTCCTGACCCTGGCCCACGTCATCGGCATGATCGACATGGTGGCCTTGCCGCTGTGGGTTGGCGCCCTGATGCAGCACCATCGCTTCCCTCCGGCTCAGGCGGGTCTTACCGTCACGCTGTTCATGCTCGGCGCGCTGGTTGCCAGCGTCATCAGCGCGCGCCTCTTCAACCGCCTTGCGCATCGCCTCGCGACGAGTTGCGGCTTTGGTCTCGCGGCTGCGAGCTTCGCGCTGGCAAGCTACTGGCCGATGGCGCCGGAAAGCTTCGCGGCCGTTGCGCTCTGTCACGCCAGCGCAGGCTTCGGCGTGGGGACGGCCCTGTCGTTCACGCACGGGTGTATCGGGCGCAGCGCCAATCCTCATCGCATGTTCGGTCTCGTGAACGCGGCCATGGGGCTCTTCGCCCTGCTGTTCCTCGGCATCATGCCGGGCTGGATCGCAAAGGGAGGGTCCACCTTCCTCTTCGAAATCTTTGCGGCCCTGATGGCTTTCGTGGCACTGGTGTCGTTCGTCGCGTTTCCGAAAGTGCCTCGTGCCGACACGGCAACTGCGCACGAATCGTCCGCGCAGGTACCGGCCGCTGCGCGGCTGCTGATCGGCGTGGTGATCTGCCTGACGCTCACCCAGGCCATGGTGTTCAGCTTCATGGAGCGCATCGGCATCGCCCACGGCTTTGGCACAGAGAAGGTTCACGGCGTGCTGATCGTGATGGGACTCGTCAACCTGCTGCCGGGATTGCTCGCGGCCTGGTGGCAACGGCGCGTCTCGTCGGTAGCGGTGGGCGCGGCCGGGCCCATGGTGCAGGCCGCGCTCGCCCTCACGCTGTCGAACAGCGCCACGTTCTGGCCTTACGCCGTCGCGTCGTCGCTGTTCGTGTCGGTCGTGATCTTCACGCACACGTTCCTCTTCGGCCTCATGAACCGGCTGGACAGCACGGGCCGCGCTGCCGCGGCCACCCCGGCGATGACGATGGCGGGCTCCTGCATCGGTCCTGCACTCGGCGGTGTCGTGGTGCAGACCGCCAGCTACGCCGGTCTTGGCGCGGTGGCATGCGCCATGGCGCTGCTGGCCGCCGTGCTGATGTCGCAAGTGCGTAGCCAGATGCGCCATCGCGCAACGCTCGCGGGCGCGCAAGCCTGAACGACAAGGAGACGACGAATGCTCACGCTCTACGGCGCGATGGCCTCGCGCGCTCATCGCTCGATCTGGATGCTCAAGGAACTGGACGTTGCCTTTCGGCACGAGCCGGTCGACTTCCTCGACGGCAGCACCCACACGCCGGAATTCCTCGCCATCAATCCCAACGGCCGCGTGCCGGTGCTGCGCGACGACGACTTCGTGATCTATGAATCGATGGCGATCAATCTGTACCTCGCCCGCCGCTACGGCGACGACGTGGGACCCAAAGACTGGCGCGAAGACGCGCTCGCCACGCAGTGGAGCTTCTGGGTCGTGACGGAGGTGGAAAAGCCGCTGTTGCTCGCCAGTGTCAACCGCGCACTGTTCGCCCCCGAAGGACGCCGCGAAGCAGAGGCCGCGATCGCGCTGCGCAAGCTGGCACGCCCATGGACCGTGCTCGACCAGCACTTGAGCCGGCAACCCTGGCTACTGGGCGAGCGCTTCACCGTAGCCGATCTCAACGTGGCAACGGTCATGGACCTCGCCCCTCAATGCGCGATCTCGCTCGCCCCGTGGCCCCGGCTACAGGACTGGCACCAACGCTGTCTCGCGCGCCCGGCCGCGTCGGACTGGCGCGACGTCAGCTTCAGCGTGCCGCGCCCCGCCGACGCGCTCGGCATGCTCGCGATGTTCGTCTGATTTACCCATCACCACAGAGAGCCATTCATGGATTCCACTGCGCTTCCCCCCGGTCTGCAGTTTCCGGACGATATCGTGTTCCGCGGTTACGCCGCCCCTGTGCGCATCGAAGCCGACGTGCACGATCTGGAAGTCATCGGCCAGATTCCGGCCGCCCTGAACGGAGCGTACTTCCGCAACAGCGCCGACCACTGCTATCCGCCGCTGCACGGCAAGGACATCTTTCTCAATGGCGACGGCATGGTGCACTGCGTGCGCTTCGAGAACGGGCACGCGGATCTGAAGACGCGCTACGTGCGCACGGAAAAATTCCAGCGGGAACGACAGGCCCGGCGCGCGTTGTTCGGCGCCTATCGCAACTCGTTTACCGATTCGCCGGAAGTGGCTGGCTGCGACAACAACACGGCCAACACCTCGGTGCTCTGGCATCACGGCAAGCTCTACGCGTTGAAGGAGTCGGGCCGTCCTTACGAACTCGATCCCGAGACGCTCGAAACGCTCGGCGAACGCGACTTCAACGGCGCACTCAAGAGCCGCACCTTCACGGCGCACCCCAAGCTGGACCCCGAGACAGGCGAGTGCATCGCGTTCGGCTACAACACAGAAGGCGTACCGGACCCGTGGATCGAGATTTACACGATCGCCCCCGAAGGCACGTTGGCCCGCACCGAACGCTTCAAGGCGCCCTATTGCTCGATGGTTCACGACATGCTCGTGTCGCGCCACTACATCGCTTTCGTCATCTGCCCGATGACGAGCGAACTCGCGCGCATCCAGCGCGGCGAGCCGTACTGGCACTGGGACAACACCCGCACCACCTGGGTCGCCGTAATCCCGCGCCGCGAAGGCGTCGGCAAGATCCGCTGGTTCAGGAGCGCGCGGCCGGTTTTTCAGACGCACACGTTCAACGCATGGGAAGAGGACGGTCCGCACGGCACGCGGCTTCATCTCGAACATTTCATTACGGAGTCCGGATGGCTCAGCCAGTTTCCGGATCTGCACGACCCGTCGGCAGAGGAAAAGCCGCCGTTCGGAGAGCGCTGGACGCTGGAACTCAGCCTCCCGCACGACGGCTTCGAAGTGAAGCGGTTCATCGAGCATGTAGGCGAAATGCCGGCCATCGACCCTCGCTACGCCATGAAACGCACGCGGCATTACTGGTTCGGAACCTCCAACACAGACCTGGGACCGATGCTGCAGTGGGGTCCCAAAGGACCGCCGTTCACGTGTCTCGCGCACCTCGACGAAGCGGCCGGCAAGCTCGACTTCTGGTATGCCGGCGCGGACTCGTCCCCCGAAGAGCCCCATTTCGTGCCGCGCAGTGCCGACGCTGCCGAAGGCGACGGGTGGCTGCTCAGCATGGTGGGACGCCGCGCGGAAAACCGGACCGACCTCGTGATTCTGGATGCGCTGCGCTTGAGTGCCGGCCCCGTCGCCGTCGTGAAATTCCCGTGCCGCGTGCACGAAGGATTCCACGGCCAATGGGTGAGCGCTAAAGCGCTCGCCCGATAAACACCGCAGACGGCCCCGAGGCCGTTCATCGGCCTCGCGATCATTCCGCGCTCCTCTGGACCGCGCAGCCTCGCCTGCGCGTGGCTACACGCACGCCTTTTTCTCGCGTGCACCGAGGGGCGCTCATGTCCTCTCCACCCACACCGAAACTATCAAACACATGCCCACGAGAGTTCAATTGATCATCGGCGGCGAGAAGCGGCCCGCACGCAACAGCGCGACCTTCGAGCGCTGCAATCCGCTGGACGGCGCCGTGGCGACGGTGGCCGCCGCGGCGACGCCCGAAGACGCCATGAGCGCCGTGCAATGCGCCGCCGACGCCTTTCCCGCGTGGTCGGCATCCAGTCCAGGCGAGCGCCGCGCCCTGCTGCTCGCCGCGGCCGCCGTGCTGCGCGCGCGAGCCCCCGCATTCGCCACGGCCATGGCCGGGGAAACCGGCGCGACTGCGCTGTGGGCCTCCTTCAACGTGCAGCTGGCCGCCGACATGTTGCAGGAGGCGGCCGCCCTCACTACCCGCATCGAAGGGCAACTCATCCCTTCGAACCTGCCCGGCAATCTCGCTCTCGCCGTTCGCCAGCCGGCGGGCGTGGTGCTCGGCATAGCCCCATGGAACGCGCCCGTCATTCTCGGCGTGCGGGCAATCGCCGTGCCGCTCGCCTGCGGGAACACCGTCGTGCTCAAGGCAAGCGAGCTGTGTCCTGCAACGCACAGCCTGATTGTCGAAGCACTGGAGGATGCCGGGCTGCCGGCCGGCGTGGTGAACTTCGTGACGAACGCCCCGGACGACGCAGCGGCCGTCGTGGAAGCAATGATCGGCCACCCTGCCGTGCGTCGCGTCAACTTCACCGGCTCCACGCGCGTCGGCCGCCTCATTGCGCTCACCTGCGCCCGTTACCTGAAGCCGGCTGTACTGGAGTTGGGCGGCAAGGCGCCGGTCCTCGTGCTGGACGATGCCGACCTCGACGATGCCGTGGCCGCGGTCGCCTTCGGTGCGTTCGCCAATTCCGGCCAGATCTGCATGTCCACAGAACGCATCGTCGTGGACGACGCCATCGCAGACGACTTCGTCGCCCGCCTGGCTGCGAAAGCCGCGTCGTTGCCGTCGGGCGACCCGCGCGATACACGTAACGGCGCGGTCGTGCTGGGCTCCGTCGTAGACATGACCACGGTCCATCGCTGCAACGCACTGATCGACGATGCGCTGGCCAAGGGCGCAACGCTCGTTTGCGGCGGCAAGGCCGACACGGTGCTCATGCCGGCCACGCTGCTCGATCGCGTCACGCCTGCGATGAAGATCT
Organism: Paraburkholderia sp. A1RI_3L; assembly: GCF_048957895.1. Classification (NCBI taxonomy): domain Bacteria; kingdom Pseudomonadati; phylum Pseudomonadota; class Betaproteobacteria; order Burkholderiales; family Burkholderiaceae; genus Paraburkholderia; species Paraburkholderia sp. A1RI_3L. Next base: position 224,216 of record NZ_JARCHA010000010.1, read on the forward strand.
ACCACGAAGAGACTTTTGCGCCGGTCAAGGCAATCGTGCACGTAGCGGGCGAAGAAGCCGCGATCGCATGCGCGAACGACACAGCGTTCGGCTTGTCGTCGGCCGTGTTCACGCGCGACGTCGCGCGCGGCTGGCGCGTGGCCCAGCGCATCCAGACGGGCATCTGCCACATCAACGGCGCGTCGGTGCACGACGAAGCCCAGATGCCGTTCGGTGGCGTCAAAGAATCCGGCTGGGGCCGCTTCGGCGGTCAGGCCGGCATCGACGCTTTCACCGATCTGCGTTGGCTCACGCTACAGACCGCACCGCGCCACTACCCCTTCTGAAGTCGCTTCACCTCCCGGACGCGTGTTCACTCACGACACCGCCCGGGCCATTACATCAACAAGACTGTCGAGGAGACGACATGAATACGAGAACGATCGCCGCCGTCGCGGCGGGCACCATCGCGGCCGCAGGTTTCGCGGGCAAGGCACACGCTTTCGAGGGCAACGTCGCGCCTTATCCGGCCGGCGCGGCGGGCACCAACATCGGCTCGATGCCGCCCATACCGGGCATCTTCGCGCTCGAGCAATTCAACTACAGCTTTGCAAACGGGCTCTACGGAAACGACGGCAAGAAGCTGCCGGTTCCGTTTCATTCGTCGGCGTTCTCGGAAACGACGCGCGTGCTCGTCGCCTATCCGGTGACCGTGCTGGGCGCGAACGTGTACTCGCAGCTCGTCGTGCCGGTGGTATGGCTGCACACCGACGTGGCCGGCAACAAGTCGACACAGAACGGCCTGTCCAACATCACCGTTTCGCCGGTGATCCTGAAATGGGACGTCACGCCCAATTTCGCGATTTCGCCCGGCCTCGACTTCGCCTTCGAAACGGGCTCCTACAGCCCGACGAAGACGAGCGTGGCCGAGGGATACCTGTCGATACAGCCCGTGCTGTCGATCCGCTACAACGTGCCGAACGGCATCGACGTCGGTCTGTCCAGCCGCCTCATGCTCAACCAGAAAAACGGCGACACCGGTTACCGATCGGGCACGGGCTATGCCGGCGAGTTTCAGGCGGGATGGAACTTCGGCAAGTGGAAGCTGGGGGTGGTGGGCGCCTACGTGAACCAGTTCGGCGACGACGAGCTCAACGGCGTGACGGTCGCCTCGGGCGGCAACCGGTACCGAAGTTTTGCCGTCGGCCCGTCCATCGCATACGACGGCCGCTGGTACAACATCAGCATGAATTACCAGCAAGGCGTGTATGCGGCCAATACGTCGAAAAGCAGCAACGTCTGGCTGAATCTCGCCTTCCCGCTCTGGGCGCCGCATCCTCAATGACGGCGTCTACGGCTGCGCATTGAAAAAGGCCGCTTCATGGGGAAGCGGCCATGAAACGCCCGGGTCTTTCAAAACTTATGGCTCATGCCGATCAATCCGGCTACGACGTTGCGGCCCGGCGCACCCACGGAAACACCCGCGCCAGCCGAATCGTTGACGGTGAACGAAGCCGCACTGCCATTCACAACCGCTGCCACCCCGGCATACACGGCCGTTCGCTTCGAGAGCGGATAGTCATACCGAACGCCATACGACGTTGCATTCCCCGCGCTATTGGCCAGATTCTTATATTGTCCGAAGCTGAACATCAAGCCACTCAGTTTGATCGGCACGACCAGGCTGACTTCGTAGAAATTGTTGTTGACGTTGGCGTAGTTGGCCGCCGAACCCAGAGCAGAACCCCCGCGATGCGTTTCGAACAGGACGGCTGCCTGCACCAGCCCGAAATCGTATTTCGCCGCAAAGAGGGCGTAGTTTCCAGTCTGCGTCTGCGACGCCGCCGTTGGTGTGGTGGCCGTGCTATAGACCTGTGTCATGAAATCAACGTCCGCCGAGAAATTCTTTAGCGAGTAGCTGATTCCCACAGCCATGGTGTTGCCGAACGTTCGAGGGAGATTTGTTGCCCCATTGCTTCCGAGCGCATACGCTGCTCTCAGCGTGAAACCTGCCATTGCGGGTGAAACGTAGCGAACAGAATTGTTGGTTCTCAGCGTGGCGGGCAGAACGAAATTGTTTGCAGCGTTACCCCACGCCAAAGTATCGATTCCCCCCAGAGAATAGGTAACTAACGTGGTATGAAATGGCGTGTAGTTGACGCCAAACTGTATCTGGCCGAGATTGTTCTTGATGCCGATCCATGCCTCCCGGCCGAACAACGCGCCGTTCTGAAGAGACGTGCCGTTGTCGACGTTAAACCCGTTTTCGAGCTTGAATATCAGGGCCGTCCCGCCGCCCAACTCTTCCCGACCTGTCAAGCCCCAACGGGTGGGATACACCGGACTGCTTTCGAGCCTCGTTGTCGATTTCCCACTGACGCTGGCGTACTCGACACCCGTATCGATGATTCCGTACAGGGTTACGCTTCCCTGCGCGTGAGCGATACATGGCACGCCGATCACCATGGCCACGATTCCCGCCATACCGCAATTTTTCATGTTGTCTCCATTTATATATTTATTTCGTTGTACTAGTTAAATAACAAACACCTCGCCCACGGGCATCGCCCTGCCGACGCAATTTCGCCGCCGCGGCAGGGTATCGGAACGATCGCTCCTTTCACCGTTCAGAACGAAGCGACGGACTTTGCGCGCAATACGGGCTCCTGGCCCGTTGCAGTTCCAGACGGCTCTCGCCTGGCTTAACAGGAACCGCATGGCCGCGCAATCAAGCCGTCTTCCGACCCGGCGCGACTACAACAACAACGGTAATCGCTCGTTCTGCTGCGACCTTAAACGGCAGTCTTCTCCCCCGCCGTGATCGACAACCGTTCTTCATCGGCGATCAACTTGTCCACTATCCGTCGCATTCTGACCGACGCCGCATCGACCGAGAGCAGCACCGGTTTTGCGTCGGAAAAGGAGCGGCTTCCGAGTCGACGCTGTTGAGCCTCCAGGACGACCTTGTCCTGCTGCTCGAAAACGAACCGACGAGTCTCCGCGACCTCTGCCTGCACCTCCGGTTCGTCCGCCGTTGGCGTTCGCACAATGCCATACGCGTAATGCGTGCGGCACGCGGTTTCCGGAGTCAGCAGATGCACGGCCCGAAATTCGAACGCGTCCGCACGATCGCAACCCGGCGTTGCGAAACCATGGGTAAGAATGAGGCAACCGGGCGCGTCCCAGCGAATATCGTTCCACATATCGACCCGTTTACCATCGCGCTTGAACAGAAGATCATGCAGACGCGCGACAGGCACATCTGGCATCCATCTTCCGGTTCGCACGGTATTGCCGGTCTGGTCCACAGTGATCTTCGCGCTGCTATGCTCCGGCAGGCCAAGGATGCCGTCATGCAGGAAATTCGCGTGACTCAGGTCCAGCAGGTTGTCTGCGATCAGCAGATAGTTGGCCTCGATGACCATGCTGTCTCGCCCGCGCGACATTCCATCGTCCGCGTCATCCATGAGACTGAAATCGGGAATCGTCGTGAGATCCGGCGTCTGCTCGCCCATCCAGATCCAGATAATCGTGTGCTTCTCCTGAACGGCATACGTTCTTGTGCACAGCCCGGTCGGGATTTTCCCCTCGCCATGCGGATTGCGAACGCAATGGCCGGAAGAGTCGAACTCAAGCCCGTGGTACACGCATTGAACCCTTCCGTTCTCGAGCATCCTGCCAAGAGACAACGGCACGTATCGGTGCGGGCACACGTCCGACATCGCAGCGAGCGACCCGTCAGGCTTGCGGGCGAACAGCACGGGCTCATTGATGATGGTTCGGCCGACCATTGAACCCGGTTCAAGGTCCTTTGCCCACATCGCCGGGTACCACGTGTTTTTCAGAAATTTCATATCCCACTCTCCGAATTCAATCGCTTTACGGTTGACGGCCAGAAAGGACTACCTGCCCTCTTCGCTAACGAGATTGGCGCCCTGTCGACGCATCACAGATCCAGTATCAGAAGGTCGCTCTTCGAGCGGGAACAACACGGCAGAATCCGATCGTTTGCCTCGCGCTCGTCATCAGTGAGGTACATGTCACGATGATCGGGATGACCGGCAATCAGGCGCGTAAGGCATGTACCGCAAATGCCTTGCTCGCATGAAGTCGGAATATCGATACCCTCGGCGGCAAGCGCCTCAACGATGCTTTGCTCCGGCAAGACGGGAACGACCTTTCCCGTGCTTGCGATTTTTACGTTGAAAGCAGTTGACGGCCCGGAGCCGGATTCAGTCGACGTGAAGTACTCTCGATGTATGTTCGCGTGGTCCCAGCCCGCTGCTTGCGCTTCCTGTATGACTTTTTCTATGAATCCGCCGGGTCCGCAGACGTACAGATGTGTCTTCGGGCCAGGCTTGTCGACCACGCGCCGGATGTCAAGGCGAACCCTTTCGGGGGCGTCGTCGTGATACACACAAACACGTGAAGACAGGTCCTCTGCACTCATTCGATCGCGGAACGCCGTTCGCTCAGCATCTCGCGTCGCGTAGTGCATTTCGAAAGAGGCTCCACTACGGAGAAGGCTCTCTGCCATGGAGAGAATTGGCGTTACGCCAATACCACCGGCCATGAGTACCGAATGCGAGGCTTCGTGGGCCAGAGGGAAGTGATTTTTTGGCTCGCTAATCTCGAGGACATCTCCCTCATTAAGGCGATGTATCGCCTTCGACCCGCCCCGCGAGTTCGGATCGAGCAGTACACCGAGTCGATAGCGATTTCTCTCTTCTGGCGAATTACAGAGGGAATACTGCCGAATCATGCCGGCACCAACGTGGACATCGATATGTGCCCCCGCCGAGAACGATGGAAGTTCGTTGCCCGCCGGATCGGCAAGTTCAAGCACACAGATATCTTTGGCGTCGAACCGCTTCGACACTACTTTGACTTTCATTGAATTTTCCAATTCGATATGCCTGTCCAACCAACGCGACACAACAACGCGGATCACTTTGAACCATTCGGCTGTGCGGAACCGGGCATGGTCGATACCGAAGGTGCCGAACTGTCGGCGCTCGCAATATCGCTCGATCGCGTTGCCGTGATCTCGGTGCGGCCGAGGGCGATCACGAGGGCCGACAGCGCCGCGGCGGCACAGAACACGCCGAAGGTGTAGCTCGGGTCTGGATTGATCGAAACGACAAGCCCAATGATGAAGGGTCCAAGAATGCCGCCCACGCGGTTTAGCCCGATCGCAATGCCGATTCCGGTGCCTCGCACCTCGGTCCGATAGCACATCGCCTGATAGTTGTTCAGTACGGCCTGCGAGCCGAACATGAAAAAGCCAGTCGACGCGACCGCGACTGCAACGAGTGCCGGCGCTTGCCAAAGAGAAAATGCCACCGCTCCCATCGAAGCCGCAGTGGCGATATATCCCACGATCATGACGCGGATACGGCTCTGGAGCTTGTCGGCCAGCCATCCCATGGAGATGCCGCCCACGACGGACGCGGTCATGACGAGCGTTCCGTACGCGAACGCCGACGTGACACCTTCACCACGATTCACGACGAGCGACGGTAGCCAACCGGTGAGGCCATGGATGCAAAAGAGACTAAGAAAGCCGGTGATCCAATGCACGATCGTATTTCTGCGATACAACGGCCCGACAAGATCTGCAATCGAGCCAACACGGGTGGCCTTGACCGCAGTCGCCAACACCGCATCGCGATATAGCTCGCTGCGCTCGGGCCGCAGTCGCGAAAGAAGTTGGCGCGCCTCGTCAAAGCGCCGGCGAATTAGCAGGTATTGAATGGATTCGGGAAGCCAGATGGTCGCGACAGCGGCGACAACGGCAGACAGGATCCCGATGTAGTAGAGGGATTGCCAGCCGAAACGCGGGGTAAGAAGAATTCCTGCGACCCCTGCGAATATCCCGCCCGCCGAGAAGCCGAATTGAAAAACCCAGGTGGCGTAAGTATTCGCGTGCTTTCGCGGCGCCCACTCGTTGATACACGTGAGCGCCAGCGGTGTGACCATCCCGAGGGCTGTTCCCAGTACGAGTCGAAGTAGAGCGAAAGCCAGCGGCGTGTGAGCCACGGTTGCCAGCGCGCCGCTCGCCGCCGTCAACAACCAGAGTGCGAGCAACATCACGCGTCGACGCCCGAATCGATCCGACAGCAATCCTTGAACTACCGATCCGATCGAGAGCCCGACGATACCGCTCGAGAGCATGACGCCGATCATCGCCGGCGACGGTTGCCACGACTTCCTGACGAGCGGGATGACGTAAGCCGCATTGAAGAGATCGAATCCGTCGAAAAACATGATGAATCCGACCAGAATCGCGAAGGTTATATGAAACCTCCCGATGGGGGCGAGCGCCAGTTCCTCGCGAGCGTTGATGGACGTGGCCAAGATTGTCTCCGTGTTGTGTAGTGTCGGCGCCGCCTCTTGAGGGCGGCTTCACCGGTGGGTGCATGCGGGGAGCGGGCATGATGAAGGCCGCGCTCCGCTTGCGAGGTGTCATCCGTGCAGCGCTGCCTCCAGTTCCTCGAGCGATGCGGCGAGCGTCGCCGCATCGCTCGCTACGCCGTAGACGTAGTGGTCGGGACGCACGATCGCTGCGCTGCATTCGTTGCGCCGGAACCAGGCCGAGAGCACGCCATCCACTTCCACGACGCGATGCACGCCGGACCATGCGGCCGCCCGATTCACGTCGCCGTCCGGCACGAGTTCGACAAGCTGCGCGCCGATGCGCTGCGCGGCATCGCGCGCCGCCTGCGAAACCGGCTCGCTACCCAGCGTGACGATGCGCCAATGGCCGCCCACTACGGTATCGAGCAAGGCCGCATTGGCGCCGTCGCCACCGTCGGCAACCACGGCATCAACACGCACGCGCGGCTGCGGAAACAGCGTGCCGTTGGCAGCATGCGCGACGCTCGCAAGCAAACCCGCTTCGAGCTTCGGCACGATGTCCTGGCGCGCAATCGTCCTGATCTGGCCGGCCGCTTCACGCAAGAGGCGTGCATCGCGCTCGCGTGCTGCAGCAACGTCGCGCTCGCAGATCACCTTGCCGAGTTCCTTGATGCGCGTGGTGAGCTGCCGCACGTGCAGGCCGCGCTCCGCGGCGTAGCTGTCGAGCAGCGCGGGCTGGGCCGTGCCGCTCATCACGGCGTCGAGCTTCCAGACGAGATTCACCACGTCGCGAATGCCCTGGCACATCCCCTGACCAATGAACGGCGGCTGCTGATGCGCCGCGTCGCCGGCAATGAAAATGCGCCCACGCCGCCATTCCTGCGCGACAAGCGCATGAAAGCGATAACTCGCGGCGCGCCACAGTTGACCGTCTTCAGGCGAAAGCCAGCGCGACAGCAGCTTCCACACCTGCGCCTCGGTCTGCATCTCGCGCGGATCTTCGCCGGGCATCAGCATGATTTCCCACCGACGGTGCGCGCCCGGCCCCACCACATAGGTGCACGGCCGCGACGGCTCGCAGTACTGCACCGCCACCTTCGGCAGCTTCGCAAGGCCGCTTTCGTTCACGCGCACGTCGACCACGAGCCAGGGCTCGTCGAACACGAGGTCTTCGTAGGCGATGTCCAACTGCGTGCGCACCGTGCTCGATGCGCCGTCGCAGCCTATGAGGTAGTCGCACGTGACGGCGCGCGTGGCGCCTGCGTCGTCCTTCAGTTGGACGCTCACACCGTGCGCGGTTTGATCGAAGCTCACGAGTTCCGTGCCGAGCGCCACTTCCACCGATTCATACGCGCTCGCATGCTCGCGCAAGGCCGCTTCCACCGGGGGCTGCGTAAACACCATGGTCGGCATGTAGCCGAGGGGCCAGGGCTTGGGCACCGTGTCGATGCGTTTGATGAGCTGGCCGTCCACGCCGTAGTACTCCGAAGGCGGAAACACGGCGATGTGTTCGGCGATTTCCTCGACCACGCCAAGGCCCTGGAACACGCGCATGATCTCGTGATCGACGGCGATGGCGCGCGGCTTGTCGTACACCTCGCGCGCGCGGTCCACGCACAGTACCTTGCGGCCAAGCTGCCCGAGCAAAGCGGTTGCCACGGCGCCGGACGGCCCGAAGCCGACCACGATCACTTCGTAATGGTTACTCGTCGCCATCGTCACGCACCCGCTTCGTCCTGCACCGTGTTGCGCAGACGGCCCACGCGTTCGATGTCTACTTCCACGACATCGCCGTGCTTGAGCCACACCGACGGATCGCGCGCCCAGCCCACGCCGGCGGGCGTGCCCATCGCCACGACGTCACCGGGTTCGAGCGTCAGGCACTCGGTCAGCAGCTCGATGGTTTCGGCCACGCCCCAGATCATGTCGCTCGTGCTGGCCTGCTGCATCACCTGCCCGTTGAGGATGAGGCGCAACGTGAGGCCTTCGCCACCGGGCGGCAGATCGTCGGCGGTCACGAGCCACGGGCCGAACGCGCCCGTGCCGTCGAAGTTCTTGCCGATGGTCCACTGCGTCGTGCGCTTCTGATAGTCGCGCACCGAAACGTCGTTGAAGCATGCGTAGCCGAACACGTAGTCCAGCGCGTTTTCACGCTTCACGTGGCGCGCGCGCTTGCCGATCACGATCATGAGTTCAGCCTCGTAATCGAGCTTTTCCGACACACGCGGACGGATCACCGGGTCTTCGTGCGCGATCAGCGAAGAGGCGCCGCGAAAGAAGATGAGCGGATAAACGGGCTTCAGATTGCCGCCCTCTTTCGCGTGGTCGTAGTAATTGTGGCCGAGGCAGACGATCTTGCCAGGCTCCGGCACGACGGGCGCAAGTTCGAGCGACGCATAGGGCGCGCGATGCTCGCCGCTCGCGATAGCACGTTGCGCGGCCGCGTTGAGGTCCACGCCGGCCTTGAGCGCCGCGCGCAGATCCGCCGGCACGCGGGCGTCGGCTTTGTTGAGATCGACGACGTGCTCGCCGTCCAGAACACCCAGGCGCGTGGTGTCGCCCGATCGGAAAGTAACCAGTTTCATGATGTATTCGAGTTATCGGATGAATCAATCGGTTGAGGGAAACGTTCTTTCAGGGCAGATGCCGCTCAGTTGTCGCTCAGTGCCGCAACACCTTGCGGCCGGCGAAAGAAGATGGTTTTCTGCGCGGTCTTGAGGCGTTCGGACGGCGCGCGCCCCACGCCCCACTGATCGATGCGCCCGGGCGGCCACTTCCAGTCGTCCGGGCCGCCCGTGCGGTAGCTGTCGTCCACCTGTAGCACCTCGGCTGTGTATTCGATGACGAAATCGGCGGGCCCGAGGAAATACGCGAACACGTTGTTGCCCGGCCCGTGGCGCCCCACGCCCCATTCCACCGGATAGCCCGCGTCGTTCATACGGCCACCGCCGCGCATCACGGAATCGAGGTCCGGCATCAGAAAAGCGATGTGATTGAGCGTGTTCTCCTGCGCATCGGCGAGCGCGATGCTGTGGTGATCGCTCGAACAGCGCATGAAGGCCATGATGCGCGTGCGGTCGGACAGCCTGAAGCCCAGCGCGTTTTCGAAGAACGCCTGCGCGACCGCCACGTTCTCGCTGTTGAGCACGACGTGCGTGATCTTGATGGGACGGTCTTTCACGCTTTGCGTATCCGCATGGCTGCGCGCGCCCGCGATGAAGCGCAGCACGCGCCCCTGCGGATCGAGTGCTTCGAGCATCGAGCCGCCGCCTGGCATCGTCGTGGGTGCGGGACCGGAGATCACGGTGCCGCCATGCAGGACGATGGACTGCGCGAGCGTATCGAGGTGCGCGACGTCGGCCACACTGAACTCGATGGCGCGCACGTCGGCACGTTCGCTCTGCGCGAGCGTGAGGATGTGGTGTGCGGCACCCGTGCCGCGAAAGTAGACCTTTTCCGGGCGTCGCGTGAGTTCGGTGAGATGCCAGGTGTGTGCGTAAAAGGCCGCGGCCAGTTCGAGATCCGGTACGCCGATCTCGATGCCTCTCAGGCCGGTGACGAGGCACTGCGTCATGTCATGCTCCGTTGCTGATGCCCAGAAATTCCCGGGCGTTGCGATAGATGAGCCGTTCGGCGGCCGCGGCGTCGAGCCCGAGTCGGACTACGCCGCCCACGGGATCGTGCTCGCGGAACGCGAACGGGTAATCGGTACCCAGCATCACGCGCGTGTCGCCAAACGTTTCGACGAGATGGCGCAGCGTGGCCGGATCGAACACGAGCGAGTCGTACCAGAGGCCGCGTGCCTGCTCGCGCGGCGCGGCCTGAAGCGTCTCGCGCAGCGGCGCGAAAACGCGGCTGGCCTGTTCGAGGCGGGGCAGCAGCGAAGCCAGGGTACCGCCGCCGTGACTGAAACCAATACGAAGTTTCGGATACCGCACGATCAGGTTAGACGTGATGGCCGAAGCGGCGGCGAGCCCAACGTCGGACGGAAAAGCGAGCGCCTGCACCAGCTGCGCGGGACCGACGAGACGCTCCTTGCCAGCCGGTCTGATCGCATGGACGAATACCGCCGCGCCAAGCGCTTCGCAGGTTTCGAAAAACGCGTCGAACTGCGGAGCGCCCACCGGCGCGCCATTAATGTTGCTGCCAATTTCCACGCCCGCAACACCCGGCATCGCCATCAGCCGTTCGAGTTCGCGGATCGCCGCGTCCACGTCCTGCAGCGGCACCGCGCCGAGCCCGACGAGTCGCCCCCTGCTCGCCTCCACCATGCCTGCAATCGTGTCGTTGAGGTACTGCAACAGCGGCAGCGCATCGGCCGCCGCCATCCAGTAGGAGAGCAACTCGGGCATGGGCGAGATCGCCTGCACGGCCACGTTCTGGCTGTCCATGTCGGCAAGGCGTTTATCCGTGTCCCAGCACAGGTCGGACACGGTGCGATAGATCTTGCCGTCGATCACCACGTGGCGGTGGCAGGCGTGCGCCGGCTGCATGGACGGCCAGTCGCGCGGCACACTCGCGCCCAGATAGCGCGGAAATTCGGCGGGCACGACGTGCGCGTGGATGTCGATGCCGTGGCATGCGCAACGGTAAGCAGCTTGCATGGCGCGCCTCGCGTCAACGGTGCGCGAAGCCCGCTGCGCGCAGACCTTCGATGCAGATGGCTTCGTCCTCGTCCCCCGTGCCGCCGCTTGCGCCTATCGCGCCGATGGTCTGCCCGTTCGGCGCGACGATCACGACCGCGCCGGTCTGCGCGATGAACTTGCCGCCGCACGCGGGCGCGATGGCGTTGAAGAACACCGGGTTGCCGCTGGCGCGCTCGTGCAGCGTGCGCGATGCGATGCCCATGCCGAACGCCGCCGCGGCCTTGCCGTGCGCGATATCCACGCGAAGCGGCGTGGCGCCATCCTCGCGCGTCACCAGCTTCACCTGGCCCGCCTCGTCCAGCACGACGAGCGCCATGGGCCGCAATCCGTCGCGGCGGGCCGCCTGCAGCGCAGCCGCGACGATGCGATTGGCTTGATCCAGCGTCAATGTCTCCATTCCTATGCCTCCAGCGATTCAACCTGTTGCCGATCATAATATATACAAAACTCTCATGTCGACGTTTTTATGTATTTTCAAAGGGAAAACCCCAAAACAGTCAGATCGCACCGGAACCGCGCGCGGATCAGATATACTTTGCGCCAGACGAAACCTCTGAAGGTGTGAAGTTGTCACGCACAGCGATCTCCCCCGTAACGCCCGCAGGCGCCGGCGGCGCCAACGCCAGCGCCGCCACGCTCGCCACGAACCTGTACGACCGCATCCGCGCAGACCTGCTCGACGGCAAGCTGGAGCCGGGACGCCGGCTGCAGATCGAGTTCCTTTGCGAGCAGTACCAGGCCGGACAGACCCCCGTTCGCGAGGCGCTCAATCGCCTGACGTCGGATGGACTCGTGGAACGGCGCGACCAGCGTGGCTTCGCGGTAGCGGGCATCAGCGCGAGCGACCTCCAGGAAATCACGAAAACGCGCTGCTGGCTGGAGGAAGTCGCGCTGCGCGAAGCCTTCGCGAGCCGCTCGGTGGAGTGGGAAGAGGCCGTTGTGCTGGCCTATCACCGGCTCTCCAAGGTGCCGCGTTCGCTCAGCGAAACCGAGTACAAGGAGAACCCCGAGTGGGAGCGCCGCCACCGCGAGTTCCATCGCGCGCTGATCGGCGGGTGCCAGTCACGCTGGCTCATCAGCTTTTGCGACCAGCTTGCCGACCAGCTCTACCGCTACCGGCAGCTTTCCGTGCGGCGAGTGTTTCCGCGACGCCACGAAGGCGCCGAGCACAAAGCCATGCTCGACGCGGTCGTAGCCGGCGACGCGGCGCTCGCCATCAAGCTCCTCACCACGCACTACCACCAGACAGCGGACATCATCCTCGCGGACGCCGATCTGTTCCCGCCTTCCCGCTGACCGCCCTCCCGTCTTACCTGCCGTACTGCCGCGCCCCGTCGCCCCGGGCGCGGCAGCCGTTCGTCCGCGGATTTCACGTCAAATATACAACCTGGTGTTTTCTATAGTTTTGTATATTTTTTATTGACTTCGATTGCTTCATACACAAAACTCCTGCCCTCAGAGAGTGCCGCATCTCGACGGCACCGTTCAGGAGACGACATGAAGCCGCAACTTGCCCCACTCGCCACCGCCGCCCTTGCCGCCGTTGCCGCGCTCAACGCGACGAGCGCCCACGCCCAGTCGGCCGTCACGCTCTACGGAATCATCGATACGGCGATCCAGGCCGCCAACGCAGGCGGCAAGACCGTCGTGCGCGAAGCGACGAGTTCCGTTGCGCCCTCGCGCTGGGGCTTGCTCGGCAAGGAGAACATCGGCGGCGGCTACAACGTGGTCTTCAAGCTGGAGAACGGCTTCAATTCGAATTCGGGCGCCATGGCCAACAGCACGACCTTGTTCAACCGGGAGGCGTGGGTAGGCGTGCAGGGCCCGTTCGGCCAGATCCAGGCCGGCAACAACTACACGCCGTTGTTCCTGACCTACGTGACGTACTCGCTCGGCGAACTCAATGCGCTCGCCTGGGGTAACGCCACCAACAATTACGTATTCGTGCCCTCGGCGCGCACGGCCAACTCGCTGCGCTACACGTCGCCGGAGATGGCGGGCTTCACGCTGCGCGCCCTCTATGCGCGCGGCGCGAACGGATCGGGCGGCGTGCCGCCTTCACTCGGCGACACGCTTTCGGCCAGCGTGAGCTTCAAGGCCGGCGCGTTTTCCGCCGACGCGGATTATCTGCAGCAGCGCTTCGCACCCAGCGCCACGCTCAGCGCAACGACGCCTGTCGGCACGGGACGCTTCTATCTGATCGGCGCGTCATACGACTTCGGCGTGGTGAAAACCGCGGCGCTCTATCAAATGCACCGCAACGCCACGGGCGTGAGCACGTCGATTTCAAGCGCCTACGCAACACCGAATCACGACTTCTATGAAGTGAATGCCCTGATTCGTCATGTCGTGGGCGGCTCGCTGCTGGCAAGCTTCGGGCAGTACTGGCTTCGCTCCGGCGGCGACGGGCATGCGCTCTCATGGGCCTTGCGCTACGACTATCCGTTCTCGAAGCGCACCGGCTTCTACGCCGGCGTGGCAGGCGTGCGCAATCACGGCACGACGGCATTCACCGTGGCCGACGCCGCAGGGCCCGGCATCGCCGTAGGCGCAGGCAAGAACATCACGACCGAGATCGCCGGTCTGGTACACAAGTTCTGACGCCGGAGGCCGAGATCGAGATGAGGAACGTCCGCATTCCCGCCGCGCTCACGCTGATCGTCGGCGCGGGACTTGCGATGTCGCTGACGATTGCTGCCGGTGGCGCGGCGTGTGCCTACGCGTATGCCACGCTCGCCGAAGCGGCGGCCAGCGCGGCGAGCGCGCCGCCCGACGGTGCGCTCGCAACCTACGTTGCCGGCGTGCATCGCCTTGAAGCCGTCGCGCTCTGGAGCTTCGCGGCGCTTGCTCTCGCGAGCGTCGTGCTTGCGTTTGCCGGAAGGCGCTGGCTCGGCGCCAAGGTGGTCCGGCCGCTCGACCACGCCATGCAAACCGTGCACGCGATTGCGCTCGGCGAGTTGCGCGAAGCTATCGTCGTGGATGAGCGCACCCAGGCACGGCGCCTCTTCGCCGCACTCGCCCAGATGCAGCAAGGGCTCGTCGGAACGCTGAGCGCCGTGACCCGCGAAGCGGCGGCCGTCGACGATTGCGCGAGTCGCCTGCATACCCAGAACGCGCGCCTGTCGAGCGGCGCCGAATCGCAGGCAGCGGCCATCCAGCAAACCGCGGCGACGACGCAGCAGATCAGCGAAGGCGTGCAGCGCAGCGCGCAGGTGGCCGAGCAGACCAACCGGCTCGCCGGGCAGGCATCGGAACTGGCGCATGCCAGCCGCACGCGCGTACGTGCTGTGATCGATTCGATGGATTCCATTGCCCGCGATTCGCAGCAGATCAGCGCCGTGGTGTCCGTCGTGAACGAACTCGCGTTCCAGACCAACATCCTGGCGCTCAATGCTGCCGTGGAAGCCGCGCGCGCCGGTCATCAAGGCAAGGGGTTCGCGGTGGTGGCCGGCGAAGTGCGCAGCCTCGCGCAACGCAGCGCCCAGGCGGCGCGCGAAATCGAAGCGCTGATTGGAAGCGCGCGCGGCACGATTGCCGAGGGCGCGAGGTTATGTACCGACGTGGGCAGCGCCATGGACGAAGTGGTGAGCGCCGCGCACGAAGTCGCGCAACTCAGCGACGCCATGAGCCGCTCGGCAAGCGAGCAAAGCCACGGCGTGCGGCAACTCAACGAGGCCATCAAGGACATTGATGCGGTCACACAGCAGAACGCCGGGATGGTGCAGCATCTGATGACTACCACCGAGGATCTCAACGAACGCGCCCGCACGCTTGCCGAAGCGGTGGGCGCCTGGAAGCTCGACTAGACGCCGCTGGCCCGCAAGCGGATGGGCGGCAATCACCGCATCGTGAATTTTCCCGGCGGGCGGGCGCGCCGGCACTGTGCGTCGATGCTGCCGGGTTTCACTGGGCCGCCTTCCATACACAACTCGATCAGATGGCCCTTCAGTTCTTCCAGGCGAACCTTCGGTAAGCGCCACATAACGGTCAGCATTACTGATGAGCGAGAGCGCTCATCTCCCGCCATTGGGGGTGCGGATAAAACACTAGAAAGCGCTCTTGACGACGCCACCGTCGACACGCAACGCTGCCCCCGTCGTCGCCGAAGCCAACGGGCTGGCGAGATACGTTACCATCGACGCGACCTCTTCGGGCGAGGCAAAACGCTTGATGAGGGACGTCGGCCGAATGTTTTCGAAAAACTCCTTTTCGACTTGCTCGAATGTCTTTTCGTCACCCTGTGCCAACGCATCGACAAAGTCGGTAACGCCTCGTGATTTGGTCGGCCCCGGTAGAACGCTGTTCACGGTAATACCGGTCCCTGCGACGGTCTCGGCCAGACCTCGCGACACGCCAAGCAACGCGGTCTTGGTCACGCCGTAGTGAACCATCTCGACCGGAATCTGCACACCGCTCTCGCTGGAGATGAAGATGATGCGCCCCCAGTCGGCGCGCCGCATCGCGGGAAGATACATACGCGCGAGGCGCACGCCGCTGAGCACGTTCACGTCGAAGAAACGGCGCCAGTCCTCGTCGGGGATCTCTTCGAACGGCTTGGGCTCGAAAATGCCCAGACTATTGACGAGAATCTCCACGTTCGGGAACGCACGCACAAGTGCCTCGGCCTGGGCGGCATCGCTCAGATCGCCGGCGAAACCGAGCGGCTTGTTACCCGTCGCCTCCGCAATCGACCGCACAGCCCGGTCGACTGCCTCCTGCGTCCTGCCGTTCACGATGACGCGCGCGCCTTCCGCGGCGAGCCCTTGTGCAATGGCAAGACCGATGCCGGCGGTGCTGCCGGTCACCAGCGCCAGCCGATTCTTCAATTGCATATCCATGTCGTTTCTCCTGGACCTCGTGAATAGAGGCCGCGAGATGCACGAGTGCGGCCCAGTGTAGATTGCTGGGATACGTTTAGATGCTCACGGGTGTCCGGCTTTCGTCGAATGTATTGAACTCGCCCTGTCAGCGATGGACGATCGGCGCTGCTCGCGCCGCCACAATCCTGGCGCGCAGCCAATTTCCCGCCGAAAGATCCTCGAGAAATGCGCTTGATCGGCAAATCCGCAAGCCGCGGCCACGCGGCTGATCTGCTCGTCGCTTGCCATCAGCATCTCTCTCGCGCGCGCGAGCCGCAGCGTGAGAATGTAGGCGTGCGGCGATGTGCTGAAACTGAGCCGGAACGCCCGGAAAAAATGGCTCTTGCTGAGCCGCGTCACGCTCGCCAACTCTTCAACTCGAATCTGCGTCTCAAGATTGCCCGCGACATGATCGATGACCCGTCGCGCTTGCCAAAGCGCCAATCCCTGGGCGCGATATTCAGTATTGCGCGGCTGGATTCCCGTGTTGTTCGCCTGGCAGGCCAGGAGAAGATCCAGCGCCCGCTGGATTTCCTTCCTGGCGCTCTGTCCATCCCGCTCGAGCACCCGGCTTGCACATTGGAGAAGCTCAGTGACAATCGAAACGACATTCTCGTTTTCAACCGACGCGCGCATGGTCATTGCCCTCGAGTTGGAGAGATTCACTCCCGCCGGGCCACACTATCGCGCCGATCGCGTCCGCAATCTATTGATCGGTCGACGGGCACGCGTACCGCGCTAACGGATCATACGGGCCTCATCCATTCGAACTAGAGGCGTGCGAAGTCCCAAAATCTACAACCGGATAAGGCCGCGCCTGCTGCCCACCGCCACCGCTTCCGTGCGGCTCAGGACCTGCAGTTTGCTGAAGATGCTGCGCAGATGAGACTTGACAGTCGTTTCGCCGATGCCGAGGCGCGCCCCGATGTCCTTGTTGCTGCACCCGCCCGCCAGCATGGAGAGGACTTCGAGTTCGCGACTCGTCAGCGCCTCGCCGCTGACACCGGCTGCGAGTTTTGCAACGAGGAACGAAGGAATCTGAGTCTTGCCGGCGTGAACTTTGCGGATGCATTCCAACAGTTCCTCACGCTGAGCGTCCTTGAGCATGTATCCCTTGGCTCCCGCCATGATGGCCCGGGAGATGTCGTGATCGCTGTCGAACGTGGTCAAGACCATCAACCTGGCCGAGGGTTCAGCGCGGCGAATCGCTTCTATCGCGCCCACGCCGTCGAGAATCGGCATGCGCAGATCCAGCAAGGTCACATCAGGACGGCACTCGAGCCATCGGTCGACGCACTGCTGGCCGTTGGTGGCCTCCGCGACCACGACCATGTCCGGCTGCCGCCCGATGATCGCTGCCAGCCCCTCCCGAACCGTCACGTGGTCGTCGGCAATGAGAACGCGTATGGGTGCCGGCTGCTGATTCGTGTCAGACATCGATAGCTCCATCGTCACGCTCGCGGCGCGCCGGACACCACAGAAGGGGTTGGCAGGCGGATCGACACCTCGGTGCCGCGACCGATCGAGCTCGTCAACTTCATGCGGCCCCCCATGGCGTCAATACGCTCGCGTATGCCCATTACGCCAAAGCCTTCATGTTTCGCGGATGAATCGAAGCCGCAGCCGTCGTCCGCACATTCGAGCCGGACGTCCTCTTCGGTGAAGGCAATGGTGACGGCGATACGAGACGCCTTGGCATGGCGAAGCACGTTGGTCACGAGCTCCTGTGCGATCCGGAACAGGTTGTCTTCCCAGTCGCGCGGAAGCGCCCGAGGCACGCCCAGAACGCGGAAATCGGCGCCGAGTGCGACGCCATCGGTCAACCGCCTGATGAGCACGCGTAGGGCATCGGTGACGGCGCCTTCCTCGAGAGGCTGAGGACGCAGCGCCGCAACAGACCGCCTGGCCTCGCTCAGGCTTTCTCGCGCCAGATTGCGCGCCGATGTGACGTGCCGCTCCGCGTCGCGCCCGAGGCCGCGCCGACTGGCGTCTTCTGCAGCCTCTAACTGGACGATGACGCCAGTCAGGCCTTGTGCCAGCGTGTCGTGAATATCGCGCGCGATGCGGTTGCGTTCCGCCGTAATCGCGGTTTCCCGGCCTTGCGCCGACAACTCGGCCAACCGGATCATCAGGGTGGTCTGATTGGTCAGTGCCTGGGCCAGTTCGACCTCCTCGCTCCGGAAGGCGCGGCGCTGCTTGAAGCGAAGTCCGATGGCGCCTTCCAAACACCCGGCGACGACCATCGGCACTAAAAGAACCGTGACGATACCGAGCGGGATCAGCCTGTCGCACAAGGGAAAGGACGGAACGGCCCGAATATCCTCGATAACGTTCGCCTTTCCGGAACGGAACACTTCGGGCCACGGATAGGCCTCGTCCATCGGTAGCGACAGATCCAGCCCGGCGAACCGCGAGTCGGTGTTGGGTATGACGTAACCGTCTTCGAAAGCGTATGCCAGCCCAACCGTGCCGTCGGCCGGATCGCGGCGCCATACGCTCATGCTGTGCGCGTCGAATTGCCGAGACAAGGTCCGCAGGCTGTGCGCGACGAGCCGATTCGGGTCCGGTTCCATCGCGAGGGCATCGAGGGAACTCTTGAGGGCATCGACCTGCGCGCGAGCCAGTTGCTCCGACGCCTGCAATGCCTTCTCAGCGAGCTTGCGTGCTTCGATGTCGATGTTGGCCCCGTACCATTTGAGCACTCGGCCCGTATCGTCCTGTAGCGGCGCGTAGCGAAACAGAAACCAGCGATATTCGCCGTCGGACCGGCGCACGCGTGCCTCGAGCTCACCCGGCAGGCGGCGCATCAGTGCATCGCTCCACTGGGCCTCGAGGCGGGGAAAATCCTCCGGATGAATGGTGCGGGTCCACCCCCAGCCCAACGCATCGTCCATCGCAATGCCCGTGTATTCGCACCACTGTTTGTTCAAGAATTCGACCGGCCCATCGGCGCTGCCGAACCAGGCCAACCCGGGAATGGTGTCGATCGCGATGCGGAAGCTTCGCTCCCAGGATTGAAGGTCGCCGGTCAACGTGGCGTTACCTTGCTCCGTATCTTGCATGGAGACGTGCGCGTTTTCGAGCTGCGTTGTCATGTGGCACCCTTGTTCCGATCGAGGCGCGGTGAAGTGATGAGGTCACTGCACACGATTAGAAATCTGGGTCGACCGTGTGACAAAACCGATCATAGCCGACCGCTCATGCACGAACTTGAACGAATCTATTATGGCCGCAGGCCGCCAATCCTCCCGCGGCTAGCGCCGTGCAGCGCATTCGGAACTTGACGGCAGCGGATCGAGCGACAAGTTCGATACGTTTCTTCAAGCCGCCGATCCGGCGGGCACCTATCGTTAGCGCCACCAACCAGGCCCAAAGGTGCTCATCATGATCCGAATGCTCGCGTCCCTGATTGCATGCTGCTCAGTACTTGCCGCGCAACCTTGTGCGGCTGGCGTGACGCCTTACCCGAGCAGCTTCCGAACCGAAACGATCGCCGCGAACGGAACCCGGATATTTGTCCGCGTCGGAGGACACGGGCCGGCTGTGGTCATGTTGCACGGCTATGGCGAGAGCGGCGACATGTGGGAACCGCTCGCCGCCGCTCTCGCCCAAACCCATACGGTGATCGTACCCGACCTGCGCGGCATGGGCCTTTCCGCCCATCCAGCCACCGGCTACGACAAGAAGAATCAGGGGCACGATGTGGCCGATGTGCTCGACGCGCTGCACGTGGACAAAGTCGACGTCGTTGCCCACGACATCGGCAACATGGTCGCCTTCGCGTTCGTCGCCGAGCAGCCGGAACGCGTCACGCATCTGGTCCTGATGGACGCCCCGATTCCCGGCGTCGGCCCTTGGGAAGAGATTCTGAAGAATCCTCTCCTTTGGCATTTCCGGTTTGGCGGACCCGACATGGAACGGCTGGTCAAGGGTCGCGAGCGGATCTATCTCGACCGGTTCTGGAATGACTTCTCGGCCAACCCCAAGAACTTCGATGAAGCGAGCCGCGTCCACTACGCCAGGCTCTACGCCCGGCCGAATGCGATGCACGACGGCTTCGAGCAGTTCCATGCGTTCGATCAGGACGCTGTCGACAACCAGGCGTTCCTGGCCAACGGCCCGCTGCCGATCCCTGTCCTGGCCGTCGGCGGCGAGAAATCTTTCGGTCCGGAAATGGCCGTTGTCGCCAAGGCGGCCTTCAGCAACGTACAGGGCGCCGTCATCCCCGACTCGGGCCATTGGCTGATGGAAGAAAACCCCAAGGCCACCGTCACCGCAATCCAGGATTTCATTAAATAGGCGCCTCGAACGCCTGGTTCGCTGCCATTCGCAAACCAGTGTCGGCTAACAGCGCGCACCTGGCCGCCCGATCTGATGCAGCGTTTTGTAGAAGGCGAGGCTTGGTCCATCAACGCGGCCTCCGATCTGACTGTGACGCTGGCGATGCAGGTCAGCCTCTTGTTGGCCGGTTGTGTGAGCTTGCCGATGGCCGCTTTAAGGTGCTCCAGCTCGCAAAACCGTGATTCGACTGACGGACCGCTTTGGAGGGGGGCGTCTGAGCGTAGTGGGTCGGGTCACGCCTTTTGCATCGCGCGCACGCCCGTGACGATCGCCGCGCACGGTCGTGGGGCTCTGGTCGGCCAGGAAGCGTCATTGGTTTGCGTCAACGGCGAGACGTTGAGGCGTCCCGTTTGGCTCAGGGAGCGGACACCCAAGTCAGGCTATGCGACTTTTCCGATTGGTCGTGGCCGACTCATGGTTGGATAGATCGGAACATGCAGCACCTTCTCAGCCCACGAAAGATCCGCGTTGGAACAGGTCCCAACGGGAGCCGGCATCTGGATTTCGCCGCTGTATTGGCACAAGCCTACGGTCTGGACCCGTCTATCGACGCTGGTAGACAACGCCCTGAATCAAGACCAGATCTGGCTCCGGCGCCTCGTCAAAACGTTTCTGCGCCTCGGCGATGGCGACTTGATTCTCACTCGCCCAGTTGACCAACGCCATGACAGGCTTCAACAGCGTTCTTCCCATGTCAGTGAGTTCGTAATCGACGCGCGGCGGAATCGTCGGATACATCGTTCGTGTTATCAGTCCGTCGCGTTCCAGTCCGCGCAAGGTGAGTGTCAGCATCCGCTGGGAAATGCCGTCGATGCCGCGCTTCAATTCGTTGAAGCGCCGCGGACCATTAGCCAGCATAGCGACAATGTAGAGGCTCCACTTGTCGCCGATGCGATCCAGGATTTCACGGGTTGCCAGGCAGCCGCCAGCGTCAGGTGCAGGCATATCGGCAGGTAGCTCGGTGTGACTAAGTGACATGCATGTGCCTTCTTGTGGGGAAATGGCAGGAGCCATACGATCCTTTGTATGAATAGGTAATTCAGAATCGAGAGATTACCTAGTTCTTATTTTATACCTAGGAGCCGTCATGAGCCATGCCCTACTTATCACTTCCAGCCCGCGCGGGGCCGACAGCCTTTCCACCCGCTTTGCCACCGAAATCGCCGATGGTATCCAGGCCCGCTCGGGCGGTCCGCTGACCGTGCGCGACCTTGCCGCGAATCCGCCGCCGCACATCACGCCGGCCTACATCCAGGGCCGGATCACGGCACCCGAAGATCGCACACCGGAACAGGTCGAGGCGGTGAAGGTCGCGCAAGAGTTGGTCGATGAGTTGAAGGTCGCCGATGTGATCGTGCTCGGTTCGGGCATGATCAACTTCGGTCTGCCCTCGCAGCTCAAGGCCTGGTTCGATCACGTCACCTGGCCGCGCGTCACCTTCGGCTACGGCGATACTGGGCCGAAGGGGCTGCTGACCGGCAAGAAGGTCTATCTCGTTACCGCTACCGGCGGCGTGTTCTCGGAAGGGGCCTGGGCACCGTTCGACTTTCAGACTAACTATCTGCTGCATCTGCTTGGTTTCATCGGCCTGACCGACGTTGAGGTTGTGCGTGTCGAAGGCACGGTTTTCGGCCCCGATGCGGTGAAGGCCGCAATCGCCAACACCGAAACGGCCATCAAAGCCTTGTTGGCGAAGGCTGCGTGACCTCATGGCCGGGAAAAAAACCATCGCGCTGTTCGGTGCGACCGGGCCGACCGGAAGGCACATCATCGAGGAAGCCTTGACGCAGGGCTACAAACTGTCGGTCTATACGCGCGACGCAAAGAAACTCGCGCCGTTCGCGGCAAGGGCAGAAATCGTTGTCGGCGACCTCAAAGACCAGCGTGCCATTTCAAAGTGCGTTCAGGGTGCCGATGCGGTCATTAGCGCCCTTGGTCCCAACAGTCTCAAGGTGCAGGGCGATAAGCCGATCATGCGCGGCTTGACCAACATCATCGCCGCGATGAAGCACGCGGGCGTGCGCCGTCTTATCCAGATTTCTACGGCTGCCTATCGTGATCCCAAGGATGGCTTTGCCTTCAAAACCCATGCGTTCACGCTGTTGTTCAAGGTTATCGCGCGCAAGGGGTATGAGGACATCAAGGCGACTGGCGAATTGATCGCCAATTCGGACCTGGACTGGACACTGGTACGCATTCCGAACCTAAAGGATGGTCCCGCCGATGGCCACGTGGATGTGGGTTGGTATGGAAAAACCAGACTCAGCACGAAGCTCTCCAGAGGCAACCTTGCGAAGTTCCTGGTCGACCAGGTGACCGACAGGAAGTTCGTGCGTGCCGCGCCATGCATTGCTAACCATTGACGCAATAACGTCTCGACACGGTTCACGCCATGAGCGGATTCACCCATGCTGATGTACCCGATCAATCGGGCAAGACCTTTATTGTCACCGGCTCCAACACCGGCATAGGCCTTGAAATAGCGAGTACGTTGGCGGCACGGCGAGCCAGGGTGCTTCTCGCGTGCCGCGATGAGGCGAAGGCGGAAGCTGCTATTAGCCGGATTCGTCTGAAGACCCCTGAAGCGAATCTCGCATTCCTGCCGCTTGACCTCGCAGACCTGACGAGCGTGCGGAACGCAGCAAAACTGGCCGAAAAGGAACCGCGCATCGACGCGCTCATCAATAATGCGGGCGTGCAAGGGCCGAAGCTGAAGCGCACGGTGCAAGGCTTCGAGCTGACATTCGGCGTCAATCATCTTGGTTGCTTTGCGTTCACTGCGCTCATGTTGCCCAGGCTCACGGAAACATCCGGGTCGCGCATCGTTGTCACGAGCAGCGGTCTGCACAAGAGCGCGAAGATCGAATGGGACGATCTTGATGCGGAGAGGAGTTACAAGTGGATGCCTCGCTATGCAGCCAGCAAGCTTGCGAATCTGCTTTTTGTCTTTGAGCTGGATCGGCGACTGCGGGCGGCGGGGATACCTGTTGCGGCTGTGGCCTGCCACCCGGGTCTTGCTGGAACCAACCTTGCGCGCGATAGCTGGTGGGGCAGCATCGCAATGTCATTGATCGGCCTGTTTTTCAACACGTCGGCTCAGGGCGCGTGGGGCGCATTGCAAGCGGCGACCGGACAAATAAAGTCCGGCGGCTATTACGGGCCGACGAAAACTTCCGAATTGCGAGGCCCCTCTGGTGAATGCACTCCGTCTCGGGACGCGCGAAATCCAGAACTCGCAAAACGACTGTGGGACGTATCGGTTCAACTGACCGGAATCGATGCCGAGCTACCTTCAAATTCATAGCGTGCAGATCAGACCGCCAGAACATGGTTATGCAAATAGATCTCTATACTGAAATCACATGCCCGTGGTGCATCGTCGGGTATCACCGTCTCGACAAAGTGCTGGCGGAGCGTTTTCCCGACCTGGCCGTTGATATCCGGCAGCATCCCGTTCTGCTGCTGCCCGATGCGCCGGCAGGTGGCCTCTATATTCCCGACTTGCTGCGTTCGCGCTACGGCATCACCGATCCGAAGGTCGCCTTTGCTCGCCCTGAAGGAGAAGCCCGCGCTTCGGGCTTCGACCTGGATCTTGGCCGCCAGCTCTGGGCCTATCCGACTCAAGCTGCTCATGCCGTGATTCTGGCAGCCGCTGGGCTTAACATGCAGCACAGGCTCGCAGTTGCAATCACCGATGCCTACTTCATCACGGCCAGGAACATCTCCGATGCGGATGTGCTGGCCGACATCGCCGCCGACTGCGGTTTTGACCGCGACCAGGCTCGTGCTATCGCACTTGATCCTGAACAGCACCGCCGCGTCGAGCAGGAAGCGGCCAGGTCGGCCGGTGCCGGGGTCCGTTCGGTTCCTCACTTTGTCTTTGGGGAAAGCATTGCCATCAATGGGGGGCGCAGCGAAGACGAGATTGCTGCGGCAATACAAGCGGCTTTCGGCGCAATCTCTATCTGATGCGGCTTCCTCGCATCCAACGACTCGGAACTCGGCGTACGTCAGGTCGATAAGGTTCTGCGGCACTGTTGACCGTGTTGGCCGATGCCCGACCAAAAAGACCGGCGGTCGGATGATTCATTTCTGGCGTCGCCCTGACAGTTGAATGTCGCTTCTATCTTTGGTGGCGGTCATTCAGTTATTCGGCCGATGGAGCCAACCAGACTCGCTTTAGAATCCAGAAAAGAAGGTTCGCCAAACTACTGGCCTCCCGATAAGAAATAGAGACGACATGAAGAGACGATGCCTTCTGAAGGGCGCTGCCGCCCTGCCTTTCCTTCCCACCACCACGATCTTTGCCGACGTGATTCCAGCCGTTGCTGGAGCGGCCCGCGTCCGGCCTGGCGACCCTGAGTGGCCGGTGGCAGAGGAGTGGGAGGCGCTGAGTCGCGCAGTCAGTGGAAATTTGTTGCGGCCGACGACCATCTGGCAGACCTGTGCGCAAGCGCCCCGCACACCCGACTGTCTCGCTCGCCTGGGGGAAGCGCGAAACCCGATCGCGCTCGGCGACGATCCTGGGGGCACCCAGGTCTCAGGCTGGCTCGACGGATGGGCGCCCCGCGCGAGCGCCTACGCTGTGGCGGCCCGTTCTACCTCGGACGTGGTTGCGGGCATCAATTTCGTCCGTCGACACAATTTACGTCTGGTGGTGAAGGGCGGGGGCCATAGTTACCTTGGCGGCTCGAACGCGCCGGATTCCCTTTTGATCTGGACACGGGCGATGAACCGCATCGAGTTGCACGATGCGTTCGTTCCATTGGGTTCCTCGATGCCTCCGGCGCCGGCTGTGACTGCAGAGGCCGGCTGCATGTGGATCGACGTCTACACTGCCGTCACCACCCAGGCGGGGCGATACGTCCAGGGCGGCGGCTGTGCGAGCGTGGGGGTGGCCGGCCTCGTGCAGGGCGGCGGTTTCGGATCGTTCTCGAAGCGTTACGGATTAGCGGCCGCGAGCCTGCTCCAAGCCGAGATCGTCACCGCTGACGGCATTGTCCGTACGGTCAACGCATCGCGGGAGCCCGATCTTTTTTGGGCGCTGAAAGGCGGAGGTGGCGGCAGCTTCGGTGTGGTGACCCGGGTCACTTTGCAGACCCACGATCTGCCCGAGCACTTTGGTTGGGCCGAGTTCAGGGTCAAGGCGTCATCGCGTGAGGCCTACGGACGGCTGGTGGAACGGCTCGTTGATCACTACGCCGAAAACCTGTTCAACCCCCAATGGGGCGAGCAGCTTGTTTTTCACGAAGACGAAATCCACGTGTCGATGGTATGTCAGGGCCTCAACGACGGACAGGCCAAATCGGTCTGGGCACCTTTCATCGATTGGGTACGAACCTCATCGGCAGATTTCACCTTCAACGACGAGCCTCAGATCGGCGCCGGTCCCGCACGCCGCTGGTGGGATCTCAAGTCCAACCCGGGACTGGTACGCGACCCGCGGGCTGGAGCGACCACCCAGCACGGTTGGTGGCGAGGAGATGAAGACCAGGCCTCACTATTCCTGTACGGCTACGAGTCACAATGGCTGCCCGCGACGCTTCTCGAACCAACCCAACGCAGTCAATTTGCTGGAGCGCTCATGGCCGCCGTCCAATTTCAGGCCGTGGAACTGCATGTCAACAAGGGACTCGCGGGCGCCCCCACGGAGGTGAAGGAACACGCACGTCAGTGCGCGATGAATCCGAAAGTTGCTGATGCTTTCGCCTTGGCGATCGTGGCTGCGGGCGGTCCGCCGCCGTTTGCGGGTCTCCCGATCCCACCGCCTGACATGACAGAGGCCCATAGCCAAGCCGAGCGTGTGGCCAAAGCCGCGGGCATTATTAAAGCATTGTCACCGCAAAGCGGTTCCTATCTTTCGGAAACAGATTTTTTCCGTGGAGATTGGCGCGAAGCGTTTTGGGGGGCGAATTATGCGCGGCTGAAAGCGATCAAGAACCGCTACGACCCCGCGGGATTCTTTTTCGTCCATCACGGGGTCGGGAGCGAGGACTGGAGTCCCGACGGCTTCACGCCGGTGCAGTCGTGACCTTTTGGATGTCCGTTCATCGAGTTACAGCGGTCGCGCGACGTTCATTCGGACAACAGACCGCTCTGGGTCAGGGCACGCCTTTTGCATCGCGCGCACGCCCGCGACGATCGCCGCGCTCGGTCGTCAGGCTCTGGTCGGCCAGACCCGGTCAGTCGGTAACAGAGCATAAATCGTCGACGATCCTTAGCCGTGCGACTAGTTTTGGGCCTTGAGATTATGCCGTGGCCTCCGAGACGTGGGAATCTGTTCACAAATGAAATTTAGTGTGCCAATATGACTGGCATGGAACTCCGTAACGTCCTGAACCAGTCGCTTCATCATCACGGCCGCCACCCGATGCGCCGTGGTTCGTTACGTCCATAACAGGACATCCGGGATTGCAGTTTCCCCTCCTGTACAACGACCAAGGCGCCTACGGCGCCTTTTTTATTTTTTACCCAGAGGAGAACTCTCATGACCATGATTCGCGGAACACGCTTCATCGTTGGCAAGGAAGCCGCACAAATTCGTGCTATGGAAACCCGATTCCGGAGCTATCTTCATTAAGGTTGGAGCAGAGGAGGCGATTGTCCCCGCGTTGTGGTCGCAAGATACATTCATTCAAAAAGCTGGCGGCAGCGAGATCATCGGCCAGATGTGGGCCTTTCCCGATAAAAAGGGACGCGCTTGCTGCCTGATTCCTGAGGCAACAGCACTGTTCCAGGAGCGATGCAACGAACTGCTGGGCCGACAACGTGAGCGGATGTTGTTTTATATCGCTCGATGCTACCGCTACGAACGACCTCAAGCCGGCCGATACCGCGAATTCTCCCAACTAGGATTTGAGTATCTATGTCCCGATCCAGAATCCGCAGTCAAGCGCAGCCTGGAAGCAGCGATCGGCTTTTTAGATTCGCTCGGCCTTCGCTATGAAATAGACGATTCGGCCCGTAGAGGCCTCAGCTACTATCTGAACGGGCGGGGCTTCGAAATCCGCTGTACCGAACTCGGAGCACAACAGCAAGTGGTTGGTGGCGGTGCATATCAGGAGGGAGCAGGATTCGGCATCGGCGCTGAACGACTATTGTTAGCGATGACCGCTCAAGGACTTGTGTAGCGAACTCCATTGTCGACGTAGCTTGCGGCTTGGGACAGTCGCAAGCTCCATATCGCCGGCTAATAGGATGGTGCGAACGTCCGCTCTCCGCAGTCTTGACTGTCCCTTGTGGGTCGGGTCACGCCTTTTGCATCGCGAGCACGCCCGCGACGATCGCCGCGCACGGTCGTGGGGCTCTGGTCGGCCAAAAAAGGGACCTTGACTCGATTGAGGCGCGAGACATTCAGGGGTCTCGTCAAGCCAACAAGCGATCTTTCAGCACAGAGCGCCGACCCGAGCTGTCGACCTTAGCCGACGTAGTCACGGGGCCGCAGCACTTTTCCATGCGCTTCACTCTCTTCGACGCTACTGGGCTTTCACTTCCGCATTCGGAATACGCGCGCCTGCTCCGAGCGCTGGTGAAGTTCTGCAAGCGTGTATTGGCCAGAGCGTCCCTGCTCGGTCGGATTGGCGCTCGTGGTGTTCAGAATGTACTTCCAAGAGATCCCGCGGCAGGAAGTATCGCCCTCATTTCGCCCGCGAGGCGCTCGGAGTCAGCTTGACGATTGCGTCGAGCGCACCATTCACCATGCCGCGTACCACTGGCTCCACTTTCTTCGCGACTTCGGGCAGATAGTCGAACGGTGCGTCCTCGCTCATATAGGTGGACTGGCACATCTCCAGTTGCACCGCATGCACGCCGTCCTGCGGCGCGCCGGCGTGCCGAGTGATAAAGCCGCCCTTGAAGCGGCCGTTCACAATCCACGTGAACGGACTCGCCGCGGCGACGCGCTGCACCGCTTCCTGCACGGAAAGCGCGGCGGTGCGGCCATCCTGGGTGCCGATGTTCAGGTCCGGAAGCTTGCCTTCGAAAAGGCGCGGTAGCACGCTCGCTATCGAGTGCGCTTCCCACAGCAGCACGTTGCGATGCTGACGGCGCAGGCGCGTCACTTCTTCATGTAAGGCGTCGTGATACGGCTGCCAGTACGTGGCTACTCGGCGATTGCGCTCTGCCGCGTCCGGCGCGCGGCCCTCGCGATACAGCGGCTCACCGCGAAAGGTTTCGGTCGGGCACAACGACGTGGTCGTCTGCCCGGGATACAGGCTTTCGTCGTTCGACGGCCGGTTCAGGTCGATCACGTAACGCGACACGCGCGCACCGAGAATCGTGGCGCCGAGGGCGCGGGCGAATCCGTAGAGGCGGTCCAGATGCCAGTCGGTGTCAGCGACCGTCAGCGCGATATCGGTGTACCGGTCGCGCAGCGCATCCGGGATCTGCGTGCCCAGATGGGGAATGGAATCATCAGCGGCGCGTCGCCGCGTTCGAGTGAGAAAAGATCGTTCATGGTGCCCGGGATCGGTTGACGGTTGCGCTCAGGCGTCGGCGAGAAGCTGCGCCAACGCCCGGCGATAGTCCGCGTAAAGCCTGGTTTCGTCGCGATGACGGCGCTCGTGGATCACGCGCTCGCCGCCGACGAAGACGTCGCGCACCGGTGTTTCGCCGTGCTCGCAGAAGACGGTGGACGACAGCCACGTCGCGCTGGTCTGCTCCGCGAGATCGGGATGGTCAGGATCGAGCACGATCCAGTCCGCTCGCGCGCCCTGCTTGAGGGCGCCGGCCGCGCGGCCGGTCGCACGTGCGCCGCCCGCAAGCGCGCCCTGGAACAGACGGTCGGCGACATGCGATGCCTGCGGCGAGGCCAGCACGTTGCGCTGACGCCGCGCCAGCCGCTGGCCATATTCGAGCAGGCGCAGTTCCGCGCGCCAGTCCACGCCGATATGGCTATCCGAGCCGACGCCGAATGCGCCTCCTGCATCGAGATAGTCGCTTGCGGGGAACAGGCCGTCGCCAAGATTCGCTTCGGTCGTAAGGCACAGGCCTGCAATCGCGCCGCTCTTCGCGAGCGCGAGCGTTTCGCGTTCGTCGACGTGCGTCGCATGCACGAGACACCAGCGCGCGCCGACATCGAAATGTTCGAGCAGCCATTGCACGGGCCGAGCGCCGAGCGCCGCAACGCAGTCATCGACCTCCGCGGTCTGCTCGGCAATGTGGATATGCACTGGCGCGCCGGGCGACATTGCGTCGAGTCCCTCGAGCGCGGCGCGTAATGAATCGCCCGATACAGCGCGCAGCGAGTGCGGCGCGATTCCGTAACGCAGCGCGCCATGCTCCGGACGCGCGGCGCGCAGCGTGCCGAGAAGCTCCAGAAAGGCGTCGGTCGCGTTGATGAAGCGGCGCTGGTCAGCGCGCGGCGGTCGTGCGCCGAAACCGCTGTACTGATAGAGCACCGGCAGCATCGTCATACCGATGCCGGTTTCGCAGGCGGCATCCACGACACGCTGTGCGAGTTCGGCCGGATGCGCGTGACGGCCGCCGTCCTGCGCGTGGTGCACGTAGTGGAACTCACAGACGGACGTATAGCCCGCCTTGAGCATCTCGACATACAGCCAGCGCGCTATCGCACCGAGCGTCTCGGGCGTGATGCGTGCGGCGAAGCGGTACATCAGGTCGCGCCAGCTCCAGAAGCTGTCCGTGGGATTGGCGCGGTATTCCGTGAGGCCGGCCATGGCGCGCTGAAACGCATGCGAATGCAGGTTCGGCATGCCCGGAATGACCGGCCCCGCTGCGCGCACGGCATCCGCCGGCGCGGGGGTCGTGTCGGGCGTAACTGCGATGAGCGTACCCGCGTCGTTCCACTCGATCAGTACGTTGGTGCGCCAGCCGTCCGGCAGCAGCGCATGCGCTGCAAAGAGCGATTTCGGAGATGAATTCAAGAGTTGGCTTCCGTATCCAGCGACGTGCACACCAGCACGCCGTCTCCTTGTATGGCGATCTCGACGGGATTCGCCCGGTCGATGCGCAGCGTGTCGAGTGGCGTCAGCGCAATGCACGCCGGGCCGGCCCGCACCTCGACCGATCCCTGAGCGCAAAGCAGCAGCGCCGTGTCAGCGGCGAAGGTCCGGCGCCCAGGCGCGCGCACGATGTCGACCGACGCGCGCGCCGCGGTACGTCATCAGGTTAAACACCCGCACCGGGCCGTTTGCGAGGTGCGCCGTCACCGGCGCCTCGCCGGTGAAGCGAGCAACGTCGAACGCACCCAGGACACCTACGCCGCGGAGCGTCATCCCTGCGCCGTCGAGAACCATCAACAGGCGATCGACGCCTTCGAAGCGCGAGAACGGCCCGTCGCAATCGATATCGGCGATGCTCACGCGCCAGGCGTGCGCACAAGACGCGACTTCGCGCGTGAGGCCGCCGCCGTTCTTCCACGGCGCCGCCGCGAGCGCGGCGCCGCGTATCAAAGTCGGGTTCATGCGCGCGACAGCACCGCCTGCAGGAAAGAGCGCGTGCGGGGTTGCGTGGGCGTCGAGAAAATCTGCGCGGGCGGCCCCGCTTCGACGATCTCACCGCCGTCCATCACGACCACGACGTCCGCCACTTCCTTCGCGAAGCCCATCTCGTGCGTGACGACGAGCATGGTCATGCCTTCGGAGGCGAGCAGCTTCATCACCTGCAGCACTTCGCCCACGAGCTCGGGGTCGAGCGCCGAAGTCGGTTCGTCGAAGAGCATGACGCGCGGCTGCATTGCCAGAGCCCGCGCGATGGCGACGCGCTGCTTTTGGCCGCCCGAAAGGCTGGCGGGCATTGCATGCGCCTTGTGCTCAAGGCCCACCTTCTTAAGCAAGGCGAGCGCGGCGGCCTCTGCATCGGCTTTCGAAGTGCCGCGCAGCATTCGCGGACCCACCGTTATGTTGTGCAACACCGAAAGGTGCGGGAACAGATTGAACGACTGGAACACCATACCGACTTCGGTGCGCAGTGCGTTGAGCGAGCGTTCCTTTAGCACAGTGCCGTGATCGACGAGCCGGTGGCCGCAAATATCGATCGTGCCGCGCTCGGGCTGCTCCAGCCCGTTGCAGCAGCGCAGGAACGTGCTCTTGCCGGAACCGCTCGGCCCGATCACGACCACGACCTGGCTCGGCTGGATGTCGAAGTCGATGCCGTTCAATACGCGATGCGCGCCGAACGACTTCGTGAGTTCACGAATGCTGACGATTGGTTGAACGCTGCTCATTGCACCATGCCTCCTGCGCGCAGCCGCCGCTCGACGCGATGAAGAATGAAGTTGGTCGCCTGCGTGAGCACGAGATACACGAGCGCGATCACGATATACACTTCGAGCGACCGGTAGGACACGCTGATGATTTTCTGGCCTTCGTGCATGAGGTCGTCAATCGTCAGTAGCGACACCAGGGCCGAGTTCTTGATCAGCGCGATGAACTCGTTGCCGAGCGGGGGAATCATGCGCACGATGGCCTGCGGCAGAATGATCGCGCGCATGGCCTGTCCCGACGACATGCCGATGGAGCGCGCCGCTTCCATCTGTCCTCGATCCACGGACTGAATCGCGCCACGCACGATCTCCGAGACGTAGGCCGCCGAATACAACCCGAGCCCGAGCATGCCGCAGACGAACGCGGGGAGCAGGATGTTGAACTGCGGCAGGCCAAAGAACAGCAGGAACAGCTGCACGAGCAGCGGTGTGCCGCGGAAGAAGATCAGGTAGCCGGTGCAAAAGCCGTAGACGAGCCGCCGTTGCGGATAGAGCCGGCCGATGCCAATCAGGAGGCCGAGCAGGCACGAGAGCACGAGCGCGGCGGCGGTCACTTCAACTGTGACCAGCGCGCCGTGCGCGATGTCGGCCCAACCGGCGAACGCCGGCGTGAAGTCGAGTTGCATGAGTCAGGTCCGCCGGATTACTTGGCGTTCGCCGCAGTGCTGGCACTCGTGCCGAACCACTTCTTCACGATGGCGTCGTAGGTGCCGTCCGTCTTGATCTTCGCGAGCGCGGCGTTCATCTGGTCTCGTAGTTGCGGTTCGTCCTTGCGCACCGCGATGCCGTACGCTTCGGTCGTCAACTCCTTGTCGAGCACGCGGAAACCGGGGCGCGTGCGCACAAACTGATACGCGGCGGGCTTGCCAGTGACGGCGGCATCGGCGCGGCCGATACCAACGAGATCAAACATCTCCTGGTTCTTTTCCACCTCCACTCGCTGCACCTGCGGATAGTTGTCACGCAGGAAATTGACTGACTTCGTGCCGACCTGCACGCTTACTTTCTTGCCGTTGAGATCGGCGAGGGTCTTGATCGGCGAGTCTGCCTTGACCAGCGCGGAGAGACCGCCCGCGAAGTACGGCTGCGTGAAGTCGACAACCTGCGCGCGCTCCGGCGTGATGTAGATGGCTGAGATTGCTGCGTCGAAACGGCGCGCCACGAGACCCGGAATCAGCCCCTTGAAGTCGATGTCGGTCCACTGCACCTGCTTGCCCATAGTCTTGGCCAGCGCGTTCATGATGTCGATGTCGAAGCCGGTGCGCTGGCCTTTGTCGACGAATTCCATCGGCGGGAAAGTGGCGTCGGTCGCGACATTGAGCACGTTCGAATCCTGCGCGGACGCCGTGCCGGGCGAGATCGCGGTCATCAGCGCCATGCCAAGGGTTGCAGCGGAAAGAAGGCTTTTCAGTTTCATGGTGTGGGCTCCAGAGTGTGTGGTCGTCGTTGGGTGAGGTTCAGGCAGATTGCAGTCGGGTGGAGATGCTGTTGGCCGTGCGCACGGTCCAGTCGGCGAGTTGTTGTTCGCGGCCCGCGGCGCGCGAGGACGGGGCCATCAGCGTGATCGATGCGCTCGCGCCCGCGCCGCGCGACATGCGCCGGAACACGGGCGCACTCACGCCCCAGACGCCGGGATCGACTTCGCTGTCGCTCATGGCGTAACCGCGCGCGCGAATGCGCTCGAGCTCCGTTTCGAGGGCGGCCCGCGCCGCGTCGTCGCCGGCGAACTGGCGCTCCAGTGTTTCGTTGCGCGTTTTCTGCGCCATGAAGGCGAGCAGCGACTTAGCGGACGCACCTGCGCGCAACGGCACCGCGCGGCCTTTTTCGAACGAGCAACGCAGCGAGTGCGTGCTCTCGACCATCTCGAGGCAGATCACCTGGTCGTTCACGGCGATGATGAGCCCGACGCTCTCCTGCGTCGCGCGCGAGAGTTCCGCCATGCCGTCGCGGCTCGCTTCGACCAGCATCGAATTGATGTCGAAGCCGAGTGCGAGCTGCAGGCTCACAGGACCAGGGGCATAGCAGCCCGCGTCTTCCGTCACGAAGCCCCAGCGCTTAAGCAGCGCGATTTGGCGATAGAGCGTGCTTTGCGCGAGGCCGGTCACGCCGAGCATGTCCTTCACGGACATGGCCTTGCCGTGGCTCGCGAGCGCAGCAAGTACGAGCAGCAGGCGCTCGGCGCCGATGACGCTGGATTCCTGTTTCACGTTGAGTTTTGCCCGAAGAGATGCGATTCCGATGACGCAGAATGCCACGTCGCTCCCGCTGGACAAAAATGCGATTCCCATTCAATGGGAATTATGAGCCAGGGTTTACGCTATCTCGCACCTAAAACGATGCTCAGGCGCAGCAGTACCGCAATGCCAACGTCGCCTCGATCGCACGGCGCCAGGCAGTGTTAGCTCTTTTAAGTTTGGAGCTGCCAGCTTGAAACACTCGCGGGCTAATCGACTGGTCGGAGGAAAGCAGCGATGGTTTCTTCCAACACATGGCCTCGTTTGACGCGTCGTTTGATCAGGGCGCGGCCATCATGACATCGCGTTCCGTGATTTTTTAGATTTCGGCCCTGCGGTCGAATGACCGGTGTATTTCATTACCCGACGCGAAAATCATGATCGAGCGACCAGCGGCTCAGGGTCGTGTTATGCCTGTCGCGTCGCGCGGCCGCCCGGCGATGTTCGTCGCGCTCTTTGCTCGGGCGGTAGCTGCCAACAGTCGACGTTCGCGGCATAAACATGGACGACCGCTGACGATCGGTAACCGGCCGACTTACCTCGCCTCGCCAAGTCGCCGCAGCAGGCCGCAGCAGCACTAGCTCGTGCCGATGCGGCAGTTATCGCTGGTCAGCTCGATAACAAAGTCGAGAAAAGCCCTCGTCTTTGCCGGCAGATGATGCCGCGACGGGTAGTAGGCGTAAAAGGGATACCGCTCGTCCGTCCATTCCGGAAACAGATTGACCAGGCGGCCCTCGGCAATCAGATGCTCGGCGCCAAGCAGCAGCATCTGTGCAATTCCTGAGCCGGCGAGACATGCATTGAGAAGCGCGCCAGGATCGTTGACCGTGAGGCGACCTCGGGTGTCGACCAGGATGCGTTTTCGCCTGCGATGGAATTCCCACGGGAACGGCTTGCCCGTCTGCGGATTACGAAATTCAAGACATCTGTGGTGGCCGCTTTCGAGTTCTTCCGGTTTGGCAGGGCATCCCCAACGGGCGATATACGACGGCGCCGCGACCGTCACAATGCCGCTATCGAGCAGTTTTCGCGCGATCAGGGTGGATGTCCTGGGCTCGCCGAATCGTAGCGCGAGGTCGAAGCCGTCCATGACGAGGTCGCCCAGACTATCTCGCGCAATGAACTCGATTTCGAGCTCGGGGTGCGCGTCCATGAACTCATCAAGCCGTTGCCCGAGAATGATCCGGTAGAAAACGGGATCCAGATTGACTCTCAGCTTTCCGCGCACAGCCGACGCGCCACCTGCCGCGGCAGCGGCTGCTTCCTCCAGTCCTGCGAGGTGGGGCATGACCTGCTCGTAAAAGCGGCGGCCCTCTTCTGTCAGGGAGACGGACCGTGTCGTTCGGTTGAAGAGCCGGATCTTCAATTTCTTCTCCAGCCTCGCAATCGCCCGACTGACGCCTGGCGGCGACATGCCTAAGACTTCCGAAGCGGCCGCAAAGGTCCCTGCATCGACTACCGCAGCGAACACGCTAATGCCGCCGGACAACTTCTCGCTACTGGATTTCATGGTCTCACGCGTACTACGGGTGATGGATAGCAAGCGATCGGCTTAAGAACAGCCCAGCATCATCGCACCGGACGGCCACGCCGCATACAGGTTGTAACCATGCCTCATTAGTGACCCAATGTCACTTATCTAATGCCATCCATGTCATTTGGTTTCGAGCGGCATTTCCGCAGAATGCGCCTCACCGAAACATCATTCATTCGGAGAGGAACGCAAAATGACTGCTCGACTGAATCGGCGTCATCTTTTGAAAGGGGCGTCGAGCCTGCTGGCCGTCGCGACGCTTGGCGGGTTCGCAAGCCGTCATGCACAGGCGGCGCCACGCCGTTCGACAGGGGACGCGGCGCTGATCCATCACCCGGCCTGCACATCGATCGATCAATGCCTGCAAGGGGCCGTCGACGATGGCACGGTAGCCGGTGTTGTCGCCATGGGTGCGACGGAACGCGGGATCGTGTACGAGGGAGCGCGCGGTCGGGCGAATATTCATGGTCGGGAGAGCATCGGCCCTGACACCATCTTCTGGCTCCTGTCGATGACCAAGGCGATTACCGCCACCGCGTGCATGCAACTCGTCGAACACGGCAAGCTGCGACTGGATCAGCCTGCTGGTGAGATCCTCCCGCAGTTGAAGGCGCCCCGGATTCTCGAGGGGTTCGACGCTTCAGGACAGCCGAAGCTGCGCCCCGCGCGTAACGCGATCACGGTGCGTCACCTGCTGACGCATACCTCCGGCTTCACATACAGCATCTGGAGCGACAGGCTGAGCCAATACGAGAAGGCGACGGGCATGCCCGACATCGGCTGCTCGATGAACGGCGCATTCGCGGCGCCGCTCGAGTTCGAGCCCGGCGAACGCTGGGAGTACGGCATCGGCATGGACTGGATCGGCAAGCTGGTCGAAGCGGTGACGGACCAGTCGCTGGAGGTCTACTTCCGCGAGCACATCTTCGAACCGCTGGGCATGCGTAACACGGGCTTCCTGATCGGCAGTGCGCAAAAACAGCGCGTCGCCACCATGCACAGGCGTCAGGCAGACGGGTTACTGGTGCCCGAGCCGTTCGAGATCAACCAGCGCCCCGAGTTCTTCATGGGCGGTGGTGGACTGTTCAGTACGCCGCGCGACTACATGGCGTTCCTGCAGATGCTGTTGAACGGCGGCACGTATCGCGGCGACCGCGTGCTGCGTGCCGACACTGTCGCGATGATGTTTCGCAACCACATCGGTGATCTGCAGGTTACCGAAATGGAGACGGCCCAACCGTCGTGGTCGAACAGCTTCGATCAGTTTCCGGGCGCGGCGCACAAGTGGGGATTGTCGTTTGACATCAACACCCAGCCCGGACCACACGGACGCAGTGCGGGCAGCGTGAGCTGGGCCGGGCTGCTGAACACGTACTTCTGGGTGGATCCCGTCAAGCGCGTCGCCGGATCGCTTTTTACACAGATGCTGCCTTTCTACGATGCCCGCGTGGTGAATCTCTACGGGCAATTCGAGCGGGCGTTTTACGACGGTTTGCCGCGCGCCTGAGCGCCTCGCGGCCGCTGCTTCGGCGAGGCGCCACCTTTATTTACCCATGTAAGGAGAACGAGCAATGTTTGCGATTACGGGAATCACGGGCAAGGTCGGCGGCGCAGTTGCCCGCCGGCTTCTCGCGGCAGGTCAACCGGTGCGTGGCGTCGTGCGCGACGTCACACGAGCGGGAGCATGGGCAGAACGCGGCTGCGAACTCGCGACGGCTCGCATGGAAGACGCTTCGTCGCTCACCGCTGCGTTCGAAGGCGCAAAGGGTGTTTTCATCCTGCCTCCTTCCGAGTTCGATCCGGAGCCTGGATTTCCCGAGGCGCGGGCGGTGATCGACGCCGTGTCGACGGCGATCGTGAAGGCACGACCCGAAAAAGTGGTTTGCCTGTCGACGATCGGGGCTCAAGCGCACGAAAGCAATTTGCTCACGCAGCGCACGTTGATGGAGCAGGCGTTGCGCGAGATGCCAATGCCGGTGACCTTCCTGCGGCCGGGCTGGTTCATGGAAAACGCGGCATGGGACGTCGCGTCCGCGCGTGACGACGGTGTTATCGCCAGTTACCTGCAGCCGCTCGACAAGCCCGTACCGATGGTTGGCACCGCAGACGTCGGGCGAGTTGCGGCCGAACTTCTCCAGCAGACGTGGAGCGGCGTACGCGTCGTCGAGCTCGAAGGCCCGCGCCGGGTATCGCCCAACGATCTCGCGTCGACATTCGCTCGCGTGCTCGGTCGCCCCGTCCGCGCCGAGGTGGTCGACAGGCAGACCTGGGAAGCGCTGTTCCGCTCGCAGGGCATGAAATATCCGCTGCCACGGATGCGCATGCTGGATGGGTTCAACGAAGGTTGGATCGATTTCGAGAGCAATCCTGACGAAATAGTCCGCGGTGATGTCGAGCTTGATACGGTTCTGGGCGAGCTTGTGTCACGTTCCGTCTGAACGGAGCCGATGGGCCGACGCGGGCAACTGCGCGTGGACAGGCCATTGCATCTCATTGCCGTACACACAAGGAATACACGATGGAATACAGCACACTGGGTAGAACCGGCCTGCGCGTCTCACGGCTGAGCCTGGGCGCAATGACGTTCGGGGCCGGCTCAGGCGTCTGGAGCGACATTGCCGGACTGGACAGCGCTCAGGCCGCCCGGCTTGTCGCGATGGCCGTGGAGCGCGGCGTCAACCTGATCGACACGGCGGACGCTTACTCACAGGGCCGCTCCGAAGAAGTTGTGGGGGAGGTTCTACGCGCGCTGGGCCTCGACGAAAGCCGGATGCTCGTCGCGACCAAGGTCCGGCTGCGCACCGGCTCCGGCCATAACGACGTGGGGTTGGGCCGCTCGCACATCATGCGCACGGTGGAGACAAGTCTGAAGAGAATCGGCCGCGATCACATCGACCTGTTCCAACTGCACGATCGCGACTTACTTGTGCCGCTCGATGAAACGCTTCGTGTTCTTGATGACCTGGTTACACAGGGCAAGGTGCGTCACATCGGCGTGTGCAATTTCAGCGCTGCTGATATCGAGCGGGCGTTCGGCATAACGACCCGCACAGATCGCATACCTCTTGCGAGCAATCAGGTTCACTACTCGCTGACGAGCCGCGACGTCGAGCACGAAGTCATGCCTGTCGCTGCGGCAAACAAGCTGGGCCTGCTGGTCTGGAGCCCGCTCGCAGGCGGTTACCTGAGCGGCAAGTACGGACCGACGCGTGAGACTGCGGGGCGCCGTGCGAAACTCGACTTTCCGCCCGTTGATGCAGTCAGGGCCGCGCCAATCCTTGAAGTATTGCGTGAAGTGGCCAACGAACTGGCGACTACGCCAGCGCAAGTCGCACTGGCGTGGCTACTCGCGCGCGAGCAGATGACTTCTGTCATCGTCGGAGCTCGAACGCCGGAGCAACTCGCGGAAAATCTCGATGCGCAAAACCTTCTGCTGACCCCTGAACAGCTCACACGCCTCGATGAGGTCTCTGCGACGCCAATGCCGTTTCCGCATTGGATGCAACACTTCCATGACCGGGATCGCGTTCCCCGGTGATCAGCAACAGCACGGTAGAGAGCAGACGTGACTGTACGACCCTGAACGGTGGCAACGGGATATGAGGCGTGCGGCATATCCACTTCCAGGCCAGGGCAGCGCTATTTAACCCGACCCAGGTCGCGCCGCGACCCATAAAGCCCGCACCCTTTGCTGAGTGGCGCTGAATCTAACGTTCGGTCGCGTCAACACAAACACTCATCTATTTCAGGGTTCCGTCTTCCCCCTCGAGCGCGGCCTCTACGAGCGCGTCGATCGTGCCATCGTCCTTGAAACCGGCCGCGAGCGCGCGGCCGTCCGTGAGTGGCGGTTGCCTTCCGAAGCGCTGTTCGATGCGCTCCACGGGCGCGTAGTCGATCTCGAACGCGCCGAAACGCCGGCGCAAGGCCTCCACGATCTGGCCCACGGACAGATGCAATACCGGAGGCGTCCAGACTCGCCCGGCATGCAGATGCGCCGCCGGCATGCGTGCGGCGTGCAGCAGGTTGTCGACGCAGCATCTTCGCGACATCCACCATACGGTGGCCGCGGGCGAAACGGGGCACGTATAGGCCTCGCCGCGCTGCGCCATGCGAAAAAGCTGGCTCATGAACGCCGACCCATGCCCCGACGACAACTCCGGCCGCGCCACGATGCCCGGCAGACGCAGCGAGCGGCCGTCGAGCATGCCGCGGCGCGTCCAGTCAGCGAGGAGCAGTTCGCCGACGAGCTTGTGCGTGCCGTAGCTGATGGTCGGTTGTGGCGCTGTGTGCTCATCGACGGAGCAAGGCAACGGTTCGCCTAACACCGCGACGCTGCTCGCGTAGACGACGCGCGCCGCCCGTCCTTCGTACTGCGCCGCCTGCTTCGCGAGACGTTCGAACAGCGCGAGCATGCCCCACAGATTCACGCTGTCGCCCACGGCCGGTTCGGCTTCCGCCTGCGCGCCCGGCACGCTTGCCAGATGAAAGACGACGTCCACCGGTTTGGCCAGGAGCGGTTCGAGCACCTGCGGGCTGCCGAAATCGCCGGCAACCGCGGTAACGCGAGCATCGCCTTGCGCCAGCCCCATCTGCCGATCGATCAGCACGAGTTCCGACACATCGCCGCGCTGCGCGATGCCTTCGCGCAGCAGCCGGTGGACGAGCGCGGTCCCGACGAACCCGCCCGCTCCCGTAACAAGCACTCTCATGATCGCGGCGCCTGGGTTGCGACCTCATTCGCGACCTCTTCTGCGCCGCCAAGCGCACGCACCACCTGCTGGTCGATCGACCCAAACGGCGCGCCGCCCGCGTCGTCGCGAGCCGTCATGCGAACCCGGTCGCCAAACTGCATGAACGGCGTGCGCGCCTTCCCTTCGTCGATCATTTCGATCACGCGCCGCTCGGCAATGCATGCGGACCCTGCGTGGCGGTCCACGTTCGACACCGTACCGGAGCCGACGATCGTCCCCGCCGACAGCCTGCGCGTGCGCGCGGCATGCGCGATGAGGTCGCCGAAACCGAAGTTCATTTCACCGCCATGCGGATACCCGAACCAGCGATCGTTCCAGTCCACATGCAAACGCAGATGCACGCGGCCGTCGTGCCAATGCTCGCCCAGTTCGTCCGGCGTGACCGCGACGGGCGCAAAGCTCGTGGAGGGCTTGGCCTGCAGAAACCCGAAGCCGCTCTTCATCTCGCGTGGCCCGAACGCGCGCAGGCTCCAGTCGTTGAGCTGCACGACGAGGCGGACGTGCCGAAGCGCATCGCGAGGCGACACGCCCATCGGCACGTTCGCCACCACCACGCCGAACTCGCCTTCGAAGTCGATGCCGTGGTCTTCGTCAGGCAAAGGCACGTCCTGATGCGGCCCAAGAAAGTCGTCGCTCGCGCCCTGGTACATGACCGGCACCGTATCGAACTCGGGAATGGGCGGCGTATTGAACGCCTGTTCCATCAGGCGACCGTGGTTCAGGAACGCCGAGCCGTCGCACCATTGAGGGCTGCGCGGCAACGGCGCGGCGCAGGCCCGCGGATCGAACGGGCGCGCCTCGGGCAAGGCGCCGGCATTGAGCGCGTCGTAACGTGCCTCGAGA
Organism: Paraburkholderia sp. A1RI_3L; assembly: GCF_048957895.1. Classification (NCBI taxonomy): domain Bacteria; kingdom Pseudomonadati; phylum Pseudomonadota; class Betaproteobacteria; order Burkholderiales; family Burkholderiaceae; genus Paraburkholderia; species Paraburkholderia sp. A1RI_3L. Next base: position 264,984 of record NZ_JARCHA010000010.1, read on the forward strand.
AGCGGCGCGACTGCGTCCCAACGTTGCAGCGCATCGAGCAACGTCGGCGCAATCGGCGTGGCCTCCACCGCATAACGAAGGTCGCGCGACACGAGCAGCAGGCGGCCGTCGGCGCCATCCACGCCATCGGGTAACGAACTGAATTTCATTGCGTCTCCCCTTGCGCCCTGCTCGCGAGCGCGGCGGCAATGGCCGGGTCGTAGACGCCGTCGATCAATACGAACAGCATCCGGCACATACGCCCCGAACGATTCGCCCAGGCATGGTTGGTCCCACGCTGAATCACCACGCTGCCCGGCTTCAACGCGACCTCGGCATCGTCCAGAATCAACGTCATCTCGCCTTCCATCACGACGCCATAGTCGATCGACTCCGTGCGATGCATGAGCGGATGCGGCGAATCGGCCTGGACGGTGGACGCATCGGCATCGCCTATCTGGCTGAACGCGGCATGCATGTTCGCGGCGCCGTGCGCGAGAAACTCCGGCGTGTCGGGCGGAATGTCGACGAAGCGCATGCGCGTGCCCTGGCTGGGCGGCGGCAACATGAGCGCGCCGACGGTGGGATCGGAGCCGTTGTTCACCGCAGCCGGACTTTCCGACGTGCTCCAGACTTCGTGGAACACCGTGCCGGGAATCGCGGCAATCTCTGCAACGTTAGGCAACGGCCCATCGGACACGACGATCGCCCGGCCGTTGGCGTCATGGCCGGTCACGACGCGGCGAATGGTGGGAAAGCTCATGCCGCGGGCTCCGCATTGGGTTGATCGAAAATCGCGACGGCACGCGTCCAGCCCGCCGAAGCGCCGCGAATCTTGTGCGGAAAGCAGCTGATCGTGAAGCCGGTGGGCGGCAGCGCTTCGAGGTTGTGCAGTTTCTCCAGATGGCAATAGCCGATGTCGCGTCCGGCCTTGTGCCCTTCCCAGATCAGCGACGTATCGCCCGTCTGCGCAATCTTCTTCGCGGTATAGGAGAACGGCGCGTCCCAACTCCAGGCGTCGGTGCCCGTCAGACGCACGCCACGCTCCAGCAGATACAGCGTCGCCTCGTAGCCCATGCCGCAGCCTGCGTTCACGTAATCGCCGTGCCCATAGCGCGAGCCGGCCCGCGTGTTCACGACGACGATGTCGAGCGGCTGCAACGTGTGGCCGATACGTACCAGCTCGGCCTCGACATCGGCGGCGCTCGCGACGTAGCCGTCCGGGAAATGGCGGAAATCGAGCTTCACGCCGGGCTGGAAACACCACTCCAGCGGCACCTCGTCGATCGTGATGGACGGCCGCGCCTCGCCGAGCATCGCGTCCATGGTCGAATGGAAATGCCAGGGCGCGTCCAGATGCGTGCCGCTGTGCGTGGTGAGCGTGACCCATTCCGCGGCGGCAGCCTCGCCGTCGGGGTAATCCTCGGGCTTCGTGCCCGGCAGCATGGCCATGAACTCGGGCAACGTGTCTGCGTGCTTCTGGTACGAGATCTTCGGCGCGAGCGGCGGCGGATCAGACAGCACATCGTTCTCCAGATAGATGGAGAGATCGACAAACCGGCGAACAGGCTTCATGCCTTGACTCCTTGCGAATCAGGACGGCTCTCGAGCCGCGAAAAGCAGAACACCGCCGCCACCGCCATCACGACCGCCGCAACGCCCAGGCTGCCGTAGCCCGAGTGCTTGACGAGCGTGCCGCCCAGAAGCGGCCCGATCGCGGCGCCCGTCATCAGCATGGCCGGCGTCGCGGCAACGGCGCGTCCAGTACGGTCGATGCGGGCGAGCATGCCGAAGGCGAAGGTGTGGGTGAAGATCATCACGGCGGCAAAGACCGAGGTGGCTGCTGCATACGGCCCGAAGGTCGCGCTCTGCGTGATGATCAACGCCAGCGCAGCCTGCACGATGGGGCCGGCCTGCACCACCCTGCGGCCGGCAATGCGCCGTTCGAGCAACCCCGCCACAGGCGCCGGAAACAGGTTGACGAGGCCGAGCGCGATCAGCGTGCCCGTCACGGCGCCGAAGCCGAAGCCGTGGTCGAGCCCGATGCGCTGCACGAAGCTGAAGAGCATCGACTGCGTGAGCCCCATGCATCCCACGCCCACCATGCCGAACCAGACCGCGCGCTCGAAGCGCGGCTCGGCCACCGTCGTCGTGCTGCGTTGCGCGCGAACGGACGGAAACGCCAGCGCGCAGGCCACCGTCGCCACACCCATGACGCCCGCGAAGACGCGAAACAGCGTGGGACCGCCGTGTTGCGCGATCAAGGCAGGCGTCGCGCCCAGAAACGCGATCGCGAACACACCCAGCGCTAGCCCCGCAATAGCGAACAGGCGATGCGGATGGCGGCTGCGTCCAATCGTGCCGTGCGTAAAGCTCAAGCCGCATCCCACGGCGATACCGGCCACCGCGTGTAGAACCGCCATCGCCGCATAGCCGTCTATCGACACGACGCCGACAAACGCGAGCGTCGCCACGCCGAAGCCGAGCGTCGCCATGACGCGCGCCGGCAGACGGTTCAGGCGCGGCGAGAAGAACAGGCTGGCCACCACGGCGCCCGCCAGAAAAAGCGTGGCGAGCAGCCCGGCCTGCTCTGCATCGAGCCGGTATGCGCCGATCAAGGTGCCCACCCATACCGGCAAGGCAACCAGATCGACCATGCCGGCACAGTGCGAGACCATCAGGACAACAATGCCGGATGTGCGCAACCGGGCTGCTGAATCCGTGTCCGCATCGGTGCCGCCCGGGAGGTCGACGTGCGCGGCATGCGCCGCGTGTGTCGCAGAAAGGTTCGTTTCCATCGCGCCTCCCGTCGTCAGATCGGCTGCGCGAGACGCTGGTGCGTCTCGCGCATGATGCGGGTGTGTTCGGCCTTGTCGCCGCCGGTAATCTCGATCTCGCCAAGGCGCCCCGAGTTTTCCACCACCATGCGGCAGCGCTCCCAGCGCCGTGCCTGAAAAGCCTGCAATGCCGCCTGCACTGTCGCGCCGCGCCCCAGTTCCTCGGCCAGCACGATGCCGTCTTCTATGCCGATGCCCGCGCCCGATGCCATATGCGGCGTGGTGGCGTGTACCGCGTCGCCCACCAGCACCACGCGTGCGTTGAACCACGGCTGCGGCAGCAGCAGGCTTTCCAGCGGACGATAGTTGCAGCGCGACTGCGGCCCGAGCTGCGCGCGGATGGACTGCACCAGCGGCGCGCCGAACGACGCCAGCAGATCCGAGAGCATGCGCGGCCAGTGGGCGGGATCGATGTGCTCGTTCGTCGGCCGGTCTTCGGTGACGAAGACGTACATCTCTTCCTGCGAAACGGGATTGACGCCGGCCTTCACCTTCTGCCCGAGCCACATCGTCGCGCAGACGATCTCCGCCGGACGCGGCACGACCGCGCGCCACACGCCCTGGCCCGTGTAGCGCGGCTTTGGCGCATCCGGGAACACGGCGGCCCGCACCGTCGAGTAGAGGCCGTCGGCGCCTACTACGAGGTCGTAGCTGTTTCGTGTGCCGTCGGTGAAGATCACGTCCACACCATCTTCGCGCTGCGCGATTTGCGAGAACGTGCAGCCGAGCCGCACGTGCACGCCGGCCGCACGCGTCGCATTGGCGAGAATCTCGGCCAGCGCGGGACGCATGATGGCCGCGCCGCCGGGCACATCGTCGCCCGCTACGCGCGGCGTGGGCAACGTGCCGATCGGCTGGCCCGCGGCGGTGAACAGGTTCACGCCGTCGCCGCCGTAGCCGCGTTCGAAGAAGGCGTCGAGCACGCCCACGGTGCGCAACGCACGCAGCGTCGGGCCGCCGATGCTGATGCCCGCGCCATACGAGCGCCAGCCCTCGTCGATCTCCACGAGATCGACCGTCATGCCGAGCTTCGCGCACTGAATCGCCGTAGCCATGCCGGAGAAGCCTCCGCCGATGACGAGGACGCGCTGGATAGGGGTGGTCATCTGGGTGTCTCCTTGGGTGTTATGTGATGAGTCATGTCTCGTGCCGGATCAGCATGATCTCGCCGTCGCGGGTCACTTCTATCGGCACAGGAATCAGCCGCTGGCCGAGGCACGGGCCGAGCAGGCACACGCCGCTCGCCATGTCGAACTGCGCCCCGTGCGCATGGCAGACGATGCGTGTGGCGTCGCCGTTCAGATAGGCGTCTTTGCGCCAGGCCATCGGCGTGTCGCCGAAATGCGGGCATGCGTCGCGCCACGCGTGCAGCGCCTCGCCGCGGCGCACGACGAAGAGCGTGTCGCGCCCCGTGCCGTCCGGATCGAAGCCGCGCGCGCCGGGATCGGGCAGATCCGCGACGCTTGCGAGGCGCACCAGAAGCAATGGGCCTGACATGGCAGTGTCCGGTCAATCCGCCTTGACGGCGGGCGGCGGCGCCGCGCCCGGCGCCCAGTTCTCGCGATGCTGGAACAGAAAGAGCTGCGACGTATCCGCGCCCAGGGGCGCCTCGCGCGCGGTCCACGCCGTATCGTGCAGGTCCATGTCGGCGTCGTACTCCACGTGGCAGCCGAACGGGCTGTTGAAGTACCAGAACCAGTTGGAGCCGAAGCGGTGACGCCCCGGGCCCCAGAACGACTGGTATCCCTTCGCGACGAAACGCGTGCCTGCCTGAAGCACCTCGGTGGGGCCGCCCATATGAAACGTAAAGTGTTCGCAGCCCTTCATGAACGGCGGCGTCTCGATCATGAACAGCGTGTGATGGTCGAGCGTGCCGGCCGGTTGCAGGAAAGGGCCAACGCCCGTGAAGCGGTCCGTGCAGCGAAAGCCGAGCCGCTTGACGTAGAACGCCTCGGCGCGCGCGGCGTCCGGCACGAAGTAGACGACGTGCGAAAGCGTACGCGGTGTAAGCGCGGCATCGTCGCGCACGCCGACCACGTTCGGCGCGCGCAGCGCCGGCGCGCCAGGCGCGTTCACGGGCTCGGCGGGCAGCGCAAGCGGACGGCGCCTCGTGACCTGAAAGCCGATGGCAAAGCCCATGTCGTCCACCGATTCGATCGAGCCGTCGGCAAGCGTGCGCACTTCGCGGTCGCGACGCAGTTCGCCGGCAATCGCATCAAGCGTCGCGGCATCGGCCACACCGTAGACCGTCTTGCGCAGCATGCTCGCTGTGCCGAGCGAGGGCGCGAGGCGCGCATCGTCGCGATGCGCGATTTCGATGCCCGTGCCGTCGAGCGCTTCGAAGCGCCCGCCCGTTGCGTCGCGGCGCACCGGCAACAGGCCGTAGTCGATCAGATATTGGCCGCAGGCGGCAACGTCGTCCACGCCGAAGACCAGCGTATCGAGTCCGATGATGTTCATGAGATAGGCGTTCTAAAAAAAGTGGATCAGCGTGCGGTGCGTCCGCCGAGCGTTTCGGCAACCCAGTCGGCAATGAAGTGCCCCGCGTTGATGGAGTTATCGAAGCTCGAGTGCTGCACGCCGCCTTCGCGTTCGGTGAAGATCTTCAGTTCGCGCTTCGGGCTGTTCACGAGCTGCTCGTAGGTGCGATGCGCCCAGGCCACCGGGATCTGCGAGTCCTTCGAGCCGTGCGTCACGAGGAACGGCACCTTGATGCGCTCGACCACGCCGTCGAGATGCACGTTTTCGGCAATGCGCATGAAGTCGTCGATGTCTTTGGCGCCCCAGACCCAGCACACGTGCTTCCAGTAATGCGGCACGGGGAAGTTGCCTTCGCGCTGCAGGCGTTTCTTCTGCACGTCGCGCCAGTCGTGATTGGCACCCCACACCACGCCGCACGCGAAGCGCGGCTCGAAGGCGACCGCGCGCGGACAGTAGTAGCCGCCAAGCGAGACGCCCTCCATGCCGATCCGCTTCGCGTCCACGTCGTCGCGCGTTTCGAGCCAGTCCACGATGGGGCTCGCCCAGACCTCGCTGTTGTAGACCGCATGCAGGCCATGAAGCCGCAGCGCTTCGCCCGTGCCGGGCTGATCGACGACGAGCGACGACACACCGCGCCGCGCGAGCCATGCCGGCAAGCCCACGAGGTACTTCATCTCCTTCGTGGAATCGAGCCCGTTCACCTGCACGAGCAGCGGGCTTTGCGCGCCATCGGCCTGCTCCGCCTTCACGAGCAGACCGGAGAGGTGCCCGTTGCCGTATGGAATGGCAACGCGCTCGCAGTTTTCGCCCGTCAGCGCGATGGCCCGGTCGAACGTATCGAGCGAACGGCGGTACAGGTCGATGCGCCCGGGCGCATCGTGCGCGAGCATGCGCTCGGCCGTGATGAGATACATCGCGGCACGCCGGTATTTCTCGCCCGCGGAGAGCTGCCGGCCTTGCGCTTCGTCTTCACACGCCAGGTCGCACAGGCGGTCGGCCGTCTTGACCCAGGCTTCGCGAAACGCGCGCGTGCCTTCCGCATCGGGCTGCCGCGAGGCTTCCTGCAGCGGCGCGCACATGTCCTCGATTTCGCCCATGCGCGCGCCCATTTCGATGGCGAGATCGACAGACAGATTCCAGACGTAGTTGGTAGGAAAGTAGCGAAACATACGGATTACCTTCGTTGAAATGACGTATTGCCTGCGATGGCGCGCGTGAGCGTGCCTAGCCCTTGCGCCCGAAGCCCGGCCACAGGGGAATGGCGATGTTCAGCCACACGTTGTTGCTCTTCGACGTATTCGCGGCATACACGCCCTGCTGATAATTGAGGTTGATGTTCCAGCTTCTCGCGTCGTAGACGAGCGAGGGGCCGATGCCGAACGTGCGCATGCGGTTGCCCACGTTCACGCCATTTGCCTTGTCGTCGCTGAACTGATTCAGATACGCGCCCACCACGCCGAGCTTCCACGGGCCAAAGTTCCAGCCGGCCTCGAACTCGCCGACATAGCCGTCGCCGGAGCGATAGTTCGTCGTGCCATTCTTTGCGTTGAGCAGCAGGCGGTTGGCAATGCCGATGTCGATGCCGTTGGGCACGTTGTAGCGAATGGAGAAGACCGGCTGCACCGACGTGTAGCCCACCGCCACGCTCGCCTTCACGGGGCTGTAGGAACCCGTCTCGAACGCGACGTCGATGCCTGACGCAATCGCAAGGTTTTGCGACACGTTCCATTGCACCAGCACCGGTGTCAGCGTGATGTTGGAAAGACCGTTCTGCGTGCCCGATTGCCCCGCTACGCTGGTATGCAGCGAGACGACCGGAATGACGAGCTGCGAGTAGACGTTCGCGCCCAGCAAATGAAACGGATACGCCACGAGCAGACGCGTGGTCTCGGAAAACACCGACGAATGAAACGGGATGGGCAGCTTCTTGCCGTCATTGCCGTAGAGCCCGTTCGCAAAGCTGTAATTGAACTGCTCCAGCGCAAACAGACCCGGAATGGGCGGAAGATTGGCGAAATTCGTGGCCACCGCGCCCGCGGGATACGGCGAAACGCCGCCTTCGAATGCCTGCGCTTCGTTCATCGAAACGACGGCCAACACGGCGCAGCCGATGGCCCTTGCGACCGGATTCTTCAACATGCTGTCTCCTCAACCTGCGCGGCGCTCGTGCCGCGCGGCGTCTCTTTAGTAGTGGAAAGCGTGGTGTGCACAGTGCACGTACGCGCGGTACGTGCACGCTGAAAGTGCCCTGACGCTGGCCTCCCGATGCAATGCATGCGTGATCGCGTCGAGATGTGACGTAGGTTAAGATAGCCGGACGTATTGGAGAAATGGATTCAATCCATGCGCGATATCGATGGTGTGAATACTCTCAGGCAAAACCCTGGTGCCGCCCTCACACCGCGACAAGAATAGAAGCACGGAGACAGCACGCATGCGGTTCAACAAGCTCGACCTCAACCTGCTTGTCGCGCTCGACGCGCTCTTGAGCGAGCAGAACATCAGCCGCGCCGCCGAGAAAATCCACCTGAGCCAGTCAGCCACGAGCAACGCGCTTGCGCGGTTACGCGAATACTTCGACGATGAACTGCTCGTGCAGGTGGGTCGCAAGATGGAGCCCACGCCGCGTGCCGAGGCACTCAAGGACGCCGTGCGCGACATCCTCGTGCGTGTCGATGCGACGGTGGCAGCGCAGCCCGAATTCGTGCCCGCGCAGGCCAATCGACTGTTCAGGCTGTTCGTGTCCGACTACACGATGACGACGCTGATTCCGCACCTGTTCAGGCTCGCCTACGAGCAGGCACCCGGCATCCGTTTCGATCTGCGCCCGCAGGTCGCCTATCCGCACCGCGTGCTGGAGCGCGGCGAAGCGGACCTGCTCATCATCCCCAAGGAGTATTGCTCGACCGAGCATCCGGCCGAGGTGCTGCTGGAGGAAACGTTCTGCTGTGTCGTGTGGGAACACAGTCCACTCGCAAAGGGGGAGATGACGAATGAGCGTTACATGGGGGCCGGGCATATCGTCGTGCAGGTAGGCGAGGGGCAGACCGCGCTCGAAGCCTGGTTCATGCAGCGGCTTGGCGTCGTGCGACGTGTGGAGGCAAGCACGTACAGCTTCTTCTCGCCCCCGCATCTGCTCATCGGCACGAACCGCATCGCCACCATGCACCGGCGGCTTGCCGAAGTGGCTTCGCGCAGCCTGCCCATCGTGCTGCGCGACGTACCGGTCGCCGTGCCCACGATGGAACAGTCCGTTCAATGGCACAAGCATCGCACGTCGGATCCGGGTCTCACGTGGTTGCGCGCGCTGCTGAAAGAGGCCGTGTCGACAATGGACCGCGCACGCCATGGCATCGTTTAGCTCATCGCGAGCGGCGTCCACGCAGGCGACTGCACCGATGAAAACGTTATGTTCCCGTTCGTAGGTAATATTTCAGCGGGTAGTAACCGTGCAGGTGGACGGCCAACCGACACGCGTCGTGCACGCGGGCGAGTCCTTCCAGTCGCCCGCCTATGCTTCGCACACGACAACAGCGGGCCCGGACGGTGCACGCGTGCTGGCCAGCTGGGCACACGTGCCGGGCCAGCCACCCGGCTGAAATGGCGATACGCGTGATCTTCGCCCGTTGCAGGCGACTCTCTTCCTGGCACCCACAGGGTGAGGACCTGGATTGCGGTAAGCACCGTCCTGCTCGTCGAAGTCATTCGTTCACAACAAAAACTCGTCCGCAGCAGACTTGCGTTCCCGGCCGGCAATTCTGTCGGCCACCCCTTTACCGCTGCCGAGCGCCAGCGTAAAGCCCAACGCGCCATGACCGACGTTCAACCACAGGTTCCGATATCGCGTGCGCCCGAGTATCGGCGTGCCCGTAGGGGTCGCGGGCCGCAGACCGGCCCACGGTTCAGTTGATGCGTAGTGGCCGGCCTCGGGAAACGCCGCCTCCACCTCAGTTCTCAACGTGGCCACACGCGATGGATCAATGGTTGCCCGCTGCCCATTCAGATCAGCCATGCCGGCGATTCTCAACCGGTCGCCAAGACGGGCATACACGATCTTGCGCTGGAAATCGGTCACGCTGATCGACGGCGCCGCAGCCTGGTTTCTTACCTTCACGGTCAGGCTGTAACCCTTCAGCGGATAGAGCGGCGCCCGGATGCGCAGCGGCCGCAGCAGCGCAACACTGGCCGTTCCCGCCGCCACCATGATGTGCTCGGTGTCCAGCATTTCCCCTGCGGCGAAAGCGCCGATCCGGCCCGAGCCATCTTCGCGAAGAGCGTCAATTTGCGTGGCGAAGCGAAACCGCACACCTTCGCGCCGCAAACGCCGTTCAAGACCGACGCAGAAGCGATAGCAGTCGCCGCTGTCCTCGCTTGCCGTATAGATGCCGCCCGCCAGATGCCTGCCCATATGCGCCAGGGCCGGTTCTGCGTCTACGCATTCATCTGCGGTCATGGCCTGCTGCTCACAGCCCAGTGTTCGCTGGTAGTCGAGCAGTCGGCGTGCCTTGTCGAATGAAGCAAAGTCGCGATGAAGCACCAGTTTGCCGCTATTCGCATAGTCGAAGGCGATATCCGGTTCGCGGGCAACGAACTCATGCATCAGTGCGCGGCTGAACATCGCCAGGCCCAGCAGACGGCGCGTCGTCAGGTCGCTTTGCCGTTGGCTGCACGCGCGCACGAAGCTCAGACACCACCGCCATTGATCCGGATCGAGCGCCGGGCTGAAGCGCACCGGCGAGTCGGCGCGCAACAGCCACGCCGGCAATTTGCCGAGCACGCCGGGTCCGGCGAGCGGCGCCACGTAGCTGTACGACAGCTGCCCGCCGTTGGCGTAGCTCGCCATCGTGCCGACGCCGCTGTTGCTGTCGACGACGGTCACGTCGTGGCCATCGGTCTGCAGGTAGTAAGCGGTCGATAAACCGATGACGCCAGCGCCTATCACGAGGACTTTCATGAAGCGCACACCCTGCGCGTGATGACCTGCCCGGCGCGCGCGCCGGCATGCAGGCCATCGCGCCATGTCAGCACACCGTTCACGATCACGGCCTCGATGCCCTCGGCCGCCTGGATCGGTCTTTCGTAACTGGCGACGTCGCGAATCGTCTCGGGATCGAACACGACGACGTCGGCATGATTGCCCACCGCCAACGTGCCGCGCCCACTGAGTCCGAAATTCCTGGCTGTCAGACCCGTCATTTTCCATACCGCCGTCTCGAGATCGAACAGACGCAGATCGCGACTGTAGTGCCCGAGAATGCGCGGGAATGTACCCCACAGACGTGGATGCGGCCGCGCGCCGACGGCGAGGCCGTCCGAGCCGATCATCGTTTCATCGAAGGCGAGGATCGCGCGCACGTCGCCCTCGTCCATGCCGAAGTAGATCGCGTTCGCGGGTTGGAGCCGCGCGGCCGCTTCTTCCCTGGAGACGCCCCACCCTGCAGCAATCTCGCCGAGTTCCCGGCCAGCCTGCTCAGGATGCGGCTCGCTCGAACTGATCACGATACGTTCGCGGAGCTTCGCGGGGTCGCTATGCAACATCGTGGAACTGGCGTTATACGGATAACAGTCCAGCGCCACGCACTGGCAGCGCATCGCCTGCCGGATACGCGGCAGCGTCACGGCCGACTTGCCGTGATTCGACGCCCGCAACAGTTTGTGATGCGAAATAATGACCGGGCAGCCCAGTTCGCGCCCAATCAGGAAGCTCTCTTCGAGAGATTCCATCGACCCGTCCGCTTCGTCGCGCATATGCGTGGCATAGACCGCGCCGGTTCCGGTGAGCGGACGACAGACGTCAATGATTTCCTGGGTCGGTGCGTGAGCCGCGGGCGGGTAGTACGTGCCGGTGGATATCCCTATTGCACCTGCCGCCAGCGCTTCCTCAAGCAGTTCGCGCATCGCGGCGATTTCGAAGTCGCGTGCGGGACGATCGAGCGCATCCATCGTCAGCACACGCAATGTCGAATGGCCGACCATCGGTGCAACGTTCACCGCAGACGGCGCGCTGCGCAGCGCAGCGAGATAGCTGCCAAACGTTGCGTAGCGCTCGCTGTTGCCGGCATCGAGCAGATTGAGCGGCGCAGGCAGCGGCGTATCGTCGCGAAACGGCGCAATGCTGATTCCGCAGTTTCCGGTGACGACGGTCGTCACGCCTTGCGAGATCTTGGCCGTCATGTCCGGCTGCGCAAGCACCGCCTGGTCGTCGTGAGCATGCGAATCGATGAAGCCTGGCGCGACGATCTTTCCGCTTGCATCGAGCCGTTTGGTGGCGTTGCAATCAGCGAGGTTGCCGATAACGGCGATTCGTCCGTTTCTGATACCGATGTCGGCTCGCGTGCGGGGCGCACGCGTCCCGTCGATCAGCATGCCGCCGTGGACGATAAGGTCGAGTTCGGAATGGATGTACATGGCTGGCTCAGGCGGACAGACGCGGCTGCGCGCGCCACGTCGTGGCAACGATGAAAGCAAGCAGCGCGCTCGACACCAGAAACGACAGCGCGACGAGATAGCTGCCGTGGAACGCGACAATCAACGCACCCATCACGGACGGCGCGAGTGAGCCGGCAATCTGGCCGCCGAAATTCATCAGGCCGGTTGCGCTGCCAATCAGATGCTCCGGAAAATACTTGAGTGGAATCGAGAACACCGTGGCATAGACGAAGTTGAACGACAGCAGGCAGAGCGTCCAGTACGCCACGAGCAGGGTGATAGACGTCGTCGAGATCATCAGTGCGAGAAACACTGCGGAACCGAGTGCGCCAGCCATCATGAAGTGCTTTTCACGCCCCTTGCCGTGACGGTCGAGCAGCCAGCCGACGACGTTCGTGCCGAGAAACGCGATCAGATACGGAATGGTCGATGCAATGCCGACATGCAGCAGATCGATGCGATAAGCCTTCAGCAGATAGGACGGCATCCAGGAAATCATTCCGATATAGACGATGCTGGTGCCGAACCAGATGAAAGTCAGCTTCAGTGCGTCCGGACGCCGGAGAAGTTCACGCAGCTGGTGCTTCGGACGCGCCGCCATCCTGCCGCGTTGGCCCGCCATGCCACCCCTCAGCGCGAGCCACAGCATCACGGCGACAGCCAGGCCGACGACCGAGAGAATATGGAATGCGCTGCGCCAGCCGAGATACACGACGGCCAGCGCGACGCCTGCTGAGCCTGCGGCATTGCCAAGGAAGACGGTCGAAATGAGAAACGACTTGGCACGCGCGCGTTCCGGCTTCGGAAACGTCTCAGCGACCGTTACCGAACTGGCCGGTGAAAAAAATCCCTCTCCGACGCCGAACATGAAACGGATCACCAGTAGCGATCCGAACGACCACGCCAGTCCCGTCAGGCCTGTAAACAGCGACCATAACGTCACACACATGACGACAACAATGCGCGAACCGTAGCGGTCCGAGAGCCAGCCGCCGAGCAGTTGCATCACGGCGTAGCTGACGTAGAACACGCTGAGCAGCAGACCGGCCTGGCCGGCGTCGAGTGCGAATTCCCGGCGGATCGGGATAATCGCGGTGCTCATCACGATCCGGTCGGAATAGCCGATTGCCCATGCGAGGAACAAGGCGGCGAGACAAACCGTTTTCTGCATCCGTGTGTATGCGGGACTGACCGCTTGTGCTTCCATGTGCGTCTCCTGGTGCGATCGCGTATAGGTTGGAAGCGACTATAGAAGCTGGATGGCGAGACCGTCGAATGAGACAAAATCGATGGGCTATAACCGCAGGCTATATACTTTTCTCACACGAAAAGGAGCCCGCATGCGCCTTCGACACATCGAAGTATTCTCCGCCATCATGAAGACGGGCAGCGCGGTCGGCGCAGCCAGGGTGCTGAACATCTCGCAGCCGGCCGTCAGCAAAATGCTCCAGCACGCGGAGCGCACGCTCGGGTTCGCACTGTTCGTGCGGTCGAAAGGCAAACTGGTGCCGACGCCCGAGGCGCTGCGTTTGCAGGAAGAGTTGCAGCCGCTCGACGATCAGCTGGCGCGCGTTCACCGGGTCGTGGCGAACCTGTCGGCGGGCAAGGAAGCGCCGTTGCGGATTGCCGCGACGTCTTCGCTTGCCCATCATCTGGTGCCCTATGCGCTGGCGGACTGGGGCCGCGCGTTCCCGAACGCACAGTGCATGCTGGTCTCGTCGCTTACACGCGAGATGATCTACTGGCTGCTGATCGGCGAGATCGATATGGGTTTCACGATGCAGGCAATCTCTCAGCCCAATCTCGTGACCACGCCCGTCTGCAATTTCGACCTGTATGTCATCGCTCCACCGGACTGGTGGCCAAAGAGGGTGCTCAACCGCCCAGCGGTACCCGCCGATCTCGCGGGCCAGCCGTTTATCGCGCTCGATACCGCTTCGCCACTGGGCGTCACCGTCATGGGATGGCTCGATGGCGTCGAACCCGAAATCAAGGCATCGGTGAAGACATACGCACTGGCGCGCGCGCTGGTCGAAGCAAACGTGGGTATCGCAGTTGTCGATGGCTTCACGGCGCAAGCAGGTGCATCAGCAGGAAAGGTGCAGATGCGGCCCATCGTGTCCCCGACGGAAAACTGGGTGTATGCGTTGACCAATAGCTCGCGACCGCCGCCGCAAAGCGCGGACGTTCTCATAAGGTCGATGCAGGCGCTTGGTGGCTATTCTTCGTTGGGGCCTCAGAAGGAAAGCTGAAAAGACTCGGCGGTGCAGGATTTGGATAGATACCTGTCGGTATGGTCCCACTGAGCGACTCGCGCGGCTATCAGGCCGGAATGACTCCGGTTGTCTACCGGTGAAGAGACCTCGGCTCGCGAGGATGTCTGATTGCATACCGAACGCAAAGATCCTCCCATCGAGCGCATGCCATAGAAGGTTCCATCAGGGTTTTCCGCCGTCAACAGGGATGACCGGGCCGATGCAAGAAAAGGCGACGAACCGAATTGTCGACGAGTCAGGGACGATGTCGAACGGCCGAGGCTGCCGCCGACCAGAGTCCGACAACCGAGCGCGACAATCGCCTCGGCTGCGCGTTCGACGCAAGAGGCATAACACGGACCCTATGCAGTCGTTCGCGACCGTAGCGATGATCGTCGCGTCACCCATCCATTCCGGCCGTTCGTCGTGGGCAGGTTGCCGGCGAAAGTGTGCAGTGTCGCGAAACAATGAGCCTCGCCGACAGCACGCGTTATGGAGCGATGACGCACCGTAGCGCGAGCACATCGGCATCAGCGGTGGCACAGTGAACGGCGACCTTGATCGTGATCTTGAATTGCCAATCGCCGTGGAGCTAAATCCGTTGTGCGAGCGCATCTGCCAGAAAATCCGTGGCAGTGCGTACGCGGGTAGGCACAAACCGTCGCTTGGGCCAGACAAGGCTGACCTCCCTGGGCTGCCGCACGAAGTCATCGAGTACGGTGACGATGTCCGGGTGCCGAAACTCGCCCACTAACGAAGCGCGGTGAAACATGCCAATGCCGACGCCGGCCAGCACGCCCGCAAGAATCGTCTCCACGCTGTTGGACGACAGATTGCCGCGCACTGGCACATTGAACTGGCCTTCGGGCCCTGTGAACGGCCACTCCGTCATCTCGCCATAGACCAGACAGTTGTGGTCCTTGAGCTCGGCAGGCGTACGGGGTACACCGAACTTTTCAAAGTAACGGCGAGATCCGCCGCACACAAGCGAGGTAGCAGCCACACGGCGCATCACCGAATCGGGCTCTTCAACGGGACTCACGCGAATCGCAAGATCGATCCTGTCTTCCACCATATCGCGTACGGCGTCGGACAGAACCATATCGATCCGCAAGCCAGGATGTTGCGCCAGCAATGCGGGAATGAGCGGCAACACGTGCAGTCGGCCAAACGTCGAGGGTGCCGCGATCCTGATGAGGCCTGAAACGTCGAGCGTGGTGCTGGTCAGCTCGTTATCCGCCACCTGGATCTCGTCCACCAGTGGACCCATACGCTCGTAGTACAGCTGCCCCTGATCGGTCAGTGTCACTTTGCGCGTGCTGCGATGAAGCAGTGCCACGCCGAGGCGTTTCTCCAGCGCGTTCACGGCTTTACTGATGGCGGACTGCGACTCGCCAAGCCGTCGAGCGGCTGCGGAAAAGCCCCCTGCCTCCACGACGGCGATAAATGCATTCAGTTCCTGAAACCGATCCATCCGCGACCCCGCTATGGGCATTCGGAACTTATTCCAGTCTGGAATAAGTTCTATATCAAATACCGAAATTATCATTCGATTGAGCCGAAATTACTATTCTCCACGAGCTAACTCAAAGCAGGAGAAAGATCGTGAGTTATTCGATCATCGGTTTCGGCGCGGTGGGTCAGGCGCTGGCACGCGCCTTCGCGCGACAAAACATTGAAGTCGCTGTAGCCAGCCGGCGAGCGCCCGATGCGCTGCTGCCGGAAGCACAGGCTATCGGCCCAAAGGTCACTCCCAAGACGTTGCAGGACGCCGTGCAGGCCGACACGCTGATCCTCGCGGTGCCGTTCTGGGAGCACCGCAACGTCGCTGAGGTCCTGCCGGACTGGCAGGGCAAAACCCTCATCGACGCGACGAACGCGTTCGGGGTGCCTGTCGAGGAACTGGGAGGCTTGCCGTCATCGGCCGTCATTGCGCGCGCCTTCACGGGTGCCCGCTTCGTCAAGGGATTCAATCATCTGCCTGCACACGTGCTGGCGGCCAACCCCAAAGTCGGCGGCGGCCGGCGCGTCGTGTTTTTATCCAGCGACGACGAGGGAGTGGCGGCACCGGTAGCCAACCTCGCTGAACGGCTCGGCTTTGCGCCGGTCTGGTTGGGTGCACTCCGGGAAGGCGGCTCGCTCGTACAGGCAAGGGGCCGCGAGTGGGCGCCGCTCATCTTCAAGGATCTCGTAAGGCCTGAGTAGCTCGCGCGCCTCTCATGCCTGCGCAGCATTCGAGTCCACCGCTGTTCCATAAGGGAATCGCCATGTACGAAACAATCAAGTGGCCCGAGGAGATGAAACCGAGCCGCTCTCCGATCCATTTCACCAACGAGCTCGAGGTCCCGGCGTCCGTCCAGACGATCTGGTCCTTGCTGACCGATTTCAGGTCGTGGCCCGCTTTCTATCCCGGTGTTCAACACGTGCAGCCGCTTGACGGCGACGATCGCTTTGGCCTGGGTACGAGATTCGAGACGAATCTTGCCGGCCAGGATGTGTCCGCGTCCGTGCAGGAGTTCGAGCCGATGACCCGCATTGCGTGGGGCGGCTATCCAAAGGTTTCCAGTACGTCCCGGGCCTACCACGCCTGGATCATCACGCCCACGGCAAGTGGGTGCCATCTGTGGACCGAGGAGACGATGCAGGGACCGCACTGGCTGGAGCTCGCAAAGCAGGCACCTGACGTGTTCTGGCTCACCCACGAAAAGCTGCTCAGGAATCTCGCCGAAGTCGCCACGGCGCGTGAGCGTTCCCGCAGCTAACCCTACCGAAAAAACGGAGGTCCGATACATGATCGACAAAGTTAACTGGCCGGAACGCTATGACCCGCGTATCTCGGCAATTTACGCGCTCAATGACATCGACGTGAAAGCCCCGCCCGAAGTGGTCTGGAAACTCCTCGTCGACGCTGAGCGCTGGTCGCGCTATTTTCCGGCCGAAGATCAGGTCAGGATCATGTCCGGCGAACCGGAACTCGCGCTCGGCACACGCTACAGCCGCGTGACGGTCGGATATCCCATGTCGCTCGTCGTCACTGAGTGCGTGCCGAACCGCCGGCTGGCGTGGGCAACGACCGTCGATGGCGACGAAACCGGGTCGAGCGCCTATCACGGCTGGGTGATCACGCCGACCCAGGATGGTTGTCATCTGCTGACCGAAGAGACGCAGCAAGGCCAGTTCTTCGTGGAGCTGATCGGCAGCAGGAATCCCGGCGCGTTGTATCGCTATCACCAGGAATGGGTTGAATGCCTCGCCCGAGCCGCCGAAGCAGAAGCAGGACGGAGATAAGCGCCATGAAGATCGAACTCAATGGCCGCAAGGCAATCGTTACGGGCTCTACAGCGGGAATCGGCCGCGCAATTGCCGAGGGCCTGGCGCGGGCAGGCGCTGCGGTCGTGGTCAACGGTCGAACCCAGGAGCGGGTCGATGCCGCGCTGCGCGAAATGCGCGCGACCCTGCCGGACGCGGAACTGACTGGCGTTGCCGCCGACGTTGCGACGCCCGAAGGCTGCGCGACCTTGTTTGCACACGCGCCGGCCGCCGACATTCTTGTCAACAACGCAGGGACAGCGCGACTGAACGACTTTTTCGCACAGGACGACCGCGAATGGCTCGACCTCTTCCAGCTCAACGTGATGAGCGGTGTTCGCACCGCCCGCCATTACGTGCCGAAAATGGCGAAGCAGGGCTGGGGGCGCGTGGTGTTCGTCAGTAGCGAGTCTGGCCTGAATGTCCCGAAAGAAATGATCGACTACGGCATGACCAAGACCGCGATGCTCGCGGTGTCGAGAGGGCTGGCTGAACTGGTTGCCGGCACGGGCGTGACCGTCAATGCCGTGCTTCCCGGCCCGACCCGTTCGGAAATCCTGTCGAACTGGATGAAGGCGACCGCGCGAGAGCAGGGAATCACGCAAGAGCAGGCTGAACAACAGTTCCTGAAGACTTCGCGGCCAACATCGCTGATCAACCGTTTCGCCACGACGAACGAAGTTGCAAACATGGTTGTGTACGCATGCTCGGAGCAGGCGTCCGCCACGACGGGTGCAGCGTTGCGGGTCGATGGGGGTGTGGTTCGGACAATCGGATGAGACAACGGCCGGCCCGCCTGGTCGCAACCTATCGGCGCGATCACGCCCGTTTTCTCTTTAGACCGTCTTACGTGAGAAGCCTCGCGGCATAACAGTCGTGGCCGGCCCGGTGAGTGTAATAGCCATCTGGCCGCCTCTGAGTGAGCCTCGGACATGTCCGCCTTCTGGCCAGGAACGGTCGTCTGAATGATGAAGTGCCACGAACCGTGAAAAGCTCCTTCTGGCCGACCAGAGCCCCACGACCGTGCGCGGCGATCGTCACGGGCGTGCTCGCGATGCAAAAGGCGTGACCCGACCCGTTGCTGTCGCTCAAGCCGTGGTAGGCCTAAGGGCGGGTATCAGAGCGGAACGGTCATTCCGTATCGTTGCTCGACGACAAGTCATCGCCTCTCCTGCCGTTGGCTACTGGGCAGCTAATAGACGCTTTGTCGCCCTTCGCACCGTCATAGCCTCGAGTGTCAGATACCGTTGCGAGTGAACGAGTTGCACGTTTTGCATAACGAAACAGCAAACTCTGACCCCGATCAGTATGTTCGCTGCTCGGTGTCTCCTGCCGGTCAAATCATGGAATAAGCAGCAACTTGCCAGAAGTCTTACGGCTCCACATATCGGCTTGAGCTTTTGCCGCATCTGCCAACGGGTATACGCCGCCATTGTGTACCTTGAGAACCCCTTTACGCACCCAACTGAACAGCTGCGCTGCATGCGAGCGCAGCAACTCCGGGGTCCGAATATGGTTCGCGAAAGAGGCATATCCGATCTTGATGCTCTTGGGTAGCCGGAACAGCTCTATCGTCGCATCTGCTCCTAGAACCGGTCCGTACCAGCAAAAGGTACCTGAATAACGCAACACGTCAAGCGACGCCTGGAATGTCGTCGGTCCCGAGCCATCGTACACCACATGCACGCCGTCTCCTCCCGTAATGTCCATCACGGCATTAACGAAATTGCCCTCGCGATCCACAATTACATGATCCGCACCGGCGGCTTTAGCTAACGCAGCCTTAGATTCCGACGAAACACGGCCAATGACTGTACCGCCACGCAACTTGATGATTTGAGCCAACAACGAACCTACGCCCCCGGCGGCGGCATGCACCAGTGCGATATCGCCCTGCTGGATCGGATAGAAGTCGGTGGCGAAATGACTGGCAGTGAATCCATTCATCATGAGCGACGCCGCGACACGGTCGTCAATGTCGTCTGGCACCAGCGCTAGCGCAGCCGCCGGCAGCACGACCTTTTCCGCATAGCTGCCTGGCGCATATGCCCAAGCCACACGCTGACCGACCTCAAGATCGGACACGCCCTCACCCAGTGCCAGCACACGTCCCGCACCCTCCACGCCAATTATTTTAGGATTGGGCATGTTGGTCCATGCCATTCCTTGGCGAACTCCAATATCCATGAAGTTCACGCCAGCCACAGCGATGCCGACCAGCACTTCATCCGGACCAGGAACCGGATCATTTCGCTCGACATACTCAAGCATGTCTACATCGCCAACGCCGTTCATCACCACTGCTCTCATCATACCCTCCAATACTGGAATGATTGTTCCATTAAAAGGCAAAAAATTTTCACATCAAGACTCGCATCGCCAACCGGCCTAGGGATGCCAATTCCGGGTCGCTGGCACCTCCGCGTGCCGACAACCGAATAGCAGCAATATTTGCAACCAGAAAGCTTGCAGCCTGTTCGGCGTCAACTTCCCGTGAAACGTCACCTTGTGCCTGGGCCTCCTGCACCCTTTTTGTCAGCGCCTTGAGCAAGAATTTACCGATCCCTTCGCGCAATTTCGTCAGTTCCGGCTCCGAGTCTCCGAACTCGCTGATTGAACCCACACCCAAACAGGGCCGACGGGCCTCATGCACGACGCGATTCATCATCGCGCGCAAACCGTCGATGGCCTTGTGACCTTGATTCAGCGCGTCAAGGTGCGCCTGACGTTCGGTGTCACCGTATCGCTTTACTGCTGCGCAATAGAGCCCCCACTTGTCGCCAAACGTGTCGTACAAGCTTTGTCGACCGATCCGCATTGCTTCGAC
The DNA here is from genome assembly GCF_048957895.1 of Paraburkholderia sp. A1RI_3L. NCBI lineage: Bacteria > Pseudomonadati > Pseudomonadota > Betaproteobacteria > Burkholderiales > Burkholderiaceae > Paraburkholderia > Paraburkholderia sp. A1RI_3L. The sequence goes on from NZ_JARCHA010000010.1 coordinate 285,101, forward strand.
CAGCATGCCGGCCGAGGTGCCTGCATAGCCATGCGAGCGAAAGACGTCGATTGCGGCATCTAGGACCTGGTCAATATCGAACTCTTTGTTTCTAGCCATGAGGCCATTCTATCGATACTGGAACAAACGATCAAAATAAGATGATGTTTCGGGCTGGTTGCCTGGAACTTGTATCCGGCCGCGCAATTACAGGCAAATTTTGCGCCACTTGGCCGATACTCCAGCGTATCGTAAACTCGTTCGATGGCGGAGAGAGCTGACATTCAACTACGCAGGTTTGCGAGTGTCAGCAATGGGATGTGCATCTGCTCCACAGCCCCACATCACCGAATGCCGGCTTTGGCCGACGTCCTTCCATCCCGCATTCGGCAGGTTCCGAAGTAAACTGACCATCGGTATGGCGTCTTTCTGTGCTGCGTGAATGGCAACTATTGGCCGATACCGGAAACCCGCCCGCTCTTCTCCGCACGCAACGAACCTGCGCCAGCGTTTCGCGGCGCGAGGCCAAGGCTCTACTCGCCGTGCGGGATACCTTCTATCGGGCACTCCGCCGTGCCGGGCGTGGTGCGCGTGAGTGCCTCCACCGCGCGCCGCGTGCCTTCGGGGTCTTCGATCCATTTCCGGTAGAACCCGAACGGGCACGCGGCCACACCGTCGGCGCCGTCGCCGGAATGAAGCGTTCCCGTGTAGCCACGATGAAGCAGCTTGTACAGATGGTTTTGCGACTGCATGTTGCGCCGCGCGTCGCGAATCATGCCGAGCGATAGCTCCGCGTACTGCACACCCATTTCTTCTTCGCCGCACTCGCCTAGCGTGCGCCCGTCGAAGCCGACGATCGCCGAATGACCGAAGTACGAATACACGCCGTCCCACCCGGTCGCGTTCGCTACCGCGACATACGTGTTGTTCATCCACGCCATGGCCTTTGCGACCATCACCTGCTGCTCCTTGGCGGGATACATATACCCCTGGCAGCGCACGATGAGTTCCGCGCCACCCATCGCGCAATCGCGCCAGATTTCCGGATAGTTGCCGTCGTCGCAGATGATGAGGCTGATCTTGATGCCCTTCGGCCCTTCCGTCACGTACGTACGGTCGCCGGGATACCAGCCTTCTATCGGCGTCCACGGCATGATCTTGCGGTACTTCTGCACGATCTCGCCGCGGTTGTCGATGAGCACCAGCGTGTTGTACGGCACCTTGTCCGGGTGGGCTTCGTGCCGTTCGCCGGTCAGTGAAAATACGCCCCACACGTTGGCCTTGCGGCACGCCGCCGAAAATATTTCGGTTTCCTCTCCAGGTATCGTGGCCGCCGTGTCGAACATCTCCTGGCGGTCATACATGATCCCGTGCGTCGAATATTCCGGGAACACGACGAGGTCCATGCCAGGCAGCCCCTGCTTCATACCGACCACCATGTCGGCAATCTTGCGCGCGTTCTCCAGCACTTCGGCTTTCGTGTGCAGGCGCGGCATCTTGTAGTTGACGACCGCAACACCCACGCAGTCACGGCTGCTCGAAATATCACCATGTCGCATGACTCGTTTCTCCTTGAAGACGCGTAATCCGGGTGCGCGGCCCGTCGCAACGGCCCGCGCTGTGGTTAGTGGTTAGCGGCTAATGACTGATCATCCACGGGCGCCCCGCCGGCCGCTTGAGTGCTGCCGACGTCTGCGCGCTCGCACCGGCAAGCGGCGTGCGGCCACTGGAGCAGCAACTGCAGCCAGGCCGGTGGCGAAGCGGCGGCCCGTCCGCGGACTGGCGCGGCGCGTGAGCCGCACGCTCGTTGGTTGCCTGCGCGATGCGGCTCGCGCCCGCCATCAATGCGAGCGCAGGCGCGGTCATCACGCGCGATGCCTCGCCGCCGCAATCCGCGCAACGGCAGGGCATATCGCGGTCTGCAATGCGTCGCATGACGGCGAACGGCCCGCAATTGGCGCACTCGAAGTCGTAGATCGGCATATCGGGCTCCGAATCAATCAGCGGTTCACGACTTCACGAGATCCGGCGAGCACGGCATGTCCACACCGCCCTGCACGTGGCGAAGCGGTCCCTGAGCGTTCGGGCGGATATCGAAGTCGAAGATCTGCGTAGGCAACCACAGCGTCGCGCACGCGTTCGGAATGTCCACCACGCCGCTAATATGCCCCTGCACCGGCGCGCACCCCAGCAGCGAATAAGCCTGCGCCCCTGAATAGCCGAACTTCTTCAGATACTCGATGGCATTGAGGCACGCCTGGCGATACGCCACCGTCACGTCGAGGTAGTGCTGGCCGCCTTGTTCGTCCACCGAAATGCCTTCGAAGATCAGATAGTCGTTGTAGGCAGGCGTAATCGGGCTTGGCTGGAACACGGGATTGCGGATGCCGTATTTCTCCATGCCGCCTTTGATCAGGTTCACGCGCATGTGCACCCAGCCGGCCATCTCGATCGCGCCGCAAAACGTGATCTCGCCGTCGCCCTGGCTGAAATGCAGGTCGCCCACTGAGAGGCCGGCGCCGTCCACGTAGACGGGGAAGAACACCTTCGATCCGCGCGAGAGGTCCTTGATGTCGCAATTGCCGCCGTGCTCGCGCGGCGGCACAGTGCGCGCGCCTTCGGCAGCGGCCTTGTCGCGCGCCTCGCCGGCCAGCTTGCCCATATGCGCCGTTGCGGCAAACGGCGGATTCGCGAGCGGCGGCACGCGCTCCGGCGCCGTCGCGATCAGCCCCGTCTCGCGTGCGTTCCACGTTTCGAGCAGCTTCGGGTCGGGCAGGCAGCCGATCAACCCTGGATGAATCAGCCCCGCGAAGTTGACGCCAGGAATATGGCGCGAACTCGTATAAAGACCGTGGAAATCCCAGATAGATTTCTGCGCGTGCGGAAAGTGGTCGGTCAGGAAGCCACCGCCATTCGTTTTCGAGAAGAAGCCATTGAAGCCCCACTGGCTGTCGGCCTTCGCACCGATGTCGAGCAGATCCACCACGAGCAGGTCGCCCGGCTCCGCGCCATGCACGCCAACCGGTCCCGACAGAAAATGGACGATCGAGAGATCGATATCGCGCACGTCGTCGGCGCTGTCGTCGTTCTTGATGAAGCCGCCGGTCCAGTCGTAGGTCTCCAGAACGAAATCGTCGCCGGGGTTCACCCAGCAGGCCATCGGAATGTCCGGGTGCCAGCGGTTGTGAACCTGTTCGTTTTCATAGGCGGACTGGTTCAGATCGACCTTGATGAGCGTTTCAGCCATTGCAATCACTCCTTGATCCACGTACTTGTTAGGGGCTAAACAGAGAGGTATTCGCGTATGCGACCCGTGTCGCCGGCGTCGCGGGTGCTCTGATGCACGAAGCGCCCGCCCTCGATCACGAACAGCCGGTCAGCCACGTCGAGTGCGAAGCTCAATACCTGTTCCGAGACGACGATCGCGATGTCACGCGTCGCGCGAATCTGATTCAGCGCCTTCGCGATGTCTTTGATGACCGACGGCTGAATGCCTTCGGTGGGCTCATCGAGCAGCAACACCTTCGGGTCGGTGGCGAGCGCGCGCGCAATGGCGAGCTGCTGTTGCTGACCGCCCGAGAGATTGCCGCCCTTGCGCCGGCGCATGTCGAACAGCACAGGAAAAAGCGCGTAGAGATCGTCGGGCACCTGCTGAGACGCCGCGTTTTCGAGTCCCGTCCGAATGTTCTCCTCCACGGTAAGCGAGGCGAAAATCTGCCGCCCTTGAGGCACATACCCAATGCCTTTGGCCACACGGCGATAACTCTCGTCTTTCGACACATCCGCACCGCTCACGCGCACCGTGCCGCGATTGGCCGGCAGCATGCCGATCAGCGCCTTGAAGAGCGTCGTCTTGCCCATACCGTTGCGGCCCATCACCGCCACGCTTTCGCCCTTTCCGACGGAAAAGCCGATACCGTGCAGCACCTCGCTCTGGCCGTAGCTCACAACAAGGTCGTCTACTTCGAGCATGATCTGTCCTCCGTTCAACGCCAATTCAGTGGCCAAGATAGACATCGATCACACGCGGGTCGGCCTGCACCTGCGCCATGGGCCCTTCCGCGAGAATCTTGCCCTGATGCATCACCGTGACCTTGTGGGCGATGCGTTCCACGAACGCCATGTCGTGCTCGATTACGATCATCGAGCGGTTGCGGCAGATGCGGTCCAGCAGTTCGGCCGTCAGTTCGCGTTCCCGCACGCTCATGCCCGCAATGGGCTCGTCAAGCATCAACAGTTCGGGATCCTGCATGAGCAGCATGCCTATTTCGAGCCATTGCTTCTGACCGTGCGACAGCAGGCCGGCTTCAAGATCGAGCGACGCCGCAAGGCCGATTTCCTCGGCCACCGCGCACACGCGGTCCGTCACTTCGTCGTCCGCGCGGTAAGCGAGCGCACCGAACACAGACCGACCACGCGGAAACGACACCTCCAGGTTCTGCGCCACCGTGAGGTTCTCGTAGATGGAGGGCGTCTGGAACTTGCGACCAATGCCCTTGCGCACGCGGCGAAACTCCGCGAGCTTCGTAATCTCCTCGTTGCGAAACTTGATGCTGCCCGCCGTTTCCCTCGTCTTGCCGCAGATAAGATCGAGCAACGTGGTCTTGCCCGCGCCGTTCGGTCCAATCACCACGCGCAGTTCGCCTGACTCGATATAGAGGTTCAGCGAATCGATGGCCTTGAAGCCGTCGAACGACACGGTCAGGTCTTCGATCGCCAGCAGAAAATCGGTATTGCTCATGACTCACGCCTCCTTGTTTTCCGCCCCGAGCAGCCGCCGCACGCGCGGTCTCACGTGCTCTTCATAGAGCCCCGCGAGGCCGTTCGGAAAGACCATCACAACGCCGATGAACATGGCGGCCATCAGATAGAGCCAGAGGTTCGGAAAGCTCTCGGAAAACCAGCTCTTGCCCAGGTTGACCAAAATCGCGCCGTACACTGCCCCCACCAGCGACATGCGACCGCCCACCGCCGCATAGATCACCATCTCGATCGAGGGCACGATGCCCACGAACGACGGCGACATGAAGCCCACCTGCAGCGTGAACATCGCGCCGCCAATGGCTGCCAGCAGCGCCGCGAAGCAGAACGCGAAGACCTTGAACATCGCCACGTCATAGCCGGAAAAGCGCACGCGGTCTTCCTTGTCGCGCATGGCGAGCAGCAGCGTGCCCAGCTTGCCGCGCTGCACCCATCGGCAGGCCAGCAGTGCACCGATCAGAAGCGCTGCGTTGACGAAGTACAGCGCGAGCTTGGCGTGGTCCGTGCGAATGTCCCAACCCAGCAGCGTGCGCAGGTCGGTCATGCCGTTCACGCCGCCCGTATAGCCCTGCTGCCCGATGATGAGCACCGAAAGAATGAGCGCCACCGCCTGCGTGATGATCGCGAAATACACGCCGCCCACGCGCCGCTTGAACATCGCGTAGCCGATCACGAACGCGAGCGCCGTGGGCACCACGAGCACAGCGAGAATCGAGAACGGCAATGAGTGGAACGGCTTCCACCACACGGGCAATGCAGTGACCTGGTTCCAGTCCATGAAGTCAGGAATGCCTGGCGTGGTCTGTGTGCGCGTGGCCACCGGGTCCGATGCTTCGAGCTTGAGGAACATCGCCATTGCATAGCCGCCCAGCCCGAAGAACACGCCCTGCCCGAGGCTCAACACGCCGCCGTAGCCCCACGCAATCACGAGACCGACCGCGACGAACGCGTACGTCAGGTACTTGCCCATCAGGTTCAGGCGGAACGTGTCGAGTGCAAGCGGAAACACGACCACGATGAGCAGCGCGAGTATCACGATGCCCGCATAGCCCGACGCATCGAGCCGCGCGGCCACTGCGCGCCAGCCGCCGCGCGCCGGGCCCGGTCGCGCGGATGGGGCAGACCGGGCATTCGGGCCGGATACGCCGCCCGCTGCGGGTTGGATGGGTTCCATGTGCCTCTCTCCGTACAAGTGAATCGATGAAGGCTTCAGCGCAGCGCAGGCCGCCCTGCGCTCACGCGCGCCGCACCTTCGAGGCGAACAGCCCCTGCGGGCGCAGCATCAGAATGACCACGACTGTCAGCAGCGTGAGCACGCGCGCAATGGACCCCGAGAGAAAGAACTCGCTGATCGACTGCATCTGCGCGATGCCGAATGCCGACGCCACGGTCCCCAGCAAACTTGCCGCGCCGCCGAACGTGACCACAAGAAACGAATCGACGATGTAAAGCGAGCCGCTCGTAGGCCCCGTCGAGCCGATGGCCGTGAACGCCGCGCCCGCTACGCCCGCAATGCCGCAGCCAATGGCGAACGTCATGCGGTCGGTGCGGCGCGTGTTGATGCCCGCCGCGTTCGCCATGGGCCGGTTAGCCACGGTGGCGCGCACGCGCAGCCCCCAACGCGAGCGGTACAGCGCGAGCAGCAGGCCGCCCGTCATGACGAGCGCAAGGCCCATCACGAACATGCCGCTCACCGGAATGTCGAGACCCGGCGCCGGTTCCCACGAACCCATTAGCCAGTCGGGCAGCGCGGGGCTCACTTCTTTCGGACCGAAGGTCGAGCGAAACACCTGCTGCATGCCGAGGCTCAAGCCCCAGGTAGCGAGCAGCGTGTCGAGCGGGCGCCGGTAGAGATGGCGAATCAACGCCCATTCGGCGAGCCAGCCCACTGCGAACGCCAGCACGAAGGCCGCCACGATGGCGAAGAAGAAGTAGACCGGCGTGAACGCGTGCCACACGTTCTGCGCGAACCACGAGAACATGTAGACCGTGTAGGCGCCGATGGTCATGAATTCGCCGTGCGCCATGTTGATGACGCCCATCTGGCCGAAGATCACGGCGAGCCCCAGCCCCATCAGGAGCAGAACGCTGAAGAGGCTCAGACCCGCGAAGCCCTGCATCAGCGTGATGTTGAGAATGTCGGTAGCGGACATCGAACGCTCCTCGCGCGGCGGCGCGCAGCCGCCGCGCAGTGGCGGGTTGCGGGATTACATGTAGCCCTTCGGGAACGGATTGGGCTGAATCGGCTGGGCCGATTGCGCGACCACCTTGAACTGCCCGTCCGCCTGCCCTTCGCCGATCAGCGAGCGGCTCCACAGGTGATGGTTCGCGTCCACCTTCGCGTAGCCCTGCGGCGCATTGGGCAACTCGATGCCCGCGGAAGCGGCCACCACCTTGTCCACGTCGAAGCTGCCCGCGCGCTCGCAGGCCGCCTTCCAGATCCACGGCCCTAGGTACGCGGCCTGGGTCACGTCGCCGATCACGGACTTCGGGCCGTAGCGCCCCTTGAATGCCGCCACGAACTTCTTGTTGTTGTCGTTATCGAGCGATTCGAAATACTTCATCGACGAATAGAAGCCCGCGAAGTTGTCGCCGCCAATGCCGAGCACTTCGTCTTCCGTCACGGAAAGCGTCAGCAGGAACTGCTTCTGCGGCGTGATGCCCGCGGCCTTCAACTGCTTGTAGAAGGCCACGTTCGAGCCGCCCACCACCGTTGCGAAGATGCAGTCGGGGCGCGCCAGCTTGATCTTGTTCATCAGCGAATTGAATTCGGTCGTGCCGAGCGGGTAATACTCCTCGCCCACCACTTTCGCGTGCAGGTGCTGTTCGATATGGCGGCGCGCGATCTTGTTCGACGTGCGCGGCCAGATGTAGTCGGAGCCGATCAGGAAGAACGTCTTGGCCTTCTTCGTGTTGGATGCCCAGTCGAGCGCCCAGAGAATCTGCTGGGTGGCTTCCTGGCCGGTATAGAAGACATTCTTCGACTGTTCGAGGCCTTCGTAGAACGTGGGGTAGTAGAGCAGCCCGTTGTCCTTCTCGAAGATGGGCAGCACGGCCTTACGCGAGGCCGAGGTCCAGCAGCCGAACACGGTCGCCACATGATCGTTTTCGAGCAGCTTCTTCGACTTCTCCGCGAAGGTCGGCCAGTCGGACGCACCGTCTTCCTGGATGATCTGGATCTTGCGCCCCAGCACGCCGCCCATCGCGTTGATCTGTTCGATGGCGAGCCGCTCCGCCTGAATGGAGCCCGTTTCCGAAATAGCCATCGTGCCCGTTGCCGAGTGCAACTGGCCGACGGTCACCGTGGTGTCGGTCACGGCGAGGTGGGTGGTGTTCACCTTGGCCGTGGGCGGCACCTGCGCGAACGAGGTGCGCGGCAGGCCAAGCGCCATGAGCGGGGCCGCGGCGAGGCCGCTCAGCAGGCGCCGGCGCAGCGGCGAGGGCATGTTGGCGTCGTCGTCGATTCGATCGTCTGCGGACATCACGTTCTCCTTGTCGTGGGCCCGCAGCGCAGGTGCTGCGGACGGGTTTCGAGGGTTGGACGCAATGTAGGAAGCCAAATTGACGATCGAAATACGTCGATTGACGTATTCCCGGCTATCGCACTGGAATGTAACTTGCTCCGGGCATGGCTCCCGCCGCTTGCCGGCCCATGCGGCACCTGTGGGGCACCAATCCGGATCATCCTCATGTCCCAGATGCACCCGATGCACCAGAGTTCAGTACGCACGCCCGGCACGCAGCGCATCGTCAAGGTTCGGCGCGACTACAACGCGTGGGTCGGCGACGAAACGCTCGAAGACTACGCACTGCGCTTCACGCCGCGCTCGTTTCGCCGCTGGTCGGAATTGCGCGTCGCGAATACGGCGATTGGCGCGGTGTCGTTTCTGGTGCTCGAGGCGATAGGCGGCAGCCTCGTCATCAACTACGGGTTCACCAACGCGTTCTGGGCCATTGCCGCCGTGTCGGTGCTGATCTATCTGACGAGCCTGCCCATCAGCTATTACGCGGCGCGCTACGGCGTGGACATGGACCTGCTCACGCGCGGCGCGGGCTTCGGCTATATCGGCTCCACCGTGACGTCGCTGTTCTACGCGATCTTCACGTTTATTTTTTTCGCGCTCGAAGCCGCGATCATGGCGCTCGCGCTGCAGCTGTACTTGCATATCTCGCTTGCCATCGCGTATGTGCTGAGTTCGCTCGTCGTGATTCCGATCGTGATGTTCGGCATCACGCTCATCAACCGTCTGCAAAGCTGGACCCAGCCGCTCTGGCTCGTGCTGTTCGTGCTGCCCTACGCCGCGGTGCTGTGGCACCACCCGGGTCTCGTCGCCGAATGGACCACCTTCGCGGGCTTTGCTCCGCAAGGCCGCGCGTTCAGCCTCATCGCGTTCGGCCAGGCCGCGACCGTGGTGTTCGCGTTGATCGTGCAGGTGGGGGAACAGGTGGACTACCTGCGCTTCCTGCCGCCGCTTACCGAAAAGAACCGCACGCGCTGGTGGCTCGCGCTGCTTTCCGCGGGGCCCGGCTGGATCGTGCCCGGCGCGCTCAAGATGCTGGGCGGCGCCTTTCTCGCGTTCGTCGCGATCCAGTACGAAGTCGATATCGCGCACGCCGCGCAGCCCACGCAGATGTATCTGGTGGCCTATCACCAGTTGCTCGACCGCATGGGCCTCGCCAACTGGGCGCTGCCGGCCATGACGTTGTTCGTCATCGTTTCGCAGTTGAAGATCAACGTGACGAACGCGTATGCCGGCTCGCTCGCATGGTCGAACTTCTTTGCGCGCCTCACGCACAGTCACCCTGGGCGCGTGGTGTGGCTCGTCTTCAACGTCATGATTGCGCTGCTGCTCGTCGAAATGGGCGTGTTCGACGCCATCGGCAAAGTGCTCTCGCTGTACGCCAACGTGGCGATTGCCTGGATAGGCGCGCTGTTCGCCGATCTCGTCATCAACAAGCCGCTCGGCTACAGCCCGCGCTACATCGAGTTCAAGCGCGCGCATCTCTACGACGTCAACCCGGTTGGCGTAGGCGCCATGCTGATCGCGGCGGCCGTCGGCATGCTGGCCCACGGCGGCGCGTTCGGCGCGCTGGGCGAAGCCATGTCGTCGTTCATCGCGTTCGGCGTAGCGTTTGTCTGTGCACCGGTACTCGCCATCGCCACGCGCGGACGCTATTACCTCGCGCGCGCCGCGCAGCCCACGGGCGACGCCACATCGCTGCGCTGCGCGATCTGCGAAAACACCTTCGAGCCCGACGACACCGCGTATTGCCCCGCTTACGGTGGCACCATCTGCTCGCTCTGCTGTTCGCTCGACTCGCGCTGCCACGACCGCTGCAAGCCGCATGCGCGCCTTGCCACGCAGGTCGATCTCGCCCTGCACCGCGTATTTCCGCGTGCACGGCTCGGGCCGGCTGCAATGCGGCTCATCCACTACGCGAGCCTCGTGCTCGCGATGCTCACGGTGCTGGCCAGCGTGCTTTATCTGATCTGGTCGCAGAGCATCACGTCGCTCGCCGCTGCCGATTCACCTGCGGGGCAAGCCATTGCAGGCAGTTTCCTCAAGATCTTCTTTGCGCTTTCGCTCGTGGGCTGCATCGCGGCCTGGTGGTTTGTGCTGGAGCGCGAAAGCCGTCGCGTCACGCAGGAAGAATCACAACGGCAAAACGAACTCTTGATGCAGGAAATCGACGCGCACCAGAAAACCGACGCGGCACTGAAGCGCGCCACGGCCGCTGCCGAATCCGCAAACCAGGCGAAGAGCCGCTATGTCTCCGGCCTCAGTCACGAACTGCGCACGCCGCTCAACAGCATTCTCGGCTACGCGCAATTGCTGCTGCAGGCGAAAGACGAACTCTCGCCGTTGCGCTACAACGCCGTGCGCACGATTCACCGCAGCGGCGAGCACCTGCTTGCACTGGTGGACGGGTTGCTCGACGTGGCGCGCATCGAGGCTGGCAAGCTGCAACTGAACATCGCGAAAGTGCCGCTTACCGACTTCGTTGCGCACGTCACCTCCATGCTGCGCCCGCAGGCGCTGGAAAAAGCGTTGTCGTTCGAGGTGCAGACCATCGGGCGGCTACCTGCCACCGTGAAGTCCGACCAGAAATGCATGGGTCAGATCCTCACCAATCTGATCGGCAATGCCATTCGCTTCACGTCTGCGGGCACCGTCACGCTGCGCGTGAGCCACGCGCTCGATACGCTGAAATTCGAAGTGGTCGACACCGGCCCCGGCATTCCCGCCGCCGAAATGGAACGGCTCTTTCTGCCGTTCGAACGCGGTGAAGCGGCGCACGCGCACGATCACGGCGCAGGGCTCGGCCTCACGATCTGCCGCCTGCTGACCCATGCGCTGGGCGGCAGCCTCGAAGTAGAAAGCGAGGTGGGCCGCGGCACGCGCTTCGTAGTGAAGCTGTTCGCGCCCGCCGTGCACAGCGCGCCAGACGCGCGCACCGAACTCGCCGCCATTCAGGGCTATGCGGGCGCACGCCGCACGATTCTCGTGGTGGACGACCTGGCGGACCAGCGCGGCATCGTCGCACAGTTGCTCACGCCGCTCGGCTTCGACGTGGCCGAAGCAGCAAGCGGCCCCGACGCGCTGCGCTGGCTCGGCACGCACGCGGCGGACGCCATCATCATGGACATCTCCATGCCGCTCATGGACGGCTACGAGACGAGCCGGCTCATCGGCGAAAACCAGTTGTCGAGCGCGCCTATCGTGCTGCTCTCGGCCAACGCGTTCGCCGACGACCGCGAACGCGCCAGCGCCACCGGTTGTGCCGGCTATCTCGTGAAGCCGTTGCAGGTGAACGTGCTGCTCGACAAACTCGCGCAACTACTGGCAATCGAATGGATCGCCTCGCCTGCGCCAGCCCTCGCCGACGCCGCAGGCCCCGTACGCACCGAGTCACGGGTCGCGCTGCCCGAGCCGGTTCTGCAACGCATACGCGCACACCTCGATGTGGGCTACGTGCAGGGCGTGGTCGAACAGCTCGACGCGGCACGTGCCGCTTACCCTGCCTTGCACGCGCAGGTTGACGCCCTGCGCGCACTGGCGGAGCGCTTTCAGCTAAGGGATCTAGAGAATGAACTCGACAGACTGCCCGGCAGCCGCACTGCATGACGTGAGCGATGTTCGCGCCGACGTGGGTGATCCGCCCGCGTGGCTCGGCAACCGTCCCGTCGTGCTGATCGTGGACGACACGCCCGACAACCTGGCATTCCTCTCCGATACGTTGCAGGCGCACGGCTATGCGGTGCTCGTCGCGCTGAGCGGCGAGGCGGCATTGAAGTGCCTTGCGCGCGTGACGCCCGACGTCGTACTGCTCGACGCGATGATGCCCAGCATGGACGGCTTCGAAACCTGCACGCGCATGAAGCAGGACAGCCGGCACGAGCATCTGCCCGTGATCTTCATGACGGCGTTGACCGAGAGCGAGCATGTGGTGCGTGGTTTTCGCGTGGGCGGCATCGACTACGTCACGAAGCCGGTGCGGCCCGAGGAAGTCTGCGCGCGCATCGGTGCACACGTGCGACGCTCGCGCGCGCAGCTCTATGCGAATGCGGCGCTTTCGCTGGAAACACGCGCGGCGCTGGTCGTCGCGGCAGACGGCACGATTCGCTGGCAGAGCCCGCTGGCCGCGCGTCAGATCGAAGCCTATCGCGCGCGCGACGGGCAACCGTCCGGCGAGGCCGTCTCGCAGCCGCGATTGCCGCCCACACTGCGCGGCTGGTTCGCAGACTGGCTCGCGCGCGGGTGCCCCACCAAGGCCGTGCACGAATTCACGGAGGGCGACGTGCGGCGCTCGGCAACCGTCGCGCCCGCGCCCGAGCAGGGCGAATGGATCGTCATCCTGACTGAAGTGGACGACGCCGCGCACCGCGACGCGCTCGTCTCACGCTTCGGGCTGACGGCGCGCGAGGCCGAGGTGCTGCTATGGGTGTCGCGAGGCAAGACCAATCGCGATATCGGCGACATTCTGGGCATGGCGGCCCGCACGGTGAACAAGCACCTCGAACATCTGTTCCGCAAGCTGCATGTGGAAACGCGTGCGGCTGCGGCGGCGCTTGTGGTGAAGACACTGGACCGGTCGTAGCGTCGGGTCGCAACCGTGGGGCTGCCGTCGTGCACCTAATCCACGCTGCGAATTGCTCGCGTGGCGCACGCGCCTGCGCGGGCCGTTGGCCGCGATACCCCCAACGCCACCGCGGCAATCGCCGCAGTGAATAGCGTCACCCCTGCCGCAAGCACCACCGCAACGTGCAGTCCACCTACCCACTCGCGCGCCGCCACGCCGGTCAGCGAGCCGAACACGCCCACGCCCAGCACGCCGCCAATCTGACGCGCGGTGTTCAACACGCCGGACGCAATGCCGAACGAAGATGCCCCCACATGCGCCAACACCGCCGTGTTGATGGACGGCACGGCGAGCGCCACGCCCACGCCCACCGCAAGCAACGGCAGCGAGACGACGAGCGCGCCGCTATCCGCGTGAACGAACACGAGCGACCCATACCCTGCTGCCGCCAGCACCTGCCCCGCGATCATCGGAAGCCGGTATCCAAAGCGCGCGGTGAGTGCGCCCGAGGTGATGTTCGCGACCGTGACGACCGCGGTCATCGGCAGGAAGGCGAGGCCCGTTTCGAGTGGCGTGTCGTTGCGCACGTTCTGGAAAAACAGGCTCATGGCGAACATGAGCCCGTAGTAACCGAAGTTCAGCGAGAGACCGGTCAGCGCGCTCACGTTGACTGCGGCATGGCGAAAGAGCGCGAGCGGCAGCAGCGGTTGCGCCTGCCGCGCTTCCACGATCACAAAAAGCACGCCCATGGCGAGCGAGCAGATGAGCCCCGTCATGACGGTGAAGCTCGTCCATCCCAGCCTGCCGCTTTCCACGACGGCATACGTGAGTGCCGCGAGCGTGACGACCGCGAGCGTCTGCCCCAACAGATCGATGCGGCGCGCGGCCTGGCGAACGGTATCCGGCGCATGGGCCAGGGTGAGCCAGATACCGGCCACGCCAACCGGCACGTTGATCAGGAAGATGGCCTGCCAGCCGAAACGGTCCACCAGCACGCCGCCCACGAGCGGCCCCGCGCCCAGCGCGAGCGCCGCCGTGCCGGCCCAGATGCTCACGGCCTTGGCGCGCGCCCGCGCCTCGGGAAACGCAGCGCCCAGCAACGCCAGCGACGACGGCACGCACAACGCCGCGCCCACGCCCTGCAACACGCGCGAGACGACGAGCATCGCCGCATCAGACGACAAACCGCATCCCACGGACGCACACGTGAACACCGCAAAGCCGCTCACGAACACGCGCCGCGCGCCGAGCCGGTCGGCCAGCGCGCCGGCACTGAGCAGAAGACTCGCAAACGCCAGGGTATAAGCGTTGACGACCCATTCGAGCGCGGTCGCATCAACGGCAAGGCTCTCGCGAATGCGCGCAAGCGCGACGTTCACGACCGTCACGTCGAGACAGATGATGACGAAGCCGAGGCTCGTCGCGAGCAAGGCGAGCCGTGGTGACGGGTTGAACGAGTTGAGATCTCTCTGCATCGTGGTCTGCGCAAAAAACGAGGCGGACCGGGCGATCCGCTCATCGTGCACGGCCACTCTATTCCCGTAGTGCGGCTGGATAAACGCAGGGCAGCTTGCAACAGAACCCACTAATATGGGGCAATGGACCTTCTCAAAGCGATGACCGTCTTCGTGCGCGTGGTCGAAACCGGCAGCCTCACGGGGGCTGCTGTGGCCTGCGATCTGTCGCCGACCATGGTCGGCAATCATCTTCAGGCGCTGGAGGCGCGGCTCGGCACGCGGCTGATTCACCGCACCACGCGCAAGCAGCAGGTGAGCGCGTTCGGCCAGGCGTATTACGAGCGGTGCGTCGAAATTCTGGGGCTCGTGGACGACTCGGAACGCCTTGCGCTCGACCATCTCGCGACGCCGCGTGGACGCCTGCGCGTGACGGCGCCCGTGGTCTTCAGCAACGAATGCCTGATTCCCGCCATGGCGGACTATTGCAGCCGCTATCCCGAAGTGAAGCTGGATATCGTGGCGACAGACGCGCTTTCAGACCTGATCGACGATGGTTTCGAAGCGGCCATTCGCATCGGCACGCTGCGCAATCCCGATGTGGTGGCGCGTCCTCTCGCCTCATATCGGCTGGTGCTTTGCGCATCGCCCGCCTATCTCGAAGCGAATGGCGCGCCCTCCACGCCTGAGTTGCTAGCCTCGCATCAATGTCTGACCTACGCGTTCCCGCCGCGCTCGGAATGGCACGCCACCCAGCCCGAATGGATCTTTCACGGACCAGACGGGCAGATGAGCGGGCCATCGACGGCAAGCTCAGGATCGACAACGCCGAGGCGTTGCGCCGCGCCGTGCTGGGCGGCCTCGGCATCGCCATGCTGCCCAGCATTCTGGTGGGCGACGATATCCGCGCAAAGCGCATGGTCGAAGTGCTGCCGGCCTTTCCGGCGCCTGAAAGGCCGCTCAATCTGCTGTATTTGCGCGAGCGGCAGACGTCGCCGAAGCTCCGCAGTTTTATCGATTTCGTGGTGGAGCGGTTTGGTGCCGACACCCCGGCGGATTCAAGCGGCCGTTCAAGCAGGTAAGCCCGGCAACCCCACTTACGCCTGCCACACAGGCCCATCCGGAAACCGATGCCGCTCGAGCGACGCCGCGTGCATCTCGATGCCGTAGCCCGGCCGCTGCGGCGGCACATAACGGCCATTGCGGATCACCACCGGGTCGACGAAATGCTCGTGCAGATGGTCTACATATTCGAGCACGCGGTTTTCCAGCGACGCCGACACGCAGATGTAGTCGAAGAGCGATATGTGCTGCACGTACTCGCACAACCCCACGCCGCCCGCATGCGGACACACGGGCACGCCGTATTTCGCGGCCATGAGCAGCACGACGATCACTTCGTTCAGGCCACCCAGGCGGCAGCTGTCCACCTGGCAGAAATCGATGGCCTGTGCCTGCAGCAGTTGCTTGAACATCACACGGTTATGGCAGTGCTCGCCGGTGGCCACGCCAATGGGCGCAATGCGCCGGCGAATGGCCGCGTGGCCGAGAATGTCGTCGGGGCTCGTGGGCTCTTCGATCCACCACGGGTCGAATTCGGCCAGGCGCCGCATGTTCGTCACGGCTTCATCGACGTCCCACACCTGGTTTGCGTCCATCATCAGCTTGCAGCGCTCGCCTATTTCTTCGCGCAGAATGCGCGCGCGCCGCACGTCTTCTTCGATATTGCCGCCCACCTTCTGCTTGAAGTGCGTCCAGCCCTGCGCAATGCCTTCGCGCGCAAGCCGCCTGATCTTGTCGTCGTCGTAGCCCAGCCACCCTGCGGACGTGGTGTACGCGGGATAGCCGTGCGCGAGCATCTCCTGTTCGCGCTCGCCTTTCGTCGCGGCATGGCGATGCAAGAGCGCGATGGCCTCGTGCGGCGTGATCGCATCGGTCACGTAACGGAAGTCGAGGCAACGCACGAGTTCCTCGGGGCGCATGTCGACCAGCAGCTTCCACACGGGCTTGCCTTCGGCCTTCGCCCACAGGTCCCACACGGCATTCACCACGGCCGCCGTGGCCAGATGAATGGCGCCCTTGTCCGGGCCGATCCATCGCAACTGGCTGTCCGAGGTGAACTCGCGCCAGAACGCGCCCATGTTCGCCGCAAGCTGTTCGAGCGACTTGCCGACAATCAACGGCGCCAGCGCCTGCACGGCACTGACGCAGATTTCGTTGCCACGCCCGATCGTGAAGGTGAGTCCGTGCCCGATGAAGCCTTGCGTCGAATCGGTTTCGAGCATGACGTAAGCGGCCGAATAGTCGGGCGCCGCGTTCATCGCGTCGGAGCCGTCGAGCGAGCGCGAAGTCGGAAAGCGGATGTCCCGCACGGACAGCCGTGTAATCGTCGTCATCTGGGCATTCTCCGCAACAACCGCAGTAGTCGATCAGCCGCAAGCCGCCGCACGGGGCGGATGCGGATGGCGTGCCATTCGAAGGAAAGGAAGGGCGAGCCGCCCTTCCTCTCGTGCCGCCTGTTCAGCGAAGGCGATCAGTCGTAGAGCACCGCGGCGATCTTCGGGTCGCTCATGTTGCTCTTGTCGTACCAGTAGAAGCCGGTGTCCACCTTCTTCGGCAGCTTCTCGCCCTTCAGCGCCTTCACGGCGGAGTCCACCACGCATTTGCCGATCCCGACCGGGTTCTGCGTAATGGCACCCGCCATGAGCCCCGAGTTGATGTCGTCCTTCTGCTCCTTGCCCGAGTCGTAGCCGATCAGCACGAGCTTCTTGCCCGACTCTTTCACGCCAATGGCCGCGCCCTCCGCCGACCCTTCGTTGGCACCGAAGATGCCCTTGAGATTCGGATGCGATTCGATCATGGCCTTGGCGATTTCCGCGGACTTCAAGTGGTCGCCGCCGCCGTACTGCACCGAAACGATCTTCACGTTCGGGTGCTTCGCCTTCATCTCGTTGAGAAAGCCGTCGCGCCGGTCGATACCTGTGCGGCTCGTCTGGTCGTGCACGATCACGCCCACTTCACCGGCATTGCCGATCATCGCGGCCATTTTGTCGGCGGCGAGGCCTGCGGCCGCGAGGTTGTCCGTTGCGCAGGTGGTGAGCGGGATGTCGCTATCCACGCCCGAATCGAACGCGATCACGGGAATCTTCGATGCCTGGGCGCGCTTGAGCAGCGGAATCGCGGCCTTGCTGTCCAGCGCCGCAATGCCCAGCGCCTGGGGCTTCTTCGCAAGCGCGGCGGAGAGCATGTCGATCTGCTTGTCCACCATGGCCTCGGTTTCCGGGCCTTCGAACGTGATGCGCACGTTGTGCGCCTTCGCCGATTCTTCCGCGCCCGCTTTCACGGCCTGCCAGAACTGATGCTGGAAACCCTTCGAGATGAGCGGAATATAGGGCTCCTCCGCACGCGCCATGCCCGCTCCTGCAACGAGCACGCCGATCCCGGCCACGACGCCGATCACTCTTCTTTTCGTTCTCAACATGGACATCTCCTCCTAAGGTGGACTATCAACCTCCAGCCGTATGTGGGCGCGTTGAACCGCTCCCAATCTTCGAGTCTTTTCCTTGTTCAGATGAACGATGCGCGCGTCACCGTTTTCTGCGCCGCAGAATGTCGGCGTAGACCGCGAGAATGATGATGAGGCCCGTCACCACGATCTGCCATTCCTGCGCGACGGACATGATGCGCAGGCCGTTGGTCAGCACGCTCATGATGAACGCGCCGATGATGGTGCCGAGAATCGTGCCCGAGCCGCCGCTCAACGAGGTGCCGCCGATCACCACCGCCGCAATGGCTTCGAGTTCGTAGCCCTGCCCGAGCGCGGGCTGCGCCGAATTGAGACGCGAGGCAATGAGCAAACCGGCGATGCCGCAAATCGCGCCGCCCAGGCCGTAGATCGCGATCTTCCAGCGGTCCACGTTCACGCCCGAGAGGCGCACCGCTTCCTCGTTGCTGCCCAGTGCGAATGTATAGCGGCCAAGCGCCGTGCGATTGAGCGTGATGGAACTCACGATGGCAAGAAAAAACAGGATCAGCACCGCGTTCGGCACGGGCACGCTCGGCAGCAGATAACCGATCAGCGAGTCCTGCGAGATCATGTAGAAGTTTTCGGTGTCGTTGAAATAGATGGGCTTGTCCGACGAGATGACGAGCGACAGCCCCTTCAACAACAGCATCATGCCCAGCGTGGCGATGAACGGCGGAATCTTCATCTTCGCCGTGAGCGTGCCCGACACGGTGCCGCACAGTGCGCCCGTGCCGATGGCGGCCAGCACGCCGATCCACATCGGCAGATGCCAGTACGTGAGGAACACGCCGCAGATCACGGCCGTGAAGGTCATCAAGGTGCCCACGGAAAGATCGATGCCGCCCGTGATGATGACGAACGTGGAGGCAATGGCGAGCACACCGTTCACCGCTGTGGCCTGCAGAATGCCGAGGATGTTGTCCATCTGCATGAAGGCCGGCGACGCGAAGCTGAAGAACAGCAGCAGCAGGATCAGGCTTGCGAACGCGAGCATCTTCTGCAGCGCCGCGGGCGCGAAGATACGCGCCCTGAGCGCCTTCAGCCCCGCTGGCCGCCGCTCGTCGCCCAGCGCTGAACTTTCCGTAGGCACTGTCATGTCATGGACCTCTCATGAAGTTCTTTTTGCTCACGCCGCTTTCAACGTTTCGCGCTGGGTGGCGAGCTGCATGATGCGCTCCTGCGTTGCTTCATTCGCGGAGAGTTCGCCGGTAATGCGGCCCTCGCACATCACGACGATGCGGTCGCTCATACGCAGAATCTCCGGCAACTCCGACGAGATCATCACGATCGCTTTGCCCTGCGCTGCCAGCGCACGCAGCAGTTTGTAGATCTCGGTCTTCGCGCCCACGTCGATGCCGCGCGTCGGTTCGTCGAAGAACAGCACGTCGCAGTCGCGCTCCAGCCATTTCGCAATGACCACCTTCTGCTGGTTGCCGCCCGAAAGCAGCCGCACTTCCTGCGCGGCCGAAGGCGTACGAATGGCGAGCAGGCGGATGAAATGCGATGCGGTCTTGCGTATCTGCGCGCGGCGCAGGAAGAAGCCGGACACAAGGAACTTGCGCAGGTTCGACATCACGATGTTCGATTCGACGTCCATGCCGGTGGCGAGCCCGAAGCGCTTGCGGTCTTCGGAGAGGTAACCGATGCCGTGGCGCACGGCGTCGCTGGGCCGCCTGATGGTGGCCTTCGCACCTTTCACCACGATCTCGCCGGACTCTATCGGGTCGGCGCCGAACACCGCGCGCGCCACTTCGGTACGGCCCGCGCCCATCAAACCGGCGAAGCCCAGTATCTCGCCCTTATGCAGCGTGAAGCTCACGTCTTTCACGAGCGGGCCGGCATTCAGCCGTTTCACCTCGAGCGCCACCTGGCCCTTGCTGGCCGCGCTGTCGGGCGGCTCCACGTCGGTCAGCGTGCGGCCCACCATCATGCCGATGATCGTTTCCACGCTCGTTTGCTGCGCGCTCACGGTCGCCACATATTCGCCGTCGCGCATTACCGTGACGCGGTCGGCAATCTGCTTCAGTTCGTCCATCTTGTGGGAAATGTAGATCACGCCCACGCCGCGGCTCTTCAACTGGTGAATGATGCGAAAGAGTTCGGCAATCTCGGCATCGTTGAGCGCCGAGGTGGGTTCGTCCATGATGAGCACGCGCGAATCGAACGACAGCGCCTTCGCAATCTCCACCATCTGCTGCTTCGCGACCGTGAGCGTGTCGACAATGGCGCGCGGATCGATCTTCACATGCATGCGCGCGAGAATTTCGCGTGCCTGCGCATTGAGCCGGTCTTCGTCGAGGAACAGGCCGAAACCCTTGCGCGGCTCGCGGCCAATGAACATGTTCTGCGCGACGGTGAGGTGATTCATCAGTTGGAGTTCCTGATGAATGATGCCGATGCCGAGCGCCTGCGCTTCGCGTGGACTTTGAAAGTGGACGGGCTGGCCGTCGTAGAGCATGTCGCCGCTGTCGCGGGTATAGACGCCCGCGAGAATCTTCATGAGCGTCGATTTGCCCGCGCCGTTCTCGCCCATCAGCGCGTGCACCTCGCCGGCCATGAGTTCGAACTGCACTTCATGAAGCGCCCTCACGCCGGGAAAACTCTTGCTGAGCTTCGTAACGGAAATGAGCGGGATCATGGCGCGTATGAGGCTCCCCCAGGGCAATGTGCAGCGATTCTACGACGCGGTATGGCAGCGGCTCAAGCTGCGGGAATCCTTGATAGGACGGCACAGCGCGCGAAAATCCAGGCCATTGGAAATGGCGTGGCGGCCGGCCGCTGCGCGGGTCGTGCAAGTCGTTGTGCAACGCCGCAGCGCTATGCAAACTGCGCCGACCGCTCGCGGTCCGGCAACGGCGGAAACACGAGTGCAATAGCCACAGCTCCCAGCCCCACCAGCGACGAGCCGAGATAAAGCCACGTGTAGCGCCCGGAGAGGTCGAAGATCCAGCCGCCCACCACCGGCCCCAGCGCCATGCCGATGCTCGAGAGCAGCGTCGCCGCGCCCAGCACCGTCCCGATGATTCGCGTTCCGAAGTACTCGCGTGCAAGCACCGCGTAAAGCGGCATGACACCGCCGTAAGCCGCGCCGAAAATCAGCGCGAGCGCATAGAACGATTCCAGCCGGCGCACGAACAGATAACCACTGATCACCACAGCCTGCACGAGCAGCCCGGCCACGAGCACAGGCTTCACGCCGAAGCGGTCCGCGAGCACACCGAGCAACAGGCGGCCGCCAAGACCTGCCAGCCCCTCCACGCTGTAGATGCTCACCGCCGCCATCGGCGTGATGCCGCAGAGCATGGCGTAGCTCACCATGTGGAAGATGGGACCCGAATGCGCGGCACAGCAGGCGAAGTAGGTTAGACCCAGTGCGAGGAACTGGCGTGTGCGTAGTGCGTCGAGGCCGCGCATGCCTTCGGCCTCGGCGAGCGGCACGCCTGCCGTGGCACTCGCAGCGGGCACGGCAGGCGGACGGCGCACCAGCAGCGCCGCCGGCAACAACGTCACCCACGCGAGCACGCCGATCAGCAACATGGCCGTGCGCCAGTCGTAGGCCGACACCAGCCAGCGGGCAAGCGGCGAAATGGTCATCGGCGCCACGCCCATGCCGGCGGATACGAGCGAGACCGCGAGGCTGCGCTGCCGGTCGAACCACGCCGCGGTAGCGGCCATCATCGGCGCGAAGAACGCGCTTGCGGCCATGCCGACCAGCACGCCGTAAGCCAGTTGAAACTGCATGAGCGACTGGGCGCGGCTGGCGAGCGTGAGCGCCAGTCCCAGCAATCCCGCGCCCGCCAGCACCACGGGCCGCGCGCCGAGCCGGTCGCTGAGCGCGCCCCAGCCGAAACCGCTTACGCCCATCACGAGGAAGTTGAGCGTCATGCCGCTCGAAATACCGGCGCGCGACCAGCCCGTGTCGGCGGTGATGGGCGCAAGAAAGATGGCGAGCGAGAACATTGCGCCAATCGCGACGCAGGTCATGACGGCGCCGGCGATCACGATGGTCCAGCGGTAGCGCCGGGGGTCGGGGTTGGAACCGGTCGCGCTGGAAACCGGTTGCTCGTTTTGCTGCGGCATGGAGCCTCCCTTGGGTCGGGTGCGGGTCGGGTGCGGGTCGGGTGCGGGTCGGGTGCGGGTCGGGTGTTTGTCGGGTACTCGTCAGGTTCGCATCGGTTTCTTACGACGACGAACGGGGCGGACGGGAATCGACAGCAGCGGCGCAGAAAACCTTGTGCGAAATGAACGGCAACTTGCCGGAAATGCGCGTGGCCTTGTATCCCGCAGTAGCGATAGCTGCCTCGCGATCTTTATTCGTCCCACTAATTGAAGTTCTAAAAAAGGGTGCCGTTACCCAGGGTATCCATAACAAGGAGGATGACTCCATGATCAAGACCCTGCAGTGCGCAGGCTTACGCAATCGTTTGCGTTTTCAATCGCCGTCTGGCGACATTGCTCGACGCCTGATCTGGCTGCCCGTCGCGGCATCCATGGCCGTGCTTGCCGCCTGCGGCGGCGGTGGCGGTGGCGGTGGCGGCAGCAGCGGAAC
This sequence comes from Paraburkholderia sp. A1RI_3L, assembly GCF_048957895.1. Taxonomy (NCBI): domain Bacteria; kingdom Pseudomonadati; phylum Pseudomonadota; class Betaproteobacteria; order Burkholderiales; family Burkholderiaceae; genus Paraburkholderia; species Paraburkholderia sp. A1RI_3L. The sequence goes on from NZ_JARCHA010000010.1 coordinate 307,452, forward strand.
GACCGCGTCGAACCCCACGCCCGTTGCAGCGGCGGCGCTGAGCGGCGCGGCCATCGACAGCCCGATTGCGAACGCGCGCATCGTCTTTACGTCCGGCGCGCCGCAAGGCGACTCGGGCGCAACCGTCATCGGCACTGTGACGGCAGGCGCCGACGGCACATTCACGGGCAGCGTGAACGTGCCCTCCACCGCCGCGCCCATCTTCGCGAACGCGACCGATCCGAATCAAACCTCGCTCGTGCTCTCCAGCTACCTGGGCTCCGGCGCCACTATCGTGGCAGCCGGCAAGCTCAGCGCGAACGAGTTGCCCGACCTCGACATCACGCCCGTCACCACGTCCGCGCTCGCCGTCTACGCGCAGGTGAACGGCGGCTCGTACGCGGCCTTGACGCACAGCAGCTATCGCACGACGCTGCGCACCTATCGCGGCGACATTCTCGTCATTGCATCGGCGATCAAGGCCGTGGGGGACAATCTCTGCACCCCGTCCACCACGATCACCTCGACAACGAACCTTGCCGCTGCCATCGCCGCGGCGTCGAACCTGACCTCAGGCAATTCGACGACGCTCGCCTCGGCCGCCGCCGCACTCGGCGGCAATTGCACGACAGCGCTCACCACGCTTCAGCAAGCCATCAGCTCCGACGACGTGTTCGGCCCGCAACTCTCCACGGGCGACGCCGTGGAAGCGGCCTCATCCGTGGTGCCGGCCGGCGCGTATCAGCTTCAGGCGCTCGTGGCCGAAACCGGACTTGGCACAAAGCTGACAGCGGCCAGCATCACGAGCGCACCCACGAACGTCACGCCGGCAGCGGTTTTCGCCGACACCGCGCTCACGGTTGCAAGCGACGGCACCATCACCTCCACCGACGGCAACGTGAAGGGCAACATTCGCGGCAGCCTTATCAAGCTGACCATCACGAACGGCACGCAGACCTGGCAACTGGCCGGCAAGCTGGGCACCGTGTCGAGCGCGCTCGTAACAGGCGGCAGCGCGTTTTCGATGCAAGGCGGCGGCGTGAACACGGGGACCAACGTGTTGACGAACTTCTCGGCGGTGCTGGCCGCGAGCGGCGCAGCGCCCGTGTGGAACGGCGTGGCGGTCCCCACGGCGACGAGCAACAGCGCGGGCGTCACCTGCGCCGCAGGCCAGCCGGTTCGTCTGAGCGGCTTCGTGCCTGGCGTAGGCGGCGGCATGCTGGGCGAATGCATCGTGCCGAGCGGGTCGGGATGGGCCATGTCGGCGCCCACATCGGTTCAGGGCGAGTTCGACTTCGACTTCGCAGCGAAGAACACGCCCACCGCGACGCCCACGCTCACAGCCGCCACCTGGACGCAGGCCAGCTCGGCGCCGTTCATTCTGACGAGCGCCTCGGCGAGCTTCGCGCTCAATACCGGTTCGGCCACGCCCGTGAGCGGCACGGCCTACTACGTGATGGGCACGCGAGCCATCGTCTTCGCGACGGCCACTGCCAACGGCATGTTCGTCACGTCGGATAACGCGCTCATGCAAGCTGAGGACTCCGGCGACAGCGCAGACCGCTAACGCCCTCTCCCGCCGTCCCTGCACGGCCGCACGCCGTGCAGGGACATGTCGACTCGCGAGCGCAGGTCAGGCTCGCGCCGCCGCGCCCGCCGCGGCACCGCGCCAAAACCCAGCTCCAAAACCCAAATTGACGCGCCCCATGCGGGCGCCCACCATAGCGCATGGGCCGCCCATGCCCGCGCCACAGCGCATGCTCGACGGCATCATCGAAAGCCTTCACAGGAGGCGTCATGACCGAGCGCGACAAGGTGTTTTCAGGCTCCATCCCGAAGTTCTACGACACGCTGATGGTGCCGCTCATTTTCGAGGGTTACGCCGCCGACCTGGCCGCGCTTGTCGCGGCTGCCTCGCCTCGCTCGGTGCTCGAAACGGCGGCGGGCAGCGGCGCGGTCACGCGCGCGCTTGCGCCCAGGCTGGACGCAACCACACGCTATGTCGTGACCGACCTCAACCAGCCCATGCTCGACTATGCCGCCGGGCGGCAGGGCGCCGACAGCCGCATCGAGTGGAAGCAGGCCGACGCACTTCACCTGCCGTTCGAAGAGGCCGCGTTCGACGCGGTCTGCTGCCAGTTCGGCGCGATGTTCTTTCCCGATCGCGCAGCGGGCTACGCCGAGGCGCGTCGCGTACTCAAGCCTCGCGGTCGGTTCGTCTTCAACGTGTGGGACCGCATCGAAGAAAACGCCTTCGCCGACGAGATCACGCGCGCACTCGCTGCCGTGTTTCCGCACGACCCGCCGCGGTTTCTCGCCCGCACGCCGCACGGCTATCACGACGTCGCGCTGATTCGCGACGACTTGAGTCGAGCCGGGTTCACCACGATCCAGATCGAGACGCACGAGAAGCTGAGTTGCGCGGCCTCGGCACACGACGTCGCCATCGCTTATTGCGAAGGCACGCCGCTGCGCAACGAAATCGAGGCACGCGACGCCGGTCTGCTTCAGTTCGCTACGCAGCGCGCCGCCCAGGCCCTTGCCGACCGCTACGGCAACGGCCCGGTGGCCGGCAAGATTCAGGCGCATGTGATCGTGGCGATGGGATAAAGGACACTGCGAGGCGGGGCGCTGCGCAGCAAGGCAAAGCAGAGGCAGAGACATAAGCAAACGCAGAAGCCCCCAATCGATATCGCGAAGCGCGTATCAGGTCCGCGTAATCGACACGCCGCCATCCACGAGCGAAGCGGTACCGGTCACGAACGACGAATCGTCGGACGCGAGATAAAGCACCGAGCGCGCCAGCTCCTCCGGCCGTGCCACGCGCTTGAGTGCATGCAACCCCGTCACGAAGGCCTGCGACTCGGCGGTGTCGTTCATGCCGCGGTACATCGGCGTATCCACGGCACCGGGCAGTACGGCATTGACGCGCACGCCTTGCGGTCCGTACTCCGCTGCAAGCGCCTGCGTAAGGCCGATCAAGCCGGACTTGCTCGCCGCGTAGGCCGCAGTACCCGGAAACGCGAACGAATAGCCCACAAAGGTGGACGTGAAGATGACCGATCCGCCGCCCTGCTTCACCATCTGCGGAATCTGATGCTTCGCGCCGAGGAAGGCGCTCGTCAGATTGGTGGCGAGCGTGGCGGACCAGCCCGCCTCGGACACCCCCGTGGTCGGGCCCATTTCGCCCAGCGTGCCGGCGTTGTTATAGGCGATGTCGAGGCGACCGAAGCGGCTCACGGCGAGTTCGACCAGTGCTTTGGCGAAGTCCTCGGACTGCACGTCGCCCGCGAGAAACGCGGCCTCGCCGTCTTCGCGGGCAATCTCGTCAACCAGCGTTTCGAGTTCGGATTCGCGGCGCGCCGCCACCACCACCTTTGCGCCTTCCGCGGCGAACAGTTTCGCCGTGGCACGACCAATTCCCGCGCTGGCGCCGGTCACGATGGCGACTTTTCCTGTCAAGCGTTGCATGTTCATCTCCTGCTGCAGTGTGCTGGCAGGAGCCCCATGCCCCGGCCGGTGAGCAGCACTATAGGCGTGGGCAACCGGCGCAAGAAGGCATAAAACGTGGGTATATCATTCAGCATCCTTGAATGATCGGAGACGGATATGGACCGACTGCGCGCCTATGAAGTCTTCGTGACTGTAGTCAGCCGCGGCAGCTTCACGCGCGCAGCCGATGCGCTCGAAACCTCGCCCGCCAACGTGACGCGCTACGTGAACGAACTGGAAGCGCATCTCGGCACCCGTCTCATCAATCGCACCTCGCGCAGACTCTCGCTCACCGAAGGCGGAGAAACGCTTTACGCGCGCTGCAAATCGATTCTCGACGACGTGGTGGAAACAGAAGGGCTCGTGTCGTCGGCGTCGGTGGAACCGCGCGGACGGCTGCGCATCAACGCGCCCGTGAGCTTCGGCATTCTGCATCTGGCGCCGCTGTGGCCCGAGTTCATGCGCAGGTATCCGCGCGTCGAACTCGACGTTGCGCTGATTGACCGCGTGGTCGATATCGTCGATGAAGGCTACGACCTCGCCATTCGCATCTCCCGCACGGGCTCGACGAACCACGCCGCGCGCAAGCTCGCGACATCGAGAAACATCGTCTGCGCGTCGCCCGATTACCTGAAGCGGTGCGGACATCCGGTAACGCCAGCCGACCTCGCCGGGCATCAATGCATCGGCTACCTGTACGCATCCACGGGCGACGAGTGGCAGCTCATCGACAGCAAAGGCCACGCGCACGCCGTGAAGGTCAACTACAACATGCGCAGCAACAACGGCGATACCGCACGCGCGGCGGCGCTCGCGGGACAAGGCGTGATCTGGCAACCCACGTTTCTGGTGGGTAACGACCTGCGCGCCGGCAAGCTCGTTCAGATCTTGCCGGAGTACCGCTTGCCCGATATCGACGTACTCGCGCTGTACCCGAGCCGACGGCATCTCAGCGCGAAGATACGCGCGATGATCGATTTTCTGGCCGAGGCGTTTGGCGGGGTGGCGCCGTGGGATAGGAGGTGAGGGCTTTTTCGAAGCGGGAGTGGCGTGTTTCGCGCGTGTGGTATTGGTTGCGGACCGATTGCTGGTCGCCCGGATACCCTTGCGACCAGCCGTAGACAACGCTCTAGCTCTTTGAGCCAACGAACACGAATGCGTCGCTTCTCGCTGAATTGACTCCGGCGGCAAACAGCTGGTTTCCAGAGAAGAACGCTTCGAATCCCATCGTCGCTCCGGCCCCTGCCGTACATGAAGCGTCGTTGAACGTGACAGTGCCATCCAGCACGTTCTTGCCGCTGGCGCGCGGCTTCACGGAACCGCTGAAGGTGCACGGCCCGTTCGAGCCCGTAAAGGTCGCGTCGGACGCCACGGTGATAGTCGTGGTACCCGCGGTACCTGCGGCCGATCCCGTCCACGTGCCTACACCTTGAGCGAGGCTTGGCGCCGTGTCATAGGCGGCGTCGTAATTCCCATTGATGGTCCCTGTCTGGCCGCCCTCTGTCACCGTAGCCGAAAGTGATTGCCTCGCGGACACCGTGCCGCTAAGGGTCGCGTGAATGGCACCCGAGCCAGGGGCAATATCGACACCCGAACTATCCGAAATCGAATTTCCGCTCACTGAGAGTGTTCCCTGCACCAGACCTTCGACCACATTGCCGGAGGAGTAGATCGCGTAATACTGCTTGTTTTCCAACACCAACGTCGAAACAGAAAGCCCGGTGCTCGACGTGCCGAGCCAAATACCCTGGGGATCTGCATTAGACGGAGCAGAAACGCCTCCGCCTCCTCCACATGCAGCCAGGATAATCGTAACCGCTACGCAAATCGCGTTTCTCGCTTGCCTTTCAAACATAATGTCCCTCCAGAACTTTAAGTCCGTCTATCCCCGAATTCACGAATGAAGCCGCCGGACGGCCGAAGTCACCTTGCGGCCTGTATGCGACGACTCAAGGACGACATGCGTCTGGCGCGCACTCTTCCCAGGTAAGGCGTTCTGTATTCGGTAAGCGAAGAGGTGGGTGGCGTTGGGCTGTGGAAATCGCAACGAAAGGAACTCGCCTCACATGTGTCGCCCAAATTTGCGCGCGTCACGCAATAGCCAGCTTGATTTGTGTCAAGCGGCGAGAACTTGACGACACGAAATTAATACATCCGGCGTCTGCAGTCGCGTTGTGCCGCCCGATGCAAAACAGCAGAGGAATAGATCTTTCATGCGGTATATACCCGCATGAATTGTCTGATTTATTTAGCGAGAGCGCTGCGGTATTAGATATTTCGTCTGGCGCGTCATAAATAAATGATCCGCAACTTTGAGACTTGCAGGTTCAACAGGTCTTTCAAGATTCATGAATTGGTTCGCACCTGTGCTGCCAGGTGCTGCCAGGTGCTGGCGAACCAGAAACTCCAAGCCCCTACCCCACCAACCGGAACGCCGAAACCGCCTCCCTCATCGACCGCGCCTGCTGCTCCAGCGCGTTCGCCGCGGCGGCGGCCTCTTCCACGAGCGCCGCGTTCTGCTGGGTCACCTGGTCCATCTGGCCCACGGCGAGACCCACCTGTTCGATGCCCGTGGTCTGCTCGGTCGTCGCGGTCGTGATCTCGCCCATGATGGTGGCCACGTTGCGCACGGCATCCACGATCTCGTTCATCGTCTGGCCCGCCTGCGTGACGAGGTCGTTGCCGTTGCGCACGTCGTCCATGGACTGGGCGATCAGCGTCTTGATTTCCTGCGCCGCTTTCGCGCTGCGCTGCGCGAGCGCGCGCACTTCGCCTGCCACCACCGCGAAGCCGCGTCCCTGCTCGCCCGCGCGCGCGGATTCCACGGCGGCGTTCAACGCGAGAATGTTGGTCTGAAACGCGATGCTGTCGATCATGCCGGTGATCTCGGCAATTTTCTGCGAGCTGCCGCTGATGTCGCTCATGGTGCGCACCGCGCGGCCCACCACGTCGCCGCCGCGCTGCGCGAGGTCCGCGGCGCCCGTGGCCAGCGCGCTTGCCTGCGACGCATTGCCCGCGTTCTGCTTCACCGTGGAGGTCAGCTGCTCCATGCTGGCTGCCGTCTCTTCGAGCGACGCCGATTGCTGCTCGGTGCGGCTCGACAGGTCGAGGTTGCCTGCCGCGATCTCGCGCGCCGCGCGGTGAATTTCCTCGCAGCTGTCGCGCACGCCGGCCACCGTGTGCGAGAGGCCCGACTGCATGCGCAGCATCGCGGCAAACAGCTGGCCGATCTCGTTGCGGCCGGCCCCGGGCACACGCACGGTCAGGTCGTTGGACGCCATGCGATCCAGCAACCCCGCTGCCTCGGCCAGCGGCGCACACACCGTGCGTCGCAACGCGAAGTGCGTCACGACGATCAGCGCGAGCGCGAGCCCCACGCCCACGAAGACCATGCCGACAATCCACGCGTAGGTCACGTTGCCTTGCGCGAGCGTGTCCTGCGAAAGCTGGTTCGCAAGGCGCTGAAACTTCTCGACGCTCGCCGAATAGGCCGCACCCGCGGGCGTGATGTCACGGCCATTGATGTCGGCGTAGGCCGCCGTGTCGCCGTTGCGCAGCGCGTCCGAAGCGCGCGCGAGCACCGCGGCGAGCTGCGTGGACGAATCCACGAGCTGCTGCTTCAGGTCGTCCGGCACGCCTTCGATGGCAGGCGCCTGGCGCAGCGCCTGGGTTTCCGCCGCGGAAAGGTCGAAGGTCTTCTTTGCGCTTTGCAGCGCCGAATCGCGCGTGGCGGTGTCGTTCTGCTCCTTGAGCGCGGAATAGGCCCGCACCATCGCGGCCCGTGTGCGCGTGCTGTCCTTGTAGCCGTCGTTAGCGAGAATCGTCTGGCTGGCGAGCTCGTGCAGGCGCTGGGCGTTGCCGTTCGCCACCTTCAACGCGACGACGCCCATCACGCCGCCCACGACAATCATCAAGCCGAAGATGACGAGTACGACGAGGAGGCTGGTTCGAACCGTTATGTTGCGCATGCTGCGGCAAGTCCTAAAGTTGTCAGATAACTGCTCCGGTAACCTCGTTAACGGCGCAGATCTTCAGGGCTTGAGCACGGCGGGGGGCGGGAACAGCAGGAAAGCGGCCCGGACGAAGCGGCCGAGATCGGAGCAGGCGCTGTGTTCCTGGTGCGACAACGGTGCTCGATCTCCCACCACAGGTCACGCTCACTAACGCTCACTAACGCTCACTAACGCTCACTCACGCTCACTCACGCTCACTCACGCTCACTCACGCGCGCGCGCCGGAACGCCACAGCGCACGGCGGAAGTCGTCCTCCAGCAGGCGACGCCGCAGTATCGAACCACCGGCCTGGATCAGAAACATCAGAAAGAAGCCCGGCATGCACATCCAGAACCACGCCGGCGATGCCCCCGCCGCCTCAAGCAGGAACATCATCAGGACGAGCACGCAGCTCACGCCAGCCGTGACCGACAGGCTCAGCATGCGCATGTAGGGCGGCTCGACCTCCGGCACCGGCGAAGGATTTACGCCGACGAGATTCAGCGTCAGCCTCTGGCCAGCCGGCGCGGCGACCAGTTGGGTGCCCTGCCCATGAGCCACCATCTGTGCGGCGAGTGCCTGGAGCAGCAGCGGGCTCACCGGTCCGGGTCGACCCGTCGCGCAATCCACGTCATGCACCTGCAGATCGAGGCCCGATTCCCGCACCGCCCCGGTCACCGCATGACGGCCCTGCGGTGACAGACCGCCCAGCCAGCCGTTCCGGATTCGCGCGCGTGGCGTCTGTCCAGCAGCCAGCAGTGTTCCGAGCGACTCCTCCACCGAATCGGCGGGCGTCGGAATGGGCCGGAACAGGCGCGCCTGTGGCCGCAGCTTTCCCTTGAAGCTGTCGATGACGCTGGGTCGGGTCAGCAGCATCGCCACCGCAGCTTCCGACCACGACGGTTCCGCTTCTTCCTCGTGGAGCTGGCAGGCGACCAGCAGCCGGAAATCAGCGCTCCAGCCGTCTTCGAACCATGTCTCGATACGGGTGTGCTCCGCATCGCAGGGCAGCCATCCAAACTGCACCAGGTCGGGCAGGTTCAGCTTCTGCCATACAGTGCGCAGTTCGGTGAGGTCGTCCTTCGCCGCCGATTGCAGGATGACTTCGACCGTCCGGTTCTGCGCAAGCCGCGAAACGCTGCTTACGAACGGCGTGAGCAGTTGCTCGACGATCAGCGAAAGACGCGATACCCCGGCTGCGCCGTCCACTTCCGGCAACGACAGAACCGCGCCTGGATTGGCCGGCGGACTGCCTTCGAGGCCGAGCAGGCGTTCGGCCAGTTCCGGCTCGGACGTCAGCGCAATACTGCGCACGATGGCGACATGCGCCTGTGTCCAGTAGCGCCAGTCCACGTGCGCGCTGCGGCACAGGAAATTCCACCAGTCCGCGCAACCGATGGAATCTTCGTAACCGGAATAGATGATCCCGCACACCGCGCCCCACACCAGCAGAGGCATCAGCAGGGCGCGTACGAAGAAGAGACCGGACATGACCGGCTTGCCCTGCTCCCACGTCAGTACGGTGATGAGAATGCCTGCGGTCTGGATGATGATGAAGGCGACCACGCACCACCAGATCGACGGCAGCCGGTCGTAATCGCGCTCGGCCACGTCCGGAATAACCCACGTCCGGCTCATGCGATGTTCATTCCCGTGCTGCGGGCGATGACCTGGCTGCCGCACTGCGTGCGGCACAGATGGACGGCCCATTTGCGGCCGTCTTCGCTATAGCCCTCCGCGCATTCGATGATCGGGTTATCGCCGTGCTGGGGGCACGACACGATGTCGTGCCACAGGGCGACTTTTCTGCCATCGAGATTGAACGTTGACGACGCGGTTTTGACGACGCCGCCGTGCGTGGTTGGATCGCCGAGGCATACGGGGGGGTTCATTTGAATTTTCACACTTTAAAGAGAAAGACTAATTCCTGTAAGCGTCGGAACAGGGGTCTGGGTTCTTCGTTCTGGCTGAAACTGGAATGCCATATAAATTACCCGGCTCACTATCTCGATAATCATCGAAATATTTATATTTCAAATTTTCCGCTCCCGCGTGCTCCCTTACAATCTCATCCGGATAGACAGATGGATCACCCATGTTCACTATCTCGTTTGCAGCTTCACCATCACCGCCTTTATAGGCTTCTATCAGCAATTTGTAGGCTTTTGCCGTATCTTGATGAAGATGTTGCTCTCCAATGCCAAACAGATGAACATATATGGCCAGCAGATACTTTGATCGAGCCTCGCCCATTGATGCCGCTCTGATCAATATATCAACATCTTCTTCACTTGGCTGCCAGGACATGCGATCAATTTTGTATTTTCTACATTCAAAATACGTCAATGCGGGTGGATAGTTGCTGTTCATGGCCAACCTTAAATACTTCGCAGCATTAATTCGATATCTTTCGGCTTCCCTCTCCCGGGCATCACTATTTCCTCCGCCACCAATGCTCATGAAATCTTCATTGGAGGCATATAAATCAGCCTGGTGATTTAGGATTCGACTCATGTTAAGCTGACTCGCCGGATCTCCTGCATCAGCCTTTTTTTGATAGATTTGCAGATCTGATTCCAATTTCCGTCTATTCTCTTCCCGTGTAATTCGCTCTCTTTCATTAATTTTTCATTATTCTCTCTTTCCTCTATAGCGCCATGAATAAGATTTGGAATAGGAACAGGCAGTACACCGTAGGGAGTTGGATAAGGGACGCATCCACCACATAGCGAATATATCGATATGGCAGCAATGACGCCAATGGTGCTAAATTTCATACTCAAGACTTCGCTCCTGACGCACCATCTGATCTCAGCAGTGAACTCTATCGTTCACTGCGGTGCAAGGATGGCATCCGGGTTGGTCGGCTTGATCGAAGGATCGCAAATGATCCTGTCCTGTCCGGATGGCGTGTGCAATCCGTCCGGCATCAGTTTCTTTTTCGATTGCCATGCACTATCTGAATGAAAGCCTGGGGGATATGGCTTGTTAAGGTCTACGGCGGGATTAAGGGGATATTCGCTAACGCTTAAATCATATTCGGGAAGGTCCATTCGATATTGATATTTTTTTGCTACATACAACTTGTCTTTGGTCGCTGCCACCGTATAGTCTTTCGAGTCTTCAAACGCGTTGAAGCTGTGATCCATGTACACCTTGGAATGAAAGGTTTTCCCGCCGTCTGTCGAATACCAGAAAGGCACGACGCAGCCTTTTTCGCCATTG